>NZ_FNHH01000030.1 GCF_900103545.1 Daejeonella rubra
GTAAAGTCGCTTCCGGAAAAAATAAAATGCTAATCTTAAATGCTATCAGAAACAAGTTAGTTCATAGGATATTTGCTGTTGTAAGAAATGGGGCTCCTTATCAACAAAATTATAAAAACCACTTGTTTATGTCATAGAAATCACCGCACCACAAGCCGATGTACATAAAAAAGATTGAAATCAATCTAATACGAATGTCATGCCGAAACTTGCCCTTCAGCAGGCGAGGAAAATCGTTAAACTAAATACAAATCACATAGGTATAAAGACTGATCGGTGAAAACACCAACCAGAGGGTAATACAAATCACATCGGCATAAAGAATGGTCAGTGAGACCACAGACCAGAGGGAATAAAAAAAGTTAAGTCCTCCTTGCTTGAATCATCCTGATCCTGAATCAAGTTCAGGATGACTCAGGTTCAGGATGACTTAGGAAAACTTAAATTTGATAATAGTTCAATAATTATCTCACTCTGGATTCATCCAGTTTAAATATTTCACCGAGGTTTTCACTCGATTTTGCAGTAACCTGCAGATCTTTCACAAGCCCTGAATTCAAATCGATCACCCAGCCGTGGATCTCAAGGTCTTCTCTTTCACGCCATGCATTCTGCACGATGGTAGTTTTACATAAATTATAAACCTGTTCGATCACATTTAACTCAACAAGGCGGTTAACTTTTAGCTTTTCATCCGTGATTCTATCAAGTTCATTGCTATGCAAGCGATAAACATCCTTAATATGGCGAAGCCAGTTATCTATTAATCCGAATTGCTGGTTACTCAGAGCAGCAGCTATACCACCACAACCATAATGTCCGGATACGATAACATGCTTAACTTTTAACACATTCACTGCATAATCCAGAACACTCAGCATATTCATATCCGAGTGAACACAAACGTTAGCAATATTACGGTGTACAAAAACCTGTCCGGGCCTGGTATTAGTTACTTCATTCGCCGGAACCCGGCTATCTGAACAACCTATCCAAAGCACATCAGGCTCCTGTCCGGCAGCCAGTTTACTGAAATATTCAGGATCCTTTTCAGTTTCATTCTTCACCCAATCACGATTACCCTGAAGTAATTCTTCATAACCACGTTTTTGTTTTTCGCTTCTCTCAGTTGACATTTCAGCTGCTTTTTCTTTATTATTCTTTCTAAAAAACATAGTTAATTATTTTTTGCCGGTTTATAAATTAATTCTTTTAATCTGGGTACTTCATAATTATCGCGGATATTAACAATCTCGACAATTGTTCCTTTGGTATAGGCATTATGCTTGAAATTATGGATGATCTCCAGAACATCCTTGTCAATGAACATAGAGTCGGTACCATCAATGATCACATCAGATTCCTTAGGTAAATTTGTTAGCGTATACTGTATTGCCGCTTTATTTAGAAATGAAACTTCCTGAGCAAGTTTGATTCGTATAACCTTTTTGCCACCATTTTGTTCAAACTTATAGAAATACGGGTTGCGTAAATTGGTACGTAAAATATAAAACACACCGATAAGCATCCCTATAGCCACACCTTTAAGCAGATCGGTAAGAACGATAGCAATTACAGTAACAACAAATGGAATGAACTGATCTTTACCATTTTTCCACATCTTCTTAAACAGGGCTATTTTGGCAAGTTTATAACCTGTAATTAATAGGATTGCAGCTAAACAAGCTAAAGGTATCTTGTTTAATAACATAGGAATAAATAACAAGGATAGAAGCAACCAGAAACCATGATAGATTGCACTCATTTTAGTCCGCCCACCAGAATTCACATTCACCGATGACCTTACAATTACAGATGTCATTGGCAGGCCTCCCAGCATTCCACTGGTCATATTTCCAATACCCTGAGCCACAAGTTCCCTGTTTGTTGGTGAAACACGTTTTACCGGGTCAATCTTGTCGACAGCTTCAATACTCAGCAAAGTTTCAATACTTGCTACAATAGCAATAGTAAATGCAACCGTCCAAACATTCTGATTACTTATTTGTGAGAAGTCAGGGAATGAAAATAGTCCGGTAAATTCACTAAAGGTGTTAACTACGGGTATGGTCACTAATTGCTCCGGACTTAAAGCCAGTCCGGTATTCTGAAATAAAATGGTCAGGATTATTCCTGCTGCAACAACCAGCACGGGTGCCGGAATTGCGCTCATCTTTTTTATTCTTGGCCAGAATATCATGATCAGTAATGATAGAGAACTGATGATCAATGCTCCGTAACTGATCATATTCGAAGCGGCAACGATTGCAGAAAAGGTATTTTCATGATCAGCCTGAAAAAAGCTTTGATCTCCTTCAAAATCCGAATCAAATCCAACTGCATGAGGTAACTGCTTTAATATCAATATTATACCAATTGCGGCAAGCATCCCTTCAATTACTGAGGAAGGAAAATAATTGGCAATAATTCCAGCTTTTAATATTCCAAAAACGATCTGAAGGATACCTGCAAGAACTACTGCAAGCAAAAATGTTTCGTATGACCCAAGTGAAGCGATCGCCCCAAAAACAATAACCGTTAAACCAGCTGCCGGTCCGCTCACACTTAATTGTGAACCACTGATAGCAGAAACAACAATTCCACCGATTATTCCAGTTAAAACACCTGCAAAAAGTGGCGCACCTGAAGCAAGAGCAATACCCAGACATAAAGGTAATGCAACGAGAAATACGACGATACTGGCAGGAAGATCTTTTTTTAAATTGGCACTTGAAAAGTATTTACCAATATCAAAAATGGCATTTTTACCTTTATCATTATTCATAATGTAAGATTAATAAATGTGTATAAATACTCTAAATAGACCGAATAGACCGATAATTAAGTATTATGAAATGTTAAATTTTAAACCTCCCTAAAGCAAAATTTTAGTCTATTTAGCTTTTTTCAATACCAGTATTTCAACCAGATCAAACAGAAAATAAATAATGAGTTAATGATCAGATAAATGATCAGACTCAAATTTCAATTATTAGAAGGAAGAAGAGGAGTAATTTCGAACGCCTAGCAGTTCGGGGGTGGAGTTGGGATTGTAGGATAGAATGCTTCGATATGATAATCCTGCATTGCAATATATTCTTTATTAGCTATAAGTTTATGTGGCTGCTCGAAGTTAAATTTATACAAGCCACTTAGCCACTCACCCTTATTCAGAGAGTCCTTTGCCTGATCAGCACCTTTAGATGAATGTGTTTCGATCTCCAATTGCATGATCACCGCATTCACGATCTTACTGTCAAGATGGTCGGCAAGCAAAGGTGCAATGGAAATAACCATCTTGATAAAGAAGATGAATAAAAATACAATACTGAATATTAGCCTGGCTAATTCTTTTTTCATCTGTATGGTTATATCAATTAAGCTATTAGTTAAAAGAAAGGCGAAGTTATGAAATAATGTGCTTCACAGGTCAATGATTTAGAAAACCAACAAAAGAATTACAATGATTTAACATTGCCCGGAATTGAACTTTTAAATTCCAAGCTCAAATTGTGTCAATACACCCCAGCGGTTTCCTGAATGAGAAAATGCATAATTACCATCAACAGCCATATAATTGAGATTTAACTGCATTTTTACTCTGTGTTTATTAAAATATTTTGTTGTACCCATCTCCAGAATATTTTTCCGGGATTCATTTGCCAGGATCTTAACTGATGGAGTTAAACGGGAATAACGAAAAGCAAGTTCAAGATTTTTTGGGAATATATACGAAAACTGATGATTGATTCCATCGCCTGTAAAGGCATACCTTAAACTACCTGATAAATTATAAGTTAATGGATCATCCACATGCCTTTTAATGTATTCAACAGAATAAGCCCAGCCTCTGTATTTTCCAATTGCATCGATCATCCAGGTTGCCATATCAACAGGTCTGTAAAGCTCTTTCCCTAGTTGCCCTCCTGTTCTGTTGGTTTTTTTGTTCATGCTGTATCCTGCAGCAATAGAAATTTTCGGTTTAGGCTCGCGCTCAAGATCACCTTCTGAATAATCACCCCCCCCCGTAAACTCACCCAATGGCAATAATTCAACCCTGCCAGTATATGCCAGCCCATCATCTGTTGAGTTAACACTTCTACCTTCTCCTGTAGTGATTGCTCCCTTCAAGTGATAATCCATTTCTCCGATCTTATTATGATAATAGGCCTTGAGACCGAAATCACGATCGATTGTCATTGCTCCATTTACTATGGAACGATCAGCAAACTGCAGTTGACCTGATGAGTTTACACGCTGCCTGTTGCCCGGCAGTTTATTTTGCCCGAATCCAACATAGAATTTAGGAGTAAAATGATAAAATATGATCGCATCGCGTACAATGTTTGCAATACCTGTATTATCTACATCCTGATCACCCCGGGTAAAAGCCAGCTGAATGCTGTATGTTAACTTAGGGTTCATGATAAATCCGTCGACACGCATTCTTAATCTGCGGACACGGGCATCATATTCATTAAAACTGAGATCAGTGCCGGAAATGGTATTTGCCCCCAGTCTGTTTTGCATTCTAAACCGAAAATTTATATAGAATGAGGTATCCGGTGACATAAATTGCACCCCTTTGAAGTCAGCGATCATTGCCTTCTCATCCCTTTCTCCTTGTCCGAAAACACTCAGAGAAAAAAGCGAAAACCCTATAAAGAAAATTATCCTGGAACTCATTTAATTTTTTTCAGCCAAATTTAGCATTATTAAAACAATTTGTAATTGCCCATTGATGAATTGTAAAGCAATTGAACACTGTATCCTAAATATTCAATCACATGAATGTAAACAAAGGAAAACAGCTGTTTTGTACGATTCCTTTATTCAATTTTTAGTAATTTCACCCCTAATGACCAATTAAATAAACCTGCATATTTTGAACGATAAAATAGAAATTTTAAGAAAGAAGCAAGAAGAAGCCCTTTTGGGCGGAGGTAAGGCCAGAATTGAAAGCCAGCATAAAAAGGGCAAGCTTACTGCCAGGGAGCGATTGCATTTTTTATTGGATGAAGGTTCGTTTGAAGAGATCGGCATGCTGGTTATGCACCGTTCTACTGACTTCGGTATGGAAAAGGAACGTTATCCCGGAGATGGAGTAGTAACCGGATATGGTACGATCAATGGCCGGCTTGTTTATGTCTTCTCACAGGATTTTTCGGTTTTCGGAGGTTCTCTTTCTGAAACTCATGCTGAAAAGATCTGCAAGATCATGGATCTGGCTATGAAAAACGGTGCTCCGGTTATCGGATTAAATGATTCCGGAGGAGCCCGAATTCAGGAAGGTGTGGTTTCTCTGGGAGGTTATGCCGACATCTTTTATAAAAACACCATGGCTTCGGGAGTAGTTCCACAACTGTCGGCAATCATGGGTCCCTGTGCGGGCGGTGCAGTTTATTCGCCGGCCATAACAGACTTTGTTCTCATGGTAGAAAATACTTCCTACATGTTTGTTACCGGACCCAATGTGGTTAAAACAGTCACCCATGAAATTGTGAGCTCTGAAGATCTGGGGGGAGCATCGGCACATTCTACTAAATCAGGTGTCACACATTTTGCCTGCAGCAATGAGCTTGATGCGATCAATCATATTAAAAAACTTTTGGGATACATGCCGCAGAACTGTGAGGAAAACACTCCGGCCTATGCATATGAGCCCGGTGATGAGCTGAGACTTAAACTGAATGACATCATTCCTGAAAATAATTCCCAGCCTTATGATATCCGTGAAGTAATCACGGAGCTGGCCGATGAAGCCTCTTTCCTTGAAGTCCATAAAGATTTTGCTGAAAATATCGTCGTTGGCTTTGCCCGACTGGCGGGAAGAAGTATTGGTATTGTGGCAAATCAGCCTGCATTTTTAGCAGGTGTACTGGATATCAATTCGTCTGTAAAAGGTGCACGGTTTGTACGCTTTTGCGACAGCTTTAATATACCCTTGCTGGTTCTGGAAGATGTTCCCGGCTTCCTGCCCGGTACAGATCAGGAATGGAATGCTATCATTACCAATGGCGCTAAACTATTATATGCATTCTGTGAGGCTACGGTCCCAAGGATCACCGTGATCACCAGAAAGGCCTATGGAGGCGCTTATGATGTGATGAATTCAAAGCATATCGGTGCTGATATGAATTATGCATGGCCAAGTGCAGAGATCGCAGTAATGGGTGCAAAAGGAGCTGCTGAGATCATTTTCAAGAAGGAGATAGCTGCGGCCGATGATCCGAATGCGAGCTGGATCGAGAAGGAAAAGGAATATTCAGATATTTTCGCAAACCCTTACCGTGCAGCAGAAAGGGGATTCATTGACGAAGTGATCGAACCCTCCGAAACAAGAAAAAAACTTATTAAAGCATTCAAAATGCTTGAAAACAAGGTGGTTAACAACCCGAGGAAGAAGCATGGGAATATTCCATTGTAGATAAATTTCATATGGCGCATATTGAGCAAATATCCCATGAATTAACCTGGCGTATCCGCAGAGATGTTTTGTATCCGGGACAGCCTTTAGACAAAATCAGGCTGGCTAATGATGAAAATGGAATGCATCTGGGACTATTTGATCAAAACAAACTGATCAGTGTACTTTCATTTTTTAAAAATGAAAATTCCATACAATTCAGAAAGTTCGCGACTCTGGAACCTTATCAGCGACAAGGTTATGGTACTGAATTATTAAATTATTTACTGAAAATATCAGTAGCTGAGAATTATGAACGTGTTTGGTGCAATGCCCGCAAAAATGCTTCAGGATTTTATAGTAAATTTGGATTTACAGAAACAGAGCATTCCTTCCAAAAGGATGGACATGATTTCGTGATCATGGAGAAAATATTAAAAACTATATAAGAAAATGGCAAAAAATAAAGAGCATAAACATATCCCTGTGGTTACTAAAAAATCACTGGCATTTTTTGAAAAATACATCAATAATCCATCTCCAACAGGATTTGAATGGGAAGGACAACGACTATGGCTGGACTATATCAAACCTTATATTGATGAGCATATGGTTGATAATTATGGTACCGCAGTTGCGGTAATCAATCCGAAAGCTAAGTTCAAGGTAGTGATCGAAGCGCATGCTGATGAGATCTCCTGGTTCGTGAATTATATCACAAAAGATGGATTGATCTATGTCATCAGAAATGGCGGCTCCGACCATCAGATAGCACCTTCAAAACGGGTGAATATCCATACCGACAAAGGAATTGTTAAGGCAGTATTCGGCTGGCCTGCAATTCATACACGCAGTGGCGAGAAAGAAGAAGCACCGACTTTAAAGAACATATTTCTTGATTGCGGTTGTACCAGCAGCGAAGAAGTTGAAAAACTTGGTATCCATGTAGGTTGTGTTATTACTTATGAGGATGAATTTATGGTCTTAAATGATCGCTATTATGTTGGTCGCGCTCTTGATAACCGTGCAGGTGGATTTATGATCGCTGAAGTTGCCCGTTTATTGTCAGAGAATAAGAAAACATTACCATTCGGTTTATATATTGTAAACTCTGTACAGGAAGAGATCGGCCTTCGTGGTGCCGAAATGATCGCTCATAGGATAAAACCAAATATTGCGATCGTTACCGATGTTACCCATGATACCCAGACACCTATGATCAGCAAGATCACACAGGGCGACCTTGCATGCGGAAAGGGCCCGGTTGTTTCCTATGCACCTGCCGTACAAACCAATCTGAATAAATTACTGATCAAGGCTGCTGAAGCTAATAATATCCCGTTTCAGCGTCAGGCATCTTCCAGATCAACAGGAACAGATACGGATGCTTTTGCATATTCAAATGACGGAGTAGTTTCTGCACTGATATCCCTGCCATTACGATATATGCATACCACAGTTGAAATGATCCATAAAGAAGACGTTGACAACGTGATCCGGCTTATTTACGAATCTCTGCTTAGCATTAAAGTTGATCAGGATTTCAGATCAGTAAAATAGGTTTGAACTGTATTAATAGGTTGTAATATTAAAGCTGAGGGTAAAGCGCATAGGGTATAATTTTATTGATCAGTTTTGGGTAATGGATCATCATTTCGTATTCAATTCTTCAATAAAAAAAACACTACGCCCTTTATTCTCAGCTCCCAGGCCAATAAATTCTAAAAAACTGAATGATTAAACGCTCCATTTTATTCCTGATAGCAGGTTTTTACTGTACAACAGGTCTCTTAGCTCAGGAAAACACAGCTTATCAAAAGCCACCGCAATCGATGATCAATCTGCTTGAAGCTCCTGTTAGTCCGGATATAAGGATCAGCTCTGACGGAGAATGGATGCTTTTACTCGAGATGTCAGGTCTTCCAACTATTAATGAATTATCCCAGCCTGAATTTCGTCTGGCCGGACTTCGAATTGATCCTTTAACCAATGGCCCGAGTCGTTCATCATTCTATACAGGAATAAAATTAAAATCGGTGAGTACAGGTGGAGAGTCTGTTTTCGCCGGACTACCCGCTGAACTTAAGCTTACCGACATAAGCTGGTCGCCAGATGAGAGCAAGATCGCATTTACAAATACGAGCCAAAACGGTATTGAACTATGGGTTGCCGATTTGAAATCGCTCGAAGCAAAACGCTTAGGGAAAGATCATATCAATAAAACTTATGGGAAAAGTTTTATATGGGCCCCAAACGGAAAGACAATTCTTGCTCAATTTGTTGACCTGAACAGGACCGCATTAACTGAACCGAAGCTGACACCTCCCGGACCGGTTATTCAGGAAAATACAGGAAAATCGACCCCTTCCCCTACCTATCAGGACTTATTGAAAAATCCTTATGATGAAATGGTATTCGATCATTTTTTAACATCACAGTTAAAGCTGGTCAATATTGAGGGCGAAAGCAGCAATTTCCTACAGCCGCAGATCATCCGTTCAATGGAATATTCTCCGGATGGAGAGTATATTCTGCTTGCCAATATAAATCACCCCTATTCCTATACGGTGCCGATCGGTTTATTTCCTTTCACAACTGCCGTTTATGATGAAAAAGGGAAGCTGGTGAAAAAGCTATTTGATGCACCACTGGCAGAAAATATTCCAGCAGGCTTTGATGGAGTTCCCAAAGGGCCAAGGGGATTTGGATGGCGTGCGGATAAAGGTGCGACTCTCTATTGGGTTGAGGCACTTGATAACGGTAACCCTGCACAGCAGGCAACAATACGCGATGTGGTTTATACTCTAGCCGCACCATTTAATCAGAATGCGCTTAAATTAGCCGACTGTTATTTCCGGTTTCATTCCATCGCATGGGGTGATGACAAACTGGCAATTATTACGGAGCGCTGGTGGAAAACCAGGGCAGAAAGACGCATTTTCATAAAGCCAGGCAACGAGAGCTTCAGAGTAAATCTTTTTGACCGTTATTACGAGGATGCTTACAGTGATCCGGGAGTGTTGGTAACCAGGAAAAATGAATATAACAGAGATGTATTGTTAACAGAATTCAATGCCATAAAACGACTTAGCGACCCTGATAATGTCAATATATTCAGTATAAGTGATGGTGCTTCACCGGAAGGTGATCGGCCACTTATTTTAAAGTTCAATATCAAAACTAAGATCAGGGATACCATTTTCCATTCAGCAGCACCCTATTTTGAGCGACCTATTTTCTTTAATAACGGTAAATTCATAATCAATAGCCGGGAGGCTACGGATACAGTAAAGAATTATTACAGGGTCAATCTGTCAGATTCTGTCTATGCACAGATCACAAATTTTTCGAATCCTTATCCCGAACTAAATGGCGTTCAGAAAAAGCAGCTTAGTTATACCCGTTTGGATGGCATCAAGCTGGGGGCAACACTTTACTTACCCGCTGATTTCAAAACCGGTGATGCTCCGCTCCCTGTATTGATGTGGGCATATCCGCGTGAATTTAAAACAACGGAAGCAGCCGGACAAGTTAAAGGATCTCCCTATACATTCAGTATTTTGAGCTCCGGATCGCCTGTTTACTGGGTTACCCGTGGATATGCCGTTCTCGACAACGCAGACATGCCTGTGGTTGGCGAAAGCAATAAGGATCCAAATGATACATTCATTGAACAGATCAGATATAACGCAGAGGCAGCCATTAACCATTTGGTGAAAATGGGAGTTGCCGACAGAAAACGTATTGCTATTGGAGGGCATTCGTATGGAGCATTTATGACCGCTAACCTTCTGGCACAAACTGATCTTTTCGCAGCTGGTATTGCACGAAGCGGAGCATATAACCGCAGCCTTACGCCATTTGGCTTTCAGGCTGAAGAACGAACCTTTTGGCAGGCCCCAGCGGTTTATAACAAAATGTCACCTTTCTCCTATGCCGATAAGATCAAAACTCCATTATTACTGATTCATGGGCTGGCCGATAATAATACCGGCACATTTCCCATGCAAAGTGAAAGGCTTTATACTGCCCTGAAGGGGCATGGAGCCATAACCAGACTGGTTTTACTTCCTTCTGAATCACATGCTTACAGAGCCAAAGAGTCCATTATGCATATGATGTGGGAAATGGATAACTGGCTAGAGAAATACGTAAAAAATAAATAAATTATTTTATGAAGATTTTTTTCATAAAAGGAATGAAAGTTGCGGTCAGTAAAATAATATTAATTACAGTTTCAAATATTGATTCTTAATGAGTATGGAGAGAAAGTCACATTTTACGGATAAGATAAAAGCCTCATATACAATACAGGGTGATAGCATTTATCTTGGCGCAGGTATTCTAGACGGGGAGATCATCGCCGATGCAGCAGTGAGCCTTCCTCTGAAGATGATGAACAGACATGGCCTGATAGCAGGAGCTACAGGAACCGGAAAGACCCGTACCCTTCAATTAATAGCCGAACAACTTTCAGATGCCGGTGTTCCTGTATTTATGCTGGATGTAAAGGGCGATCTTTCGGGATTAAACCATCCGGGCTCAAGCAATGCCAAAATTGAAGAAAGATCTCTGGCTCTAAATAAGGCCTATGAACCTACAGGTTTTCCTGTTGAACTATATTCTCTCTCCGGAAAGAAAGGAGCCCAAATGCGCGCAAGTGTACTTGAATTTGGCCCTGTATTGTTGTCAAAGATCCTCGGACTAAATGATACCCAATCCGGAGTGATGTCGGTCATTTTCAAATATGCTGATGACAGCAAACTATTACTGGTTGATCTGAACGACCTGAAAAAAGTAATTTCTTATCTTTCGAGTGGCCCCGGAGCTGCTGAAATAAAGGAAAGCTACGGCAGTATCTCGGCATCAACATCAGGAACGATACTCAGAAAAATAGTTACCCTCGAACAGCAGGGCCTCTCACAGATCTTTGGTGAGCGATCTTTTGATATACAGGATCTTTTCAGCCGGATCGACGGTAAGGGAGTGATCAGCCTTCTTAACATCTCGGATGTTCAGAATCAGCCGGTATTATTTTCAACCTTTCTGCTTAGCCTGCTTGCCGAGATCTTTTATACCATGCCGGAAGCGGGCGACACTGATAAACCCAAATTAGTTTTCTTTTTTGATGAGGCTCACTTACTATTCAAAGACTCGCCAAAGGCCTTCCTTGAACAAATTGAAACAATCATCAGACTAATACGTTCTAAAGGCGTTGGGGTTTTCTTCTGTACACAAACTCCAATGGACGTTCCTGAAAGTGTACTCGGTCAGCTCGGAAACAGAGTGCAGCATGCATTACGCGCCTTTACTCCAAACGATGTTGATGCGCTAAAGAAAACTGTAAATACCTATCCACGTTCCGAGTTTTATGAAATAGACCGTGTTCTGACCTCATTGGGTACAGGACAGGCACTAATAACAGTTCTCAATGAGAAAGGTATTCCTACAGAAGTTGCAGCGACTCATTTAAGTCCGCCACGATCTATCATGGGACCAATGTCTGAAGCGGACTGCGATACAGTGATGCAGACAAGTACACTTTACCAAAAATATCAGGAAATTGTAGATCCGGTTAGCGCACATGACATCCTGACCAAAAGGGTTAATGAAAAACTTGCGGAAGAAGAACAAACTACATCGGTAAGCAGTAAAAGGGAAGAAAAAAGCACTTTCGAACAGGTAATTAATGCACCCATTACCCGCCAAATTGGAACAGCCATAGTAAGAGGGCTATTCGGAATGCTGAGCGGTAAGAAACCCCGGTCTGGAGGAAGTACATTCCGGTTTTAATCACAGAGCAATTCTACTCAAGAATCTGACCTATAAACAGAAATAAATTATTAACTCAATTTAAGATAACCATGAAACCTACTTTAGTAATCCTCGCAGCAGGAATGGCAAGCCGATACGGCAGTATGAAACAAACAGATGGATTTGGACCAAACGGTGAAACAATAATTGAATATTCTATTTACGACGCGATAAAGGCCGGTTTCGGTAAAGTGATCTTTGTGATCAAAGAAGAGTTTGCTGAAAATTTCAAAGGTATTTTTGAGCCTAAGCTACAGGGAAAGATCGAAACTGACTATGTTTTCCAGACATTCGACCTTAAGCCTTTCAACATCGATATTGAGATCGAAAGAGCAAAGCCATGGGGAACAGCGCATGCAGTTCTAGCGGCCCGTGATGCCGTAAAGGAGCCTTTTTGTGTAATAAATGCAGATGATTTCTATGGCCGTGAGTCTTACCAAAAGATGGCCGATTTTCTGAATAATGAAGTGAATGACGAGGAATTTTCAATGATCGGATTTCAGATCGACAAAACACTTTCCGAGCATGGTTCTGTTTCAAGAGGAGTTTGTGAAGTAGATTCGGACGGCAACCTGACAGAGATTCATGAGCGTACCAAAGTTTATTTTAAAACTGATGATACCGGAAAGAACAATATTGTATTTGAAGAGAACGGTCGTGAGTTCCCTTTGAACTCTGATACACGCGTCTCCATGAATTTCTGGGGATTCACCACGAAGGTATTCGACCTAACGGCAAAATTGTTCAAAGAATTTGCTTTAGCCAATATTGAAAATCCAAAGGCCGAATTTTTCATCCCTCTGGTAGCTGAAAGTCTGATAAAGAATAAGCAGGCATCCTTCAAAGTTATCCCTACACAAAACCAGTGGTTTGGAGTTACTTATGTTGAGGATAAACCAATTGTACAGGAGAGTATCGACAAACTGGTTGCTTCCGGCGAATACCCGGCTAACCTTTGGGCCTAATTATTTAGAGTACACTGACTGAATTGTTCAATCCAGTCAGTGTACTTTTTGGATTACCATAGTAAAATAATCCTGAATTGCCTTCTGATCAAAATACTTCCCAAATAGCAGGCCCAATCAATTTAATATCGCTGAAAGCTCATTTTCTATTCGCCTGTTCCATTCCGCTTGTTTGAATTTATTCATTCCATGGCTTGTTTCATCATCATACCTGGTTTGCAGCTTATTCATTTCCCTGTAAAATTCAAGGTATTCAACATTGATTATACCCTCATAATTATCAGGATTCAACTTTTCTGACCTCAGCTTATCCTTAAACTTCTCGGCGATGATCTTTACCAGGTCAAAATGCTTCTGTTCATGATTCAGGCTATAGTCATTCTTTATTCCGGATGAGGCCCAGGACGCACTTTTTGGTACAAAAACTTTCATTGAAAGGTTCAGATCAATGATTCCGTCTTTAATTTCTCTCCGAAGATCATAACCCATATAAGTAGACACTGCTGCCATGAAGCGGCTGGATGAAGGAACTTTTTCGCGAAAATCGTTCCAGACCAATGGCCTGGATGATTGATAATAAACTGTATCCGGATGCTGAACCAGGTAGTCAGAAAATGAAATATTAACTCCTTTGGCAAGCTGTATATTTTTTGAAGACTCCTTATTTATCCAGGCATCAAAATGCTTCAAACTACTTGAAAGCATCTTACGCAATGAAGGTTCCAGAATACTCAGGTCATTAATTGACCGGGTATATTTAACAGAGGCGCTGTATTGTGTAAGTGAAACCTCGCCCCATTCCTTTTGAAGGTTAAACTGAAATTCAAGCACCATACTTCCACTTACCCGGTTCACCCCAGTTAGTGACTCTGTAATTTCACACTCTTTGATATGGATAACTATTGGTCTGGCTGAAGGATTCTTCACCACACCATTAAAAATGAAATTACGGATAGCCTCAAACCCTCCCCCTTGCAGATCTGTTTGATATATTGCAGGCTTTAATCCCGGTTTGGAAAGGTAAAGACTGGCAATGAGTGGTTGGCCAATACGATCATCCTTAACCTTGCTTATATAAAAATCAGGATTACTTAGAATTGTTTTCCCATGAATAAGCCTGATCGGATCCGGCAAAACAGCGGAAGGCAAAATGGCCAGTACCATCAGGGAAACTAAAAACAAAAGCCGCTTTTTCACCTTTTATGAACGATTCTGCATTGAAATTGTTGTATTGATCTTAAAAACAAAAAAAGGCTGCCTTGGATAAAGCAACCTTCTTTTGTATTGAGAATTAAGAATTACTTCTTATCGTCTTCTTTCACTTCTTCGAAGTCAACATCGGTAACATGATCTCCTGCTTCTTCAGCAGAAGCACTTGCTCCTTGTGATGCATCCTGTCCGGCATCCTGAGATGCTTTATACATATCTTCTGAAGCTACATTCCACGCTGCCTGAAGTTCAGCCTGAGCTGTATCAATTGTCGCGAAATCTTTTGCTGCATGAGCATCTTTAAGTTTCTTCAAACCTTCTTCAATAGGAGCTTTTTTATCATCAGCTAATTTATCTCCATATTCCTTCAATTGCTTTTCGGTAGAGAAGATCAGCGCATCGGCGGCATTCAGTTTTTCAACTTCTTCGCGTGCTATTTTATCAGATTCAGCGTTTGCTTCCGCTTCATCTTTCATTTTCTTGATCTCTTCATCAGTTAAACCTGAAGAAGCCTCAATACGAATCTTCTGCTCTTTATTCGTTGCTTTATCCTTTGCTGCTACGTGTAAGATACCGTTAGCATCAATATCAAAAGTTACTTCGATCTGCGGAATACCACGTGGTGAAGGTGGAATACCATCCAGGTGGAAACGACCAATTGTTCTGTTTTGGTTTGCCATCGGGCGTTCACCCTGCAAAATATGAATCTCTACAGATGGCTGATTATCAGATGCTGTTGAGAACACTTCCGACTTTTTAGAAGGAATAGTAGTATTTGCCTCGATCAGTTTGGTCATTACACCACCCATTGTTTCAATTCCTAATGAAAGCGGGGTAACGTCAAGTAATAATACATCTTTAACCTCTCCTGTTAATACACCACCCTGAATAGCTGCACCAATGGCAACCACTTCATCAGGATTCACACCTTTAGAAGGCTCTTTACCAAAGAATGCCTTAACAGCATCCTGTATAGCAGGAATACGTGTTGAACCACCTACAAGGATGATCTCATCGATATCAGAAGTACTTAAACCAGCGTTCTTTAATGCTTTCTTACAAGGCTCAATGGTTCTTTTGATCAAACTGTCTGCCAGCTGCTCAAATTTCGCACGGGTCAATGATTTAACAAGGTGCTTCGGCATTCCGTCGCCTGCTGAAATATATGGAAGGTTGATCTCGGTTTGTGCAGTACTTGACAATTCGATCTTAGCTTTTTCAGCAGCTTCTTTCAAACGTTGAAGAGCCATTGGATCTTTACGAAGATCGATACCCTCATCACTCTTAAACTCATCAGCCATCCAGTCAATGATCACTGCATCAAAGTCATCACCACCAAGATGAGTATCACCATCAGTAGATTTTACTTCAAATACACCATCACCTAACTCAAGAACAGAAACATCATGTGTACCACCACCACAGTCGAACACTACAATTTTCATATCCTTATGAGCCTTGTCTAATCCGTAAGCAAGTGCTGCAGCTGTAGGCTCATTAATGATACGTGAAACCTTCAAACCAGCAATTTCACCAGCCTCTTTCGTTGCCTGACGCTGTGCATCATTAAAGTAAGCAGGAACAGTAATAACTGCTTCTGTCACTTCATGGCCTAAGAAATCTTCGGCTGTTTTCTTCATTTTCTGCAAGATCATTGCAGAGATCTCCTGAGGAGTATATAAACGATCGTCTATCTTAACACGAGGAGTATTATTATCTCCTTTAACCACTGTGTATGGTACACGGGCCATTTCATTTGTAACCTCACCAAAGCTATTACCCATGAATCGCTTGATTGAAGAAATGGTTTTCGTCGGGTTTGTGATCGCCTGACGTTTCGCCGGATCTCCTACCTTACGTTCTCCATTGTCAACAAATGCAACAATTGAAGGGGTAGTACGTTTACCTTCACTGTTTGGGATAACTACAGGCTCATTACCCTCCATTACTGATACGCATGAATTTGTAGTTCCTAAGTCAATACCAATTATCTTTGCCATATTATAATCCTTCTTAAATTTATTTTAGTTTACCACTTTGTAATTAACAAGGCTTGTGCCAATTAAGATCTAACCATAAATGACAGTATTTTGCCATTGATTGGATAGAAATCAGACTTTTTTAAAATGACAGGTTGGCAGTAATGGAGTAGTGAGTACTGAGTAGTTAGTACTTAGTACTGAACATTATATACTGTAGTTAAGTATCATGATAAATAACTAAGGTATGATACCTGTATTTAGGAAGGATATTGAAAAATTAGAGTCCAGGATGGGGGTAATTTAAGTGGAAGCCGAAAATAATTAAAGCAGAGACTAATATTTAACAAAATTCAGAATAAAGGGCATAAACGCAAAAGACCTGCTCATTGAGCAGGTCTTTTGTATAAATTAAGAAGAAATTACTCTCCTTTTTTCTCTTCTGACTGAGTATCCTCAGCAGGAGTTTCCTCTGCCGAAGGAGCCTCAACCTGAGTTTCCTCAGTCGCAGGAACCTCTGCCTGAATTTCTTCAGTAGCAACAGCTTCAACAACTTCTTCTTTTTCAGCTTTAGGAGCAGCTTTTGCAGCTACTGCAGGAGCATCATCAGCTTTCTTAGCTTTTGAACCACGACGGCGAGTAGTTTTCTTTTCAGCAACTGCATCACCTGAAGTGTAGATTTCGTTGTAATCAACTAATTCGATTAGTGCCATAGATGCATTATCCCCTAAACGATTTCCCATTTTAAGAATACGGGTATAACCACCTGGACGATCAGCAACCTTAGCAGCGATATCGCGGAAAAGGATAGATACCACTTCCTTATTTTGTAAGTAACTGAATACTGTACGACGTGAGTGAGTAGTATCGTCTTTTGACCTTGTAATGATTGGTTCAACATATACACGTAAAGCTTTAGCTTTAGCAAGTGTAGTTGTAATGCGCTTGTGTAGGATAAGCGAAGAAGCCATATTGGCAAGCATCGCTCTGCGATGACTGTCTGTACGACTTAAATGGTTTACTTTTTTACCGTGTCTCATTGTTTGTTTGATTGTGCACGTGCATACCGTCGATCAACCTTTCGGGATCGGGAATTATGCATTTCGCTTATTTATTCTTCGTCTAATTTAAATTTCGAAAGATTCATACCGAAGGATAAACCTTTTGATTTTACCAAGTCCTGAATTTCAGTCAGTGACTTCTTACCAAAATTTCTGAATTTCAGCATGTCAGCAACGTCATAAGAAACAAGATCAGCAAGTGAACGGATGTCTGCCGCTTTTAAGCAATTCAGAGCACGAACAGAAAGATCAAGATCAACTAATTCCATTTTAAGGATCTTACGCATGTGCAAAATTTCCTCATCAACTTCTTTAGTTTCTTCTTTAGCCTGAGATTCAAGCATGATGTTCTCATCAGAGAATAACATGAAGTGGTGGATAAGAATCTTAGCAGCTTCTTTCAAAGCTTCTTCCGGATGAATTGATCCGTCAGTAGTAATATCCAAAACAAGTTTCTCGTAATCTGTCTTTTGCTCTACACGGAAGTTCTCAATAGAATATTTAACATTCTTGATTGGAGTATAGATGGAATCAATAGCGATAACACCAAGAGGTGCATCAGTATTTTTATTCTCTTCTGCAGCAACATAACCTCTTCCTTTGTTAACTGTCAATTCAATCTCCAGAGTAACTGAAGATTCCATGTTACAGATAACAAGGTCAGAATTAAGAACTTCAAAGTTATTTGAGAACTTAGTAATGTCACCTGCTTTAAGCTGATCCTGTCCATTAATAATTACAAATACTTTTTCGTTATCACCAGATTCACCAGTTTTCTTAAAACGAACCTGCTTTAAGTTAAGGATGATCTCAGTAACATCTTCTACAACACCTTTAATGGTTGAGAATTCATGAGAAACTCCTGAAAAACGAACTGAAGTTATTGCAAAACCTTCCAGGGAAGATAAAAGTATTCTGCGTAAAGCATTACCAATGGTAACACCAAAACCAGGCTCTAAAGGTCTGAATTCAAATGTTCCGTCGAAATCCGTAGATTTCTGCATGATAACTTTATCAGGTTTCTGAAATGCTAAAATTGCCATTTATCGAATTTGTTTATTGTTTATGGATATGAGATATGAGATATGAGATATGAGAAAACTCATGTCTCCCGACCCTATCTCTAACCTCTTCAGGTTAATTAGTTATGAAATTAGATATGAGATTTCTAAAAACGAAATCTCATATCTCAAATCTCATATCTTATTTAGAGTACAGCTCGACGATCAGGTTTTCCTTGATATTCTCAGGAATCTCATCACGACTTGGGAAGTTCAGGAATTTACCTGTTAAGGTATTTGCATCCCATTCTAACCAGCTGAATTTATTAATTGTTCTTGCAGCCACTGAGTGTGAAACAGCTTCAAGGCTTTTTGAACGTTCACGAACCGCGATAACATCACCGGAACGTAATGAATAAGAAGCAATATTTACGATCTCACCATTAACAGTAATGTGCTTATGGCCTACAAGCTGACGTGCAGCAGAGCGGGTTGGAGCAATTCCTAAACGGTAAACTGTATTATCTAAACGGGCTTCAAGGAATTTCAATAAGTTCTCTCCAGTGATACCTTCTTTAGCAGAAGCTTTGTGGAAAAGGTTCTCGAAATAGCGCTCTAAAACACCATAAGTATATTTAACCTTTTGTTTCTCCATTAACTGCACAGCAAATTCTGATTGCTTACCTCTTTTTCTGGAGGTACCGTGCATCCCTGGAGGATAGTTTTTTCTTTCTAATGCCTTATCAGGACCAAAAATTGGTTCTCTGAATCTACGGGCAATTTTGGACTTGGGTCCTGTGTATCTAGCCATTTTTTTGTGGTTTTTAAAGTATCATTCAGCCCGAGGCTGAAGAATCTTAGCTTTAAAAAAATTTATTAATTATGTGTGTTAAACTCTTCTTCTTTTCGGAGGACGGCAACCATTGTGTGGAAGCGGAGTGATATCCTGGATTGTAGTCACTTCAATACCTGAAGTTTGCAAAGTACGGATTGCTGACTCACGACCGGAACCCGGACCCTTAACATATACCTGAACCTTACGAAGACCAAGATCATGAGCTACTTTAGCACAATCACCGGCAGCCTGTCCGGCAGCATATGGAGTATTTTTCTTAGAACCTTTAAAACCCATCTTTCCGGCTGAAGACCATGAAATGGTCTGACCCTGAAGATTAGTTAAGGTAATAATGATGTTATTGAACGTAGCGTTTACGTGTGCTTCGCCAATAGGCTCTACAATTACAACACGCTTTTTGGTAACTTTTTTAGTTTTAGCCATTTTTAGAGATTTGAGATGTGAGACTTGTCCCGATTATTATCGGGATGACACTCCTATCTATTTCTTATTTTAATCACGAAGTATGACCCATCTGGGTCCGAAACTTCATATCCGCTTAATTTGTTAATTAATCGAGATCAGGATTCGAAATACTCTCATATCTCAAATCTTATATCTCATATCTTACTTAGTTGCTTTTTTCTTGTTTGCAACAGTTTTACGTTTTCCTTTACGGGTACGTGAGTTATTCTTGGTACGCTGACCACGAACAGGTAATCCCTTACGGTGACGTAATCCACGGTAACAACCGATGTCCATTAAACGTTTGATGTTTAATTGTACTTCGGAACGTAATGCACCCTCAACTTTGATCTCATCATTGATGAAACCACGTATTGCTGCTAACTGATCATCAGTCCAGTCCTGAACTTTAATGTTTACATCAATACCAGCATCATTCAGGATCCTTTGTGCGGTTGCCTTTCCGATACCGAAAATGTAAGTAAGTCCGATCTCTCCTCTTTTGTTTCTTGGTAAATCAATACCTGCTATCCTTGCCATATTTTATTAAAAGTTGTAGGTTATAAGTTGTAAGTTATAAGTTGATATTGTAGAAACGCTAACAACCAACAAAATAAACTAATAACTATATTCAATTTTATCCCTGACGTTGTTTATACTTTGGGTTCTTTTTGTTGATCACATAAAGTACTCCTTTACGACGGATCACCTTACAATCAGCACTACGTTTTTTGATGGATGCTCTTACTTTCATCTTTATCCTATTTATATCTGTATGTTATTCTGCCTTTACTCAAATCATAAGGCGACATCTCCAACTTCACTTTATCTCCCGGAAGAATCTTGATGTAGTGCATCCTCATCTTACCAGAAATGTGCGCAATGATCTCATGTCCGTTTTCCAACTCGACACGAAACATTGCATTAGACAATGCCTCTCTAATTATTCCGTCTTGTTCTATTGAAGCCTGTTTGGCCATATATTATTTTAATTTCTCCTGATCTAATACAAGCAAGGATTTTAAAAATTTGTAATTCTCTAAAAATAACAGCTTTACAAACAATATTTCAAACCGCAGGCCCATCGGAACAGGGATGCAAAATTAAATAAAAAATTTTAATATTTAATCTTTTTGTTTTAAAACTTCCTCAATGTATTCAAATGTCGAAAGTACATCTGCTTTACCCCTCTTAATAGCGACTGTATGTTCATAATGAGCTGATGCTTTCTTATCAACTGTACTTACTGTCCAGCCATCTTCCCAGAATTTAACACCAGCTTTACCGGCATTGATCATCGGTTCAATAGCGATAACCATTCCCTCTTCCAGTTTTATCCCGGAACCACGTTTTCCATAATTAGGAACCTCTGGTTTTTCGTGCAGCTTTACACCAACACCATGGCCAACCAGTTCTTTCACTACACCAAAACCATTTTTCTCAGCATGTTCCTGAACGGCATAACCCACATCACCTACTCTCATTCCCACAACAGCCTTTTCAATAGCAAGGTTCAAACACTCTTTGGTAACTTTCAGAAGTCTCATGGTCTCAGCATCCACATTCCCAATTGGGAAAGTATACGCTGAGTCTCCGAAAAACTCATTTAATATTACTCCGCAATCAACAGAAACAATGTCTCCGTCTTTGATAGTATATTCACTGGGAAATCCATGTACTACCTGATCATTTAATGAAATGCAAAGGGAATAAGGAAATCCGTTGTAATTTAAAAATGCAGGAACACCGCCATGATCACGGATAAACTCCTCTGCAATTTTATTAAGCTGAATAGTTTTTACACCTTCCCCGATATTCCTGGCTACTTCAGCCAGGCTTTTGGAAACAAGCAGAGAACTTTCTCTGATTTTCTCAATATCTTCAGAAGACTTGTAATAGATCTTAGACATGGATCTTAAATTACCGAACCACCTGCCGAAACAGGAGTACGACCTTTTATCCTGCCAGTTTTCATTAATCCATCATAATGACGCATCAATAAATGACTTTCAACCTGCTGTAACGTATCCAAAACAACACCTACAAGAATTAACAGGGATGTACCGCCATAGAAATTAGCGAACTGACTGTTAACACCAAGAATAATTGCTATGGATGGCATTATCGCAATAATGGCCAAAAATACAGAACCTGGCAAAGTGATCTTAGAAATAACTGCATCAATATAATCACCTGTTGATTTACCTGGCTTTACACCAGGAACAAATCCACCGTTCTTCTTCATATCATCAGACATCTGAACCGGGTTAACGGTGATGGCTGTATAGAAGAATGTGAAGGCAATGATCATAAATGCAAAAGTCAGGTTATACGTTAACGATGTATAGTCACTGAATGCTGCAAGGAATGAAGACTGAGCTGATGGAAAGAATGAACCGATGGTTGTAGGGATGAACATGATCGCCTGAGCGAAAATGATCGGCATAACACCGGCAGCATTCACCTTTAAAGGAATGTACTGACGTACACCACCATATTGCTTTGCTCCAACGATCTTTTTAGCATACTGTACAGGTATTTTCCGAACACCCTGAACGATCAGAATAGTAAACATAACTACCAGGAACAGAGCCGCGATCTCTACGATGAAAGATATCAATCCTCCCTGAGCTCCCATACGGGAATTGAATTCAGAAAGAATACCGAAAGGCAATTGTGCGATGATACCCACCATGATGATCATTGAGATACCGTTTCCGATACCTTTATCAGTGATCTTCTCTCCTAACCACATCACAAACATGGTTCCTGCTGTTAAAATAAACATAGAAGATATGGTGAACATAGGCTCTGAAAACAAACGGGCATCAGGGCTGATCTGTGAACGAACATATCCAATTGCCTGTAAAGCAGTGATAATGATGGTCAGATAACGTGTAAACTGATTGATCTTTTTACGTCCGCTCTCACCTTCCTTTTGAAGCTTCTGGAAGTATGGAACAGCAATACCAAGTAACTGCACAACAATTGATGCAGAGATATAAGGCATAACACCCAATGCGAAAATAGATGCACGGGAGAAAGATCCACCGGCAAACATATTCAGCAATCCGAGTAATCCTTCTTTTGCCTGGGCATCATCAAGTGATGCAGAGTCAACACCAGGAAGTACGATAAATGAACCTATTCTATAAATTAAAAGACATAAGAGCGTGAATAAAATCCTCGCTCTTAAGTCTTCAATTTTCCAGATATTGGATAGCGTTGTAAAAAGCTTCTTCATGTATAATTATAATTTAACTATTGCACCACCAACAGCTTCGATAGCTTTTTGGGCTGTTGCTGAGAATGCATGGGCTTTAACATCCAGTTTGGACTTAACTTCACCTCTACCTAAAATTTTGACAAGGTCATTCTTTGAAGCTAAACCATGCTCTCTGAATGTATCAAAATCGATAGCAGTTAAATTATACTTTTCAGCAAGAGCTTGCAATGCATCCAGATTAACACCTACATATTCTGTACGGTTGATCGGGTTGAAACCCACTTTAGGTAAACGGCGTTGTAATGGCATCTGACCACCTTCAAAACCGACCTTGCTCTTGTATCCTGAACGTGATCCGGCACCTTTATGACCACGGGTGGAAGTTCCACCGCGACCAGACCCGGTTCCACGACCGATACGTTTTCTATTTTTTGTTGAACCTTCTGCAGGCTGTAAGTTACTTAAGTTCATGATCAGATACTTTCTACTGCTACTAAATGATTAACTTTTCTCACCATTCCGATAATTGCCGGATTAGCTTCAACCTCTACAGAATGGTTCATTTTTCTTAAACCTAATGCCTGCATAGTTCTTTTCTGACGCTCGCTTCTATCGATAACGCTTTTAATCTGGGTTATTTTAATTTTAGCCATGATGATTATCCGTTAAATACTTTATTTAAATTCACACCACGCTGCTGAGCTACAGTATAAGCATCACGTAATTGTGAAAGTGCTAATACAGTTGCTTTTACCACGTTATGCGGGTTTGATGAACCTTTTGACTTTGCAAGTACGTTATGTACTCCGGCACTTTCAAGTACCGCACGCATCGCACCACCTGCAATAACACCGGTACCCGGTGCAGCTGGCTTAATGAATACGAAGCCTCCTGAATATTTACCGATCTGCTCATGAGGAACAGTACCGTTAATTACAGGAACTTTTACCAGGTTCTTCTTTGCATCATCGATTCCTTTAGCAATTGCTTCTGTAACCTCTTTTGCTTTACCAAGACCGAACCCTACGATTCCGTTTTCATCTCCTACCACTACGATAGCAGAAAAACTGAAGGTACGTCCACCTTTGGTAACTTTAGCAACACGCTGGATGCTAACTAAGCGATCCTTTAATTCAATCTCGCTTGATTTTACTCTTTTTATATTGATAGTTGACATTCTCTTTATTTTATGATAACACCGATATTATTGAAATATGATCGCTGTAACCGGTGCTAATTAAAATACTAAACCAGCTTCACGTGCACCTTCAGCCAGTGATTTCACACGACCATGGTACAGGTAGCCATTTCTGTCAAAAACAACCTGGCTCACACCAGCTGCTAATGCTTTCTCTGCTACTGATTTACCAACTGCTTTTGATTGATCAGATTTGTTTCCGTTTGCAACAAAATCTTTAGATAAAGACGATGCTGAAACAATGGTAATTCCGCTATTATCATCGATAATCTGAGCATAGATCCCTTTGTTGCTTCTGTACACTGACAAACGCGGGCGCTCTGCAGAACCTGTTAATCTCTTTCTGATTCCTCTTTTGATTCGCTCTCTGCGAGATAATTTAATTCCTGCCATGATGATTATTTTTTAGCGGCTGATTTACCAGCTTTTCTTCTTAACACTTCACCTACAAACTTGATACCTTTACCTTTGTAAGGCTCAGGAGCACGTAGTGAACGAATTTTCGCTGCTACTTGTCCTAACAATTGCTTGTCGATACTCTCTAATATAATTACCGGGTTCTTACCCTTTTCTGATGTAGTTGTTACATTGATCTCTTTTGGTAATTCAAACACGAAATGGTGAGAGAATCCTAAAACCAGATCCAGTGTATTACCTACATTGGTAGCACGGTAACCAACACCTACAAGCTCCTGCTGAGATTTGTATCCTTCAGTAACACCAATAACCATGTTATTGATCAATGAACGATATAAACCGTGAAGTGCTTTATGACGTTTCTGCTCAGAAGGACGCTCAACAGTAAGTATACCGTCTTCCTGGCTTATTTTAATATCTGTATCTACATCCTGAGTTAATTCACCTTTTGGTCCTTTAACTGTTACAAGGTTCGCATCAGAAATTGATATCGTAACACCTGCTGGAATATTAATCGGGGCTTTTCCTATTCTTGACATCTTCTCTTATCCTCCTATTAATAAACGTAACATAAAACCTCACCGCCAATATTCAAATTCTTAGCTTCTTTATCGGTCATAATACCTTTAGAAGTAGAAAGAATAGCGATACCTAAACCGTTCAATACACGTGGCATGTTATCAACGCCAGCATATCTTCTTAAACCAGGAGTACTCACACGTGAAATATTGCGAATAGCCGGGATTTTAGTTATTGGATTGTACTTCAAAGCGATCTTGATCGTTCCCTGAGTATTGGTATCCTCAAACTTGTAATTAGTGATGTAACCTTTGTCAAAAAGAACTTTAGTCATTTCTTTTTTAAGGTTCGATGCAGGAATCTCTACAACGCGGTGGTTAGCCTTAATGGCATTCCTTACTCTCGTAAGATAATCTGCTATTGGATCTGTATTCATTATTTATTTGTTGTGATAGTGGTTTCCTTTCCAACCTATTCGGAACGACCTGCCATCGGTTAATTCTTATTTTGAGATAAAAGCTTAAAGTAAAAAGCCTAAAGCAAAAGTACTAGAAAATATCTTATACTTTCGGCTTTCAGCTTTACGCTTTCAGCTTTCTTACCAGGATGCCTTACGTACTCCCGGGATCTTACCTGCCAAAGCCATTTCACGGAATGTTACCCTTGAAATACCAAACTGACGCATATAACCACGTGGACGACCAGTTAATTTACAACGATTGTGTAAACGTACCGGTGAAGAGTTTTTAGGTAATTTATCAAGACCTTCAAAATCTCCCGCAGCTTTAAGCGCTGCTCTTTTATCTGCGAACTTGGCAACTAATCTGGCACGTTTTACTTCACGTGCTTTTACACCTTCTTTAGCCATTATTGTTGAATTGTAGTTTGATTTTTAAATGGTAAACCGAATTGCTTAAGTAATTCTAAAGCTTCAACATCTGTTTTAGCAGTAGTTACGAAAGTGATATCCATACCCATGATCTTATTGATCTGATCAATGTTGATCTCAGGGAAGATGATCTGCTCTGTTACACCTAATGTATAGTTTCCGCGTCCGTCAAATCCTTTATCGTTAATTCCTTTGAAATCACGAATACGTGGTAAAGCTACAGCGATCAAACGATCAAGGAACTCATACATAGTATTGTCGCGTAAAGTAACACGAACACCGATCGGCATTCCTTTACGTAACTTAAAGTTAGAAATATCTTTCTTAGATTTTGCAGGAATCGCTTTCTGACCAGTAATAGTGGTCATTTCGTTTATTGCATTATCAATTAACTTTTTATCGGTTGCAGCTGCACCAACACCCTGGTTGATAGCAATTTTCTGCAAGCGAGGAACCTGCATTACGCTTTTGTATTGGAATTTATCCTTTAAAGCTGTAACGATTTCCTCGTTATATTTTGATTTTAATCTTGGTACGTAAGCCATTACTTAATTTCCTCCCCAGATTTTTTAGAGATGCGAATTGATTTGCCATCAGCATTTTTCTGTTTACCTATACGAGTTGGTTTACCAGTTTTGGTATCAACAAGCATGATATTTGAAATATGAAGACTAGCCTCTTTCTTAATGATACCTCCATTTGGAGTGGCAGCATTTGGTTTTGTATGTTTAGATACCATGTTGGCACCTTCAACTATAATTCTGCTAGTAGCTAGCTGAACTTCTAATACCTTACCTTGTTTTCCTTTAGAATCACCTGCAGTAACTTGTACCAGGTCTCCTTTACGGATCTTCAACTTAGGTTGTGATTTTATTTTCTTTTCCATTTTACAAAACCTCCGGTGCTAATGATACAATCTTCATGAATTGTTTTTCACGTAGCTCTCTAGCTACAGGGCCGAATATACGTGTTCCACGCGGCTCGTCCTGAGCGTTCAGCAATACAGCTGCATTATCGTCAAAGCGGATATATGATCCGTCTTTTCTTCTGATCTCTTTCTTTGTTCTCACAACAACTGCCTTAGAGACAGATCCTTTTTTGATGTTCCCTGATGGAATAGCGCTCTTTACAGTGACAACTACTTTGTCACCTATGGATGCATAACGCTTTCCGGTACCACCTAAAACGCGGATCACTAAAACTTGTTTAGCTCCACTGTTGTCAGCAACATTCAGTCTTGATTCCTGTTGTACCATGTTACTTAGCTCTTTCTAAAATTTCCACTAATCTCCAGTTCTTGGTCTTACTCAGCGGACGAGTTTCCATGATTAACACTGTATCACCGATACCGCAAGTGTTAGTCTCGTCATGAGCCATAAATTTGGTAGTTTTCTTTACGAACTTACCATAGATCGGGTGCTTCACTTTACGCTCAACAGAAACAACAATAGATTTCTCCATTTTGTTACTTACTACCAACCCGGTTCTTGTTTTTCTTAATTGTCTTTCCATTTTGGACTTTTATTTATTCAGAAGCGGACTCTGTCGCAGCAGATGCTTTTGCTTCCGCCTTGCGCTTAGTCAATTCTGTGTTTAAACGTGCTACATCTTTTCTAACTTTTGTGATCCTTGTAGGATTCTCAATAGCAGAAACGGTATGAGCAAATTTCATTTTTGTGAGATTGGCTTTCTCTTCATTAATTCGGGCTATAACTTCTTCAGTTGTTAGCTCATGTATTTCTGAATTCTTCATTTTTTCTTTAGTTGTAAGTTATAAGTTGTAAGTTATAAGTCGCAAATCGTAGACTTTTAACTGTTTCACTTAAAACTCTTTGTATCTAAGTTTAGTTAACTATTAGGCGATGGGTCAAAAACTTATAACCTATTACTTATAACTTATAACTCTTTATGCTTCTACAAAATCTCTTCTGATCACAAATTTTGTTTGAACCGGTAATTTCTGAGCAGCTAAACGCATGGCTTCTTTTGCAACTTCCAAAGGTACACCTTCAGCTTCAAAGATCATTCTACCAGGTCTTACAACTGCTACCCAATACTCAGGAGCACCTTTACCTTTACCCATACGTACTTCAGCAGGCTTTTTCGTAACTGGCTTGTCCGGGAATATACGGATCCAAACCTGACCTTCCCTTTTCATGAAACGGGTAACGGCGATACGGGCAGCTTCTATCTGACGACTGGTGATCCAGGCCGGCTCTAATGATTTGATTCCGAAAGAACCGAAGGCTAATTCTGCACCGCGACCGGCCAGACCTTTCATTTTGCCCTTCTGCATCTTTCTGAACTTCGTTCTCTTTGGCTGTAACATGTTCTTATTTTATTATATCGTTGTTAGTTGGTTAGTTGTTAGTTGTTAGTTTTCGGTTAGTTGTTAAGATAGTCTTGAATTACTAACTACTAAATACTAAAACTAATTACTTACTCTTAATTATTTTTTACCTCTGAAACCACCACCGGCACTACCGCCACGGTTCTGACCACCTGGTCCGCCACCGCGATTCTGGCCACCTGCACCTGGTCCGCCGCCGCGATTTTGACCTCCACCACGGTTATCACCGCCGCGTCTGTCGCCACCACCACCACGATTATCAGTACGTCTGTCGCCACCGCCGCGTCTTTCGCCGCCACCAGCAAATGGTGCTGCGCCGCCTTCAGGGCCTCTGCCTTTTACTCCGGTTGTCTGACCAATGTTTGGAGAAAGATCACGCTTACCGTAAACTTCGCCTTTCATGATCCAAACTTTAACACCGATCTTACCGTAAGTGGTAAGTGCTTCAGATAAAGCGTAATCGATATCAGCACGGAATGTATGCAATGGAACACGTCCATCCTTATATTGCTCGGTACGTGCCATTTCAGCACCACCTAAACGACCTGAACACATAATTTTGATACCTTCAGCTCCCATACGCATGGTTGATGCGATTGAAGTTTTCATGGCACGACGGAAAGAGATCCTTGCTTCTAATTGCTTTGCAACTCCTTCGCCTACTAATTGTGCGTCTAATTCAGGACGTTTGATCTCAAATATATTGATCTGTACGTCTTTCTTTGTCAGTTTTTTAAGTTCTTCTTTGATCTTATCAACTTCCTGACCACCTTTTCCGATCACGATACCCGGACGGGCAGTGTGAATAGTGATGGTGATACGCTTCAAAGTACGCTCGATAACCACTTTGGATATTCCACCTTTTGAAATACGTGCTGCCAGGTATTTTCTGATCTTTTCGTCCTCAACTAATTTCTCAGAGTAATCGTTCCCACCGAACCAATTAGAATCCCAACCTTTGATGATACCTAATCTGTTACCTATTGGATGTGCTTTTTGTCCCATTTCTCCTTACTTAGTTATTGGTTCACTGTTTTTACTGTCAACTATCAAAGTTACGTGGTTAGAACGCTTACGAATTCTATGTCCGCGACCCTGTGGAGCTGGTCTTAATCTCTTTAACTGGCGTCCGCCATCAACCATGATCGTTTTCACAAACAATTCATTGTCTTCAGGGCGTTGACCTTCATTTTTTGATTCCCAGTTTTTGATCGCTGATAACAAAAGTTTCTCAACTCTTATTGCAGCTTCTTTATTGGTAAATTTCAAAATATATAAGGCTTTCTCAACCCGTTCACCTCTGATCAGATCAACAACCAATCTCATCTTACGTGGTGAGGTAGGGCAATTATTTAGTTTTGCTATTGCTTCCATTGCTTATTTTTTCTTATCAGAGTGACCTCTAAATGTTCTGGTTGGAGAAAATTCACCAAGCTTATGCCCAACCATATTCTCAGTTACATATACAGGAATAAATTTATTTCCGTTGTGAACTGCAAATGTATGACCTACGAAATCCGGAGAGATCATCGACCTGCGTGACCAAGTTTTGATCACAGTTTTCTTATTACCCTCATTCTGCGCAGTTACTTTCTTCGCTACGTTATGATCTATATAGGGTCCTTTTTTTATTGAACGTGCCATTATTTCTTCCTTCTCTCTATGATGTAACGATCAGACGCTTTCTTTTTATCGCGGGTTTTAAAGCCTTTCGCTAATAAACCTTTTCTTGAGCGGGGATGACCACCTGATGATCTACCTTCACCACCACCCATAGGGTGATCGACCGGGTTCATCGCTACACCTCTTACTCTTGGACGACGTCCTAACCAACGTTTTCTACCTGCTTTACCTAAAACTTCATTCGCTTTTTCGGAGTTTGAAACAGTTCCGATAGTTGCTATACAAGTAGCCAGGATCATACGGGTTTCGCCAGAAGGCATTTTAATGATCGCATATTTACCATCACGTGCTGAAAGCTGAGCATAAGCACCTGCACTACGTGCGATGATCGCACCTTGTCCGGGGTTCAGTTCAATGTTGTGAATGATAGATCCTAGAGGAATGTTCTTCAAAGGAAGCGCATTACCTATCTCAGGAGCCGAAGCTTCACCTGAAACAACCTTCATTCCAACCTTCAAGCCTTCCGGAGCAATAATGTAACGTTTTTCACCATCGGCATAATTTACCAGGGCGATACGTGCACTACGATTCGGATCGTACTCAATTGTGGCAACAGTTGCGGGGATATCGTTTTTATCGCGTTTAAAATCAATCAATCGGTATGACTTTTTATGTCCCCCACCGAGATAACGCATAGTCATTTTACCGGAATTATTTCTACCACCGGAATTCTTGATGCTGGTAACTAACGATTTTTCTGGAACGTTAGTAGTTACATCAGAGAAAACTCCTCCTACTCTGAAACGAGTACCCGGGGTAACCGGTTTAAATCTTCTTACTGCCATGTCTTAATTAAATATTGCTGTAAAAGTCAATGGTTTCACCATCTTTTAGCGTTACTATCGCTTTTTTGTACTTAGGAGCATTTCCTGTTACAACACCAGCTTTAGTGTTACGCGATTTTGTTTTTCCATAAACAACTATCGTATTGATAGCCTGGATATTCACACCATACATTTTTTCGATCGCACCCTTGATCTCTAATTTGTTGGCTCTGTGATCAACCTTGAATGAGAAGCGGTTTAACTTTTCAGTTAATGCTGATGCTTTCTCGGTTAGAATTGGTTTCTTTAAAATTTCCATCTTACTTAGCGAACGCCTCCTCCAATGTTTTAACAGTTTCTGTAGTCAGCAATAAAGTTCCTGAGTTCAATACATCATATGTATTCAATTCTGCTGCGGTAACTACTTTTGCTTTCTTTAAATTTCTGCTTGATAAATAAACATTATTATTTGCTGCCGGTAATACTAATAATGTTTTAGCATCAGTTAGTTTCAGATCAGCAATGATCTTCACGTAGTTTGCAGTTTTGATCGAATCAAAAGTGAATGCTTCGAGAACAACAATGTTATTATCTTTTGCTTTATATGTAAGTGCAGATTTACGGGCTAAAGATTTAAGCTTTTTATTCAGCTTGAAACTATAGTCGCGTGGCTGAGGACCGAATACACGACCACCACCATTGAACAATGGAGATTTGATAGATCCTGCACGGGCACCACCTGTACCTTTTTGTTTGTATAATTTTTTGGTAGATCCGGCGATCTCATTACGTTGCTTAGACTTGTGCGTTCCCTGGCGCTGATTTGCCAGATACTGCTTTACGTCTAAATAGATCGCATGATCGTTTGGTTCTACTGCGAAGATCGCATCAGGAAGCTGCACCTTGGCACCTGTTTCTTTGCCTGATATATTTATAACCTTAACTTCCATCTTCTTATTTATCAACGATTACGTAAGAACCCTTAGCTCCCGGAATTGAACCGCTAATCACTAATAAGTTTTGCTCTGTGTACACTTTCAAAACCTGAAGGTTCTGAATTTTGACGCGGTCGCCACCCATTCGTCCTGCCATGCGCATTCCTTTGAATACACGTGAAGGCCATGAAGATGCACCCAGGGAACCCGGAGCTCTTAAACGGTTATGCTGTCCGTGGGTTTGACCACCAACACCACCAAATCCATGACGTTTTACAACACCCTGAAAACCTTTACCTTTTGAAGTTCCAACTACATCGACAAAATCGCCTTCGGCGAAGATCTCAACACTTACAATATCACCAAGAGCTTTAACATCTTCAAAAGTTTTAAACTCAACAAGCTTGCGCTTAGGAGTTGTTTTAGCTTTTGCGAAATGCCCCTTTAATGGACCGCTTGTGTTTTTCTCTTTCTTGTCGTCGAAAGCTAACTGAACTGCTGTGTAGCCGTCTGTATCGACGGTACGTAGTTGGGTAACTACGCATGGCCCAGCTTCGATCACTGTACAAGGGATGTTTTTCCCTTCAGCATCGAATATGCTGGTCATTCCTACTTTTTTTCCAATAATTCCTGACATTTTCTTTAATCAATTTGTGTCCATCGAAGCAGTAGGGCTTCGTTCAAGACATAGTAAACCCCTCTAAAGGGAGGGCAAAGATAGGAAAGTCTTATTAATTATCAAATAGTTGCGAGTTTATTTTTCAATTTATTTGGGATTAGCTGAAATTGGGGCCGGGGAATGGGAATATTCAGGGGAACAGGACCTGTCCTGCCTCTCCCGAAAGGAAGGCCGGGAATCCGCAGAGGAACTGAACGGGAATATAAATTATAATAAACCCATTATAAATCAGTTATTTGTAATAAAAACACAATGGATATGAGATTAAGCATAACTTTCTATTTATTCCTTATTATATATACTACTTCCAATGTTTTTGGACAGGTGCCTGCAGCAGATACTATTGCGGTAAAACAGGCTCCGGCGCTGACAGGTACACTGGCGCAGCAATACGATGAAGTAGTCACCCGCTCGGGTTCTTTTAAGATCTATAAGAACATTAAGAAAACCAAAATTGAGGAGCTCTGGAAGAATGTGAACGATAGTCTGAAGCAGCAAAAGCAATTAGTCCTGCAAAGTAAAGCTGAGGTTGAAAAGAGTGCTCAAACTATCAGCGCCATGCAGGCTGAGATCGATGGCTTTAAGGCTTCAGGTTCATCTATCGGGAAGCTGAGCACAATTGGTAAGTCCGTAAACGGTTCGTCTTACTCCATGTACCTCTGGGGCGCTCTGCTCCTGCTTGCTGCCGGACTTGCTTTTGCAATTTTCAGAATGCGCAGCGCGGTTAAAGAAGCAAGTTATCGCAGCGGACTATACGATCAGCTTTTTGAAGAACTCCGCGAACACCGCACAAAAGCCAATGAACGGGAAAAGAAACTCGCCCGCGAACTCCAGACCGAAAGGAATAGGGTTGCGGAGTTGACGGGGAGGTGATCAAATTTAATTTCCTGAAACCATATAATACCATTTATACACACCCGCGGGTAAAGTCGTAGTACCGGACATTATTTGAAAATTACCCGGATTTCCTATAACGTAAATTTTATTTCCATCTACCAAAGCTGCAGTTAGTGGATTTGCTGGAACTAAAACAGGGTATGAGTTTGTTGGAAATGTAAGTCCTGCGTAGGTTATTGTAAGTAAAACTGCATTTGTTGCTCCAGACGCATCAGATGTTATTTCTATACTACCGGAAAGATTTGTTCCTGCAACTGTTGATGCTGTAATTCCAACCCCATTAACTTTAGTAGGCGTAGTTGAATTTCCTCGAATCGAGGACACCGTAGCAACTCCTAAAATCGGGGTAGTTAACGTAGGAGATGCAGAAAACACAACATTAGAACTTGAAGTTCCTGTTGTACCTGTTGCGGCATTTAAAAAATTTATTTGAGCACCAGTACTCGTTACAGAAGCGCCTCCAAGCGTAAACGGAGTTGGAAATGTCACAGTGCCAGTGAAGGTGGGAGATGCAATATTAGCCTTTAAGGCATCTGCTGTTGTAACAAATGCTGTTGTTGCTAAAGCTGTTGAATTATTTCCTGCAATTTGAGTAATCCCAATAGTACCTGTCGGCAAAGTGGGTGTTCCGGTAAAAATGGGACTATTTGACAATACAACATTTGAAGTGCCTGTGACTCCGGTAGCAATATTAAGATAATTTAATTGAGTACCTGTTGTTGTAACTGTAGTAGCTCCCAGGGTATAAGGAGTTGGAATCACAACAGTCCCGGTAAAACTTGGATTATTAATTGGTGCCTTTAAATTTGAATTCCCCTCCACCTTACCTATTGCCTGAATAATATTATCAGTAGCTGAAACTGGTGTTGTAGCTGTAGAGTATGTAGAACCTACCAATTTACTAATAACTGCAGCGTTACTTAAAGTTACCGTATTACCAGAGTTTGTGACCTCACCTAAAAGAGTTGGAATTGTTGTTACTGTACTTGCATTGATCGCTGAAGTTGCTGAAGTTGCATTTCCTGTGAGGGGGCCAACAAAACTGCTTGCCGTTAATGCTCCAGTTGATGGGATAAAACTAAGTCGGGAGCTTGCCACACGCTGACTCTGATTCCCAGAAGTTGCTGTAACGAAGGTTGGATAAACAGGTGCAGTTGTAGCCACATCTTCTGTAATATTAGTATTCAGGGTATTGGTCACACTTAAATTGGCTACGGTAGTGGTTGAGGCAACTACTAACGGAGCAACACCTGTTGGAACAGTTGAAGTGAAGGCATTGGCAGTCAATACTCCGGTTGAAGGGACAAAATTCAGCCTTGAACTTGAGGTACGCTGATTCAGATTACCTGTTGTATTGGTCACGAAGGTCGGGTATGTTGTTACTGCTGTTGTAATATCGTCAGTTATGGTTGTTGTACCTGCGGAGGTTGCAGTATTCGCATTTCCATTGAGCGGGCCATTAAATCCGGATGCTGTTAAAACACCGGTTGAGGGTATAAAGCTTAGCTTTGAATCGGCCACCCGATGGTTCTGATATCCGATTGCGTCAAGCACAAAAGTTGGATAGGCAGTAGTAGTTGTTGCAATATCATTTCTAATTGCAGAAAACAAGGTATTGGTAGCCGTAAGATTGGCAACCGGAGTTGATGATGCAACGATAAGAGGTGCAGTCCCGTCAGGTATTGTAGAAGTAAAACCACCTGCTGTCAAAATCCCCGTTGATGGAACAAAACTAAGCTTTGTTCCTGCGGTTCTTTGTCCCCAGTTACCCGAAGTATTCGTTACAAAGGTTGGATAGACCGTGGCTCCCGAAATATTATCATTGGTGATTGTAGTGGTAATGGCATTATCAGAGCTGGATGCATTTCCGATTAAATTTCCAAGGAAACGGACAGCTTTCAGCTCGCCGGTTTGCGGGGTATAACTGAGGTTGGTGCTGCTGGTTCTATGCGGTAAGTTTCCGGTTGTACCGGATACAAAGGTTGGATAATGAACGGCATTGGTAGATACATCATCAGAAATATCGGTATTAGATGCATTTGTAGCATTTGTTGCAGAAGAAGCATTACCCGTTACATCACCAACGAGTGGACCTGTAAAGCCAACTGCTGTCAAAATTCCGGTATTCGGCACGAAGCTCAATTTGGTGGTACTGGTACGCAGCTGAGCATTCCCCGGAGTTTGAGTAACAAAAATCGGGTACGTTGGCTGGCCTGTAGCCAGATCATTGATGACTGCTGAATTCAGGGAATTAGTAGAAGTTATGGAGGTATTTGCTGAAGTTGCATTCCCGTTTAATGGTCCGCTGAAATTTCCGGCGGTGATAGTACCTGCAACTGTAAGCGAATTGAAGTTACCATTTCCACCTAAAGAGCCGGTCAGGTATTCCCATCCGGTAACCTTCCTGACGTACAAACCTACCGCCGGCGCTTTGGTCAGATAGATCAGCATCCCGTTAGGCGGATTCAATGCATTGATAGCCGCGGTATCTGCCATACGGGGAAGTAAAAGTCCCTGATTTGCACTTTCAAGCTCTAAAAGAGAGGCTGGGGCAATCGTGGCACCGTTGGTTCCAATCTTGATCTGTGCCAGGGAAGAGCCTGCACTGAATGCAATGATCAATGCTGCAAGCAATAATCCGGGGATGAAGGGTTTAATGTTAAGCATATATTTTGTTTTACGTTATACGTTGTACATTTTAAGTTGTAAGTATTAAGTTATAAGTTGTAGGTTATAAGTTGCAGCTTCTGGTATTTTGTTCTTTGTACTAATTACTAACTACTAACCAACTAATCACTAAATACTAAAACATATAACTCGGCATCAGTTCATCTTTATCAATCGGGATATGAAATCTCAATATGATCTCATGGGTTGCTTTTGCAAAGTTGTTTATTCGGCCGAGGTTATAATCATACGCATAGCCTAATCTTAAAGTAGGTATAAGTCTAAAATCAAGTAATCCGACCAAAGCGCTATTGTTACGGTAGGATACTCCGCCCGACATGATCTCCCTAAAGAACAGGTTTGCATTAATATCGTAATTTAAAGGAATACCCTTTACGCCTCTGAGGAGGAATGAGGGTTTCAAAACAAAATTATCATTGAGTGTGATTAGGTAACCTGCATTGAGATAGACATGTAAACTCTGCTTTACTGTATATTCAGACAATGCTACATCAGTTTTTCTCAAATGTGCTCTTACCAGGTTTGGAGATGAAAGTCCGGCATAAAACTTACTGGTATTGAAGAACATTCCGGTTCCAAAATTTGCGGCCATGGCATTCAGGTTCTGGGCGAACACAGGATCACCGGCGTTGGTAATGTTTAATTTACTGAAGTCTGTTTTATAGTTCAAAGCCCCTGCCTGGAGACCGAATGAGAGGTTTGAATTTTCACCCTCGATGCGGTAGGACATGGCTAACTGGGCTCCGAAATTTTGTGTGACTGAAATCCGGTCGTCAACGATCTTTAGTCCTACACCCAGTTTTGTATCCCCTATAGGCATATCGCCTGAGATCATGGCCGTTTGAGGCGAATCTTTAATTCCGTTGAACTGTTTCCTGAAAACACTGGTAAATTGCATGGACTGCTTAAAGCCGGCATAAGCGGGGTTGATCTCAAGGGTATTAAACATATACTGCGAATACAGAGGCAACTGTTGCGCACAAAGCATTGAGGGCAGTGCAGTCAGGAGCATGAATAGTGCAAGCAGGTATGTTTTATTGTTCATATGTTACCTGTTAATGATTAGATATCCGGGAATTCCTTTTGCCCCGTTCACGCTGATAAGATAATAGTAAATGCCATCAGGAAGATTGTTTCCCATGAATCCGCCCATATTTCCGGTACCGTTAAAGGTATTCTGATAATCAAAATCCTGGAAAACAAGAACCTGATTCCGGCTGTACACTTCAAACCGAATTTTATCAGTAGGCAGGCGCTTAACGACTTCATATACATCATTAAAACCATCACCATTTGGAGAGATGGCATCCGGAATATTTACCGGTGTATTTTCGTCGATATCCTTTTTGATCACCGATTTTGAGAAATATTCAATTTGCTTGAAGGTCGCCACATTCAAACGTGTATTCATATAGGCTCCGAATACTGCGGCCCGTAAGGTGATGGTTCCCGGGGTAATGGTTGGAACCGGGGGTAAAATATCCCATAGTCCTGTAAGTTTCGAATCGTACCTGGTAACATAGGCCTGATCACGGTTTCTGAAATATTCAATTCCTTCCTCGGATGAGTTATGCTGAAGTGTCAGATCTGCTTTTGCGGAGGCATCAATAACTGTGGTGCTCATGATCCAGGTCTTATTTACGTATTCAGGAAAGTTCAGTTTGTTATAGAGATTATCGGCCACCCTGAATTTTATGGATTGTGGGATGCCTGTATAATTGATAGTGAGCGGTGTGTAGCTAGCCAGGTCGGTACCGATCGGGAAATCAAGGGACATGGGCACACCTGCGGTATTTCTGACCAATCCGCCACCAGTCATGGCGGAACCTGTTACTATAAAGTTTCTATGACTAAAACCGGTTATTGTACCAGTACCCTGTCGTCCAACGTTGACATCCACATTGTTCAGGATAAGGTTTCCGTTTACGAAATCAAGATTATTATTGATGTGAAGATTTCCGAGATCTGCGGTCACATTCAGTGAATTATCAAGCCTCACATTCGGGAAACCATTAAATGGCTGAGGGCTCATACTATTGATGCGCTGCGGAAGCTGCAGAAGGTCAGAAAACCGGAAGACCCCACCTACCCCATCAATACCGCGGGCACTTTCATCCGGCAAACGGCTACCTGCATTATTCTGCCAGATACTTGAATAAAAGTTGATCAGAGCGGCATCATAGGACACGAAAGTTCCTGAGTGCGATATGTCTGAGTAAATATTAAGGTTTGAGTTGGGATGGGCGTAAAGATTAGCTGAGGGATATATATATACCTGATTTACGGCCTGTGCATGAAGGACCGTTGGGAATAAAAAAAACAGACAGAGCAAAAGCTTTACTGCCGGTAAAAAAATAGTTAAAGGTTTTTTGGGAATCACGAAAAGTCGATAATGAATTTTATACGAGTATACAGGTTATATTAAATATGTTAAACAAGATACGAGAATATTTAATGAGGAGGTAATAAAATATATAGTTAGGAATTTTTGGTTGATGATCTGTTGTCTGTTATCTGTTGGCTGTTGGCTGTTGTCTGCTAAAAATGCTTTTCTCTAGTTGGCTAGTGGTTTTTGGTTAGGACTAATGTTTTTTGATTAAAAGCAGGAATTATAATCATAAAACCACGTCATTTCGTACATGCGAATCAAAATGTTCTTTTTGCACTAATAATCACAGCATGGAGAAATCTGTTGATAAAGGGCAGTAATTCAGATTAAATTCCTTTTCATTGCAACAGATTTCTCCGTCGTGCCTCCTGCGAAATGACGATGAATTAGTTGGTTAGTAGTTAGTGATTGGTTGGTTAGTTGATTAGGATTTCGGCTGTTGAATAAGGTTAGGAATGATAATTCCGTAAAACCACGTCATTTCGTACATGCGAATCAAAATGTTCTTTTTGCACTAATAATCACAGCATGGAGAAATCTGTTGATTAAGGGCAGTAATTCTGATTAAATTACATTTCATTGCAACAGATTTCTCCGTCGTGCCTTCTGCGAAATGACGACAAATTAAAGTCATACGAACACTGCTTTAATTTTTTATATGAAATGCCCAGTGCCAGCGCATCGCGTGCTTTTTAATAGTTTTGAAAAGCAATTTTGTACTTCGTTTAACGAAGGTCCCTCACCTGCTGAAGGGCAGGTTTCGGGAAGACACTTAACTCTTAATTTGGACTTATCGCACTGATCAGTTCGAGTTCGAAGATCAACGCCGAGTAGGCTGGGATGAGGCCAGGAACACCGCGTTCTGCATAACCCAATGCTGAAGGAATAAACACTCTCCATGTTGAGCCTATGGGCATGATCTGGATCACTTCATTCATCCCCGGAATAAGGGTTGCCGGTGTTACTTTCAATGGTGATTTTTTCGCATAGGTGTCTTCAAACACTTTGCCGTCCGGAAGGAAACCTTTTACGTGGATCAGGACGGAATCAGTCATTTGTGGCCTGGAGCCTGTACCTGCTTTCATGACGATATAAGCAACCCCACTTGGAAGTGCACCCACTCCTGCTTTACCTCTTACATTTTCAAACAATAGTTTTTCCTGCTGCGTGCTGCGTTCTGAGATCAGACGTTTCTGATAGCTATCCAGTCGGGTAGCTACACTGGCAGCGTTAACAAGCAATGGCTTGTTTAATAACACATCGTCCATTCCTTTTCTGAAGAGTTCAGGATTGGTTACCATGAAGCCATTATTAGTGATCCACTGTGCAAGGTAGGCTCCAAGGGTGTACTGGAGGGAGTCGGAAGGTGATACCAGTCTGAGTGGTTTTTCCGGAGCAGGTTTAGTTTGACGGGTTTGAGCTGAAACAGAATGGAGGATAAGAAAAACAAACGCGAATCCGCACAATACAGGCTTTAAATAAAATTTCATTTTAGATAAATAAATATTACGCAAGTTAAATTTTAATTAGCAATATTCAGCTGAGCATTATCTTGAATTTCTAATGATGGTCCGTCCTGAATTTCGATTGTACTAACGGTTACCTCTGTAGCTCCCAGTATCTCTTTAACTCCTGAACCACTAAGTATCAAATTATTAAAAGTAAAGGCAGGAATAGTTTGTGGATCATTGCCGTTAAAATTCACCAGACTCCCAACAACACTGTATATTCCCGCCCCGGGTGTGAAAGCTCCGGCAATTCCAACTTCCTGCCCATCAGGCATTACCCGGTCTCCTCCGGTACCGTCCAGGTTATAATAATTTCCCGGGGCAATATTTGTTTCAGCAGAACCGGCATAATTCACTGTGGATGTTCCGGGGTCAATGATCCCTGTATTTATAAGTGGAGTACCTGACAAGGGCAAATTGAGGGTAAAGCTTGAGAGTCCGAGTGTTGCCGGAGCATTGACCGTCAATGTATTACTGACCGTGGTTTCAGCGGCAAGGGTTTTTTCTCCTAAATTGGAAATCTCCAGATCATAATAGGTAAGGGAACCAATGGTTTGAGTACTTCCGTTATAAATTACGGTTCCTGTTCCACTTGTAAAAGTCCCGTTATTGGTCCAGTTACCTGCAAGATTTATGGTACCTGATCCCATTGTAATGGAACCTGATCCACTGATATTGCCTGTTACAGATGCAGATGCCGTTGTGGCCAAGTTTGTGGGACTTCCTACAATCCAATTATTGCCAACGGTTGCAGTTGTTCCGGCTGCAATGGTTTTTGTACCTGCACCTGAAAACTCAAGATCATAATAGTTTAATCCGGAAATGGTTTGAGCTGAGGCACCAGAATACAGCACTTTACCTGCTCCGGAAATTGTTCCGGTATAATTTAAAGGGGTTCCGGTTCCGGACAATTCCAAAGTGCCACCTGTAGCTACAGTCAGGGCATTTGAGACTGATAATATTCCTGTACATGTTTTTGTGGCAGTTCCGGATATCCCCAGGTTGTTATAATTAAGTATCCATATATCCTGAGCAGTGCTCCCGGTATAGTTAACTGTTCCTGTACCGGGAGTTAAGGTCATCGCATTTGCGCTTAATACTCCGCCAATATTTAAGACCCCGGCTCCGCTAAAAATTACGTTACTCCTTGTAGTGGCAGTTGTAAAGCCACCATTTAGATTTAAAGTTCCTGTTGAAATGCTTAGATCATTCCTTCTGCTTGCATTGCCACCTCCTCCATTCATTGTAAACAATCCGCCAATTGTTGCGGTTCCGGCACCCAATGCAAAAGTTATGGGATTATTATTACCCGGAGCAGGCATCGTAACCGTGCCGGAAACATCCAGGGCAAAGGCTCCGCTAAAGCTTAGGGTACTTGCGTTGCTAAAAGTAATGGAGGTACAGGCGGCATTTGCCGTGATTGTAACTGCATGACCTGAAGCAATTATTACATCATCCCCTGCCACTGGTATAGAAGCCCCACCCCATGTTGCCGTTGAGTTCCAGTTTCCACTACCTGAGCTGGTTCTTATTGCTCCAAAAAGATTTCCGGCAAACAATATTGAGCTAAAGAGCAACAGAATAATGCAGCCTTTTGAGCATATTTTAAAATATTGTCTAATCATTTGAAACCCTGTGAGTGATACATAATTGAAATTATTCATCCTTTGCTAAAGTTTATTTATCGATTAAATTCTAAATTCTGTTCTGCAAATTGTTCAAATTAATAATTGATGTTTGGTCTTATTTGTTATTCTTCAATTCCCCAAATATTAAATAAATCAACGAGATTACACTAGAGAATAAATATCTGATTATTTCAAGTACCAGAAGTTAACCAGGCAGCAAATCAAAGACCCAAATACAGCACATCTCCAGGAATACAATGAATTGCCAATATATAAAAATCCGAAAATTCTTCTATCAGTTAAGTGTAATATTAATACGAAACCTAAGGCTTGGTTATATTGAGCAACGCTGTTCCCGGAAGGTCAAGAGAAGGACCATCCTGGATTTCGATCGAATATACGGTAACGGTTGTTGCTGTCAAAATTGTTTTCGCTCCTGATCCACTCAAAATCAAATCATTAAAAGTAAAAGCCGGAATGGTTTGTGCCCCTCCGTTAAAATTAACCGTACTTCCCGTAACGGTATAAGCTCCTGCCCCCTTCGTAAAGGTACTGGCAATTCCAATGATTCCGGAACCTGCAAATACCCGCGGGCCGCCAGTTCCGTTCAAATTATAGAAATTCAGAGCTGGTATGTCTGTAGAGGCTGCATTGGTAAAACTGACTGTGGATGTAGAAGCTGTGAAAGTACCGTTATTTACTAAAGGAGTACCACTTCCCGATAAGGTAAGTGTAAAACCAGAGAGATCGATCGTACTGGGTGAATTGATGGTCAGCACATTGGAAACAGTAGTCCCTGCAGCCAGAGTTTTGACTCCGCTTGATGATGTTTCGAGTTTATAATAAGCTATAGTTGCTATGGTCTGGGTTGTACCAATGTAATTTATAGTTCCAGTTCCGGCGGTGAAGGTTCCGGTTTTTGTCCAGCTTCCAGCCAGGCTGATGGTACCCGATCCCATGGTTAATGCACCTGCACCGCTGACATCAGCGGTAACAATAGCTGAACCGGTTCCGGCCATGCTTGTCGTACTGCCTATGATCCAGTTATTGGTCACCGTAATGGTTGTGGCATCGGCGATAGTTTTAGTTCCGGCACCCGAAAACTGGAGATTATAATAAGAGGCTTCTGTAATTGTCTGGGCTGCTCCTCCCGAATAAAGTACTGTTCCAGTTCCTGAAATGGTACCTGTAATAATCAGCGGGGTTCCTGTGAGAGGTAAAGTTAATGTGTATATGTCCAGACCAAGAATAGTTGGAGTATTAACAGTGACTGTATTTGTAGCAGTAACATTTCCGGCCAATGTTTTTGTGCCTGCATTTGAGGTCTGAAGTTTGTAATAACTTATTGCACCAATCAATTGATCGGTCCCGTTGTAGTTCACTGTCCCGGTACCTGTAGTGAAAGTTCCTGTCTTAAGCCAATTTCCCTGCAGATTTATTGTGCCCGACCCCATGGTTAAAGCACCAGCTCCGCTAATGCTTCCGTCTATATTTGCTGCAGCAGTAGTGGCCATTGAAGTAGTGCTGGTAATTATCCAATTGCCCGTGGTTGTGACGGTAGTTCCGGCAAGAACCGTTTTTGTCCCGGTGCCTGAAAGCTCCAGATTGGGATAAGTTGTACCCGCAACAGTTTGGTTTGCACCCGAGTAATTCACTTCCCCGGTTCCGGAAATTATTCCGTTATTTACTAAAGGCGCACCTGTAAAGGTCAGAAAAAGCGTAAAAGTACTAAGGTCAAGGGTAGTTGAAGCACCTAATGTCACGATGTTGTTTGCAGTGGTATTTGCTGCCAGAGTTTTTATTCCTCCGGTGGATGTTTGCAGTTTGGCATAAGTAAGAGCCGCAATGGTTTGATCACCGGATCCGTCATAATTCACGGTGCCGGTGCCGGGAGTAAATGTTCCGTTGTTGGTCCATGAGCCTTCCAGAAATATAGTTCCTGTGGCCATGGTGATTGCACCGGCACCACTTATATTTCCTGAGACATTTGCAGAACCGGTAGTAGCTAAGGTTGCCGGACTTCCAACTATCCAGTTATTCGTAACTGTAGCGGTTGTTGTAGTAAGAATTGTTTTTGTGCCTGCACCGGAATATTCTAGATTGGGATACGTTGTTCCCAAAACGGTTTGTGCACCAGCTCCTGAGTAATTTACGGTTCCGGTACCTGCAATGGTCCCTGAATTGACCAATGGGGCACCTGTAAAGGATAGGAAAAGGGTAAAAGTACTGAGATCAAGGGTGCTTGGAGCACCAATCGTTACGACATTGGTTGCCGTAATATCGGCTGCAAGGGTTTTTACTCCTCCTGTAGCGGTTGCGAGTTTATAATAAGGCAAGTCAGCGATAGTTTGGTTACCTGATCCGTCATAACTAATGGTTCCGGTTCCGGGATTGAGTGTTCCGTTGTTGGTCCATGAGCCTTCCAGGAAAATTGTTCCGGTTCCTACTGTGATATTCCCTGATCCGGTCACATTTCCTGTAACATTGGCTATTGCAGTGGTGGTCATGGTAACTGGACTATCAACTACCCAGTTATTTGTAACTGTTACGGTTGCACCGGTAATAATTGTTTTGGTACCGGCCCCTGAAAACTCCAGATCATAATAGGTTCTTCCCCATACGTTTTGCGCTGCAGCACCTGAAAAATTTACTTTGCCGGTTGCGGGGGTCAATGTCATTGCATTTGTGGAGATCGTTCCAGATATATTTGCAATCCCTCCTGCTGAAAAAGTTAAAAGTGCAAACGTTGTATTTGTAAGCCCTCCATTTAAATTTATTGTACCGGTTGAAAGGGTAAGTTCTGTCTTACGTGTTGCAGATGCTCCTGAAAGTGTTGTCATAGCACCTATGGTCAGAGTTCCGGCTCCAACATTAAATGTGCCTGAAATAGTATTAGAGGGATTTGGTATGGTAAACACCCCCGTTACAATGAGAGAATTAGAGCCTGAAATTGTAACAGTACTGTTAGCGGCAGCGGCTATATAAATAAAGGTACCTGCAGCAGTTACCGGAGTATTTATAGACATCGTAGTTCCGGATGCTATACTTATATTATGAAAGTTGGCAGAGCCGGTTCCTGCATTAATAGCTGCATTAGCTGAACCAAAAGTTACAGTCGCGTTACCAGTAATATTATAGGTCCCGTTATTGACCCATGGCCCGTTAACAGTAAGCGTGAGGGTTGTGGAGGTCAGTATTGCACCAGAATTTATTGTGACTCCAATGCAGGTGGATGCCACATTTACTGTCACTGCATTTCCACTGGTAGTAGCAATTATCACATCATCCCCGACTGCAGGTAACACACCTCCAACCCAGGTTCCTGTTGCATTCCAGTTCCCGCCGGTTGCTGTTGAAGTCCTTGTGACTGCCCAAACGCTATTTGCGCAAAGAATTAATATCAGAATTACATGAATTCCGAATAATCTCATTGATAGACGTAGATGATCTATCGCGCCTGTCTGATTAAGCTGCATCAATGAATAATTGCTAAACAAGTTATTTTAAATTTATATTCATTTTGTGATGAATACAAATAAAATAATTAATAGCAATCTGATTTTCAAGATTTTAATTAAGCTAAACAGAATTATTTAGCCTTAATAAATTCCTATTAACCTATTACTGATAGGATTTTTATCTAATTTATCATCTAATCATCTCAGCCTAAGAATGTAAAAATTCAGCTCTGTTTTATAAGCTTATCCTTAAAAGCGGGTTCGATACACGAATCCTTAAAGCTGAGTTACATTTAAAACCGCTGTTCCGGCAAGGTCAAGCGTCGGGCCATTTTGAATTTCAATTGTATTGACAGAGACCACAGTTCCTGTCAAAATTGTTTTAGCTCCTGATCCACTGAGGATAAGCTGATAATAGGTAAATGCGGGAATGTTCTGAGCACCTGCACCATTAAAGTTTACCGTACTGGTACCAGCAGTAAAGGTACCACTGGTAACGCTTCCGGTTCCCCCAATATTCAATGTACTGGTATTTCCCTGTAAGGTCCCGGTGGTATTTGTCCAGTCTCCGGTAAATGTATGAGTCAGTCCTGTTCCCAGATTGAGTATTCCGGCACCGCTCATAGTAAATGCACCACCATTGATATTGGCAGCAAAAGTAGCTGTACCGCTAGCCTTGGACATAGTTACAAGTCCGATTGTTGAAAATCGTCCAATACTCTGGCTTACTCTTCCCAATGTGATAGTTACCGCACCGGTTGAGGCTGTCCATGTACCATCATTTATCAGATCACCACCAAAAGAGAAGGTATTTCCAGCTGCGGGACTTAAAGTGGCACCGGAATTTATGGTCAGGGGGATATTCACATTAAACACCTTATTTCCATTTGGATTTATAGCTCCGGTATTAGCGATGATCACACCTCCTGTTGCTGCAAAGGTTGCAAGCCATTCAGCTCCGGCATTTCTGGCTGTTGCTGTATTGTATCGGAGTGTTGCAGCTGCTCCATAAGTTGGCGCTAAGGAGGAAGTAGCAAGTCCTTCAAGGGAAAAGATATTAGTAACTGTAGTTGTTCCATTCGTTTTGACGCCACTATTGGAAAATGTTAAATTGTAAAAGGTTTTGGTACCAGTTGCTGAAAGGGTCTGAGCTACCCCTCCAAAATTCACCGTACTGGTTCCGGGCACAAAGACAGTAGCAGTTGTACCTCCCCAGGCCGATGTACTCGTTACATTTACATTGATCGTACTTGAGCCACCATTCATAACTCCTGCCGTGAGTACAACTGTGCCGGTAGTTGTATGAGTTAACCCGGTACCCATTTGCAAAGTACCGGCACCGCTTTTTGTGATACCGGCTGAGTTTATATTCCCCGTCAGGGTGACAGTACCTGAAGCATTTGTTGCCGAAAATCTTCCTGTAGTTGTAAATCCTCCAACAGACTGTGCAGTACCTGAAGCGGTTATTGCAGAAGCCCCGAAATTTACACTGGCGGAGGTATTATTATTCACAAAGTTTCCTGTACCCATGGTCACTGTTGCAGTACCTGTGATTGATATGGTTCCTGTAGCTCCATTGGTCAACGTACCTGAAGATTTAACTAATTGCCCACCAGTCACTGAAAAAACTATTGAACCGTTATTTATCCCTGCACCAGTAGAATAGGTTAATCGCCCTGATGTTAATGTGATAGATCCATTATTGGTCCAGCTTCCTGTAAGCGTCATTCTGGTAGCAACAATATTCCATAACCCTCCTGAATCGATTGTTACCTGTGGGCAAGTAATTGTGAGGTTACCACCATGTGTCATCGTCCCTCCTGACTCAACAGTGATGGACGCAGCAGATTGCGCGAGAGCAACGGTTATGTTATTACCAGTTTGAATAATAAAAATATCCGTAGCTAATAGTGATCCAGGGCTGTTTCCACCTGTTCGGGCATCTGACCAGCTAGTAGTTGTTGCAAAGTTCCCTGTCGCCACCCTTGAATAATAAATTGCCGAGTAACCCGAATAACTAAACATCGAAATAAAACACAAAAGCAAAAGCATTCTTCTCATTAGTTTTGAATGAGGAGAAATACTTAAAATTGAACTAGAACGAATATTCATATCCATTACTTTTTTGAGATAACAGATTTTGATTGCATATCAAAATTTTGCAATAATACTTTGATCTGATCAATCTCTGCCTGCATATTTCCCATTTTATCTGCATCAGACTTTAATGCTGTAATATCAGCTTCCTGCTTATTGATCAATTTTTGCTGATCTTTTATTGCTTCAAGAAGTAAAGCTACAAGCTTAGAGTATTCAACAGTTTTAAAACCTTTTGAATCGGTACGCACTACCTCTGGTACCACTTTTTCAACTTCCTGTGCTATTAAACCTAACTGACGCTCAGTTTCAAAGTTTTTATCAGGAAATTCGTCAGTTCTCCAGTTGTAGTTAACACCTCTCAGCGCTTCTACTTTAGTTAAAGCATTTTCTACTGTTAAGATGTCCTTTTTCCAGCGAACATCAGAAGTTTCATTGATACCGGTTGATTTTACTTTACCATTTACCTCAAATTTATAAGAACCGGATGGTGTCATACCTATACCAACATTGGTTCCTGCGTTATAGATATTACCGCTTGACACCACCCAGGCAGTACCATTCCAGTATGGAGTATTTCCAGTGACCGTTCCATCAGCAAATTTAACAGCTGTAGCTGCAGCATCAGCGTATGCGGTGGTAGCTACCTGTGTATTATTCGCAGCAGCTGCTGCAGTTGGTGCGGTTGGTGTTCCTGTGAAGGTTGGTGAAGCCAGATTCGCTTTCAGGTTATCTGCCGTAGTTACAAATTCAGTGGTTGCTACTGCAGTTGTACTATTTAATGCAGCTTGCGTTGTTGCTATTGTTCCTGTAGGCAATGTTGGTGTACCTGTGAAAGTTGGACTTGCCAATGGAGCAAAAGCGGTACTGCTGTAAGCATTACTGCCGAGTGTACCGCCTGTTCCGATATTTAAAGTGGATGCATCTGTTCCGGCTAAGGTTAAGCTGTTGCTGGCAGTCAGTGTTTTACCGTCTGCTATCGTCAGCGTTGATCCTGTGGTTGGGGCAGTGATCGCTACCTTATTTATTGTGGTTGCTGTTGCTACACCGATTACTGGGGTAGTCAGCGTTGGACTTGTAGCAAATACCGCAAGACCGGTTCCGGTTTCGTCAGTTAGTGCGCCGGCTAAACCTGCTGAGTTGGTCAGCGTGTTTTGCTTGCCTGATACTCCTGCTGTAGCCGCTGCATCTGCGTAAGCGGTAGTCGCTACTGCTGTTGAGTTATTATTAACTGCCTGTGTAACAGCTACGGTTCCGGTTGGGAGGGTAACTGTGCCGGTGAACGTTGGTGAAGCCAGATTCGCTTTTAGGTTATTCGCAGTAGTTACAAATGCAGTGGTAGCTACTGCTGTTGTACTATTTAATGCAGCTTGTGTTGTTGCTATTGTTCCAGTTGGTAATGTTGGTGTACCAGTGAAGGTTGGTGAAGCAAGGTTAGCTTTTAATCCATCATTGCCATTCAGTTTCTGTATTGCCTGAAGGATATTATCAGTGGCTGCTACTGTTCCTGCTCCTGAAGTATAACCGGTCAGTAATTTTCCGATCACTGCTGCATTGCTGATTGTTGTAGCGTTACCGGTTGAAGTAACATCTCCCGTTAAGTTGGCATTCGTGGTGACTGTCGCTGCATTGCCGGTGATGCTACCTGCGATTGGGTTAGTTACCGTCAGGTTAGCCAGAGTTCCAACAGAAGTTAAGGATGAATTAACAACGGTTGCATTTAAGGTGGTTCCGGTCAGGGAGCCTGCATCTGCGGTGGCCGTTACGTTAATATTGGAAGTACCATCAAAGGATACGCCGTTGATCGTACGTGCGGTAGTCAGCTTTGCTGCTGATCCGGTGATATCTCCTGCAATTGGAGCTGAAACTGTTAAGCCGGTTAAAGTGCCCACGGAAGTGATCGCCGGTTGAGCTGCGGTGGTGACCGTTCCTGCTGTAGTAGCTGTTGTTGCTGTTACTGCATTGCCGGTGATGCTACCTGCAATTGGGTTAGTAACCGTCAGGTTGCCCAGGGTTCCAACTGAGGTTAATGAAGAATTGACAACGGTTGCATTTAAGGTGGTTCCGGTCAGGGAGCCTGCATCTGCGGTGGCCGTTACGTTAATATTGGAAGTACCATCAAAGGATACGCCGTTGATCGTACGTGCGGTAGTCAGCTTTGCTGCTGATCCGGTGATATCTCCTGCAATTGGAGCCGTAACCGTTAAACCGGTTAAAGTGCCTACGGAAGTAATATTTGGTTGTGCAGCGGTGGTGACCGTTCCTGCTGTGGTGGCTGTTGTTGCTGTTACTGCATTGCCGGTGATGCTGCCCGCAATTGGGTTAGTAACCGTCAGGTTGCCCAGGGTTCCTACTGAAGTTAATGAGGAAGAAAGAACATTGGCAGCAAGCGTTGCTCCGGTCAGGGAGCCTGCATCTGCTGTGGCAGTTACGTTAATATTCGAAGTACCATCAAAGGATACACCGTTGATCGTACGAGCGGTAGCAAGCGCTGTTGCGGTGCCGGCATTGCCGCTAACCGAACCTGTAATTGGGGCTGAAACAGTTAAGCCGGTCAAAGTGCCCACCGAAGTGATCGCTGGTTGAGCAGCGGTGGTAACCGTTCCTGCTGTAGTAGCTGTTGTCGCTGTTCCTGCATTGCCGGTGATGCTGCCTGCAATCGGGTTAGTTACCGTCAGGTTGCCCAGGGTTCCTACTGAAGTTAAGGAGGAAGAAAGAACATTGGCAGCAAGCGTTGCTCCGGTCAGGGAGCCTGCATCCGCTGTGGCCGTTACGTTAATATTCGAAGTACCATCAAAGGATACGCCGTTGATCGTACGAGCGGTAGCAAGGGCGGTTGCGGTGCCGGCATTGCCGGTAACCGAACCTGTAATCGGAGCTGAAACTGTTAAGCCCGTTAAAGTGCCCACCGAAGTGATCGCCGGTTGAGCAGCGGTAGTTACTGTTCCTGCTGTAGTAGCTGTTGTCGCTGTTCCTGCATT
>NZ_FNHH01000009.1 GCF_900103545.1 Daejeonella rubra
TCAAGAGGCGTTAGAGATACCACATTTTTTCTATTCCGGCTATCTAAAATCTATGCCTGAATTTTCTATCCCCCCAACTTTTCGTCATGATCCCAGATTCCTGCCCTTCCATAGGTAAGAAAATCCTCAAACCAAGCAAAAACTGGCTTAAAAGCTATGATATTGTAAGAGAAGCACACGCGATACGCATACGCCAGAGCCTACTTTGAAACCAAATTCCATTGGTATACTCTTTTCACAGAAGAATTTTGTTTCAATCTTTCTATTCCAGCACTAGTCAGTTTAGTTTCATTCAGATTGATTGATTCCAGGTATTTTAAGCTAAGAACTTTGGGAATGATCTTATCTGTAATTGGATTTTTTTCTAATCGAAGTTTTTCAAGATTGCTCATCAGAGCTAAAAAATCAAGATCCTGGTCTGTCAATTCATTGTTAGATAGATTAAGCCAAATAATATTTTTTGCGATGGATTTCAAATTAGTCTTCATTGAATTGATAAGATCGCCCTTCCCTTCCGATAAAGTAACATCAAGCATGAGCGGCTTATGCTGCATTACTCTAATATTCAACCCCTTAGAACGAAGTGTATCAATCAAAGCCATCTTCACAAACGCGGGTATATCCTGATTAACAGCATCATTTGTCTCACCTGCCAACTCATCACTACCCGAGAAATTACCCAATTTTAAATAGGAAGCTACTTTTGCATTAATTACCTGGGTATTTTGCAACTCCGACATTCTTTTTCCATCCACAGCTTTCCCCTTCTCTATCCACCATTGAATGATCTCAATTTCTGTTTTCGTTAAAGGTGTTTTACCGTCACTAGGCATGAACTTTTCATTTGTGGGATCAAGCATAATGCGGGCAAACAATTCGCTTTTATTCAGAGCTCCCGCCTCAATTGCTGGTCCGGTTTTGCCACCCTTTAACAAATCTTCTAAGGTTTGAACAGAAAACTCACCCTTCCTTTTACCATCTCTATGACATTGAGAACAACGTTGAATAAGAATTGGATGAACTACATCTTCAAAGATCATTGCTTGCCCGACACTCACTGGTTTCTCCCGGGGCGTTTCTAAAAGTACTTTTAAAGAGAGATATTCTGATCCATGAGTTAATCTGCCGCCCTGATGCCCGGTATAACTTACTAAAGCGACTATAAAAATGCAAAGGACAGAAAAAACAGACCGTTTGATCTCAAATAACTTTTTAACAGGATCACTGACTAATAGAAATAATAAACCTGTACCCAAAGCAAGTGCAATCCCTGATATTTTATGATTATTTAGTTCCCGATAGTCGTAATCGCCACTTAATGATAAAATATAACCAAAGATACAGGCCAATACCGCGGCCACAAAGCCCAATAATAACGTAATCGATACAGAAGATTTCAGGAATTCATATTTCTTAAAATACGATAACAGCTCAAACAGGAGAGCCAGTATCAGAAATCCGATCGGTAAATGAACGATCAGCGGATGAAGTTGTCCCGAAAAAGCAGCTATATCTAATAGCACCATTTATACTCTTGTTAATTTGATCGGGGAAGTATTATTGGCATTCCACTGACAGACATAAATGTTTTTATCTTCATCAATACAAACATCATGACAATGCTGGAACATCTGACCAGGCGCTTGCAGGGTGGCTTGCAATACATTGTTTTTGTAAACCGGCGCATTTCCTCCGGGATTTGAAATTACCTTGTTAGATGCATCTAAAATGGTTACAAATCCACTATTGCCTCCGATCATTTTCCCGGCTGCATCATTCGACCAGCAAACTCCGGCATACAGATTATCTCCATCCATAACAGGTCTGCAAACATGCATCCCGGGCATATCAATGCGATGCAGAAATTTGCCATCAAGAGTAAATACTTTGAAGCAGTTTTCTTCTCTGGATGTACAGATCAAGGTTGGATTGTTTTTGTTCCTGTAATCAATGGCAACACCATGGGCACATCGAAGATTAAGATCAGGATTTGTATTATTTCGTCCGCCAAAATGCCTTATATACTGGCCTCTGCTGTTGTATTGGATAATATAATCGGATCCATATCCATCTGCGACATAAATATCTCCATTAGGGCCAATGGCTGTTTCGGTTGGCATAAACTTTTCATCATCTTTATAGATACCGATCGTTTTTGGATGACCGATAGCAAAAATTATCCTTCCATTTATATCCGTTTTTATAACCTGTCCTGCCTGAGGATTCCAGTTTCCTGATTTATTTTGATACCATCCGCAATCCACGATCAGTAAAAAATCTTCTCCACCTTCCTTACTGATCGACAAACCATGTCCACCAGGCCATGCTGTCCCCCAGTTATCCAGGAGTTTTCCTGATTTGTCGAATATTAAGATATTATTGTGTGTATGATCACCCAGCATGATCAATCTGCCTTTACTATCCTGAACCATTTCATGACAGTTGAAAAGCGGATTGCTATTGACACTAATTTTAGCCCAGGCCTTATCGACCTTATATTTGAATTCTCCATGTCCAATTAAGGAATCATCGGCTGACAGACCTGCAGATTCTTTTGAAAAGCCTGCACTTGTTCCAGCCATTGTAAGTGCTGTGGCCATGGTTGAATTTTTGAGGAAATTTCTTCTTGAAATCATTTTCTATTGAATGTTATGAGGTTTGATCTTTTTAATGAAAATAATAAAGTTTAACTTAAAATCGCTTTCACCACCTTGCCTTCTACATCAGTTAAACGAAAGCGCCTCCCCTGAAACTTATAGGTGAGCCTTTCATGATCTACACCCATGATATGCATCAGAGTTGCATGAAAGTCGTGCACATGTACAGGATCCTTCACAATATTATAACTGAAGTCGTCGGTTTCACCATAACTGATCCCTGGTTTAACTCCGGCACCCGCCATCCACATAGTAAAGCAACGGGGATGATGATCACGACCATAGTTATCTGCGGATAGTTTTCCCTGAGAATAAACCGTGCGACCGAATTCTCCACCCCAAATAACAAGGGTATCTTCCAATAATCCTCTTCTTTTGAGATCTTTGATAAAGGCTGCTGTTGGCTGATCCGTATCTTTACATTGCTTAATCATATTTCCGGGAAGATCTCCGTGATGGTCCCATCCCTGATGATATAGTTGTACAAATTTGACATCCTTTTCCAGTAATTTTCTGGCCAGAATGCAATTGGCTGCATAGGTGCCCGGATCACGGCTATCGGGACCGTACATATCAAAAACTTCATCAGTTTCATCAGCTGTAGACATCACCTCAGGAATGGAGGTCTGCATACGGTATGCCATTTCATATTGAGCAATACGCGCTTCAACTTCAGGATCACCATAGGCATCATTTTGAAGACGATTTAATCTGGAAAGATAATCGAGCATTTCTTTCCGGTCTTTTCCCTCATATCCATCCGGATCGTCAAGAAAGAGAACAGGGTCCTTACCTGCTCTGAACTGCACTCCCTGATGTTCTGAAGGCAGAAAACCGTTACCCCATAATCTTGCATACAAGGGTTGATCTTTCGCTGCATTTTTTGAAACAAGTACAATAAATGTCGGAAGGTTTTGATTGTCAGAACCCAGTCCATAACTCAGCCAGGATCCAATGGAAGCCCTACCGGGTAATTGGTTGCCTGTTTGAAAGAATGTTAGTGCAGGATCATGATTGATCGCTTCAGAATGAATGGATTTAATGATACAAAGATCATCCACCACCTCTGCAGTATGGGGTAATAGCTCGCTTATCCATGTCCGGGAATCACCATGCTGATTAAACTTAAATGCTGAAGGAACAATTGGTAAAGTACTTTGACTGCCACTCATTCCTGTTAATCTTTGTCCTTGACGAACAGAAGCAGGTAATTCCTGCCCGAACATATCAACCAATTTTGGTTTATAATCAAACGTTTCAAATTGAGAAGGTCCCCCACTCATAAACAGATAAACTACTCTCTTTGCCTTCGGAGCAAAATGAGGTAATGCGCGAAGAATTTCCTGTTCAAGGGAAGCTGAAGGGCTTTCTGAAGCCATTTTATTTGCCAGGGTACCCAGAACTGATTTCCCAATTAATGAGCTTAGGGCTAATGCGCCAATTCCTAAAGAAGTTTTGGTTAAAAAATTGCGCCTGTCCCAACCTTTATTCAACTGATCAAACTCAGGTGAATGCAATTTGAAGGGTTCTTTATGATGATCACTCATAATTTATCTTTTTGTAAGTGTCGCATCTGAATTTAAAATAACACTGGCCACCACAGAATTAGCAGCTACCATAGCAGGTTCAAGTGACTTATTTACTTTAAATTGTCCTGCACTTAACCAACCTTTAGTCTTTTTTATGTCTGCCCTGAATCTTTGTAATTCTTTGGATTGCAATGCTTTAAGAAGATCAAGTTCTGCCTTTCCAGGCCTTATACCTGTTAATTTACTGTAAATATCAGAAATAGCCTTAGATGTGTCTTTGGAGGATGTAATTTCCTGTCCCATTACTTTTGAGGCTTCCACAAATGTGGGATCATTAAGCAAAACAAGCGATTGAAGCGGAGTATTTGTGCTTTGTCGGCGGACCACACAATAACTACGGGTTGTGGCATCAAAAGTATTGAGTGTAGGATTAGGAACCGATCGTTTAACCAGTACATACAGACTTCGCCTGTAAACAGCGTCACCAGAATCAGCTTTATAGCTTGTATTATTAATTTCCCATAATCCATCAGGCTGATAAGGCTTCACGCTTTTACCGCCAATCTTTTTATTCAATAAACCACTCGCCATTAAAGCATTATCGCGGATCATTTCTGCAGACATGCGCTGTGCCGGACCATGAGATAAAAATCTGTTCTCAGGATCTTTCATTTTCGCGGAGGCAATAGCCCTGGAATCTTGTCTGTAAGTTGCCGACATAACAATTAGCTTACACAATTTTTTATTATCCCATCCAGATTCCCTGTAAGTAACTGCTAACCAATCCAATAATTCAGGATGGCTAGGCAATTCGCCCTGATTACCAAAATCTTCGGAAGTTTTAACAAGACCAGTTCCGAAAAAATTCTGCCAATACCTGTTAACAGATACCCTTGCGGTGAGTGGGTGATCTTCATCAGTAAGCCACTGGGCTAATCCTAAACGGTTTTTTGGTAAATTTCCAGGGAATGGAAGGATGGATTCAGGGGTATTCGGAAAAACCTCTTCACCAAAACTATCATAATTGCCTCTTTTTAGAAGATATGTCTTTTTAGGCTGTGGCGAATCCTGCATAACCATTAGCTCCCGAATCTTTTCAGTAGAATCAGCCAGTTCTGTCCTGATTTCTGTTAGCCTCTTATTTACAAATTGAACTTCAGGATCAATCACAGAGGAGTAGTATGTTTTCAAGAGACTTAATTCTGTATCCGAAAACCGTGCGCTTGTTTTTTTAACAATGGAACTCCATGCTGCCCGTCCGGCAAGTATTTTTATTTCAAGATCTGTTAATTCTCTATTGTAGACCATAATGTCATCAACCTTACCCCCTTTGAACCCAAGTCCACGATCCCATGCACCAATCTGAAGGCCCGGCTGCTCCTTTGAATTCATCAGAATATCTTTGCTTAGCTGATCCATGGTAGTTTCCAGCCTCAGTTCTGTGCCATTTTGAAACAATTTCAAACCTTTTGCCTTGGAAGAACCATCATAGGTCATAGTAAGCTGAACCCATTGATTACGAGGTACGGTCTGCTGTGTAATTCTGGAAATTGCATTGGAAGGTGCTGCATGTGACATGTTCACGGTTAACTTATTGTCCTTCAGATACAAATGGTATCCACGGAAATTATATAAACGTTCTGCAACACATTTGTGAAAAATCACACCCTCTTTAAATTCCTTTGGGATAAAAACACTGATATTAATGCTGAAGGGTTCTGATTTTCTGAAAACACCTACCTGATTCAGGTCAAACCACTGGTCTCCATTTAAAACCAGTGCATTTCCATTATCCCGCTTTTCAAATACCGGTTTATCTGTAGATGAGCTTTTTAATGCAGTATTTTTAGGTCCATGAACTGAATTTTTTAATGAACCATTTGAAAAGGTATAGTGCGCCTGCAGACCGTTTAAAGGAATAAGCTCTCTTTCCAATTTTTTAAAGTCATTGCTCTTTATCCAATTTCGAAACCCGGCTTCTGAACCATTTTTTGTTATAATTAATTTGTTTTCCTGTTTTGAAATATTATTATCTATGTATTTAATGATCCTTTCCTGCTCCTTTGAAGGAAGTAAGATTGTTGGAGAAGGTGTGGCATCATCCCATGAAATTTGTCCCGCTTCTTTTACCCGATTGAAAAAGCTGAACATTTCATAATAATTCTTTTGTGAAATTGGATCATATTTATGGTCATGACATCTGGCACAACCTATAGGAAGGCCCATAACAGCAATTCCAGTGGTATTAACCCGATCAATTACATATTCCGCCTGAAATTCTTCTTCAATTATACCACCCTCAAGATTTTGCTGATGGAGTCTGTTAAATGCAGTGGCTATCTTCATTTCTTTATTAGCATTCGGCATCAGGTCGCCCGCTAATTGCCATTTTACAAACTGATCATAAGGCATATTCTTATTATAGGCCTGGATAACCCAATCGCGATAGGGTGACATATCAATAAGCCGATCGACAGTATAGCCATGGGAGTCTGCAAAACGAGCAAGGTCAAGCCAATTTACAGCCATTTTTTCTCCGTAATGCGGTGATTTGAGTAAACGGTCAACCTGCTTTTCATAGGCTTCCGGCGATCTGTCATTCACAAAGGCAGCAATTTCAGCAAGAGTTGGTGGCAGACCTGTTAGATCCAGAGAAAGCCTTCTCAGCAAAAGTTCTTTTTTTGCCTGGCTCGATGGCTGCAGGTTTTCGATTTCTAATTTCCGGACGATAAAATTATCGATCGGATTGATGACCCAGCTATCCAATTTTACTGTGGGAACTTCAGCTTTTTCAGGCTTTACAAATGCCCAATGAGTTTTATATTCTGCTCCTTCCCTGATCCATTTTATTAAAATGGCTTTTTCAGTAGCTGAAAGGTTAAGGTTGGATTTTTTAGAGGGCATTTTATATTCAGGATCATCCGACAAAATGCGGTGAAATAATTCACTTCCATTTAAGTCACCCGGATCAATTGCAACTTTTCCGGGACTCTCTGGAAGATCTGCAAAAGCAAAAGATTGAAGGTCAAGACGAAGTCCGGCTTGTTGTTTAGCCATATCCGGACCATGACAAGAAAAACATTTATCTGATAATATAGGCTTTACATGAAGATTGTAATCCATTTTATCCGGAAGATCAGCATAAGCTTCAGCAACATCATTAGGTAAGTCGGGAGAGCAGGATGCCACATGAAAAATCCCAATCAGAATTGCAAAAAAGGTAAGTGCCCGAACTAAACGATTCATTGATTGATATTGATCCTTTTTGTATTATTTATTTGCCTTTTATTTAATCGGAAAACCATTTTATAGATCAGTCGGGTTTAGGTCTACAATTAATTAAGAAGCAAATGTCATTCCCTCTGATTCACCCTCTTCTAAATTTAAATCTAACTAATCTTTTCCTTGTTTCTTAATTTTAAGATAAATCTAAATGCTGCCTGTCTCTTTAGTTTTTATCCTTGAATTCTAAGCACAAAGAAGCCCTATTATGAGATAAAAAAAATAAAATAATTTATACTCTGCTGAAAATCAAACTATCAAAAAAGTTTATAATTTTAATTATTGGAATAGTATTGAATTAAATAACAGACAGAAAATTGATTATCAGATCATTTCAAAAAATATATGAAAATACAAAAACTACTACAGGCATTACTTTGGCTTTCCTTAATTACTCTTTTAGGGGTTACAGTATTAGTTCAACTCGGTTATGAAATGGAAGCAAAGGCAATGACCTTCATTTTCTTTATTTTTCTTCTGGCAGGAATAAACGGATCTGAATTTTTAAAAGGATTCTCCTTTACCTTATGGGTGATCGCTGCGGCAACTATCAGTATGATCTTTCCGCAGTACATAACCGATGTTGGCGGATTTAAAACAGAGGTACTGATCGTTCCTCTGATTCAGCTCATCATGTTCGGAATGGGAACTGCCATGGGCTTAAAGGACTTTATTGGTGTTTTAAAAATGCCAAAAGGGGTTTTTATCGGCCTGTTTTTGCAGTTTTCGATCATGCCTTTACTGGCATTAAGTCTGACTTTGATTATGAATTTTCCTCCTGAAATTGCAGCAGGAGTAATTCTGATCGGATGTGTACCCTGTGGGGTTTCTTCCAATATTTTAAATTTCCTGTCTAAAGGAAATCTGGCTTTATCTATTACCTTAACCTCATTTGCAACACTTCTGGCACCATTTATTACCCCTGTTTTGATGCAAAAACTTGCAGGACAATTCATTCCGATTGATATTGCCGGTATGATGCTAAGTATAAGTAAAATGATATTCCTTCCATTGATATTAGGAATAGTATTTAACAGAATATTTGGGAGACGCAGCAGCTGGTTAAATTCAGCAATGCCTTTAGTCGCAATGACTGCTAATGTTATTATCATAGCGGTTATAGTTGCGGCAGGCAGAGATAGCCTGTTAAATATTGGTTTGCTTTTATTCCTGGCCGCAGCCATTCATAATGCAGCAGGTTATTTACTGGGTTATTGGGGAGGAAGATTATTTAAATTGAATAAACGGGATAGTCGTACTATTGCTATAGAAGTTGGCCTTCAGAATGGAGGAATGGCGGCTGGTATTGCCTTTGAACTGGGTAGAGCAGCAACCATGGGACTTTATCCTGCAATTTTCGGTACCTGGATGGATATCTCAGGTTCCTTCCTGGCAAACTGGTGGAGGAAGAATCCTGTGGATGATATGAGTGCCGAGGAAGTAATAGAAGCAGAAAAATTTGATTCGGCATCGGCATAAAAAAGATCAGAGTTCAACAAGGGAAAAGGAACAAGGAGCAAAGAATAAGTACAATATTGCCTTTTTGTTCAAAAACTGGTTTTGGTTTCAAATTTCCTGATTTGAAGTTCAATGAAGTATAAATATCGTTTTATTATTACTCCTGAAAAACTTGCTTAAATCTCCCAATAATATTCAAAAACTAACCCTTCCAGCGCAAAAAGCAGTTCGCTCTCCTCACCAGCGATTGATAGTGTGACGGATAAAAAAAATGTATTCAATATTGGGATTTTTAGTTTAAAGCAAATTACCTGGCCAGCCATTGTCCACCGCTCGCGGGGGAATTAAAGGGGGTGGTTCTTATCAATTTTTAGCACTTATTTTATATTTATTCCCTATTTATTTCTTTTCTGATCGCTCTATTCCAAACAGGTTATTTCGGATATTGTAATATTTAAACCAGGCTGGATTAATAGCTGTTGCCCCCGGACTGTCTACTGAGATTAATTTAGAGGCAAAAGGCTCATATGCGGCGCGTGGAGCAATTGCACCTTTAACGACCAGTATCTTCTGGCGTTCTACATAAACTCCGTTAGAAATGAAAATATGTGCGCTGTTAGGGCTGGCAGGTTTAGTGGTTATTAAGAGAAGATTTGGTTCATCAAGTGTTGATCCATCAAGCTGAACTACAGCTGTATTACCCATGTCCCAGTAGCGACCTCCCCCATGGCGGATTTCCGTTTCCAGATATCTGCCAACATTTAAGGAGCGTACTTCACCTTTGATAGGAACAGGCTTTCCATGCATATTATCCATCTTGCCACCCACTGTAAAATCAAAAGCTTTTCCTACGCCTGCCTTTTCAGCTATTTTGTAAGCTTCAGGATCGTAAATGACCATTGCCCAACCTTTTGCGTTTTGTTTGATCAATTCTTCAAGCATAAATGAGCTGTCACCGGTTGATCCACCTCCGATATTATCTCCCATGTCAATCAAAACTACCGGTCGCCCTTCATGCTCCATAGCCATTTTCACAGCCTCTGCAGGTTTAGGGTTATTTATTCTGGTACTTTCACGTGTATCCCAAAGCATTTGAGATAATCTGTTAGCTTCCTTATCTCCTAAAGCCTTGTTATTATCTGTAACTACCACCACCGAAGGGCCCATCCATGGAACATCAGCATACTGATATCCACCCGAAACACTAACAGCCAAAACGCCGGGTATTTTTTCCACATTTTTACTTTCGGAAGTTATCGGCAATAAAGGGTTTGAATAAGTATTTTGGAAGGCAATATTATATACCATTGGAGGCTTGACAAAGCTTTGAACCGGTTTTACTTTCCCGCTTACTATTTTTGCCATAATATCGGCGGCCTGCATTCCGCGATCATACGTATCTAAATGTGGATTTTCCTTGAAGGTGATCAGCACAGTTGACAATTCAATCATTTTGGGTGTGATATTCGCATGGAAATCATGGGTCACAACAATAGGCATTGCCGGACCAAAAGCAGCTCTGACTCTTCTAACCATTTCTTCATCACCACTGGGATAACTTTCAACAACCATAGCTCCATGCAGATTTAATAAGATGCCCTGAAGCTTTGGACCGGCTTTTAGACCAGTCATGATCTCATTCATCATCGCGTTAAAAGCTTTATCAGTAACCGGCCCTCTGGGCGTAGCAGATGTTATCAGGCTTGGATAAAGTTCAAGCCCAAACTGTTTTGCACCTTCGATATACCCGGCGCTTGTTGTTTTAGCTGTTGATCCTGCAAAAAAACGCTTTGCCCTCTCCTGCTGACTTTCTCCAATTTTTACATTAAAATCTTCGAGCTCCGTTTTTTTAATGTTGAAGCTATTAGATTCATGTGCAATGCCGGCAACACCAATGATTGGTTTTACCTGAGAAATTGCCGGAAATGACACAATAATTAATATGAAAATAGTTCTTAATAAATTGTTGATCATAGGTTTATAAATAAAATTATCTGATAACATAAAACTACAATAAAATTTGAATTTTGAAAAAATGAGATGGGATTGTGTAAGGAATTTACACAGAGCTTTCAGGCTATATTGCGCCTGCCCTCATCAACCACTTTAATTGGTTTTAAATTTTCAGCATTTGGTATTTTTTACAGATATTTCACAGTAAAACTCATATTTACATAAACATCACCAGACAATTTTCTAAACGAACTGTCTTCAGCATTTTCGTATATTCATCCAGCAAACCTATCTTTCAAACTAAAAAAGAACATGAAATCACTTTGTAAGCTAGTTATTCTGACAACTTTTTTTTCGCTGAGCAATAATGTAAATGCTCAGGACTACAAAACATCACTGGGGTTGGGAATCGACTTTGGTACCGGTAGCACCATGGTCGGACCATCAGCAAAGTACTTTTTTACCAAGAATTCGGCCATTCAGGGTGATGTATTATTTGGAGGGAATTCAACTCTAATCCAGGCATTCTATCAGCACCATTTCCCGGTAATAGGAGCTCCCACCTTAAACTTTATTGTGGGTGGTGGAGCCGGGATCGAGTTGTACAATTACGGATCGACAGTTTTGCTTAAGCCAACAGCTGGATTAGAATACAAGATTAAAGAAGCTCCTCTTGCATTTAATTTTGATTGGAGGCCAACTATGTTTCTATTGGATGGAGCGATCGAGCCTGCCAGATTTGGCATTGGGATTAAATATACCTTCTAATACGAATACATTAATTGGAAGATGCAAATTCTTATTAACGAGCTGAATGAATTAGACTTAGGTCTTTCATCCTAAACACCTTCTTTTAATAAATCTACTTGTTAAATATAACTACACAAATCAATATGTTCTGCCCAGCAGTTATAAATTGAGTGAAAAACTCTAAGACTGAGGTTTGAAGGGATAATGGCTCAATTGCTGTAACTCGGATTACCTTTGAGTATTAGGGGAAGTAAATATTTAAGAAATGCGCGATACTGTTCCCTTATTCCAGCAGATTTAATGAGCATTTACACCATTTTTGTAGCAAATAAATCAGCAAGCGGTACAATTTAGACCTTAATGCAGACTGATTTTAGAGTGATTTGCTAATTAATCATTAACCATACGCGCCATTTCCGCGCCAGATATAGGAGATGTGCTCTACGAGTATATCAAGGAATATCAGACCATATTCCAAAGAAAAAGGCTTCTTGGTGATCCAGGAAGCCTTTTTGATGTGTACGCCCATTAGGATTCGAACCTAAGACCTACGGTTTAGAAAACCGTTGCTCTATCCAGCTGAGCTATGGGCGCATTCTGCGACAAAAGTATAAAAACATCACAAAAACTCAAACTAAAGAGTACATTTTATAAATATAAATGAACAAAATTCAATCTTTAATACGCATCTGCCTGTAAGTCAGTCTGGCAAGACTGGCTTATGTTGCTCAGGTATCTCATAGAAATTACTATTTTTGACACAAAGAACAAGACTTTGGCAAAACTCAAAAAGCAATTACACCTGGTACTCTACCGCAAATACAGTTCGAATCTGAAATTTGTTATGATGGCATTGTGTGTATTCTTCGTTACCCTCTTCCTGCCAAAACAAGCCCGATTCAGATTTGAATACGAAAAAGGTAAAACCTGGATGCAAAAGGATCTGTATTCTCCTCATAGTTTTTCTATCCGGAAGACCAATGAAGAAATAGAAAAAGACAGGGATGATATCTTAAAATCTGTACTTCCTATTTACCAGAATGATGTTCAGATTGTAGAAAATGCTATGGACGCTTTCAATTCAGAATTTGAAACCAAGTGGAAAAGTTCCGGGATCCCTGAAAATAACAAGGGGATATATTTTACGGATGGAAATGCACTTCTGAAAAATATTTATGCACGGGGACTAATGAACCCAGTTAAAAAGTATCAGCGCAGCGGTCCAAATTATAATTTCAGTCTGGTTTTCAATAATGTATCAACGCAAGTAAACACTGCAGATGCATTCAATATGTCTGATGCCATCTCATTTATCAAGGAAACAATAAAGAATAATAAAAAAATTGAAAACCAGGATTGGCTAATAAAGTTGGTTTCCAATCATTTAAAGGCAAATTATGTTTATGATGAACAATTGACGGATAAGCTGGAAGAAAATGCCCTGAACAGCTTATCTCTAACCAGAGGAATGGTGCAAAAAGGTGAACTTATTATCGCTAAAGGTACCATGGTTAATTCCGTTATTTATCAGAAGCTTGAATCCTTAAGAGCTGCTTATGAAGAGGATGCCAAGGTTATTGGAAATCGTAATCTGATATTATTCGGTCAATTTTTACTGGCCGGATTGATCATTACTCTATTGATGATCTTTCTATTTCTTTTCAGAAAGGATATTTATGCTGATAACAGGCAATTAGCACTTATTCTATTGGTAATTACAGGAATGCTGGTTGGTTTATCCTGGGCAATACGTATTAAAATACCCAGCGTTTATTATATTCCATTCTGTATTGTTCCTATCATCATCAGGATCTTGTTTGATACACGTTTAGCTCTTAATATACACCTGTTGGTTGTTTTGATTGCCGGATTTTTTGTGCCAAACAGCTTTGAATTCGCTTTTTTGCAGATATCAGCTGGTATGGTGGCTATCTACAGCATAAAGAACCTGATAAAAAGGGAGCAATTTCTTATTTCAGCACTCCTGATATTACTTAATTATTTTATTGCCTTTTTAGGAATTTCTCTGATCAGGGATGGCTCTGTCACTGATATAGAATGGCTGAATTTCGTACCTTTTATTTTCAGTGTATTATTATCCCTGCTTGCCTATCCATTAATTTATGCCTTCGAAAGAATGTTTGGTATAACTTCTGATGTTACACTGATGGAGCTTACCAACACCAACTCTAAATTATTGCGTGATCTGGCATTTAAAGCCCCCGGAACCTTTCAGCACTCACTTCAGGTAGCTAATCTTGCAGAGGCAGCAATCTTTAAGATCGGAGGAAATACCTTGCTTGTGCGGGCTGGAGCCTTATATCATGATATTGGAAAGACTGTTAATCCTCAGTATTTTATTGAGAATCAGAACAGAGGAAGTAATCCTCATGATACCATATCTTATGAACAAAGTGCCCAGATCATCATTCAGCATGTACATAAGGGTGTAGAAATTGCACGGAAGAACAACATCCCGGAAATGCTGATCGACTTCATCCGAACACACCATGGCAACACAAGGGTAGATTATTTTTATCAGTCCTTTTTGAAGAACTTCCCAGAAAAATTTGTTGATGAGAATATTTTCCGTTACCCCGGTCCTATTCCATTTTCAAAAGAAACTGCAGTATTAATGCTTGCAGATTCTGTTGAAGCAGCCTCAAGAAGCTTAAAAGAGCCAGATGCAATAAGTATAAGTGATCTGGTTGAACGTATCATTGATTATAAGCTTGATCAGGACCAACTAACCAATAGCAATATTACTCTGAAGGATATTGAGACCATAAAACTCATTTTTAAAACGATGCTTATGGGTATTTATCATGTTCGAATCGATTATGATATTGATAAACATTAGCGTATTTACCTGCTGTTTGGATTCGATGTGACAGATAATCAGGCCTTTATTCACTGCAAAAAATAAATAATGGATTCATTTAAAAATATTTTTTGCCAGGCAGACTGATTTGCTATATTTGCAGTCCTCGAAAGAGGGTTTTTATTTTTAAGGAGAGATGCCTGAGTGGCCGAAAGGAACAGTTTGCTAAACTGTCGTACTGGCAACGGTACCGAGGGTTCGAATCCCTCTCTCTCCGCCAAAATAAAATGCTATCCCAGCAGAACTGGGATAGCATTTTTTGTTTTAAGGCGACCTCCGCGCCGATACTGGGTAGCCGAAAAACAAAAAATGTAATTTATACTCTATAGGAATAGAAAGCATTTGGGATAAAGCCTATCCATTAGTGTTCTAATCAACAACACCCCTCTCTGCCAATGTAATAGATGATTTGACCTTATTCAGAATGGGTATTTTTTTAATGGAGATTATTCCGAGGTACGAAATTCAATATGCTAATCACTAAGCCTCCCAGCAATTTAATGGTGACATTCATTAACAAGTTCAAGATCTTTACATATAAAGAGTAATGAAATTGAAATTCAGGAAGCCAGGAATCAGCTTGTTTTAGTAAAAGAATTATAGCTCAGTTCCAGTGTCTCAATAATTAATAAATCGTCCTGTTTTTCAGAAAATGCAAGTTTAATTGATATTGGATATGCATTGACTAATTTCCAGCTTGAATAAATGGTCCCAACTTCATCAATAAGCAGAAGACTTAGGTTTTTGCTGGTAAAAACAAGTGATTCATAACGAGGTTGCAACCATTCAATAAGCAGCAAACCCCTTAAGATGCCTTTTTTAAGGGTAATGTTTGCATGTTTTGGTGGAGAAGGAACAAACTGCTTAAAAAGCTCATTCATAGTCGAATGTGGTTCTTCTTGTTTCATCCGAACATTTAACCCACTAACTTCAGCAAAATCTCCATTATGCTCATCAGTAAAGCCCTCTACAGTTAGCCTGAAATACAATCCAGTATTTTTACGAAATCTCATTTTTAGAAGCTAATAATTAAAACCTTTATACCCCCCACCATTATAGTGCCAGCAACAGGAATTATATTTTTTTCTCTTAATATTATTTTATTAAGCAATAAAAAAAAATAGTACCGACAATGAACATGTAGTATTGTAACTCTGAATTCAACTATAAAAGAAATTGCTTCGTTGAATGTTCCTACTGAATCAAAAAATATGGCTTAAACTATTGTTTTGCTAAAAAATAAAACAATAATGTTTAATTAAATATCAAATAATAAAATCATTGTATGTTCTGAAGAATTCATATTCTCTAATTTAAAATCTTTAATAGCACAAGCTAAATAACATAATTTCAAAATTTAGAGACGAAATAATCAATGTTTTAATTGCTTTTAATAATTGTAAAATTAAAACTCTTGAATAAAATTATTTGAAAAAAGGAATTGAGATTTAAGAAGTTCATTTGAAAAAAAACTAAACTTCCACTAATCAATTGGTTAATTAATTTAATTAAAATTAAATACAAGTATACTATTTACAAATTGATTTTATAAATCTGACATTAATTTGACAAAAGTCGTTTAAATACTTTTAAGGCACGAATAATCATTAAAAAAATTAAATTTTCAGGAAAGAAAGGCTAAAAAATCAGAGCAGTTAATAAGGTATTTTAATTGTTAAAACCAACATGCGTTTCAACATATTCCCTGCGAGTAACCTGAGGAAAAATACTAAAGAGTTTAGAATCTGCATCAATCTATTATGAATTCCAATTTTCAATACCCAGTCCCAAAAAAACATTCATATATATCTATTAATAAGCTTATTACAGGCTTTCATTTTTATGTTTTGTTGAAAATCCATGCAATTAATAGCAATATTAATTAGTTTGAGTTTTTGATTAATGAAGGTTTATAATTTAAAATATAGTAGAATTTCAAATAGTTCATTAAGGCACTTATATACGAACTTGACCCAATTAAAGGCGTTTTTTAGATAATTGCGTTTCTGTTAAATCTCCCAATTATTTAAGACTAACTGATGAGACCTGAATGGTCGAAACATGGCGCTAGCTGTGTCTTAGTCAAAAACTAGATAGGTGCAGACCTAGTGGGTATCAATCCCGAAAACTGCCGTAAAGTAAGGTGATAGATCAGACACCGAAAAGCGTAAGAGTCCGTAAGAGTTGAAAGAGCCTCTCGGTAAAAGTAGCCGTATACGGGTGAGTGCCCGTACTGATGAGTTACAAATAACGAAACGGATTATGAATGCAAAAGAGTTTGACGAGAAGTTCCATTTTATACTGGAACTGGGAATAGATACGAATGCTAACTACCTTTCTTTGCGCCAGTTTGTTGTTGAAACAGGTGGACAGCCTTTACCAGATCATCCGAATTCAACGGGAACAGTTCCAGAAAAAGAGGACGACTCTCTTGGGGACATTCCTCAACCTTTAACATGAGGTAGGCAAATAATTCATGATATTTATCTTTAAGTTCCTGCGGTATCGTTGCCATGTGATAATCTACACGTGCTTTGATTTCATTATCAATCTTTGAGAGCTTAATGACCTCTTTTTCGGCTTCCAACTTGGAATCCATTAATGCAACGTATTCTTCGATCTTTTTAATGTCAAATATATTTTGAAACCTCTCTAGGGTTTCTAATTTTGACTTAAGGGTATTAATCAGACTAAACTGCCATACAAATACCGCTATGTAAATTATTACAATAGCGAAGTTCAAATAGATATTCATAAATAACTTTTTATTAATATACTTCATTTATCTGAAAAACAACTATTTACCTAATAAGATACCTTTTTATTTTTATGCTGAACACCAAAGAATTTAGAACGATACGAGATTTAATACACCGTTTCCCTACCGAAGAATCATGTCACCAATATTTAGCCTCCAGACGTTGGGGAGGTTATATGGAATGTCCATTTGAAGGATGTGCAGGAGATCAGGCTTATGTCTTTAAAGACGGTATACGCTACAAATGCAAGTGTTGTAAGAAAATCTACAATGCCAAGACCGGAACCGTGTTTGAAGCCTCTAAAATACGCCTGATGGACTGGTTTATAGCAATCTTCATGATCATGCACAAACGAGGCATAAGTTCAGTACAGTTAGCTAAAGATTTGGGCGTAACACAGAAGACAGCTTGGTTTATGTTGCACCGACTAAGGGAAACACTTGGTAATGAGCCAGAAGAACAATTAGAAGGTATTGTCGAGATAGATGAAACATTTGTAGGAGGTAAGGCAAGGTTTAAACACAAGGATAAGCGCATTAAGTACAATCCAGGTCGTGGATGGGCTGATAAAACTCCGGTTCTTGGAATGCTACAGCGTGACGGCAAGGTTAAAGCCATGGTTATACCCAACGTATTAATGGTAACCCTTAAAAAGGAGATATTGCCACAGATCAAAACAGGCACATTGCTAATGGGAGATGGGTTTAATGGTTATCGATGCTTAGAACCCTATTTTAAGCTGTATAGCGTTGACCACGGCAAAGGATTCTATGCAGACGGGGAAATACACTCCAACGGGATTGAGAACTTCTGGAGCCATTTTAAAAGGCATTTGGGAGGCACACACATCAAAGTCAGCAGAAAACATTTAAACAAATATGTTCAGGAATCAAGTTTTCGTTATAATTACCGAGATTTGAATATTCAGCAACAAATGGAAAAGATTATTGACAATGTGCAATGTAGGCTGAAATACAAAGACCTCATTAAAAACGTAGCATGAGTAAAAAACAATCTAAAGCACCACCGGGTCAAAGCTCATTAATAAAAAAACGAGCGGATAAGCCGTTACCTCCTAAAAAGGAGCAAAGCGGTGACAGGGCTTTTGATGATGCTATTGATAAACTGCTCAAAAAGAAGTCCCCTAAGATTTAATAACATCGAAGCCCCTTATTTGGGGCTTTTTAATTTCTCAGAATATGTGGTTTGTAAACTATCTACGCCGGATGGCTGATAAATACGGGACTTCCCCACAGGGTATGTTACTGGATTTTGCTTTGGTGTCCGGTCTGCTATTAGCCTGTCTATTAGCTTTTGTTGTTTGTACATATTTTTTTCTAATTCGTCCATTTTGGATTCCGTAGAATAAATACTTATCGCTGAAACCGAAATCGTAAGAAATGCAACCAACAAGGTCGCAAGACCCATACGTTTTTGAGCTATAAAGTTTTTTTGAGAACCTTCGTTTACCAAAAGGTTCGATCTTATAAGAAGCTGTTGGTTATAGTACTCAAATCCAGCGTGGGTTAACGATGCAGAAACATTTAGTTTTTTTACATATTCATCGTCGGTGTAACCCTCGTTCGGGAATTCGAAATTATTCCTGTAGTCTTGGATATGCCCCAACTCCTCTAATATTCTCATTAGATGATTTACATTTTCTTGTTTGTTCAAATGAACTACGTCAAACATATTATCCGGGCTGCGTAACCATAGCCTGAAATACGCACTGAGGTCATGTGCCCTGTTGACACCCCGATGGGCTAAGAGACCCACAATTTCAAAGTGAGTGGATTTGGGTAACTTCATCTATTTATATTTTCGTGTAGTCTACTGCGTAATATGGGTTATCCTTTATGTACCGCAATTCAATTCTGTATATGTTTTTAGGGTCAATCCAAGTGTTTTCGTTGACCTTTGTCGAAGTTTCGTTGAGTCTCTGAATGAACTGAATTAGATTTTCTTTATTGGAGACTCTGGAATACATCCTGCAAATTCCATTTTCAAATAAAAATGAGTTATCGTCGTTGGTGAGGATGTTTTTATAATGCACCATCGTGATACCCTCTGTTGTTTTGTTACCCATAAATGTCAGATCATTATTGGTCTTCAATTCGGCTCTTAACTCTGGGTAGGTCATTCCGATTAAATGGGCTTGAGACTTAGCGGTAATCGACATTAATACCATCAAACACAGTAATAAATATTTCATTTTAATTTAAGCCTTACACTCCCTGTCAGGTCTTTAAAGTAAAGAAGCGTGGGAATGTAGCATTACCCGCACTCAAGGTTCTTGGAAGACCTAAAACAGCAGAGCAAAGTACAGCCCACGCTTTGGCGTGAACGGTAACTGATACTCCTTGCTGTAGTGCGAATTTTCCAAGATTCTGAGTGCAAGAATAAAAGCTAACGCTTCTATGATATTTAATTAATTATTTCTTTGAATAGGCTTTTAGGTTTTAGGCTTATCGGAACATTTTAAAATTACAAAAACAAACTTTTAAAACCACAATAATCAACGAGTAATTTTCGGTTAGACAGGAGTGAAGCATCCATAGTGGATACCACTACTTTCAAATTAAAACAGGTCGAAGTCGCAAGGGTGCTTGAAGGTATTCCCTTAGCAGAAGCCAAAGACTTACTGTATGCAATTGCTGAGTCATTGGAAGAAATGGCTGTAATCAAGGCTCCGGCATCCGTTGAGTTCAAAGAAACGGGTCAATTAAATATTAATAGGCTCGTAGACGACTAAAACAACGTTTTTTACCATTAATTTGGCATTACGGCTACTTTGCAGAATATTAAAACTAGTGGGTTAACTTTGTATATAAGTGCCTTCATTAAATTCTGTTTAAACTATTGTAGTTATAATACCAAAATATAAATCTGCTTACATATTTAGTGTAACTATTGCAAATAGTTAACGTACTAATACTATCTACTTAATTGAGAGGAAAACGTGTAATGAAAAACAAATTATTTATTATCGCAGTATTCACCTTTTCAGGCATTTCTTTTTTAAACACTACTACCAGTGCTCAGAATACAAAAATGTCTTTAGGCGCAAATAGGTCATCAAGCTATATGGCCATTAATTCAGCATCTGAAAATTCATCAAACCTGCTTTCCATAAAGGGACAAGGAAGTTCTGAATATGTCAATTTCGAATCAGAAAAAGTCAAAATGAGCACAAAAGCTATGTATATGGCATCTGAGCAGTTTGTATTTGATAATCTTAGTTCACTAAAGAGTTCATTTAAAACATCTGATATATATTTTGATCTTGATGACGCAAGTATCCGTCCTGATGCTTTACCTGCACTGAACAGCCTTGTTACATTATTAAATGAAAATCCTGGTGTTAGTGTTGCTGTTTCAGCTTTTTCAGATAGCCGTATGGCTAAATACAATGATAAGTTAGCATTCAACAGAGCACAAGCTGCAAGAACTTATCTTATTTCTAAAGGAATTTCAGCCAATCGTTTGGTGATCGAAAAGCATGGCAGACCAGATATGTCCAACCCTTGTAATAGTGATCCAAATTGTTCACTTGCCTTACAGCAAATAAATAGAAGAACAGAATTTAACATCCTATTCAATGGTGTTAATCTTGGACAGGTCAATTAATTAAAAATATAGATTTTGAATGCTTTTCCTGATAATCAGGGAAAGCATTTTTTTTTGAATAAGCTGCTTTAACAATCTTTCGTTAATCATTTATCATACTTTACCCTACTGGTCAGCACTTTAAACTAATTTCAATCATGATCGTAAAAATATCTTCAATTTATTTTCAAATATATTTGTCACAAATCATGAAAAGTCTATCTTTGCAGTCCCTTAACAACTGAAACGCATTCGCAATCATTGTTAAAAGTTCGGGGTGTAGCGTAGCCCGGTATCGCGCCTGGTTTGGGACCAGGAGGTCGTAGGTTCGAATCCTGCCACCCCGACAAAGAAGCCAATCAGCAGTGATTGGCTTTTCTTGTTTCTACTCAAAACCTTTCTTCTGAATACTCTACATGGTATTCCTTATAGAAGAGAAGAGATTCTACTAGAGCACTTTCAATTTTACACCTTCTCTGAGGATACCTATCAGGATACCTATTTCAGTAATATACTCTCCTATTCATGCCTTTTAATCATAATGCTATGAGTACAGAGTCCTTTCACGTATCATTTAACATCAAACGAGAAAAAGTAGATGCTAAAGGCCTAGTGCCAATTTATACAAGAGTTACAATAGATGGACAAAGAACTTTCCTTAGTACAAAAAGAAAGGTTCCTGAAGCTCATTGGGATAAGATTAAAGGAAGAGCATTTCCATTGAATAATAATCTTAATTCCCTGAACAAACATTTAGAAGTAATAACTACAACAGTATACAATGCATATGCTGAACTGTTAATTAAAAAGAAGAGGATTACCATTGAGAACCTAAGGAGGGAATTATCCGGAGATAAAGAAGAATCCCATTCTATTTTATCCCTTATACGACAACATAATAAAGAATTTGAATCTCTTATCGGAGTAAGATACAGCACTGGGTCTTATAAAAATTATAAGACAACGCTGAAATTGATTGAGAACTTTATCCAAAAATGTTATTCAAAAAATGATTTACATATAGAAGAACTGACCTATAGTTTCGCAAACAGCTACTATAATTATCTTGTCTCTAGGGATATATGCAATAATAATGGTGCGATTAAACATATCCAAAGACTTAAAAAGATTACACTTTACGCTTTTAAATTAGGGATTATAGCATTTAAGCCATTAGAGAACATGCAATTAAGACTTCATCCATATTCACGTAAGATTTTGGATTGGAAAGACCTGATGAAAATCAATAACCTAGATATTATCAATTCCACAACTAATACGGTAAGGAAAGTATTTCTCATCCAATGCTATACGGGGCTTGCCTATTCGGATATCAAGAAATTAACTAATAAGGACATCTCAAATGGAGTTGATAACAAACCTTGGATATTTATAGAAAGGACGAAAACAAAAACCAAATCAACAATTCCCTTACTGCCCCAAGCAGCAGTTATCATTAACCAATTTGTTTCTAATAGGGTTACGTTAGAGGGTCAGCCGATTATTCCTGTGCTATCAAATCAAAAGATGAACAAGCATCTTAAAGTTATTGGTCAATTGGCTGCTATAAACATACCCCTAAGCACTCATGTTGCAAGGCATACATTTGCGACTACTGTGGCGTTAAGTAATGGAGTTCCAATTGAAACTGTAAGCAAAATGCTTGGCCATACAAATATTCGAACTACTCAAATTTATGCTAAGGTGATAGAAGCTAAAATCAGTGTAGATATGAATAACTTGATGAGTTCATTGGAAAAGAAGTTATTGGACGAATAATAGAAAATAGTTAGAAAACCAACTTACTGACTAATCGTAAAACAGTAAGTTGGTTTCATCAGTGCCTAATCTAAAACGTATTTTTCACCTAATATAGTAATGGTTCGGTTAACCTCTGACTCAAATCGTCTGCTGTTGTGTTCGATTACGTACCACGTTCCCAAGTTGGTAGATTTTGCTTTTCTTTTCAAACCCAAAATATCATATGCATTTTGTAGAATCGCTACAACCTTACTTACTTTGTAAGTAGTATTAAAGGCTAATTTCCCTGCTAAAACTTTCTTCACCCTTACGTTTTCACTATCATCTCCCCGTATTGCTAATTTCTTGGTTATGTTACTAACACTATATTTCATCCTACGGACTTCAGCAACACCTAGCGTATCAAAAGCTTTTTTAACAAGTGGTCTTTCAAGTTCTATAAATAGTATTCTTTCCTCCCCGTTTCCAATTGGTTGATTGATATTATGCTTTAATAACACATATTCTTCAAAAAGCCGCTTAAATGTTGTCCTTGAATGGGGTTTAGATTTTAGAACATCAGAGACTAGTTGATCTTTTATGTCAAAACCAAAATCTTTATAAAACTTTACCAGATTACCAGAATTACGGTAGCAATTATTAATCTTAAAGTTCATTCGGTCTACCTTAACTCTATTGATATCAAAATATACTTTTCTGTTCTCATCCACTTTAAGATAATCATTACCTAAATTAACTGAAAGAACTTTTTTAATCGTTCTTTGTTTATGTTTTCCATTACCCTTTGTGGAATCCATCTCATTATTTAGCCAATCCACATACTCTAATTCCTCATTCATTTGCTCTTCAGTGAAGTTTATATATTGCTCATAGGTCATATCGCGCCCGTTATATCTGTGACTTTTTGAATAGATATGAGTTATTTCATTGTTATACTCACTATCTCTAATTCTACCACAGATTTGAATAAATAATGTCGATATATCTATAAGAGTATGAGCAAGTTTACCATCAGATAGAATAAAGGTTTTTCCCTCCTTATCAAATATATCCACACCTTCAAAAGCAGTTGCAGTATAGAAATTTATAAGTTTGGGAGTCTTCAAATCTTTTGAGATTTTATGAACTGACCCAAGCTTTTGCTGGTTTTCTGGTTTATCAGCGCATATAATTTTGACGATATCGGGATGAAGCCCACAAGCTCTAATAATTTTCGCAATGGTTATAACTGAATTCACAAAAAGATGGATGTTTCCAAATGACTTATTATCAATTCGTTGTTTAATGATACGAACAGCAGTATTAATCGCACTCTTGGTCTCAACTAGTCTAACATTCAGTTCAGGAACATCTTCCCACACTACTTTTGTTATAGGAAAATGCTTTAATTCCTCTAACATGAATTCTTGTTCAATTGGAGTGGCAGTCATAAACGTTACTTTATCGAATCTTGGAAAGACCTTTAAGAGATTTGTAATTGAATCGTTCCTGAAATCATATTGGTTGAAAAGCAGGTGATATTCATCAATAAGCAAAAAAAAATCACGTTCTGCATTTGCAGGAACACCGCCAATTTGAAAGTCAGAGTATTTGTTAATGCATCGAACTACCCTATCAATTGAGTTATAAGTAACCATGATTTTTTTGTACTTAATTTCCGTATTGTTCAAATAGGCTATAATATCTTTGTCTTGTATACCTGAATATACACCCATCAGATGAAAGTCCTTATTTTCACACTTACAATTAATAAGACCTATATATGGAACTATAATAATTGAATGTCTTTTCGCTTTTAATTCAAGTTCCGTACCACCACATCCTGTTTTGCCTTTATTAAACATCGTGTTAGGAGGTAATTCGTTTATTACCTCGCTTAAATACTTGATACCTGTACTTGCATTTACAATAATCTGCTCCATAGAGGAGACATTTTTAACGATTTTGTTCATAACATAAATTTTAAATGAAAAAAATATTGATTTTGTTACCAAAAAAAAATTCTTTCGACTCTATTTCTTATGGAAAAATGGATTCAGGATTATTTTCGGTAACATTTAGTTAAAAAATCACCTAGATCAGTGAAGCGCTTCTGTTTTTAACTATTGGAAGTACTAATTTATCAATCAAAAAGCAGATTTGCAAGTGAAAAATGTCGTTTACGCGCTGGAATCAAAGCAAAAGTCAATGATGCATGCCTTATTGACCAATAATATTAATTCAACACTTCTTAATTACCTTATTGCTTACTTTTATGCTCTTCAAAGGTTCTGTCTCGTGCAATATGAACCATAAGCAATTCCGGTAGTTGGCCTTTCACACACCAGATTACATGGAATTTCGCAATTTCCAATGCTCAGCAACACCAAAGCCAGATTCACCATCACATGCGACGCTTCGTATCTGTCATGGGTGATTGCTTTAGCAAAGTCATTACTCCATAAAAGCTTCCTCTGTATTTACCCTTTACACAACCTTCGCTGTAAATACACTCGCTTTTCGTCTTTATATGCTCGCCTGATTGTCACCAAAAGCTCGGACTCCATCACACATCCTATATCGTCCTCGTGTCTTTGACATACCCTGCATCAATCCTTCGGATTTCCTTTGCAGGGACTTTTGGCTCAACTCGCAGACGTCTCGCATTAACCACTTCTTCAAACTCATGAATTATGAAAAAAAATCTAGACAACACATTTAAGGTATGTGAATTACAACTTGTTTATAAACAAACCTTCAAGCCGTCCCAACGCCCTAAAATCACCAATTCTTTGGACAGCTACAATCTCTTAATAAGCATTTGGAACACAGAAATCATTGGATTTATTGAAGAGTTCAAGATATTACTTCTAAATAGAGCACATAAAGTAATAGGATGTTACGATATATCAACAGGTGGTATTTGTGGAACAGTCGCAGACCCAAGAGTAATATTCGCAGCAGCACTTAAATCATGTGCTACTTCAATAATTTTAGCACATAATCACCCAAGTGGAAATTTAACTCCTAGTGAAGCAGATATATCATTAACAAGAAAGCTTAAAGATGGTGGCCTGATATTAGATATAGCAGTACTCGACCATATCATTCTTTCAACCGAAGGATATTACAGTTTTGCCGATGAAGGAATAATTTAATGGTCAGTCATCCTAAGATTTAGAGACAGATTCAAGTTTTAGGTTTTTCTTATAAAAGAGATGTATACTTCTTCTTGTGATACATCCCTAAACAAATAGATTTTATTAAATCTAAAACACTCCCCAAGTCATTTGCTCGCACCAGAACAAACACCATACTCATGCCTTTCAATTAGCACTTTCATCAGACACTCCCTTTTATAATATAGAGATTCCCAATCCCCCCTCTTTATCTATAAGTACAACCTCACTACTCAAATACTAAGAAAATAAACAAATTCCGAAGTTTTTTTCAGTTGAAAAGACAAATCTTCTCTTTTCAGAAGCTTAAAAGGACAAGTGCCAGTACCACATCATACAACCACCCCCTAAGTTTTGGCTATATCGAAGTGCCCCCGATAATCCACTATAAAAAGGGGTAATACACACTCAAAGAAAAAGAAAAAATGGTAACAGTAGTTGATTGTTCCGTTCGCCAAAGTGGTGAAGGAAAAGAACTGGCTTATTTAGTAGTACAAGGACAGCCGGAATTTGTAAAGTCACTAAACTCACAAAGGGTCTATATGACCACGAGAAGAGCATTCGTGTTGACAACATTCGATAAGAAGACTTGCAAAAGCCTAATTGGTACTAAGTTCCCTGGTTCTATTAAGAGAATTCAATGTGATGAGTATGAGTATACTGTCCCTAATAGTAATGAGGTGATTAAGCTTGATTTTAGATACGAGTACTCTGATGAAGCAGCAAGTATGGAAGAGATGGTATTCGAATCACCAAATTGAAAATGTTGTAAGAATTCTAGATTAGTATTACCCTTTTCCACTCTATAAGTTTTGCATGAAAAGTAAATTGAATTCCTGCTTATTTATAAATAAGAAAGGAAAATTATTCAGAGTCTCATGTCCTTTTAGGGTAAGGGGGAAAAATGCAATCAAATTACAAGAACATCAATTATATGTGGTAGACCAAATATATCAGATTGATGATAATATAATTCTGTATGAAATTAATAAAGTGGAAGTAAATCATAGAGATTATGAAATTCTAATCTAGTGATATCTGAATATAGGGTTCTTTCAAAGTGATAAATCTTTAAACTATCACCTTGGAAGAACTTATTCAACTAAAATCAAAGAATTCTTTAGGGGAAATCTCAAGTACAGAAGCAATTGCAATTAATGTAATTAGGGTAACATTGACTTCACCCCTTTCTATATTTCCTATTTGATTCTTAGAAATGCCAGCTTTAAGTTCAAGGCTTTGTTGTGATATATTTCTTTCCTTCCTTAAATCTCTAAGGCGATTTCCAAATTTCTTTAAGATGACCTCATCACGAATATTCACAGGTCTAAGTTGACCTTATGAAATATTAATGTCTACCAATTATAATTGGTATTTGCATTAGATATTATATATTTAAGTAACTATTCAACATACAAAGTAAGTAAGCTGATTATTATGAAATTTAACAGAATTGACTTTGGAGACAAAAGCCTAAATAAGAGTTCCAATGCAATAGTTGAAAAAGCTGAGGAACTCCATACCTCTTTTGAACAGTTGGGAAATTTACCGCATATTATGGAGAATGGCTCCTACTTAGGTAACATCTTTCTAAAGGAGAGTCTTCTATTATACAATGATATTATTTCAGAAATTCCACAAGAGGATAGGAGAGTTATAGAGTTAAGTGAAATCATAGCTGTTACAGCTATAACGTTGGCAAGATTTACATGTCAACATACAGCTGTCTCCGCAATGGCAAGTGATTTTAGGAGCAACCCTAATGCCATCATTATGGATTATAAAATCGCTTTGGAAGCAGCTGATGATATTTTAAAAGTTATAAGTACTTTAAAAATGTCCTCAAGAGCAAAGGAACTTCTTGAGGAAACAAAAAACATTTCAGCAACAGCCCATAAACGACTAAATGGGTCGAAAGGCTGTTTTATTGCTACCTATGTTTACGGTGATTTCGATGCACCTGAAGTAGTACTTTTGAGAAAGTTCCGAGACGAAGAATTGGACAAAAGCATTTTAGGAAGGACTTTTATACAGATATATTATTACTTGTCACCTAAACTAATTAGAGTATTAGGCTCTAGTAGAACCTTTAAGCGCATTTCGAAAATCATAACTGAAGCATTAATTAAAACTCTTAATGAACGTCAAACATAATTAAAAGAGCAATTGGAAAAGTGTTGATTCTTGATGCGCTAGGTTTATTAATTGGAGCAGCGGCTGGTAAAGAATAACAAAAACCATGATATATGGTACTATTTTCGGAGCGTAAGCTTCCCAATACCAGATGTAATCTTGGGCTCAGCATTTGAGGGTTGTAATGAAGGAGATGAGAATACTAAACATTGGCAAAAAGATTAAACTTATATACATCCCATAATAACTTATTTACATCATGAGCATCATTAGAAATATCATAATAAACTTAGTCATCATTAGCGTACTTTTAAGTACTATTTCATGTGTACAAAAAAAACAAGATGAAGAATCTCCTTATAGTTGTAATGTAAAAATTAAGGAAGAAGGAAGCATAAAAACATTCAGAACCTCAGGGTCTTTTATTTTTCAATCGCAAGGAGAGGAAAAAGTTAACGCAATTGAAACAGCAGCATCCTTCAAAATAGATACAACATCCGGAACGGTTGAAAAAATATTATTGTTATCAACTTACACTTTGACAACCAAAAACTCTTGGCCAGTAGTGAAAGCAACGTTCAAATTAGCAGATAAATCGGTTATTGTATTAACAACAGAGGAACATATTGAAGGAACTATGAATGAAAAAGTAAATATGACAGGGAACTTTTTCAATTTAAATGAGGATAATTATACAAAGCTATCTAATAATGCGGTACAAGAAATAATACTTGAAACACAAGGAGATTCTGTAAGAATTAAACCAAGCCAAAAAATTATTAATAGTCAGCTCAATTGCGCGTTTAAAGAGTCAAAAAAACAATAAGCAATTGAGTATGATTACTAGTGAAAGCTCTGACCCAATTCATCTTCTCGCCATTGCAATTTCCAAATATGATGTAAAAAGCATAAAACGTTTAATTGGAAGTAAGTGTAAGAATCTTGAAACTGTAGGCAATATCAAAGTCAGTCGAAACGAATATCTGCATTGGTTAGTTAAACAAATGTTTTCCTACCGAACTGAAAGTGCCAATCAAACTATTACATACATGACGGACATTTGTAACGGTTGTCAAGTAGGAAGAACTGTAGTGATATTTGATGAAGGCAGGTTTCCTAAACAAGAATCTAATGCCCTATTCAAATACACTGCTTGGAATATAGAAGTTGAAGAAGGGTTTATTACCGGAATTAGTTTCTGCCATTCAACAGAGAAACTAAGAACACACGATGATTACGCTTTTTAAGTAAATCATAATGATTCAAAGGTACCTATTAGGATACCTAAGCATTTTAAACAAATTTATTTCATGAAAAACCTCGCTTTAAACACGGTATCGCGCCTGGTTTGGGACCAGGAGGTCGTAGGTTCGAATCCTGCCACCCCGACCGAACAAAACGATCCCTCTCTGTGAAAACAGAGAGGGATTGTTTGTTTTAGTGGTTTTTTTATTTGTAATTTTTGGTAATAATTTATACAGTGATTCCAAAATAACCGGATTTAGATTTTCGGTTATCCAATGTCCTATAAAAAACCTGCCTATACGTTAAAAGACAGGGCTCCGTTTTATTTTACATACCCCGAAAGGTTGTCCCTGCAGCAAGAGCAATAAAACCAATCAGTAATAAGGGGTAATTATATTCTGTCAATACAGGAACATTAGCATAATGACCAATGATGCCTGAAATACCACAGATTAACCCAATCATCCAGGTTATTTGTTTTGGTGCTGAAGGTGCTTTCATAAGATATGTTTTTAATTGGCTGTAAGAAGAATTGTTGTCTTACGTAAATGTATGATATTAAATTAAATTGATCTGTTTAATAATTCGCTCTTCTGATCTCCCTGATATGACCCACTGATCGGATTTACATACTCCTTCATGAATTGCTTGATAATTTTTAAAATCATTTTAAAAATCTGTTCTCCGCAAATTTTTTCCTTATCCACAAGATATCCAGTATGGTTTAGCCAAGGTTTAGAACAGAGTTGAACAAAACGGTGAGGTTTGGGATACTCGAAATACAATTTACTGATTGGCTTTATTTGTGGCGGATGTTCATCGTTTTGCCACCCGGAGAAACGAAACGATCCCTTTCTGTTATCACAGAAAGGGATCGTTTGTTTTATTGCACTTGGTTATTGGGCTTTATTGAGATACGGAGTTCACGTTTAATATTTCAGGAAGCATTTATAAAACTTAATTATTCTTTCCTCGTTTGGCACCTGCACCTCCTCCCCTGCTACCTGCAGGTTTGTTTCTATTTATTCCACCTGATCTATTTGGGCTGATCTGCTTATCAGGGATGCTCCTGCGCTTATTGAATTTATTCTGAGTCCTATAGCGAATTCCATCCATATCAAGGCACTCACCTTGCCGAAGCTGGAACCTTTCCTGATTTTGTAACTGGTAAGAACCATCAGGGTTAACAACAGTTCCATTCCTTAATCTCACCTGTTCCGTAACCTGGCTTTGAACACCATCTTTATATTGATACAACTTACCATCATAAAATCTTAAATGTTCTTCCTGATGGATCCTGTCCTGCTTTTGAATCTGATCCTGTTGCTGCGCCTTAAGCATACTTCCTGCTCCTAACAATATTATTAGAAGGATACTGATCTTAGTTTTCATTTTTCCTGTATTAATTTTTATTATTAATACAAAATTAGACGTCCAGGAACTATCAAGTATTGATATTCGTCAGGTAGGTAATTGATATTAAAATTAAAACTAAATTATAATTGCCTTACCAGGAATAAAGAAGTACTATTTTAAAACAGAAGAAATCATCTGAATTTTCAATTAAATGATCAGTTATGTGCTATTTCCAAATTTAATTGACTAAAACTTCATCAACAAGCAGCAGTGCAGGTTTACCCTTTGCCTGATGCCACACCGGAAGCTTTCTAAGCGGTTTTGCAATGATTTTAAGATGAGAAACTGTTTGAGGTTTAAAACTGGTGTAAATGGTCTTAATTTCCTGCTGGCTGGTTTTAACAGGCATTTCTGGATTTAGAGTAGCGATCAGGTTTAAATTATTTTTATCTGTCCCTCCGTAAATTTGAATACTTGTTGGAGGAAAAGCTGATCCATTTGAAGATATCAAGGTATTTAAGGCAATATTTTCAATTTTCCTGACTGTCTTAAACTCTAACAAAACTTCCAGATTGTTTTCCTGAAAGCCTAGCCAGTTATTATTATTGGTATCAAAATCACCTAATTGTCCGTCAATTAAGGACTTGGCACCTGCCGCTTTATGATATTCATTAGGCACGAATAACAAATTTATCATGTCTGGTTTAATTGCAGTTCTTAAAAAGCCAAAGGTACTCACCTCACTGCTAAGCCATCCCTTTTTATAGGCCTTTGCCTTTATAGTAGCATTCATTTTAATGTTCAAATCATTCTTAAACACAGCAGATGTCAAACTATCAGGTTCAGTGCCATCTAATGTATACCTAATGGTCACACCTTGCCTTGGATGAGAAAGTTCTATTGCACTCTGATCCTTAAATACCCTTGAACTATTTTTTAATAATGGTTGTGATAGTCGTATGAGTGTAGTTCCATCATCTTTAAATCCGGTAATGATCTTTAAATTTTTATTCAATCGCTTTAATTCCTGAATGTCTTTTGCAGAAAATGAAGTGTTCCATATCGTTAACTCTTCCAGACTTTTCAATGCTATAACAGGCTGCACCTGCTTTAAGTTAACCTGTGTACCTGAAAGTGATAAGCTTTTCAAAAATTTCAATCCGGAAAGTTCTTTTAATCCGCTGCCGGTAATATCAGTAAAGTTTAAATCCAGATTCTGTAATGACTTAAATTTTGAAATTTTACTCAGGTCTGCATCCTTTACAGGCATTCTGCTTAACCTCAAACTAATGATTTGGTCTTTAATGGCTGTCAATTCATCCAGTGATTTTGAATCAAAGCCACTTTTACTAAAAAAACTGACTGCCAGTGCAGGCGACCCTTGTGAAACAGGGGCTACTAATCTGTAAAAAGTATTCAGTTTTTTTATGGTTTCATCATCTGCGGCATCAAAGTCGAAACCTTCTTCCTGAATTTCTGCAGGTTTTAACCTTGATGTTGCCAATACTCTTAAGGAATCATTCTGATCAAGGTCCATCACTTTTTTGCTGAATGAGGCATTACCCTTGATCCACAGAAAAAGAAGTTCAGATTCTTCATCAGTTAGCTGAGGCTTACCCGAAGGCGGCATATGCTTTTTCACGGTTGATGGCAAGTGTATCCTTTCCAGCAAGAGGCTTAAATTAGGTTTTCCTGCTATAAATAATTTTCCTGTTTTACCGCCTTTAAGTATGGATAGGCTATCAGTAAGTTTTAAACTACCCTTTAATTTCTGATCATTATGACAACTAACACATTTTTCCTGAAAAATAGGCTGTATTACATGATCATATACCCTTGCCTGATCCAGGGGAACCGGAATTGGCTTTGAAATTGGTTCCAGTACAAAATTATCCCCATGGGTAAGTACCGCACCAAAATGACCTGCAACGATAAGGATCAGAGCTAAAGTGATTGAACCTGCTTTGGCACTGATCTCATTATACCATTTAAAATCTCTTAACTTATATAAAACAGAGGATAAGAAAACTGTGCTAACCCCAAACCACTTATGATATATCAGGGTATCACCTTCATAACCATCTTCAAGGGATAAAAACAAGCCCATCAGGACTGTGATTCCGGATAAAAGTATCCCGCTAAGGAATAATCCTGTGGTAAAATTATAGTAAAAGCTTATTTCTTTATTTACAGGTTTAAAGCGAAAAAACTCCAGGCCTGCAGCCAGAATAAGCAGCACAATTGGAAAGTGCAGTAGCATTGGATGCATTCTGCCAATGGGCTGTAGCCATTGAGGAATCTCCAGTTGCTGCTCAAAGATCAATAAAAAAATGATCAGGATATTGAGGCAAAAAATTACACTAACAGCATAAGCATTAAGCTTGCTTTTCATATAAAAGATCTTGTGGTACAGAAATCAGACTCTTTTGAATTTATAAGGATATACTTTGCCTGAGGCCCATTGTGCCACATACAGGTTTTCATCATCGTCAACACATACATCATGCGGATGGACAAAGATCTTTTCAGCCTGTGACATCGGTTGCAATTTTCCGTCCTTGTAAACAGGTTCTGTTCCTCCAATATTGGAAACTACCTTGTTATCTTTATCTAAAATTGTTGTAAATCCTGAACCTGTATTATCAAGATTCGGTGATCGAAGTACAGCAGCATACAGATAATCATTCTTTATTACTGGACGGCAAACACAAGCGCCCGGCAGGTTGATTATTTCCAGTAGCTTTCCATCCATTGAAAATCGTTTAAAGCAATTGCGGGTACGGTCAGTTACTAATAGGCTTGGAGTTCCGGACCTTCTGTCAACAACAATACCATGGGCATTATCGAGGTGTTCATCCCCTTTTCCACGGCCGCCGAAATAACCTTTAAATTTACCATCATGGCCATAATGCAGGATATATTGATATCCGTATCCATCCGCAATAAAAAAATCCCCATTTGAATCAACTGCTACCTCTGTTGGTACAAATTCCTTCGCATTTTTATAAATACCGGGATCCATCGGAACATCAATGGTCATCAATATTTTACCGTCCATTGTAGTTTTATAAACCTGATGCTTTGAGGTATCTGTGATATAAAGGAATTGAGTTCCATTTTCATCAGCTATGGTAAGTCCATGACCACCCGGAAAGTCATGCCCCCAGCTATCCAGTAACTTTCCTGATTTATTATAGATCAGAATGTTGTTTTTAGTTTCATTAGTAAGCAGAATAATTCTGCCTTTCTTATCCTGAACCATTTCATGACAATCATTGACAGGAAATTTTGCTGAATCTAAAGTCCCCCATTTTGTATCAAGGGTATACTTCATATTATTATGCCCATAAACAGGTCCTTTATCAACCGCAAACAGATCTTTGGCAATAAAAAAACTTGCAGTAACACCAGCACTATTCTGAATGAATTTTCTTCTATCCATAAAATGATTATAAAAAGCTAATCGTTAAACTAAAATATCATTAATTACTTTGCCTGAGACATCTGTCAGGCGGTATCTTCTACCTAAATGCTTAAAAATTAACTTTTCATGATTCAGACCCAGTTGATTCAAAATAGTAGCCTGAAAATCATGTACATGTACCGGATCTTTGACAATATTATACCCGAATTCATCAGTTTCTCCATAAGAAATGCCCGGCTTAATACCACCCCCGGCCATCCAGATACTGAAGCAACGCGGATGATGATCACGCCCATAGTTTTCAGCAGTCCATTTTCCCTGGCTGTAATTTGTCCGGCCAAATTCACCACCCCATATTACCAGGGTTTCATCCAATAATCCTCTTTGTTTCAGATCTGTGATCAGTGCCGCTGATGCCTGATCTACGTCTTTGGCTTGGGAGGCTATTTCGGAAGGCAGATTACCATGATGATCCCATCCCTGATGATAGAGCTGAACAAAACGAACCCCATTTTCCGAGAGTTTTCGTGCCAGTAAACAATTGGCAGCAAAGGTCCCGGGAGTCATTGAATCAGTACCATAGAGTTTAATGATATCATCTGGCTCCTTTGAAAGATCCATAATTTCGGGAACAGCTGTTTGCATACGGTAGGCCATTTCATATTGCTGGATCTTTGTACTGATCTCCGGATCACCAAATTCTTCGTACGAAATTTGGTTTAATTGTGATACCTGATCAAGAAATTTCCTGCGTTCAAATTTGTTCATCCCATCAGGATCCCTTAAATAAAGGACAGGATCATCGCCGCTACTGAACTGGACTCCCTGATGAATAGAATCCAGGAAACCACTCGACCATAATTTGGAATAAACACCCTGACTATTACCTCTACCCCTCGAAAGTAATACAGTAAAGGAAGGTAGATTTTTATTCTCACTTCCCAGGCCATAGCTTAACCAGGAACCCATACTCGGACGATTTCCCTGCTGGGCACCAGTTTGAAAAAATGTTAATGCCGGATCATGGTTGATAGCCTCGGTATGCATTGATCTGATAATGCAAATATCATCTACAACCTTTGCAGTATATGGAAGCATGTCACTTATCCAGTTTCGTGATTCTCCATATTGCTTGAAATTGGCAAATGAACCAACCATTGGAAAGGCTGTCTGATTAGCTGTCATGCCGGTAAGACGCTGATTACCTCTGATTGATGAAGGCAGATCCTGACCCATCATTTCCCTCAGCCTGGGCTTATAGTCAAATAGTTCCAATTGAGAAGGCGCTCCATTCTGAAACAGATAAATTACCCGTTTTGCCTTTGGAGCAAAATGTGGAATACCAGGAGCCAACCCTGCCTCAGAAGAAGCACCGCTAAAAAGGTCAGGAACAAGTAATGAGCCCAGAGCGGCACTGCCAAGACCTAAACTTAGCCGTGAAAGAAACCGGCGCCTGTTAAAATTTAATCCATGTTCTAAAAAGTCTTTTTGCATCAGGATCTGGTTATAGTTTCTTCCAAATTATAGAGTGCAGTAATTACCTGCATCAATGCAGCTACACTCAATTTATTCAATTTTTCAGGGTTTGGATATTCCCCAATGGAAAGGAGCTTATCTGCCCGGCTCTGTTCCTTCTTAAAGGCAATAAGTTGGTCATTATAATAGGTACTCAATAATTTAACTTCTTTTTCAGAAGGCTTCCTGCATACGATCAGTCGAAAAGCTTTTATTACTTTTTCCTGAACCTGAATTGGTTCGACATCCAGTTTCGATGCTAAAACACGTGAGGCTTCAATAACCGTAGGGTCATTCATCATGATTAGAGCCTGAAGCGGTGTATTAGTTTTTAATCGAACAACCTCGCACTGATCCCTGTTGCTGGCATCGAAAATTCCCATCACAGGAGGTGGAACAGTACGCTTAATGAAGGTATACATTCCTCTGCGATACAGGTCAGAACCATGATCCTGTTTATAGGTTCTCAAAATACCACGGCCTGATGAGGCATTTTCCCATAACCCCCCGGGCTGATAAGGTTTTACACTCGGACCGCCGATAGTTTTAATCAGAAGTCCACTGCTTGACAAGATCAAATCCCGCACAAGCTCAGCCTTAATTCGATAGCGGGGTGCTCTGGATAGATATATGTTTTCCGGGTCAGCCTGTAACTTATCTTTTGAAATTACAGCAGATTGACGATATGTGGCGGATGATACCATTTGTTTAACGAGGCGCTTAATATCCCAGCCATGTTCCATAAAATCAACGGCGAGCCAATCAAGTAATTCCGGATGCGTTGGAAGTTCACCCTGCATTCCCATATCACCAGCGGTTTTCACGATCCCTCTGCCAAATATCTCCTGCCAAAGCTGGTTGACAAACACTCTGGATGTTAGTGGATTCTGTTTATCAAATAACCACTTTGCCAGTCCTAATCTATTCTTAGGAAGTTTATTGTCAAATTCCAATATAGATTTTGGAGTACCCGCAGCAACTTCTTTATCCGGAGCATCATAGGCTCCTCGTTTAAGAATATAAGTCTTTCGAAGAGTATCACGGTCTGCCATTACAGATACGATCAGCTTGTTGGTGTCCTGCTTATTGATAAACTTAAGTATATTTTTAACCTCATCATTACTGATCTCGATCATTGGATTCTTTGCGTAAGTTTCTGGTCCTCCAACTGTTGATTGCAATCCAACCTCCTTGATGTTATTAAAAAATGCATACAGCTGATAATATTCCTTTTGTGAAAATGGGTCATACTTATGATCATGGCATTGTGCACATTCCATTGTTACACCAATAAGTGCCTTTGAAAAGGTGTTTGTTCTGTCAATTACATACTGAACCCTATATTCTTCATCAACTACTCCCCCTTCTTCGGTAATTTTGTGATTTCGGTTAAAGCCTGTTGCCAGAATCTGCTCCTTAGTTGCGTTAGGCATCAGGTCACCTGCTAACTGAAGTGTAATAAATTTATCGTAGGGTAAATTAGTATTAAACGAATTAATAACCCAGTCGCGCCATGGCCAGGCTGATCGGTAGCTATCATCCTGAAATCCATGAGAATCGGCATAGCGAGCAACATCCAGCCAATGAAGGGTCATTTTTTCTCCATAGGCGGGGCTTTTAAGCAATTGATCAACTGCCTTTTCATAGGCATTTGGACTATTATCAGCCAGAAATTGATTCATCATATCTAAACCGGGAGGCAAGCCTGTTAAATCAAGACTCAGACGTTTTAATAAATATTCCTTCTCAGCTTCCTGATTGGGTATCATACTCTTTTGTTCAATTTTGCTTAAAATGAAATGATCAATTTCATTTCTGGGCCATTTGGGATCTTTTACTTTTGGAAGCGGAGATTTTCTGGGCCTGGTAAAAGACCAATGTGTTTCATATTTGGCACCTTGTCTGATCCATTTTTCGATCAGATCGATCTCCCGGGAATTTAATTTAAGATTGGATGAAGGCGGAGGCATCAGTATTGAGGTGTCTTTTGAAGAAATTCTCATAAAAACTTCCGACAATTCAGGTTTTCCTGCAACTATAGCATGTGCTTGGGGATTTTCTTTTAATGCTTTAAAAGCACTTTCCTCATTATCTAAACGGAGGCCAGCTTCACGCTTATTAGCATCCGGACCATGACATGAAAAACATTTATCTGAAAGTATCGGCCTGATGTCAAAATTATAGCTTACCTGATCCGGAATTTGTTCTTCAGAACTTTGAGCTCCTCCAATATAATTACAGGATTGTACAGTATAAAGTACTGAAACAAGTAAAAACAGAAAATAGTAGATCCTCTTTTTCATGAAATGAATAGCTGATTATGCTATGTTTAATTTATTTGTCAACTCTAATATACTGAGACCATTAAGTTATATAAAATAAAAAAATACATAGGATATGATTTTCAAAATATAATTATTTAAAGCAAAAAGATACAGACCTGAAAATAATTAGACTTAGGGTAATTATATCCACATTTCGGGTAAAATAATACCCAATATTTTATATTTTTAAATCCCTTACATTTTAATATTTATACTCAATAGATTGGAAATCACCGCCCAAAGCCTCTATTTATTGAAATAATGAATAAATAATTGATTTGCTTCAATCAGGTCCGGATAATTAATGCAGGGCATAAGTTTTGTCAATTAATCGGGTCAATGAAGGTTAAATTTTTTTTTATATTCTTACTTTCTGCTGTCTTATCGGCATTCACGGTCTATTCCCAAAAACTGACACTAAATCTGAATGCAATAAACAGTTCAAATGACCTTTCTCAACATACTATTCTTGCAATACAAAAAGATAAATTTGGTTTTATTTGGTTTGCTACACAAGACGGACTTAATAAATATGATGGATTTAAGTTTGAAATTTTCAAGCACTCCTCAAATAATAAGTCTTCATTGCCAGCAAATCATATTCAAAGTATTACTGAAGATATAAATGGAAACCTTTGGCTTGGTACAAGAGCCTTTGGAATAAGTAAATTTGTAAGAACTAAAAACATTTTTATCAATTATAGTCATGAACCTGGTAACTCTAACTCATTAAGCAGTAATAAGGTTAATAAGGTATTTATTGCTAAAGATGGATCACTTTGGATTGGTACAGAATCTGGTCTGAATGTATTCGATGAAAAGACTGGAAATTTTCATAAATACTTTAATAAGAACTCAGAAAAAAATAGTCTGAGCAGTTCCAACGTACTTTCAATTTTTGAAGATCACCTAAACAATATTTGGGTAGGAACGGATAAAGGTTTAAACCTTTTAAATAAAGATAAAAGAACCTGGAAAAGATTTTCTAATGACGAAATTAAAAATCCTTCCAATTCCTATATTAATGCTATTGTAGAGGATGATCATAAACAACTCTGGATTGGAACTTCCTATGGTTTAAATCATGTAAATACACTAACAGGCGAGTTAACATATTATGCTATAGAAAAAGATAAAAATTCATCTAATGGTGTTAATCCTGTTTATGCACTTGCCAGTTCAAGGAATCAAAAAATATGGGTTGGATCCAATACCACCCTTCAGCTATTTGATATTAGAAATAAAAATGTCATTTCCATTAATGATAATTCAGGAAATGAGAATTTAACTCCCAATGATGGTATATATTCTTTATTAGAAGATAATTCAGGAATTCTATGGATAGGAACTTCAAGTGAAGGTGTTATTAAATATGACCGAAACTTAACCTATTTTCCTGCTTTTAAGTATTCTGTTACCAATACCCCTTCTGCAAAGAATATTGTGAGAGGTATTTCCGAAGACATTAAAGGAAACATCTATTTGGCAACTGATGCAGGGCTGGAATATTATAACCGATCAGATGGTTCATATATTTCATTTAAGCATTCCTCTGCTGATGCAGGTAGTCTGACAAGTAACTATACGGCAGCAGTACTGGTCAACAGGAAAAATACCGGTGTATGGGTAGCAACATCATCCAATGGACTTGATTATCTTGATATCCGTACTGGAAAATTCAAACATTATAAAGCAGGTAAAGGTCAATTTAACCTGAATACAAATTATACTTATTCATTACTTGAAGATAGAAGCGGAAAGATCTGGATTGGTACAGATGGTGGTGGAGTCAATGTATTTGACCCAGTTAAAAAAACCTTCACAAAATATATCAATGATAAGAACGATCCAGGGTCAATAGCCGACAATAGTATTCAATATATATATGAAGACAAGCGCGGTCATATCTGGATTTCCGGATATACAAACGGGCTCAGCATTTTTGATCCTGTCACAGAAAAATTCGCCCATTTAAACACTTCAAATAGTAAACTAAACAGCAATATAACAAGTGTTCTATCAGAAGATTCCAAAGGCAATATGTGGATTGGAACTATGGAAAAGGGGCTTAATAAATACAATCTCAAAACAAAAACCTTTGATTCATATTCTGAGGATAATGGCCTGAGGAATAACACGATAAACTATATAAGTGAGGACAATAGTGGTTTTATCTGGTTAAGTACGAATCAGGGAGTTGTTAGAATGGATCCGGTTAATGAACTTTTCAAGAATTTCGGGAGGTTCAATGGGCTTAAAAGCATGGAGTTTAATATGGCTTCCGGTATCAAATTAAAAAGTGGAGAGATAGTATTAGGAAGTATAAATGGATTCAATATTATTGATCCCCAGAATATAAAGTATAACAAAAACAAGCCTAAAATTGCTTTTAGAAGCCTTGAAGTATTAAATAAAGTTGTGAAGATAGGTGAGGATAATTCTCCTTTAAATGAAAGTCTTATCCTGGCAAAGGAAATAAAATTAAAATATTCACAATCGGTATTTACAATATCTTATGCGGCATTGGATTACACCATTTCAGAAAATAACAACTACGCCTACAAACTTGAAGGATTCGATGAGGAATGGAACTATGTTGGAACAGAACGCAAAGCCACCTATACCAACTTAGATCCAGGAACTTATGTATTCAGACTAAAAGCTTCGAATGAAAACAATATCTGGAATAATGACGGTATCAGCCTCATCATTCATATTTCTCCTCCCTATTGGATGACCTGGTGGTTTAGAGGTTTAGTCATTTTATTAGTAATTGGAATCACTTATTTATTTTTCCGGTTTCAGATTAGTACTGTTCAAAAACAAAAGATCGAATTAGAAAAATTAGTTACCGAACGTACTTCTGAGATCAGCAAACAGGCGGAAAATGTTCAGAGCCTGAACGAAGAACTGAAGAAACAAACCGAGATCCTGATTGAGCAAAAGAAGCAGGAACAAAATGCACGGTTTCTCGCTGAAAATTTAAAACAGGAAGCAGAAAAGGCAAATCTGGCAAAAAGTACATTTTTGGCTACTATGAGTCATGAGATCAGAACTCCTATGAATGGTGTACTTGGGATGGCTTCTCTGCTAACAGAAACCAAATTAACTAAGGTACAAACCGAGTATGCAGAGTCCATCAAAGAAAGTGGTAAGTCCCTGTTAACAGTTATAAATGATGTACTTGATTTTTCAAAGATCGAATCAGGAAAGTTTGAATTAGACGAGCATACCTTTACTTTAAGAAAGGTTATTGAAGACGTGTTTTTGCTGTTTGAACTTAAGATCAAGAAATCAGGGGTTAAACTTAGATATCGCATTGATGAATCAATTTCTGAACATTTATGCAGTGATAGCTTACGTCTTAGACAAATACTGCTCAATTTGGTTGGTAATGCGGTAAAATTCACAGTCAAAGGAGAAATATTTATCGATGTTAGTTTGAATAGTAGGACAAATGATGGACAGGATATTTGTTTTGTAATAAAGGATACCGGTATAGGAATTCCTGAAGATCAGCATTACAATTTGTTTAAGGCATTTCATCAGCTAGATTCCTCGATAAGCCGTAAATATGGCGGCACAGGATTGGGGCTTGTTATTTGTGAACGTCTTGTTAAAATGATGAACGGCAATATTCATATTCAAAGTACCAAAGATGTAGGTACCAGTGTAATATTTAATATTTTTTGCAAAGAGGCATTCAAGGAAAATGATTCAAAAAAAGGAACCATCATTGAAAATTCACACAAAACAAAAGATGGGATCATCCTGCAGCATAAATTTGCATCTGAACATCCATTTAATATTCTGGTGGCAGAAGATAATTTAATGAATCAAAAATTGATCCTTATGATCCTGAATAAGCTTGGATATAACCCTGATCTGGCATCTGATGGTCAGGAGACTCTGGAAATGATGCAATTAAAAAATTATGATCTGGTTTTAATGGATATGCAAATGCCCAACATGGATGGTTTAGAGGCTACCAGATTAATCAGAAGTCTATATGGTGAAAAGCCCAATATTATTATTTTAACTGCTAATTCATCAAATGAAGATAGAGAAAGCTGTTTGAATGCTGGTGCAAATAGCTTTTTAACAAAACCTATTGATCTAAAGCTCCTGGTTCAAAGTCTTCAGGAACTTTACCATCATCATCTTCAGAAAGTATCACTATAATTATATTGGGAAACATCTTTAAAAATGACACACGGTAGAAATACTTTTGTGAATTCCCTCTTTATTAAATTAAACCTATCATGAACTTTGTTTTTAAAAAAACATGCTGAAGAATTAAAAAAAACGATCTGTTTTTTAGCGAATATTTTATTTTCCAAATCTTTTAATCACTTCCTTTTCAAGCCACTCCCTATGTGCCGGATGTGAAATCCCAATCAGAGCCATAGCTCTTTGTCTCAAATTTTTGCCGAATAAATAAGCTACTCCATATTCTGTGACCACATAATGCACATGTGCTCTGGTAGTTACCACTCCCGCTCCTTCTTTTAAAAATGGAACGATCTTAGATTCCCCGTTTTTTGTTGTGGATGCCAAAGCAATAATGGGCTTGCCTCCTTCAGATAAAGCAGCACCTCTCATAAAGTCAATTTGTCCGCCTACTCCTGAATATTGATAAGTCCCTATCGAGTCAGAACAAATCTGACCGGTAAGGTCTATCTCAATGGCCGAATTGATGGCTACAGCCTTAGGGTTAGTTCGTATTATCTTGGTATCATTAACATAATCAATTTCCAAAAACACTACCTGAGGATTATCATCTACAAAATCATATAATTTACGTGTACCAATGGCAAATCCTGTAACGATCTTTCCTCTGTGTTTTTTCTTGTATTTATTATTAACTACACCACTTTCAACAAGTGGAATTACACCATCTGAAAACATTTCAGTATGAATCCCCAGATCTTTATGGTTTGTCAGGCAGGAAAGAACTGCATCTGGAATTGCTCCAATACCCATTTGCAAAGTGGATCCATCTTCAATGAGTCCGGCGCAGTAACGCCCGATGGTCATGGTACCTTCATCCACTCTGGAGCTATAACTTACTTCAGGCAGAGCTTCATTTACCTGAACAAGCGTATGAATCTCACTGATATGAATTATCCCATCACCGTGTGTGCGTGGCATCTGAGTGTTAACCTGTGCAATGATATTTTTCGCATATTTCACAGCTGATCTGGCAATATCCACGGACGTACCTAAAGAACAAAATCCATGTTTATCCGGTGGAGAAACGTGAATCAAGGCAATATCCAGAGGTAAAATATTTTTCTCAAACAATAAGGGTATCTCACTCAGGAAAACAGGAATATAATCGCCAAAATCACTATTAACTATAGTCCGTACATTTTGTGAAACGAAAAGTGAATTAATAAAAAAGCTTTTCCCAAAATCCGGATGATTGAACACATTATCTCCTAAAGTTGTTATACTAACTAATTCAACGTTCTTTAGTTCTCCACTCCTCTTTAAAAGTGCCTTCAGCAGATTTAAAGGAGTAGCAGCGCTACCATGGACAAAAACCCGATGTCCACTTTGAATAAATTTGACAGCATCTTCTGCTGATTGATATTTTATTTCCATTTTTCTTTATAAACCAAACCCAGGCTAATATCTTAATTATAAACATCAGCTAACTATGCAGCCTTTGAAAAATCCCTATTGCTCATGCAGGTTTTTTGTTGATTATGAATGCACTTAATTAGTTCAATTTACAAACTCAGAAATTCCACTTTGCCCGAACAAATCCCTGATGATTCACCGCTTTAAAATCTGTATTTAATTCAGCGAAAAATGATTGCCAAACAAAGTTCATATCTAAATTTGTTGCTAAATTATATTGCAAAGATGGGTAAAGAATTAACAAATTGGTTCCTGGAGAATAGAGTGCAGTACAATTAACTGATAATAAAGGATTTATCTCTTTTGCAACACTGATTAAAGAATTCCATTTCGTTGGCATCAGATTTTCAGGTGAGAGTCTGAGATCAATCTGATTCCAATCAGTAACAGATTCTGATAAACCCATGTTAAAGTACAAAAATCCTGCGCTCAGATACCAGCCATTTTTAAACATATAATCACCTTCAATTACCATATTGACATGACCTGTTGTTCCTTTTTGGGGCAAAAAATATTGAACTTCCCCTTTAAATCCAGCGTCCTGTATGTAACCTGCCCAACCAGCTCCCGCTGTTAGCCTATTTTTATATGATCCACCAATAAACTGAATATCGTAGTTCAATTTATTCAAGGAATATTTCAATGCAACTATCTGTTCAGCCTTACCTGTATTAGCATAAGCAATTTCAAGACCACTCCTATTCTCAAATGCATACTGGACATTGGCACCATCAATACCGGCTCTTTCTTCGTAATCAAAATCTAAAAAATTAAAGGCATTAAAAATATCGTTCGGATTCCAGGTGCTCGTGACACCCCAATTGATTCGTTGTCTTCCAATTCTGATGTTCAATCCGGCATCCGCATAATTAATATTTAAACGTTCAATATTTGTATGCAATACCATTGAGCTATTTAGTTTCCAGGCCTTTTGTAAGTTTAATTTCTCATTATTATTTCTCAGGAACGACTCAAAACCAGGGATGCGCTTCACTTCTCCACCCCAAAACAGACGAGTTCTGATTTCTGTTGTGGCTGTAAATTTTTCAAAAGGAATATACTTGAAATTCAATCGGTTATGAACAATATTTCCGAAATAACTATCGCTAAACTTTCCTTTAAAATGAACTGACTGAAGATCTTTGATATAACCATTGACAAGGAATTTATCAGATACAGTTGTACTATCTTGTCCCAGAACCCTGGAACTCAATAATACATAGCCTAACACCTGTATCCACTTTCTCATTTTAATGGTAGGTTTTTAATTATGCAATTTATCCTCCATGTGACTGGTAGATACAACCGAGGTATCATTCACTATTCTTCCATCTACCAGGGTGATCACTCTTCTGGCCCGGTCAATAACCCTCTGATCATGTGTAGAAAACAGAAATGTAATATTCTCTTCCTTGTTCAGCCTGGCCATAATATCCAATAGATTGGAAGCAGATTTAGTATCAAGATTTGCGGTTGGTTCATCCGCCAGAATGAATTGAGGCTTGGATGCTAGCGCTCTGGCTACTGCTACCCTTTGTTGTTGGCCTCCTGAAAGTTTTGAGGGCCTCTCGTTGAGCTTTTCCTCCATATCAATTTGCTTAAAAAGTTGATTGACCCTGGCATCACGATCCTTCCTCTTTATTTTTTGAAGCTGCATGATAAACTCCACATTTTCTTTTGCAGTTAATACAGGAATTAAATTGAATGATTGAAATACAAAACCAATATTCCGAAGTCTGAAATCAATCAAAGCATTTGCTGATAATTGAGTAATATCCTGACCATTAATATAAATATTTCCTTCATCAGGCTTATCTAAACCGCCAATCATGTTCAATAAGGTAGTTTTTCCCGATCCCGATGGCCCAACCAGAGCCGTAAACTCACCCCTTTCCAGGTGGAGGTGAACATTATTAACGGCATAAACAGGAATTGTATCTTTATTATAAACCTTGCTGACATTATGGGCATCAATTACCGTATCCATATCTGATTCATTTAAAATTCAAAATATTTTCATTTATCTCCTCAAAGCTTCTACTGGTTGTAAGCTTAATGCTTTTAAAGCCGGAAACAGACAGGAAAAGAGAGCTGTTAAAAAGACTATTAAAAAAACATTCAGGATCTTATCAACAGGAAACTCAGGATAGATCATAGAATCAAATCCAAAACTATTCATCATCTCATTCCCCATTCCCGACAGATCAAGTCCTTTTTTATTGAAATAGGATATAATAGCCCAGGACGAAAGAATGCCAACAGGTGTACCCACAAAGGTCAGCATGAAGGTTTCCAGTAAAACAAGAAAGAATATCCTGATACGGTTGGTTCCTAAAGCCAGCATCATTCCGATCTCTTTTGTTCGTTCCAGGATAGCCATAAGCATGGTATTTATAATACCAAATGCAAGTGCAAGCATTACGATAACCATGATGATGTAAGAATACTGATCGGTTGTTTTGACCAGCAGGTTTGTTTCTGGAGAAATTTCCCTCCAGGTCTCTATTTTAGAGTTAATAAACCTTTTGGATAATCGCGACTGAAAAGTATCCATATAATCATCCTGCTTGAGGATCAAAACAATTTCATGAAATTCATCTCCAATTTTAAGCATACTGTTTATTTCCTTCATGGTGATATAAACATTTACTTCATCCAGTGGGGCATTATTACTTTGATAGATTGCGCTTACCCGAAAAGCCCCGGAAACGATTTCGTCACTGGAATCAGTAAAGGTCAACACCAGTTTAGAACCAATATTGAGTTTAAGTTTATCGGCCAGCTTCTTCCCTATTATTATCTGGTTTCTCTTTGCAGGGCTGAAGATATTTCCTGCAATAATTTTATCCCTGAGTTTAGATACTAAATATTCCTGAGCAGGAATAATACCATTAATCTGAACACCTGAACTTCCACCGGGAGTGCTAAGCATACCAGTTGCAATACTTCTTGGAACAGCCAATTTAACTTCAGGCATTGAAGTCAAGCTTTTCAACATCTTAAGGCCATCATGAATTGTATATTCCGGTTTATAATCCTTTTTGAATTCAGGATGATGTATTTGCAAATGCCCCACCTCCACATCTATTACAGTCCGAACCCTGCTATTCATCATACCTGCGTACAGAGCGAGAATAGCAATTCCTGAAAACAGGCCGATCGCAATGGACAACATGATCACAATACTCCTCGTTTTATTACGCCATATATTACGCCATGCCATTATTACTATCATTTCCCCTCCTATCTTTTCATTGAATTAATCGGATCCAAACGGATAATTTTATAGACCGGGTATAAAGAAAGTATCAATCCAATTAGCAGTACAATCAAACTCTGATTCAAAAAGATGTTATAATCAGTCGAAGCGGGAAAAATTGCCTCGAAACCAAATTGCTCATAAGCAGCTGCAGTTTCCCCCTGAAACTTTATTGGATGAATCTTTAAATAATAAATAAGGGGAATACTAATTAAAACACCCAGAATACATCCGGCAAATACGGTAAGTACAGATTCGATCAATAGCAAAACAATCAGTAGTGATTTCTTCATTCCAATAGCCACCAGCATGCCTAATTCAAATTTTCGTTCCTCCATCATCATCAGAATAGTTCCAAATATTCCGAAACAGATGAGCATATACAATATGGCTAGCACATAGAACATATTATTGGAATCGGCTTTAATATGCTGCCTGATATCGGGCATAATTTCCTCCCATGTTTTCACTTCATAATCGGCACCTAAATTTTTGCGCAGCGAACCTGCAGTGGCATCCAGTGCTTCAGTATCTTTTAAGGATAAAATATAGGAAGTAATATTACCATAAGCCTGAAAGAGATCCTGACTCAAAGGCAGAGGCATAAATAATGTTTTGTCGTTCAGATCAGGTGAACCAAATTTCAATATTCCCTTAATTGGATATTTGCCTGCTGCTGTGGCACCATGATATCCCTGTCCGAGCAAAACGATCGTATCATTAACCTTTAATTTTAATCGGGCAGCAAGTCCTTCAGATAATAATACAGATAGATCACTATTTTTAATATACTGACCATCAATCACTTTACTTTTCAAGGAAGTGATCAAATTCTCTCTTTCCGGGTCAATACCAATAATCAGACAACCTTTGGTAAGTTCTTCCGAAGAGGACAGCGCAAATGATTCAAGCCGGCCTGTTAAAGAACTAATATTGGGATTCTTCAGAATCCTGGATTCAATAGTCTGAGAGACTTCAAAGCTATTATCAAGAATTTGTTCATCCCAATAGCCTTGCTTGTGAACTTGAACATAGCCACTGTAAAAACTAACGACATTCTTAATTAAGTTATTAAAGACACCATCTTTGAGGCTATTTGCCAGAATAGATAGTATAACAGCAAAAAATATAGCAGCCATAGTAATTATAGTCCGGCTGCGATTACGCCAGATATTTTTCCATGCCATTCTAAACAGCCACATATTTATTTAAGCATTTTCATTTGTACTATAGAAAAGAAGTTATCCGCAATGGGACTGTTATATTGTATATTTTTATAGATCATTATTGTCTTTTGTCCCTTTTTATCTGCTGGAATCATCTCAAAGCGTGTCGGAATGATTCGATCATGCATCATTTTAATATCAAAGCTGTTCATTGTATTGATCAAATCTCCCTCCTCATCATAAAAGCGGCTATGCAGTTCCAAAAAATCTTTCTTGTCAATGCAAATGATGACTTTACTCCAAACCACAGCAGCTTCCGGCCTGGGGATCATTTGTATAATAAAACAAGATCTTTCCTGAATCAGAGTATCACCAATGATCTTATGATTGTAATCATCTACGACTGATGATTCTTTAACCAGATCATCATTCGTAAAATCAGTACCCATCCAGCTTTGGCTCATCATAGATGGTGGAAGTTTAATAGTGCGTTCAAGGGTTGGAAGCCAGTTCCAAACTTCCTTTTTTCTTTTCAGGAAGGAAATTCCTTTATCTCGTACAGGTGCCTGGATCAGGATCAATGCCAGATCATTACCTTTTTCCCAGATTTTGCAATGCATTTCCCTCGACCAGGTCGGCCTGATAGTTTTTATAATGATCTCTGCCTGCATGGTACTTCCACGCATTTTTTCATCTGCCTTTTTTACTATATCCTTTGCATCATTTACCTGAAAGGAATAAAAAAAATGAAATAATATGAAATAGAGAAAATGGATCATTGGTTCTATGTTTAGGTCAGACCCCAAATTGATTTAGCATTTCTTAAATTAAAATACCTGTAAAACCCTTTATTTTCAGAGCTTTAACAACACCAAAGAATATTAAGGAAGACGTTTAGCAGCCTCTTTTTGTTTTTCCTGACGCCTGAAATATCCTCTGAAGAGGAATGATTTTTTCAAGGCTTCCATGTTCTGGTTAAACCCATCGGTTCCCATTTGAATGTTATCCAGGCTTTTATTCAGTTTATTAACCATTGAGGTATCTTTAAGAAGGGAATTTGCCGGACCTTTGCCAGTGTTAATATCATTCTGTATCCCGGAAACCAGGGAATTAAGCTGAGTACTTAAATTATCTGCCTGAACACCTACTGATCTCATTTTCATTGCTGCTTCATTAAGATTATATGCAAAGGCAGTATCTTTTAAAAGTATACCTGCAGAACCTTTACCGTCTTTTATATCTCCAATAATAGCATGCAGGTCATTCGTCATCATACTGGCCTTAGAGGTAGCAAGTCGAATATTTGTTGCTGAATTCCGAATATCTGCGGGAATTGTTTCGTCACTTAACAAAGTCCATAGGGCAGAACTGTTGTTGATACGTTCTACCGTAGACTTTAATCCTGATACTATGATCGCTACATCTTTATTTGTGTTGGAAAGGGTATTTAATATTTCGTCAGTGTCTAGGGCTTTTTTTGTAGCCAGCAAATCACCTTCGATCGCTATAGCTGCATTTGATCTTCCAGGAACAATATTTATCACCTTATTACCCACTAAACCATCGGTACCGATCGAGGTAATTGCATCTTTCCGTATGATATTCTCCATTTTTGTTTCGATGATCATCGAGACTTCGATAGTGGTATCATTCAGGATATCAATTTTTTTTACAGTTCCTGCCTGTATCCCTGCATAACGAACATTATTGCCTGGGATTAATCCCTGAACATTTTCAAACCTTGCTTTTAACAAGTATGTAGATCCAAAAAGGCTTCTGTTCCTGCCTATCATATATAATAGAAGTATCAGGAATAATAAGCCTCCCAGAACAAAAGCACCAAGTTTAGCATTATTAATTGTTTGCCTCGCCATATAATTCTTATTCAAAAAATAGTTTAACTTTTGGATCTTCAGATTTTAATAATTCATCGTAAGTTCCTGATATATAACACTTTCCATCAATCAGCATTACCACTCTGTTACTAGCCATTTTCACACAGGTCATGTCATGTGAGATGATCAATGAGGTTGTATTATATTTTTGCTGAATCTCAATCATCAGCTCAATGATCTCTTTACTGGTTATAGTATCCAGTCCGGTTGTTGGCTCATCATAAAGAATGATCTCAGGTTTTAATATCAAAGTACGCGCCAGAGCGATCCTCTTACGCATTCCGCCCGATAATTCCACTGGCATCATATCAATAGTATGGGCAAGACCAACATCCTTCAGAGCATCCATTACCATTTCATCAACTTCTCCCTGTGCTACTTCGATCCAGTGCCTGCGTAATGGAAACTCAAGGTTCTCTCTAACGGTCATTGAGTCGTACAAAGCATTACTCTGAAACAGGAAACCCACCTTAGCCCTGATAAGATCCAACTCATCATGGCCCATATCCGGGATATTTTTTCCGAATATCTGAATACTGCCTTTATCCGGTTTTAATAATCCAATTATACACTTTATCAGGACCGATTTTCCTGATCCCGACTTTCCTAAAACTACCACACTCTCTCCTCTTTTCAATTCGAGATCAAAATCTTTCAGGACATGATTACTACCAAAAGACTTACATAAGTCTTTAATTATCATTACCTTATCATCAACTACATTAAGTTTCCTTTTAATAGTCATAATTGGAATTTAATACCCAAAAATATTGGTAACCTGAACTGCAAGCAGATCAATAATAAAGATCATAACTGAGGAAACTACCACTGCAGAATTTGCAGAACGGCCTACTCCTTCTGTTCCTTTACTGCTGTTATACCCCTTATAACAACCAATAATGCCAACTGCAAATCCAAAAAAGAAACTTTTAATAAATGCAGGTACAACATCTCCAAAAACAAGATTATCAAACACCTGAGTCCAGAATAAATTAAAGCTGGTATTCGTATGGATGTTTACTCCAAGATAGGCACCATATAATGAAATAGCATCACCAAGCATCACCAGAACTGGCAACATAAAGGTACAGGCTAAAACTCTGGTAACGACCAGATATCTGAAAGGATTCGTACCACTAACTTCCATTGCATCAATCTGTTCTGTAACTTTCATTGAACCTAGTTCAGCGCCAATACTACTTCCTATTTTTCCTGCAAAAATCAGGGCTGTAATAACAGGACCCACCTCCCGGACTATAGCAATAGCTACAATTGCGGGCAACTGCGATTCTACTCCATAGTCTGCCATTGAGGGCTGAAGCTGCATGGTAAGAACAATTCCCATAATAAAGGCTGTAAGACCTATAAGAGGCAATGATTTATAGCCAATTACATAACATTGCTTAAGAAATTCGGAGAATTCATAGGGTGGCTGAAAGCCATGTCTGAAAAATCGCAAAGAGAATCTGAATAATTCGCCGCAAACGTCTAAGAATGATTTAAAGTCTGACCTGATAGACATGATCTATTTAATAGCGAAAATTTATGCTCCTTACAAAACTATTATTTGTCGTTAATATAAACACTGATACCAGTCAATAATTAAGTTGATGCACCTCACATTTATGACCTTTAAGTACAGATATCTATTTAAAAACATTTTTCAATCACCCTTTACCCTATCGATCAATGCCCTGGCCGTTTTCATATTCCAACCATCAAAACGGCCACGCTGCACTACCAGTGCATTATCTTCCGGATGCTGTAAATAATAATGAAATACAAACTTACCTCTGGGATTTTGCCATCCTATAATTTGGCCAAAGCGCAGATCATTAAAAACCAGGCTATCCCCATGATGTTCAACTGTATAAAATTCCTGTGAGAAGCGAATAAGGTTCTTTAGGTCTTCATGTTCAATTATCGGGTTAAGTAAAAAGTCATTTCTCTCAAAATATTGAAAATCAATGGTCTTGTTTTCATCAAACAGGGATCGGAAACCCACATAATACCCCTTATCATCTCCTGCAACCACATACCATAACCAATTCTGAAGTGGAGCCGGTGTAGTAAAGTACCTGGTATAGCTTATTTTCTTTTCACTTAATATGCTTTTAACATCCCTGTCTATCATTACTTTGTTCACTAAACAATAAATAAGATACAAGGAACTCAGTCCTAAGCCCATTCTTAACCATTTTTTCCGATGAGTATGACCCTTTTTAAGAAATAGCAAGGCAAAAAGGGCTATTCCCGGCCATATTGAAAAAAAAGGATCCGCAACATAGATGGCATTAAATGAAATCCGCTTATGGCTAAAAGGTTCAAACCATCCCACTCCATAATTATTAAAAGCATCTATAAATACATGGATGAATACCACAGAGCTGAAAAACAGGAACCACTTTAAAAGACTGATATTATGAGGACGATGCCATTTTTCGGCTAAAAGTGCCATTATAAAGGCTATGAGGAAACAAAAAAGAAATGAATGAGTGAAGCCCCGGTGTGCAAGAATATTTGAGGATGTTGACATCCAGAAAGAGGCAAGAAAGTCGATATCAGGAATACTCTGAGCTAATGCACCCCAAAGCATTGACTTTCTGCCAAGGGTTTTTCCGGCAAATGCTTCACCCATACAGGCACCCAGAGCGATATGAGTAATTGAATCCATTTGTTTTAATCTATCCTTTTATGACCACTGACGATGAAAACAGTATTAAGCTCTTACAAACAACAATTAAATATACCAGTTTCTAAAGGGATAATTCATGGTGCAGATATTAAAATAAGCCCTGAAGAAAATTTTAGCCAATAAAAAAAGGCAGGAAAACCTGCCTTGTAGATGTCAATTTCGAATAGTTAAAAATCTAAATGATGAAATAATTCTAAAGTTTATCTCTGTTTTCGTAAACCTTCATGATCGCATTGATCACATCATCCATATCCTGGGTTGTTCCCAGTAATGACGCAACTCCCTCAAGCACCACCATTTCTTCATTACATACCAGATCACAATTTGGCATCTGCATTTCCTCTTTATAGCGCTTAAGCCGTGATGGAGAATACATAGCCTTATATTCTCTGAGTCCTAAAATTTCATCTATCCATGGTTCAGAATGAAAACCTCTTGCTATGTATGGGCTGAGATTAATCCCTTCTGCAGATACAGCTTTCAAAAATTTACCTCTGTCGGCATTATTAAAATGCTCCTTACGGTAGCTCATCGCATATTTATAGTAGCCCGAACTTTCAGTCCCCTCATATTTCTTCTGAGGCACTAAACCTTTGAAACCCCTGAGTTTAGAATCTAGATAAGCTGCATTCGCATTTCGGCGTTCAAAACGTTCTCTTGCACCAGCTATCTGTCCCATCAATACAGCACCCTCAAACTCATTCATTCTATATTTGGGTCCAATGGTCACATTGCTTCCTTTCTTGTTCGTTCCATGATTTTGAACTGTGAAACATCTATCCATAAGATCAGCATCATTACCAATAATGGCTCCGCCCTCACCACAGGTGATCTGTTTACTTGCCTGAAAGCTAAAGCATCCAAGATCACCAATTGTACCTATTTGTTTTCCCTGATATTTGGAAAAATTGGCCTGACAAGCATCTTCAATAACTTTCAAATTATGTTTTTTGGCTATTGCCATGATCCTCTCCATATTACATGGCATACCCATAATATGCACAGGAATGATAGCTTTTGTATTCTTATTGATCTTTTTTTCAACCTCATCAGGATCAAGCTGAAAAGAGTCTCTGTCGAGATCTGCCAGAACAGGTAGTGCACGACTGGTCAGAATTGCAGACACAGTTCCAAAATCACTGTATGGAGAGGTTATTATTTCATCACCGGGACCGAAATCCATGGCCTCAACAGAAGTTGCAAGAGCCTGTGTACCTGAACCTGTTCCAATACATAGCTGTGTACCCATTAAACGGGCATATTCTTTTTCGAAAGTAGCAACTGTACCGGTTGGAGACTGAATACGACTCCATATACCGCTTTTGGTTGTCTTCAATACAGACTCAATTAATTTATCATCTGCGATCATTGCAGGCCATTTAGGCCATGCTTTAGCCCGTACAGGTGTTCCTCCAAATAATGCTAATTTTCCTGAATGTTTAGATGTACTACCCATAACAGGAATAACATTTGAAAAAGCTGTAGCAACTGTGGTAGTAGTTACAGCTGCGATAAAATTTCTTCTGCTTAAGTCATTAAATTTCATAAGATGTATTTTTAGAGCCTAAAATGGCCAGCTTAATTAATAACAAAGTAATGAGGGGTCTTGATACTGATATAAAAATTTCAAATAGGTTTTAAATCAATGTAAAAGTTTACGGATCGCTTTCATTAATATTCCTTCAGCCTCAGCGGTTACACCTGAAGCCTGTCCGGTTTCATAACCACCCTGTGCATAGGCGGCTGAATTCCCAATGTATCCTACTGCATAATCACCATAACCTGCCACAGCAACAAATAGATCAGGTCGTTCAGCTTTTGCAGCTAACTGATATTCAACAAATGGTTCTCCCGGTAGATGCAGGATCCTTACATTGCCAATATTTAAACAGGTAAGATCTATCTTTTTACCTGCCTGCAAACGCCTTAACCAAACCAGTTTTGAAAGGTTATTTGCCACAAAAACAGGGGTTTCAGTTTTCATTTTTGCTTCAAGAGTTTCAATACCAATAGCAGGTTTCAATGCTACAGATTCTACATTCCACTGAATTGAACTAGCATTGACAGGCTCCTGTTTGGTTAAGTCCCATGCACGTTTCATTCCATCGGCAAGCCGCTCAGCGAGGATCAACCTATTCTCTTTAGCACCATCATTATACTTTCCGGCTGTCAGATTACCTCCTGCGCCGTTAAAATGAATATGTAGGGCATCCGGAACTGCAAGCTGACGCATAAACCTGGCAATTCCCGGAAAATCAGGGTTTGCCACTCCTGTTCTGTAATAACTTTGCGGATGTGATGCATAATAGCTTAATACGGCAAGAGGTTTATTATTATTCCAGAAACTGATCAGAGAAACCATGGGATCGACCAGGCCTTCAGGTTCTGCCCTCATTGCGGGATCGCGTGTTGCTGAAGTCCGCGTGGCTTTAACCTTTCCATCGGGGCCAAGGATACGGCGGTTAGAAGCAACCTGGTAAACAGGGGCTTCACCCCTGCCAATATGAGTAAATGGTACCGCAAGACTTATCGATTTACTGATCGCTAAACCCAGACGTTTGATCAGATCCCTTGTATAAGTTCCTTCAAAAGCAATAGGATTTAATCCAGCATTTATTAATAATTTTTCAGCACCCAGGTCAGATGCCGGTGCATCATGCTGGTGAATGGCATGTACAACCACTCTCGAAGGTATCGTTCCTGCAGCTTCAGCCATTATGCGTTTAAATTCATCCTGACTATCATTACTGATCCCAATCCAGTCGACAGAACACATCACGATCGGTTGGCCGGCACCCAGGATCACAATGCCTTTAGCACGTAAGCCCATATCCCAACTATTGACCATCGGATCATAGGTCAGGCTGCTTCCTATTGGAGGAGTAGCATCTATATCAAAAGTGGCTATTTTAAGAGTGCTTTGTACCGGTTCAGCAGCAAGTAAAAATGATTGCAGAACAAACACATAAGTGATTATGATACGAATAAAAGGCACTTTGTACATATTTCTCATCGTCTATTGTATTGAAAAGCTGTTTCTTATTAATAAAAATTTAATCAATGATCAGAAGCAGTTTAACCTGAAATTATCAAAAATGAATTGCAATTTGACTTATTTATTTTTTGCAAGCGCTCTTTTAAACATAGATTCCAGGCTAACAGAAGTACCACCCCTTTTCTTACTCTCATCAGCAGCTTCCATAAATGCGCACATTTCTAATGTTTCCTGAGCACTTACAGGAGGAATGCCGGTTTCAAAGAATTCAATGATCTTTACAAGTAGTGGATCATAACCTGCATAAGCGCCAATGGCAGAAACACCTTTTTCGCCGAAGACGGTTCCTCCATATTCCTGTTTTCCCTGATAGATACCTCTGAATGAACCAATTCGTTTATCTTTCCAGGTACCTACAACAACATCAGCGACTTCAGAATTTACACGGACTACTGAGGTACAACCTACACCCATTACAGTAAATAAGGTCTCAACACCATGTATACCATACCAAAACAGATCAGGATGAGTCTTTTCAATTTTACAGGGACTATAAGTCTCCGCACCAAGTACTTTGCCTATTTTTCCGGCTGCAATTTCCTGGGCTCCCGGGGTAAACCTCAAAGAGGAAGCCGAAAATACAGGAACCTTATACTTTTCAGCTGCATTAAATATAGCCATAGCATCAGCCAATGAGGCGGCAATAGGTTTGTCAATAAACACCCTCTTTCCTGATTTGAAAACTTCAATTGATTGTTCAAGGTGCAAGCGACCATCATTTGTTTCCAGAAGAACTACATCAACCTTTTTCAGCAATTCCTTAATTGAACCAACGATCTCAACTCCCAGTTTTTTCACATCCTCGATATAACCCGGAATTCTCTCAACACTTGATTGAATATCTTTACTTCCATGAGGATAAGCGGCAGTTACTTTATATCCTGCATATTTGCTTCCAGCTGCGGGATTATTTAGTGACTTAGCAAATGCTACACTATGGGAAGTATCCAAACCTATAATTCCAACACGCTTCTGAGCTGTTTTTTTAATGTTTCCAAAGGAATTTAAAGGACCTGAAAGTCCGATGCCAATTCCTGCAATAGCAGCAGAATGAATAAATTTGCGACGATTATAGCTTTGTTTCATATGAGATTAGGATTAAATATTATATACGTTTACGTACCCGAATATAGCAATCATTTTATTAATGTCACAATATTTATCTTCCTGTGTAGTTAAAAAAAATGAACAAATCCTTTACAAGGATACCTCAGAGATAGATAAGCAGAAAAGGAGTTTTTTAGAGAAATTTATTAATTTCTGTAGAAGGCTGAATTTTCTTTGGTCAGGATGTCAATCGGCATAAAGTAGATCTTTTCAACCGGAGATCCGAAAGCCAGATGCTGATACAATGATATCAATCCCCTGTACCCCTGCTGCTTAGGTTTTTGGCAAACAAGAAAATCAACAACACCCTTATCCATATATTCTATGTTCTCCTTTAGAAAATCATAACCTATCAGAATAACGTCCTTTTGGGTATGTTCAATGAAATGAGCAACCTTTGAAACCCTTGAATTTGTAACAAATACAATCTTTATATTACTATGCTCATCAAATACCCTTGTTAGATTCCTTTCAATAGATTTTAGATCAGTATCCTTTATATCCAGTTTAATAATATTTCCTGCCTTGTTGTTGTCTTGATAATATGCCCTGAATCCTTCCTCTTTCTTTAACAAATGGTGATGATTGTCAATTTCTCTGGAGATATTTACGATCAATATTTCATCACTATCCTTGGCCAGATAACTTACCAGATGAGCACCAAGATAACCACTATGATATAAATTGGGACCGATATAACTCAAACTGCCATCATTGGGCAGATCAGAATCAATTAAAACATAGGGAATGTTTAATTCTTTACATTTATTGGTAAAGGCAACCGATTCATCAATAAATGATGGAGCAAGTAAAATTCCATCCGGTTTACTTTCAAGTATAATTCGTGTCTGTTCCACAAAAGAACCTATCAGGTTCTGATCATAAAAATATTTATCAACTATGATCCCAAACTGCTTTATTTCATCATCTGCCTGTTCAATCCCTTTCAATGGAGCATCCCAGAAGCTGGTCTCCTTTGAACTTGCAGGAATCAATGTAGCTAATCGAAGAGTTTTACGGGAAGCAAGCCGCTGTGCTAATAAATTAGGTTTATAATTTAACTCATCAATGATCTGAGATATTTTCTCTTTGGTTTGTTTAGAAACACCTTTTCTGTTATGAAGCACCCTGTCTACCGTGGCAATTGAAACATTTGCTCTTCTGGCAATTTCTTTTACTCCCGTTAGCTCAGTAATTCTTTTTTTCATAACAAACCCCAATTTAAATATCGTGTATCTTTTACACAATTATAAGTCATATCTCCGGTTTTTCATAATAATCAAAGTCAGGCAGGATGAAATGAATGTCATAAAATCAATAAAACGAAGATCATACCTCCAAAAATGCTGTAATTTTTAATATTGATGCTTACCACATTTAAACAGACCTTATTTCATCATTTTTACACTTTGAAAATTTTCATCTAAATACCCGAAATCATCCTAACTGATATCTTTATTTTAAAAGCATATCTGAGTTTTAATTTTGATACTTTGATATTCATTCCATAAATTTAATTAAATTCGTTTACGTACCCGTAAAAATATTTAAATAATCAGTACAAGGCTTTCACCTTAAATTCTCCGAAATTATGAAACCCTACATCTTCCTGCCGGTTTTGCTTCTGATACCATTTACTTTCCAATCTTATGATAATCAGATATTTAAAAAAAATGACATTGATTCTGATGAAAAATTGATAGCCCCGATCGAAATTAGCAGAAAAAGAGCCGATGAACTATTTTCGAAATTACCCAGCACTGATCCATGGATTGTACGACAGGACGGCAGCGCTTTAGCCTGGGGTGAGGCTGCCACCTTAGAAACTTTGGTTGATCTTTATGAAGCGACGGAGGACCCTTCTTATTTGAAGGAGGTAGCCAGGCGCGGTGACCGCTTGCTGACCCATCGCGATGATAGACGAGGCATCGCAGATGGTTCAGGAAAAATAAGGCCGGCCTGGAGTATGGGTTTGAAATATGTAGTAGCAAAAGAGGATCTGCTGGATGCATCCGGCAAGGTTGTTGCAAGTATCCGCTCCACTCCTTATGCGAACAATGATCTGACGAAGATCGAACTGACCCCGGATTCGAAACCGGCTCGTTTCAACCTGAAGATCAGTAATTCATTTTGGAAGAGAAATGAGAGCTTTTCTGATCTAAGTTTCGATCCAAAGGATGAACGTTTCATTGAAAAGATAGTTAATGACCCTTTGTCTCCATATTCAACACGTGCAGGAGAATATACTGATACCAAATCAAACCTGATCAGGGTAAAAATTTCAGATTCAACTATACCGGTTGCTCAGAGCATCACCTTAAAGTCAATCCCTCTGGCGTATACAGGCTATTTGGGAATTATCTATAATCCTATGCTAAGAATGGCAGAATTTGCTAGATCCAAACCAGAATTAGCGGATCTCCTGCCTGCAGCGAATCGTTTTATTCAGGCTGCTGAAGAATCTTACAAAGATGCCAATGCACGTTTATGGCGCAATGGCCCCAATCAAGGTGAAGGCTATTATTTAACCTGTGAAAGAGGTGAATCTTTTCCTGCCGACAATGTTGGTCAGCCGATCAATTTCTTAGCCATGCATACCAGTACACAGCTTGCATTATTTCGCCTGACCGGCAAAAAAGAATATCGTGATCGTTCAGAAAAAATGTCACAATTACTAAAAAACCGCTCAAAGTATGATCAGGAAGGAGATCTTTATGTATGGACTTACTGGTATGAGCCTATGACAACTGTGGGATGGAAACCGGAAGATAAGTTATCATCTAATGTGATGTTTTATAAAGGCGCTCCAAATATGGAGGATAGCTCCCATGGAGTACTTGATATAGCGATGATAATGGCTGCTAATCGCGAAGGCCTGGTATTTACAAAACAGGATCTAATGCGCTTTTCAAATACGCTTCTTAAAAATGTGCTTCTTCCCGACAGAACCGGGATAAGGAGAGCGGTTGATGGTAAAGGAGGTGATCATGCTGCTTACTTCCCTATTTTACATGGCTGGCTTGAACTTGCAGCTGCAAATCCGGAGGTTTATCATGAGATCCGAAAAACCTATCTGAACAGGGGAGAAGAAAATCTTGCTTTTACTGCTGAACTGCTGAGATGGGAACGCAAAATGAAAACGATTCCCTCAGCGTCAAAATAAATCCGAAATGGCTTTTTATTATGAAATTCAGTAAATTCAAATTAATCACTGATAACTATGGCTGCAAAAGATAAATCAAGACGCGATTTTATTAAAAAAAGCTCATTGGGAGGACTTGGAACCGCATTAGGAATTGGAATAACGATTCCAGCCATTGCTGTAGAAAGTCTTAACACATCTGAACATTCAATCAGTAATGAAAAACTTCATGTTAAACCGAGATTTCATAATTGGATAGTGGACGAAGGAGAAGAATGGCTGGAGCTTAACACCAGGCAGGCAAATCTCGACTGGAATATTCCTGTTTCTCAATGTGCGCTGGTTTTACTTGATGTCTGGCAGAGACACTATCTGAAGGAACCTGAAGAAAGGGCCGAGAAGATTATTAATGAAAAATATGTACCACTCCTAAGGGAGTGCAGAGATTACGGGATGGAAGTAATCCATTGTCCATCACCACAGGTCGCAAAAACACATCCAAACTGGGTTAAACTAATGACTGAAGCAGAGCTAAAACCTGTTCCTGATAGCTGGCCACCCAAAGAGTTTCGTAATTTAAACGGTCCATATAATGCTTACAGACGCCCTTTTAAACCAAAAGAAGCAGAGCGTAATGCACTTACACCGCTGACCTTTCACCCAAAAGTTGTTCCGATGAATAATGAGGCAGTTATTGGATATGGAGAGGAATTACATCGCTACTGTAAGCAAAAGGGTATATTATTTCTGTTCATGGCTGGTTTTAATACCAATGCATGTATGATTACCCGCGATTACGGGGCTTTACAAATGAATTACAGAGGTTATCAGGTAAGTGTTGTGCGCGATTGTACTACAGGAATGGAAAGCAAAAATTCACAGGCAGGACTACAGCAAACCAATGGGGCACTACTGTTTTTTGAAATGTTCGGACAATACACTGTCACCTCCGATGAAATCATCAAGGGCTTTTCAGGAAAAGTCTAATCAATTCCATAAAAAAAACATATTTCAGAAATTCAGTCGACTTGAATAATTTCTAATCATTTGCCGTTGTAATCTATATCACTAACTACTGATAACAGAAAACAGACATCAGACAACAATCTTTCCAGTTCATCATTTCCAATCTTCCGGAAGTTTCAATGACCATACATCATTAACCAGTGGTGGCGTCATCCCTCCTGCTATCCATATTTTATCCTTGAAAACGAAGGCTGATGCTTCATGGCGCTCTTTCCAGACCTTTTTAGTTTTATACTCTTTCCAGTTTTTTCCATCTTTTGAATACCAAACATCCGAATGATTTTTGTACGGATTATTTGACCAGCCACCCATTACCCAAATATGATCACGGTAAACAACTGAATTGAACCACAGACGCTCCTGCCAGGGAGCTTTTGAGATTTCTTTTACCCAGTTAATTCCATCTTCAGAGCTCCAAACATCATTAAAAGCCTGGTATTCCGGAACATAATTACCTCCGCCAAAAACATATATTTTATTTCTTAAAACAACTGCCTGATGATATGCACGCGGCGACCAGCCTGCATTTGCTGTTGCCAGTTTCCAGTCCTTCCCGTTTGATGAATACCAGACATCATTTTTCAGGCTGTTCTTATCACCGAAATAGTAATTTTCTGTACCTCCCAGTACCCATATCTTGCCTTTAAACTCCACAATAGCTGATGCTATTCTCGGGGTCCAGGCTGCATGATCTGTTTCTGACTTCCATTTAATACCATTAGTTGAAGACCAAACATTATTACTTGCTGAGTGTCCTTCGAGACGGCCATTATACCACCCTCCCATCATCCACATTTTATTTTTAAAAACAATGGACATAGAAAGATCACTATGAATCCATGGCGCTGAGTTGCTGATCATGTTCCAGTTTCTACCATCAGCAGAACTCCACACATCGCGGGGTGGTGCCTCTTTAGAATTGAACCATCCACCGAATATCCAGAGTTGATCTTTGTAAACCAGCTCTGCCTGAGAATCTCTGGCTTGCCAGGCAACTGCAGGGCTTTCCTGAACCCAGTCCGCATTTTGCTGGGCATATCCGGTAAATCCGTAGAATCCGGCAATTAAAGCAAGAATGAAATGTTTTTTCATACAGATAATGGAAATTAAATAAGCCAATTCTTAGAAGCCAAGCATCTTTTTTGCATTTCCTGACCTCAGCATTTCTTTCGTATTTTCATCAGCTTCATTGCTATGAAGAGATTCAATACGAAGTAATCCGGTCAGGTAATCAAGTATCGGTGAATGAGTCCCGAATGCAAACTTATCCGAACCATAAAGATTCAGAAAATCGGACATATTGGTAATGGTCCTACCTGAAGTATCAAATAAAAGATCGCTCTTTTTGACCAAATTCATCTCTTCTGTATCCAGTTTGGCTGCATTAGCAAAATTCAGGATCATATACTTCGCATCCGGAACAGCATTTACAATCGGAAGAATATTCTTCAGATTCCATTCTCTGATCGCATTACCCTTCATATTGGAAATATCCATCCATGATCGCTCCCTGCTATCCACCATTCTGTAATTGAATGCTACTGGCAGACCATAATCACGAACCCGTTTTACAAGTTCAATACAAGCCGGATCAAGAATTTCATAATCGTGGTATCTGGGATAAAGTCTAACCCCTTTAAAACCATACGTTTTTATACAGGTTTCCAGATCATCCTGCCAGCCGGCATAGATCGGGTTAATTACCGCATAAGGAATAAAACGGTCTTTAAACCTGCGGTTTGACCGGATCTCCTTGTATAATTCTTCGTTTGCTGATTGGGTGTTCTTATAAAAAATACCATTCAGATTGCTGATCACTGAAACATCAACACCGAATTTATTCATTCTTTCGTATAATGCTTCACAAGTATTGTACTTCAATTGCTGGAATGGCCAATTTCCAACATATGCATTAATATCAATCAACATTTCTTCCTGATTTTTTTAAAATTTCGTTGTAATTATCAAAAAAGACCTTCTTTTTCTGATTCTCCGTCAGGTTAGATGCCAGGATCTTTCCAACACTCTGATAATAACAATTATCCGAACCAAAAAATAGCCTGTCCTCACCTAAAAGTTTCATAGCAGAATCGATCATGTTTTCCGGATTATTGCTGCCGGATGTATCCACATAGATATTGGGATAATGAACAAATGATTTACAGGCATACTCCCAGTCGCCGCCTCCACCAATATGAGCATACTGAAACATAGCCTCGGGATATCTTTTTGCTATGTTTACGAAATCTTCCGGTATGGAGGTATTCGGTCTGATTCCGGTATCATATTTCATTCTGTATCCGCCAAGACCAAGCTGAGTGTATGCGTGCATGTGTATGATCATCTTCAGGTCGATCATTTTCTCTATGATCGGATAAAACAGGGGATCATTGATCTTTAATTGAGTATAAACCTTTAATCCAACCATTCCAAGATCCACACAGCGCTTTATTTCTTCAATCGACTCTTTCTGATAAATGGCATTCGCTGTAAACTGCCCAATGAGCCTGTCAGGATATTGTTTCATGCACTTAAGCATTAAATCATTAAACGACCTGAATTCTTGAGGGGTACCGACACCATGGTAAGCTGGAAGAGAAACAAACATTTTGTCTATTCCCAGACGATCAGCAAATGCTATATTTCCTTCGGGGCCTCCATCAAATAAATGGGCATGAACATGTGAATCAAGTTTTCTGTACTTCATCACATCCTTCATCAGGTTATATTTGGAGGCGACTGATTCTGTAACAGATGCATCTGATGTTTCACCCGCATGATGCATCCCCAAAACGCGATCAGACATCAGAATACCGGCCGCAGAAAGCGCGGTCCCGGTCACAAATTTTCTTCGATTGATAAGATTTGACATAAAAATTTTAACGAAATTTTAATATTTAACCCAAGTTAAGATATTTATACGGTTACGTACACGGGAACAGAATATTTTATTCAATTTTAGGACTATTCATTTTTACTCTGCTGATTCGTTTATCCATAAAAACAGTTGATTTTTTGAATCAATAATACGTATAATTGAATATCAAAAACGCATACATTAATCAGGCTGAAGGGATATCAATATAATCATGACAAGAATAACAGAGCAAGCATCGAATTACAGGCATTTAGAAAAAATGTCAGTTGAAGAACTAACCAAAAACTTAAATAAGGAAGATCAATCCGTACCATTAGCTATAGAAAAGGCTTTACCTCAATTGAATACTTTAATTAATTCGATCGTAAGTAAAATAGAAAATGGCGGCAGGTTATTTTATGTGGGTGCAGGAAGCGGAGGACGTTTATCAGTTTTGGATGTGATTGAATTACCAACCACATTTGGAGTTTCATCCGATCTTTTCAATGTAATTCTTGCCGGAGGAAAAGAGCATCTGATTGAAGCACCTGAAGAAAAAGAAGATGACGTCAATGCTGCATGGATGATGTTACAAGAAAAGAATGTTTCTGCAAAGGATATTGTTATTGGTATCTCGGCGAGTGGCACTACCCCATTTGTTTTATCAGCTTTAACAGAATGTAAAAAACATCAGATCAGTACAGCCTGTATCGTAAGTAATCCGGATTCTCCAATTGCTGAGCAGGCAGATATTCCAGTAGAAGTAATCACTGGTCCCGAATTTATTACTGGAAGTACGCGAATGAAGTGCGGAACTGCCCAGAAAATAATCTTTGATATGATCAGCACAACAACCATGATCAAACTCGGACGGGTACTGGATAATCAAATGGTTAACGTAAAACTAATAAATGATAAAATTGTTGACCGTGCAGTTAAAATGTTAATGAAAAATACCGGATTGGAAGATTACAATCAGGCAAAAGAACTTTTACTTGAACATGGCAGTGTTAAGAAGGCTTTGGATATGTTCAATATGGAAAAATAGAAAATACTATTTTTTTTAGAATAAAAACAATTAAAATCAGTACAGTTCTCCATTGGCTAAAACTATCCTATATTCAGAATTGTCCTTTCCAACAAGAATATTGGCAATTTCAGCTGGAAATTGAACTTTGCTTTCAATCTGTCCGTTTTCGCTAATTAAATACAAAATACCTTGTGCCGTTGCAGCAAGATAATAAGTCCTACCGGATTGCCTGTATCCTGCAACTTTTATCACCCGGTCACTCAGTGTATTCCGGATAATGGTGTTTCCCTTATCGTCAAGAACATAAAATTGAAATCCTTCTGTACCTGCAAGAATTTCAAATTTACCATCATTGTTAAAATCACCATGCCGGATATCATTGACCTCCCCTCCCACATTTGTGATCCAATATTCCTGAACTTTATCCTTGAAACCGATCATCCGGATCTCACTTTGCTTGGTTCCCAATAAGACCGTCGGCGGAACAGTTTTAGAATCCTTATTTAATACATGGGCTATCTTCCAGCCCGGACCGCCAGACTTTCCGGTAATCAGTTCATTATCCTTGATGAGAGTATAGTAATAGTATTCAAGCGCAAAAATGCCTTCCTCTTTACCGTCAGCATCCAAATCGGCATATTCCATATCTTCAATACCATAAAAATATAGGGCTGTCTCAGCTCTCAATTTGCCCTGAAGATCCAATTCATACAAATACCGGAACTGGGTACCAACCATAATGACAGGCTCCTGATCTTTTCCATTTTTATTGGCAATTCTGATATTGGTAATACCAATTAAATTGCCTTTATATTCCTTACGGGCAGCATCATCCGGAAACTTATAATTCCATAATTCCTTGCCATTTATATCAAGGACATGCATATACCAGTTTTCTGTCGCGATGAAGATCAGAGGACGGTTTCCGGCATATTGGAGACTAACTTCATTCACCCGGCCTTTGGCAGAAAATGTCCACAATAATTTTCCTTTAGAGTCAATGGCCTGTACTTTTCCGCTAATTCCACCTAATAAAATATCATCTTTTTTGTCGCTGTTAAGGTCTGTTGCAAATGAACTGCTGACCTGCTCATTAAAGGAATAAAGCTTGTTTGAATCCTTAACCTGCATTGATCTGAATGAATCATACCTGGTAATTTGGCTCTCTTTTAAAGCATTGGCAGGAGCTATTCCTAAAGTTTTAACAGAATCATCTTTCCATTGAACCTGTCCGGAGTCAATTTCTCCCTGTCTCAGCGGTTCACCAGACTGATCATAACTGATCTTATTTTTCAACAGATCAAAGGCTTTCCACTGTCCGCTCTTTTTGTTGAGTTTAAAAAGTACGGGGTGCTGAAAATTTAATTCCTGTGATCCGATCTTTAACCGGGTTACAGAAGCAGAAACGACCTCTTGATCCCCGATCAGGTGAAAAGTTCCGTTACTGGAATACCCGGGGCTATTGACCGCACCTTTAACAGCCAGCCATTTACTTTTTCCTTGTTGGATTTCAATAATATCGGAACTAATTACTTTCGTTTGAACAGCATCGCTTTCTTCTGAATGACTGGATAGTACATTAATAAAGCCTGCATGATCACCTTTTATATATTCCTTTTCATTGATCACCTCGGTTAAAACCGTTTCGTTATCCGCAAATGGATAAGGATAAACGGTTTTCCAGTATTTGATAAAATGTCCGTAAATATCCTTCATCCTAAGATCAGCCGGGGCCAGATTCTGCAGGAGCATGTTCACCCCTTTTTGTTCAATCCTGAAGGTCTGATCTTCTATTTTAGGGGTACCCAGGGACTGCCAATGATTTTTCAACAAAAACCTTCCTGATTCCCTGATCTTCAGATCATCATAGATAATAAAGAATTTGCCTTCAGGGCTTATAATGGTCCGTTCCCAATCAAGGCCATTATAATCCGGAACAATACTGCGACTGGTACTGGTTCCTTCCAGGTCAGCTACCCAATCAAGTTTCACCAATGGCGGCTTCTTTCTTTGTTTGCCATCTTTCACAACAACTAAACCTGAATGATACTCAGGAGTATTCTGGATATAATCACGGTCATTTAAGAAAAGACGACCCTTGGCACTGTAATTCAAAATTGTGTTTCCATCCTGATGCCCATGTTTTCCTGCCGAAAAACCATCCAGAATCAGATAATTATCATTTAATCCGAAACCTGATCGGAATGTCAGTTTATGAAAAGTTTCCTTCTGCTCAACACTCATCCTATCCTTTTTCTGAATTTTCAGATCATCATTTTTCAGACTCTCCTGAAATTCCGGAACATTCTGATCGATCAAAGTTTTTAAATCATCATAAACCCCCTTTTCAATCTCCTGAGCCTGAACTTTAGGATATAGATTACCATCGGGTTGCCCAGTAGTTTTCAGCTGTGCGATATAACGATGTATGGGATAGATCAGATCGGGCATCTTTTGTCCAGGGAAAGGACCAGTTCTGGTACGTTCCAAAAGAAAATTATAGATGGGATCAGTATAATACCAGGATGCGGCATTCAGTAATTGAGAATGACCCCAGGAATAAGCGCTGCTCATCCCAAATGGATAAGTATCTCCACCGCCCGAAAGTGTGCCCAGATTATCGATCATCATTGAATGCAGGTCTGCACTTGGCCTCAGACTTCGGTTGATAAATTTCATGTCTCCGCTGAGCATGGCATAATCGATATTAGCTACCGGCAAATGCGCGAGGTAATCTGATCCTTCATCCATGCTTATATAGGATGTATTACCTCTGAAGATCATGTCTCCCCTGCTTTTCCATTCAGTTAATTCTGGAAACTTATAATAGTTCATAAAATAATTGCAGGAACCTACCAATGATAAGGCAGGAAAAATCTCATGATTCCATCGTGGAGCACTTTCTGGTGCACGAACCAGGTAATTATCCAGATAATTTGCTTTGCAGGTTAAAAATAAAGCTGATACAATTTTAGCACGTTCTGAATCTGAAAATAAACCAGAACCTTCTATGACAGACCAGTTTTGAAGAAGTTTTTCACCCTGAATCCACATATTTTTTCTGACACCAAGCTGATAAATGGCTTCTGAGGGGTATTTATTGACGAAAGAAGCATAACCTAATAGTAATTTTTTATAGCTATCTCCGTACTCTGGTTTAGCGCTAAGCTGATAATACTCACCAGATGATTTAATTCCGGCAAGCACTGCCAGAAGTGCATCAGCTATTACTTCGTTCTCCTTCACAGGTTTCATTGCTGCCAGAAGAACATCTTCATTTTTTATTTTAGAATTGAAGTAATCACTGGTAATAATTGGAATATTCACTTCCAATAACCATGGAACAGATGATTCCTTTTGATCCTTTATGATATTTATTAAGCGTTCTGTTCCAAATTTGGCACCGGCAATATCTGAAGCAGCAATAATTATCGTATTTCCACCTGAACCAAAGGGATCGATCAAAGTTGCAAGCTGATAGCCTGCCTTACCAGGATAAACGGCATCAGCATAAGATAATCGCATACCATAAAGGCGAGCCATTTGCTTATTATTCCCCAAATTACCGAGTACGATTGTATTACCAGACCATCCCTTAACAAACTTCAGCGGATCAGGAGTGCTGATATCTGCAGTAAGGCTCGTTTTTTTCTTTATGATTCGCTGAAGGTCATTAGCCAGAGCCTTCCATTCAGGTTCATCCGGAACCACGATTTTAATACTGAGGAGACTGGTTGTTTTTAGAAGCAATCGTGGAGATATTTTTTCATAAATAGTACTATCTGCAGAATGAAAATTTTCAGCTCCGAATAAATCAGAATTAGCCAGAAATAGTAGGAGAAAGAATCCAGATTTAAATAAATTTTTAAACATTTAACATTTATAAATATTTGTTATATAATATATTATAGAATTTAATTAAACTATTTATTTACATTTTAATGTCTATTTATCTTTATCGAAATAAAGATAAAATACCTTGCTTAACTGGCTTCCAAGAAGCTCCCAATCCTTAGCCATCGGCGCCTTATTAAGACCCTTTGCCCATTCATAATTGAGTTCGTAAACAAAAGCATCTATCCCGAAACGCCTGGCCAATCCTTCTCCAAAAGAACCTGGATTTTTAACATGTGAAGGGCCTTCAGTAAACCAGGTATGACGGTATAATAGGTTTTCAAATCTTTTCATATTGGCTATATAAGGAGCATTGTCAGATGTGGGTAGATTAACATGGATATTACCTCCCTGATCGTTATGCAGGTCGATTGCCAGATCTGGCTTCTTTCCCTTTTTTACCATCATATTCAGCCAGGTCTTGAAAGCGAATTTCTCAGGTGTTAAAACCTTGTCGGCAGGAAAATTCCATTCCCTATTCAGATCCTTCCCTAAAGTATTAAACCGGGTTCTTCCCCGCGACACTCCATCTTTATTCGCCATTGGCAAGATATAAACGCAATAACGCTTCAGAAATGGAGCAGAATCCTTTTGAAGGAGTTTTCTTATCAAACCCTGAACAACCCAATTACCACCAGGCTCCCATGAATGGGCTCTTGCCCTTAAAAAAACACTGAATGGTGCTTCAGGATCACCCAGCCTAATGATCTCTAGGGGGCGCCCCTCAACGGTTTTTCCGATATCTGTAATTTCAACAAGTGGATTTTGCCCTATTTCACTTAAGAGTTTGTCCAGGTCGCTTATGCGATAAGGTTCTACGCTGGCCACATAAATTTTATCGCTTTTCATGCGGATCTTAACCCTTAGCTGATTACCTGAAATAAGATCAGCTGGAATTATTGACCAGTTAACACCATCTTCTGAGATCAAACAGTTTGTTTTTTCTGATACCGGAATTCCTTTCATCCCATTCCAGATGTTCTCAAAATTTTTAAGTAGAAGGGTCACTTCTATTCCTGAATCAGCTTCAAGCTGAAAATGCCAGTGTCCATTCGCCCGGTTAATAGATGAACGTTCATGATCATAATTTAGACTTATGTTAACAATGCCTAGTGAATCTAACTCCCAGTCAAGCTGAGAAGCATTTTCAAAATTAGTATTGATAAATCTAAAGCGATTTTTAGTTGAATCGGGATTTTGAAAAGATGAATTAACATCTTCACCATAGCCCCAATTTATAGCAGCGGAAACATTCAGATTAAAGAGAATGAAACAGGATAAAAGAAAAAATGCTCTTGTAAAAAATATCTTCATGCTTAATTTATTTTCTATACAATTAAACATTCCAGATATCTGATCCTGAAAAATTTAAAATTTAAAAATTAGCGCTTTTTAATTTATTCAATGTGTAACAGATAATTTTATTAGTCAGTTCATCCCCTTTAGAGGTTTTTATATTACCGAGCGTCAATTCGTAAACATATCCGGGTTTTAAAGTACTCAGCGTCAATGATATCTTCTTACGGTCATCCGAAATTTTAATTGCTGTAACAGGTACATTCTGAACATCGAATTGTTCAGATCCATACTTATTATGGTATTTATAATAATAGTGACGAAATTTAAAATTAGCAGGGTCTGTTGCGGTCAATTCGTCAATTGGCTGTGTAAATGTAAGATCAAAGCCTTTTTCAGTCAGATTCATCGTGTAAACATCTGCAGGTTGTTTACCTGTAAAAACTATTCTCTGAATACCCTGATCACCTAGCCAGCCATGTGAATTCTGACCTATCCACAAACTACCATCGGGGCCAAATACTAAGCGGTTATTCCCCTTTCGCAAACCATTGCCGTCAAAAAATGGAATACAGGCACCCTGGAATTCTCCGCCAACCTTTTCAAGCATTACCCTTACTATCCGTTCCTTGTTCATTTCTCCTATAAACAACTGACCGGAATAAGGACCAAACCTTCCTCCGGTATTATCACAAAGAGGCTGTGTTGGTGAGTTAGCCATTATACCATGCGGGAATAAAACAGCCCCCCTGGTTCGCATACTATCCAAAAAAGGGACAGGCAATAAAAATGGATTACCATTGCTCCAGCCTTTTTGCCATACCAGGCTTGCAGGATGTCCATAAAATTTACCTTCCTGAACATGATGCAGCGGACTAGTACCTATCCAATCTCCCTGATTATCAGTAGCAAACAGATTACCGTCCAAATCAAAACCGATTCCGTTCGGTGAACGAAAGCCGGAAGCAAATGGCTTTAAAACACCATCAGGGCTTAGTTTCATTACCCAACCACGGTAAGGTACATTCGAAAACATCTGACCCTTACTGCCATTTTCGCGGCCAAGCGGATTTATTTCGCCACGTACTTCAGGCCTTATATTTCCGGCTCCGGATGAAGAATTCAAAGCAATAAAAAGGTTACCATCCTTATCCTTAACAGGACCATAATTAAATTCATGGTAATTCCCTGAAAAACCGAAATCATCCGTCACTTTTTCATACAGATCTGCAGTTCCATCGCCATCTGTATCTTTTACTCTTGTCAATTCAGGACGTTGTATAATCAATAATTCAGAATTACTGACCACCAAAATACCGAGGGGATCATGAAGTCCTTCCGCAAATAATTTCCATTTCTTAGTCGATGGTTCATAGGTCATTACCTCTCCCCGTGTGAAACATGCTACAAGACGGCCATCTGGTAGAAATTCAACTCCTCCGGTTTCACTCGTCAAACCTTCGGGCATAGGAATAGTTTCTACCTTATATGATCCATTCTTTTCCTGAGCATTGAGTGTCTGTATTAAGACACAAAACAAAACACCTGTCAGAATCCTCCTAGTCATTCTACTTATCATAAAGAACCTCCTTCCTTTCTGCTCATAGTAATGGAGAATTTTTTAGCCTTTGCAGATGAAATCTTCAATTTCCCACTAGTCCATTTACCTGCTGAGGAAACATAGCTTGTCCCGTTGGCCGGGTCAGAATTGAACCAGACTGTTTTATTCGCATTTGGGATTCTGAATGTTCTGATTAATCCTATACCATCGGCTTTTGGCATGATCAACTCGTATACATCCACACCATTAAGTGTATAATGAAATTCCGGATACCGGTTTATAAGTGAATATCCTTTAAAATCAACATTCTGTTTTGTTTGAGGATCGCCTATGGTTAAAGGAAATTCTGTTTTATCCCTAAAGAAAATGGTACCAACAACCTTTGCCAACACATCTCCCTTACCTTTCCATAATTCAGAATTATCAAGAAACCCACCACTCCAGGCAAAGCGAAGTCTGCATGTTCCTGCATCCCAACAATATGACAGATCACCCGGAAGACTAACTGCAATGGCCGCAGGACTTGCACCTTCAATGAAAACCCTGTATAAGTAGGGTGATACAGGTACATATGGATGCAGTGGCTTAACATTTTTAATCTTGTCTCCCCCACTTTCTTTATGCTCATTATGTTGCACACTTACTGCTGGAATAGTATCAAGTCTGCGGTTTGGGGGAATGTTGGGATCATTATTAAGCTCAGGCATTTTTCCATCAGCACTTACATACATTGCTCCGAACATGATAAAACCATGGCCGGGAAGTGTACATACATAAGGATAAACACCCGCTTCCTGTGGTGCGGTAAAACTAATGGTCTTTATCTGATTGGGGTTCACAACAGGAATTGCCCATAACAAAGAAGTTGAATTTGGGGTATAATCCATAGAAGGACCCTTTTCACCTAATTCAAGTGCTTCATTGACAATTTTCAGCCTTGACCCGGGTTTAGTGATCAATAGGTTGTGGCTCATATCATCACTGTTGCTGAATATAAGCTTTACCTTTTCACCTGGTTTAACATGGAACCTGACCACATCGAACTGCAGACCAACCTGCACCTCTATTTTTACTGTTTTTACAGAATCTGCAGTCTGTCCAGCCAGGAGCTGTTTAACTGAGAGAAAGAACAGAAAAAACACTATTAATTTCTTTAAAGGCATCATCTTCTAAATTTTCACTCAATTAAAAGAGCTTAAAACATATTTTCATAATGTTCGGAAGGTTCAAAAATACCGCCGCTTCTTTGGTAAAAATCGTGATCAAGTTCAAAAGCCCCATTTTTTGCCTTCATCCATGGAGCATGTGCTGCAGGGTGATAATCAAGCATATTATTCCAGTTTACATAGTTCATGTCGCCATTAGTTTCCATTAATCCCATGTTAATACCAGGAAATGGAGCCAGATGGGCGGATAGATTTTTATGCCAGTCGATAAGGATCGGATTCACAGTTAAGTCGGCACAGAGACAAGGAACATTTCTTTCTGCAGCCAGTTTCGCTATTTTAACCGACATACTTAGTGTTTTAGCAATTCCCTTCAATACCAGCACATTATAGCCGAGATCCAGACGTTTTAGTGCAGATTCCTCATTATGAACACTTTCATCAGCTGCTATCAGGATACCAACATCCGACACATTCTCTTCGTTAGTTTCATTCAGTGGTTCTTCAAAAAGCAGGATCTGTTCAAAAGCTCCAATCTTTTTTGCATGATCAAGGTATTTTAATAAATATTCCTTTTTTTCATACCGGGCATTCGCATCCATTGTATAGATCAGTTTACCATTTGAGGTATGATCCGTACGAAGATCTTTAAGTGTTGTATGGATCATGGTAAACCTATCCATGTCGGCCTTTAACATCTCAGACTGCGTACCCGGTGAGCCTGTTTTGACTTTAAAAACGAAATATCCCTTTTTAGCGGCCTCCAAAAGGTCCTGCATCGGCATCCCATATGGAATCTGATACATGACAGCAATTTTATCATTTCGATGCGAGAGCGCCTTTCTATAGGGCCCTGGCATCATCGTTTCGAAGCTATTGAAGTTATTTTCAGCAGCGTAAACTAACCATGCGGCATTATCTACACTCACAAGAGCATTATAAACAAAATTGATATTCAGGTCAGATTTTCCTGTTATCCTTTTACCTTCAAGTATAACCTCTGGCAATATTTTATCAAGAAGATCAACCGGAGTATAAAAAGTTGTTTGTCTGACCAGATCTAAGGCCTTATTAGTAAGGGCATACATCATCGAATTACCCCTGGCTTCAGAATGTGAAGAGAACAGATCAGCATCGCCATAGAGAACACTTTGGGTTGCAATTCCTGTCTTTGAGAAACCTGAGGCAGAAGACATATTGGATGCCGTCTGCCAAAGTTCAGTCAAATAACCGCCTTTAAAACCAAATGGACGTATAAGTTTTTCTCGTTCATAGACAGATGCAGTTTTAACAATACTTATCTTTTTATTGCCGATTGAAGAACCGGCATTCAGTTTTGTTAAATCAAATGCACTAAATGCAGCCATAAGACCAGCACCTTTTACAAATTTTCTTCTGTCCATCATGGGATGACCCTAAAGCCTTTAAAGGTCAATTCAGTATCTATTCCGAAAGCAATAATTGCTTCACAAATTCATCGTCAATTAAATGAGGGTAAGCAGAACAAACACGATCGATCTCTTCCATTTGACCTGGAGAAAGTTCCTCATGCGGATTCAGACACCAGCGCCCTTCAAGCAACCCTTGCCTTCTTAATACCTCATGAATACCAGGAATACAGCCATGGAAACTATTGGCAGGATCAAAGATCGCAGCGTTCATATCTGTCACTTCAATTCCTTTAGTGAGTAATTCAGCAATACCTTTATTACCATTTGACTTACAGGCTTTTACCTCTTCCAGTAATTCAACAGCACTTCTTGTCCAAACCGCCCAATGTCCAAGTAAACCTCCTACAAACTCCTTTTCCACCTTCTTACCCTTAATATCAAAACTATATTTGGTTAAAAGATCAGGAATTATATTATCATCATTTCCAGTATAAAGGTCAATTTCATTACATCTTGAAGATGCGCATACCGCTCTCACAACATCCAATGTCTGGTAACGGTTAAACGCAGCAACTTTTATTGCTTCTATATTTTTGATCTCTGCAAATTCCTGCCAGAAATCATAAGTAAAGATTCGTCCCCCAACTGATGGCTGAAGATAGAAGCCAATTACCGGCATTACTTCAGCAACATCTCTTACACGCTGAAGTATGTCCTTTTCAGTCCATCCCTGTAGTCCGCCCATACTAAGCAAACCCAGATCATAGCCATATTTCAAAGCTGTTTCAGCCTCTTTCACCGCCTGAGCAGTAGGACCGCAAAGTCCTGAAACCTTAATGAAGGGACGGCCTTCCTTATTAGCGGAATCCAGTTCTTCTGATACAACCCTTAAAACGGTTTCAAATAAATTAACTTCAGGATCCCTGATCTCGAATTGTGTGGAATGAACTGCAACAGCAAGACCTCCGGCACCTGTTGCCAGATAATACCGTGCAAGTCCCCGCTGCCGGGACTCATCGAACTGTCGTGATGAATTTAGGGCCAGTGGAATTGCCGGAATAACTGTACCATTATGCAATACGCTTTTCAGAACCGGATCCAATGTTTTTGTTGACATATCTATTATCAATTAAAATCTATAAACTTAAAATTGGCCTTTTCTTTCCTGAAAATGTGTAGGCTTATTAATGGTCTTTCCTCCGGCATGAAGCCAGGCAACTGTCATTTCGATCATGTCACGCACAGTTACTCTAGGGTAACCAAAAAGTTTATGTGCTTTAGATGCATTATTTAATAAGGCATTAGGTTGCACTTCGTTCTCAAATAGCGGTTCTTTTCCCAGTAATATTCCGAATTGCTCGGCCAGCCATTTTACAGATAAAGTTTCTGGTCCGGTTACATTCAAAATATTTGCAGGAACATCACAATGTAATAATGAACGGATGGCAATTTCATTGGCATCTCCTTGCCAGATCACATTCACATTACCGGTTGTAAGATCTATTGCTCTTCCCTCATTTACTGATTTAGCAATTTCAAGCATAACTCCATAACGAAGGTCGATGGCATAATTTAGTCTGTAGATCAGTGTTGGAATATCATACCTTTCTGAAAAATACTGAAATACACGTTCCCTGCCTAAACATGACTGGCCATATTCACCTACAGGAGCCGGAAGATGCTCTTCAGATAATCCGCCTGAACTTACCGGAGTAAAAGGGTAAATATTTCCGGTAGAGAATGCTACGATCCGTGAATTTTTATAACGCTCGGCTACACGCCCGGGAAGGTATGAATTCATTGCCCATGTAAATGGTTCTTTACCTGTAGTTCCAAATTTGGTCCCTGCCAAATAAATAATGTTTTTTGCATCAGGTAAAGCAGCCAGGTCTTTTTCATTAAGCAGATCAGCAGAAATAGTTTCAATTCCATCCGCTTCAAGTTCTTCACGCGTTCCAGCTTCAGAAAATCTGGAAATTCCAATGATACGTTTATCAATCCCTGCACGAACTATCGCCTTTCTGGCCAATTTAGCCATACTAGGGCCCATTTTACCACCAACACCTAAAAGAATTATATCACCTTCAATTTTACTTATATCAGATATTAAAGCCTCTGATGGCTTCAACAATTCTTGTTCTAATGCTTCTAATTCAGTCATGTTAGGATTATATTATTTAAAAAAATTAAATTTAACTATCGTTTCTTATTTGCTTTTTGCCTTTTCTGCAGCCTGAGTGGTCGTATAATATTTTGCAAGCATATTTGGGATCTCCCATGCAGGAAGTTCACCTGTTTTTAAATAGCCAAGATAGTTTTTTACAACCTCAGCAAAATGCTCTTCATGCGGCACTTTGTACTTATCAGGAATAGCCAGTTCCCATAGATTACCTGTTTTAATTACGGATACACCGGGAAATTTACTTTGTAAACGGGCGATTGCCGATTGAAGCTCCTTTTCTGATGCTGACTTTAAAATTTCCAGGTAGACTACTGGTTTATAATTCTGCTCTTTGCCCTGTTTGATCAGGATATTTGCTTTAGTTCCACGCATTTTTGCATAATGAGTATCACCTGTGCCTTCCGGAGCTTCATAATTCCATTTAATTCCAACCCGTGCATGAACATTCTTCAAAGTGTAGTTCATTTCACCATTTGACATAACATTCAAGGTTCCGTTCTTTACATATTTCGTTAAATAATCAGGGAAAACATCTTTTTGGGTTGATCTTTGAAACTGTTCAAGGCTAAGCGAAGTAGGCCACTCTTTTGCAGAAATCATTTTAACGTCAGTTTTGTAATCCAGAGTAACATCAGGAAAAGAAGTCCATTGGATCAGATCCACCATATGGGTGGTAATATCTACAAGTCCGCGGCCCTCCTGCTCAACATCAAAGAACCAGGCCGGTCTGACTAATGGCTTACCCGAAACATTCTTATAAAAATGGTGCACACTCTCCTGCATTACTGCAGGATTATCAGGTGTTCCTTTTTCTAATTGACCAAAAAATGCGGTATCCTGACTAAGTGCACGTTGAAGAATATAATAAATATTGAAACGCTCAGTCATGATATCGTACAAAAGCACTTTTTTATCTTTTGAGACTGCAAATGCTTTTTCAAGAGATTTAAAGCCTTCCTGATCTATTGCCAAAGGTTTATCGGCAAGTACATTTAAGCCTGAATCAATGGATCTGCTGATATAAGAGCTCTTGCTTTTATTATTACCCGATATGATCACCACATTACCGGCCTTTTCACTAAACATTTTTTCAAGGTAATCAGGTCCTTTATAAATTTCATGTTTCCAGGATGTTGGACTTTCGGAACGAGTATTATAACTATCAACCAGTTTCATATGATTTTCAAGTTCAGAACCATCAGGAGCATAAACATGAACCACAGAGTCAATCTCTTCATACATCGACTTTTGCAATAAGGCGGCATGAAAGTGCCCGGGATCGAGTGTGATGAGACGTACCTTTTGTTCACTTTTATCCATTTCCTTTGGTTTATTCTGACAACTAGTGAATGAAAATAACAGAACACCAGCACTGAGTGCCAGTAATGATTTCTTAAAGAATGAAGTTTTTTCCTTGTCCATTATACTGATTTTATAATTCACGAATTTCTATGTTCTTAAAATATGCTTTATTCCCATGATCCTGTAATCCGATCAGACCAGCTTTTGACATCCCGTAATCTGGATAATCCTTCCATTTACCTTCTGTTTTTCTTTTGGTCCAATCTTTCTTCCAGGCCTTAAATTTAATGATTCTGATATCATTCAGCCAATGTTCAACATGACCATTTTTAAAAATGATCCTGCTTGTATTCCATTCGCCGATCGGCTTTAACTGTTTGATATCTGAGGGAGTATACATCCCATAATCAGCACCTGCCTTTTGTGAATCTTCAAGCTTTGCTGGAAAGTTAATATCATCAATGATCTGATATTCTGGAGCAGTCTCAATTGCTCTTTTGTATTTAGGATCTTCCAAAACATGGTAAAATACTCCGCTATTGCTTCCTTTATCAACTTTCCATTCCCATCTTAATTCAAAATCTGCAAAGGACTGGTCTGTAAAAATATCTCCGGAACCACTCGGGCCCTTTCCTCCAAGACAAACCAAAGCACCATCTTCAATTTTCCAGGTCTTAATTTCACTGGTTTTATTGAAAAGATGCCAGCCTTTCAAAGATCTACCATCAAAAAGACTGATCCATTCACCTTTAGGTTTTCCTGGCGAATCTGTTCTTCCATCATCAGCCCTGACGCTAAAGGAAATAGTGATTAATGTAAAAATCAGCAGATATTTATTCATAAAATTAGTATCGTTTACGTACACGTAAATATATATTATTAAATTTTTAATTCTAATATCCCTTTCAAAACAATTGTTAATTTCTGACTAAGAGATATTTTTTTAATAATACTGTAAAATAAATTATTTAGAATTCTTAATCTGACCGTTTTTCTCAGCAAGCCTGAGCACCTCATTTAATATCCGGCTTTCCACCCCTACCTGCCATTTTGATGGCAAACCATACACTGTATGAGCCGATTCTCCTTCATAACCACCTTCCTTCAGTACCGTGGATGAAGGGACATAAGACATCACATCATTTGAATAGCCATAAACGAAAGTATCTTCACCCAGCATTTGTTTGATTTTTATCCCATATTCAACCAAAAGCTCACCCCCTAAACTTACTAAAGGCAAATTACCGATTGACCATACCTGTACCGGATATGGATAGGATGTCATTAATTTCTCACCAGCCTTGATTTTATTTAGAAATCGCTGAGCCCATCGCTTTTGATAAGGAACAGCAGAAGTGTTGACAATTTTAGTTAACTCAGCTTCTGTCGGACTAGTCGCCAGTGGCAGGTCAAGTTCAGAATAACTTGTGATCAGGATTGATGGAAGTTTGCGCATATCCTCTTCTAAAACACGGTCAACAGCTGCTGCAAGCTCCCTTCCATATTGTTTGGCCAAAGGCGCAGTATGTCTGGGTAGTGGATTCTGATCTGCACCTGAACTCTGAAAAAACAAAGCTGTAGTACCCGGATGATCTTTTTCCAATTCAATCTGAGCATATCCGGGATAATCACCCGACCAATCGTAACCGCTCAAAACTGTTGGGTGACAAGCGTAACCAAAAGCTATTGCCTTAAGATCACCCTTTGCAGTCACAGCTTTAAGTACAGGAACTGCGAAATCATTTGGTCCCTGTAATTCTGTCAGTTGAGTTAAAAGATTAGCATTATTATTCCTGCGATTGACCTGGAAACGGGTCACTCCATTTTGAGAAAAAAGTTCTACAGGTTCCATGTTTTTTATCGCATCACCAACCAGTTTAACGATCTGATCCTCAAGAATTTTAGAATATTTTTTTACACTAGCTACCTGCTGGTTATCAAGCACATATACATCTGATAATGCATCCCCAATGACTGGCCCGGAATGAGTATGCGAGCTATTTAATAGTATCTGATCTCTGCCAAGTCCATATTGGGTTTTAATACGATCTCTGATCGGATCTGACATAATTTTTGGAAAACCTAAGAGATCGCTGCTGATCATAACAGCTCTTTTCCCTTTTGAATCTTCAATAAGTAAAGCCTTTGCCCATATATCATGAAGAGTTCCTTCAGAAGAATGCGTACGGGAAGCAAAACCAGCCATTGGCATCGCTTCGGCAGGGGTAATTTTAACACTTGAAACTCCTGCCTTCCAGCTATAATTAGTTGAAGTATTTTGCGCAGAAGAAGGAATGCAGGAAAGGATAAATAGAGAAAAAGTTAAACTGATTAGGGTGATTTTCATTTGAATGTATTTGTTTAATTCTGTAAATAATAGCAATAGATATGTGTTAATTTCTTTAGAGTTTGAATAACTTCTTTGCATTGTCATGCAAAACCTTTCTTTCTATTTCTTTGGAAGGAGATAATTGCCGGATTGCCTTAATGATGTTGACTCCCAGACAAGAATTGCCAGAACCTGCTTTATCTGAACAGTCACTGCCAAAGAGTAGTTTATCCTGATGCCTTTCCAGAAACCCCCTTGCATGATCCTCATCTCTGGTAAGTGAACCTAAGCCGGAACCTGCTGAGAAATCGGCATAAAGATTTGAATATTCAGTCAAAAGACGATCAGTCAATCCTCCTGAAGTTATTTTACCCTTTGGATACAGCACATTGGGGTCTGTATGTTCTTTATCAATATCTGCCCACCAGGTTTGGGCATGACCAATAAAATTTACTTTGGGATATTTTTTAAGCATCGTATGGAACCGTTCAAAGCCCCTGTTATACATATTAAATTGCCAGTGCATTAATACCGGTACATTATAGCTTTGTGCAAGCTCATAGATATTTTGCATGTGCTTTGAATCACAGTCCAGGCCAAATTTCAATTCGCCAATTACAGGAGCTCCCAATTTCAGGTATTTTTCAATTTCAGAAATTGCCCCCGGCATATCAGGAACCTCATTTGCTCCAGATACAAACTCGCCCGGATGCGATTTAGCATACTGAAAACATACTTCATTACCTGTAGCAGAAGCCTGTAAACCATTACTATATCCATAATAAGTAGATCCATAACTCAGGGGCCTTCCTGAAGGCAGCAGTATTGTTTTGGTTACTCCCATTGCTCTTTGATGAGAAAGGAGAAATTCATTATTCCTGCCGCTGTAATCTGTATGCTGATGAATGTCTATGATAGGCTCATTTGGATTTCGCAGATCCAAATTGTTTTGAATAAATGAGCCGGCAAACAATGAATTGACCGATCCTATTGACAAAATTGTTCCAAAACCAAGAATTGAATTCCTGATTAGGAACTCACGTCTTGAATATTCTTTTTCAGTCATATTTCCTTTATTTAATATCTGTACTAACAGGCTTATGACCTAATATCTTATCAATAAATGCATAGGCTTCTTTCCGGCTCTCAACCGGGAAATCATGCTCAGCATTTGGATAACGCACCTGCAACATATCCGGAACACCCAAAGAATCATAAACAGGCTTTACTTTTGCAATACCTGCTTCAACGCCCTTGTAATCAAAATTTGCATCACGCAGGGGGGATACAGAAAAAAAGGCACGCGGAGCTATCGCAGAAATAGCCTTATCAAAATTAAAAGGGATGCGATCGCCATCAAGCTTATATTTAGTTTGCAACAATGGCATATACCTGGTTTGTGCCCATGGACCTAATCTTCCTCCATATTTTTTTTCAGCTGCTTCACCAATACTATAATATTCAAATTGTGTCCACCCACAACTACTAACTGCTACTTTTATACGATTATCAAAAGCGGCTACAAAAATAGAATTGTGCCCTCCCAACGAATGGCCGATAACTCCAATGTTTTCTGCATCAACATCAGCTCTGCTTTGAAGCAGATCAATGCACCGCATATGATTAAATATGCCCTTCATTGTACCTGATTGATATCGATCGGTATCAAAATCATAATCTTTCTGGTCGCCAAAACTTGGAAAATCAGGAGCTATAACAATATACCCCCGCTCTGCAAGCTCTCTTGCATGAGCACGATTAGGTTTTCCAGCTTGTCCATCAACTGCCTTTCTTCCTAAAGGATCCGTTTCATGTAAAACAAGCATGGCAGGAAGTCTTTTTGGAGCTCCACGTTGAACTGGTATGTATAAATAAACTGGAATAGTTTCGTTTTCTGCAATTGTAAAGAGAATGTTGTAACGAATAAATGCAGTTTCTTTCAGGCTGTCAACTATATGGATATCCGAGGGTTTGATAGCCCCTCTAACAGGCAGTTTACCCATAGCTTTTTCCATATCCTTAAGAATATGGGCTCTGTGATTATTATGTGTTTTTTGATGTTTATTATCAGAAGTTAAGCTTGCAGGAGAGTTGTCCTGAGCAGAAATGATCAAAGGAGTAAATAAAAATATCCACAGTAGTTTCGTGCAGAACTTTCTGCAATTGATTGTTATTTCCATCATTATAAATTTCATCCTGATTGTTCAATAAATATAAAGATCAATTTCTATAAATCTGTTCAAATGAATTTTCAATTATCCATTATAGTTGATCAAAATATCTTAATTCAATTGAATCATTTTTCAAAACACTAATTCTCTTCCCGGCTATTTTATCAGAGTGCTTAATGGTTTAAAATTGAGCATCTTATCAATAAAAGCATAGGCTTCCATACGGCTTTCAACAGGGAAATCATGTTCTGCCTGAGGATAACGTACCTGTAGCATATCACGTGCTCCTAATATAGTATAGGTCTGTTCAGCAATTGAAATGCCTTTCCTTACCCCTTCCACATTAAAATTACTATCACTTAATGGTGAAACAGAGAAAAAAGCTCTGGGAGCTATTGCTGATATTACATCACTAAAATTAAATGGAATCTTACGTTCATCCAGATCATATTTTGATCTGATCAAAGGCATATACCTCGTTTGAGCCCAGGGACCTAATCGGCCACCATATCTTTTACTTCCTTCTTCTCCAATATTATAGTACTCAAATTGAGTCCAGCCACAGCTTGAAACGGTTACCTTGATACGTTCATCAAAGGCAGAAACGAACATGGAGTTATGGCCTCCAAGAGAATGTCCGATAACACCTATCCTTTCAGGATCCACATCTGCTCTGTTCTGTAGCAGATCAATGCAACGCATATGATTGAATATTGCCTGCATTGTTGCTGATTTATATCTGTCTGTTTCAAAATCATGATCTTTTAAATCGCCAAAACTTGGATAATCAGGTGCAATAACCACATATCCCCTTTGAGCTAATTCTCTTGCATGAGCGCGGTTTGGCTTATCTCCCTGTCCATCAACAACACCCTTGCCTAATGCATGGGTACCGTGCAGTACCAGCATTGCGGGAAGTTTTTTTGGTATTCCGATCTGTTTAGGTATGTAAAGATAAACCGGTAATCGTTCCTTATCAGCTACATTAAAAGTAAGTGTATAACGGGTAAAATTTTCTTCTGTGGTACTATCTGTGATCAGTATATCGAATGGAATAAGTTTGCTGCGATTGGGTAATTTACCCATTACCTTCTCCATATTATAAAGAATTCTTAGTCTTTCCCTGGTATGTTTTACAGTACTGTTGATCTTGTTTTTCCCGGTAACTTCCTTGTATTGATTCAGCATATTCGAACCAGTTTGAGCAAAGTTCATCCCTGGGATGGAGACAAAAAGGGAAATAAGCAGAATCCTGAATTTACATGACATGATCATTATGATTCTAATTGAGAAGATTATTTAATAAAAAAGGATTAACCCACGAATGGATTAATCCTTCTAACACAAACTATTAAAATTAAGGAGTTATTGTAAGAGAAATCTCCTTAGTAATTTTAAGTTGCTGATCTATATTACCATTAGAAGCAACAAAAACGGCTTTATAAGTCCCCGCTGTTGGGTAAGAATAACGGTATTCAGGCAATACAGGATTTGTCAAACCTTTTATTGCCAATGACCAGTCTGGTCCAAGATCAACTTTATCAATTGTTATAGCCTTAGTGATAGCCCAATGCTCAGTTGCTGGATCATTGAATGGGCTCGCAGGATCAAATGCAACAAAAGGCTTATAAACTGCGGACGGCTGATATGCCGGATCCAGTGGATTATAAATTCCATTTTTAGGATCAAAGATCGGATTAGCCGGGTTAAATTGAGGCAAACCAGCATTCAGATAAGTATTGCCCTGAAGCGTTAATCTGGTTGCTGTTACTGAAGATAAAGCAGGAGCTTTATCTTTTAAATCATCCACGATCCTGAATCCTGCACCTGCCTGATCCGCAATAGTAAGAGTCATAGTGTTATCTAACAACTTTTTACTATTAACAGCAAAGGACTGAATAAACCATTGACGATTTATTCCATTGGTAGCCTGAGCCTTTGTAGTATAACGGAAGGCGAAATAGATCGGCTTTCCGGCTAGTAACAAATCAGAAATATCAACTGTTCCTGAAGCAAGCAAGGCTGTAGTTGTACCCAATTTAAATCTGCCGGTAATATCAACCCATGTAGCGGCCTGTACCTTTGCAAGGCTGCTATAATCACCAGAAAAATTAGTTGATGCCCAAAGCGTTACCTGATTAGCTTGAGTTCCCAACTGAACACTGCTATTGAAGGATAGAGTTGCTCCTGCACCAGCAACATCAACCACACGACCAGTACTTGATGCATAGTCTTTACGTAACTCACCAGAATAAAATGAGATATTCTGAGTTTCACCACCAGTAATCATAAATTTAATGGTCTCTCCTACTTTATAGGTCGTTTTTTCAGTCGTAACATCAAAAGCCGGCGCCTCTGCTTCGAGAGTGGGCTTTTCGCAGGAAGCCATTAAAAGGGCCGCTGCGACAATACTATATATTTTAAGTTTCATAATTTCTATTTTGAATTAATGTTATTCCCAACCAGGATTTTGTGTCATTTTTAAGTTCGAAGACATTTCATTGATCGGTATTGGCATGAACAGATCTCTTGCACTAACATTTGAATAATATTTAACAAAGTATTGTCCAGGACTCTGCTGTTGTAATTTATTACCCATATCCTGATGTACTTTTAAAAATATTCCCCAGCGAAGCAAGTCGGCTTTTCTTGTGTTTTCGAAGTTGAACTCTCTCATTCTTTCAACCTGAATTGCTTCTAAGAAGGCTAATTTAGATGCAGGATTTATATCTCCATCTGTAGCCTTACTGATAGTTGCTGTTGCAGTAGCACCTGCACCACCTCCACCACTGATCGTAATTGTAGGAACAGCAGAATACTTGCCTTCATTGAAATAGGTAATTGCTGCAGGATCACGATCCAGATTAATTGCAGTAACTCTTCCAGCAGAGATTGTTGCAGTAGCAGTAGCACCACCAGCACCACTAATACTCACAGTTGGGGCGGTAGTATATCCGGCACCGCCATTAGCTACCGTAATTGCTTTTATACCAGTTGACCATGCTCTTCTTCTAACCTTGTTAAATGCTTCAACAGACTCAGCAGTAGGACCACTAATTTCATTCTGTGCTTCAGCATACATTAACAAAATATCAGAATATCTAAGAAGTACCATATTTATTGGAGTTGTGGTAGGACTTTTCGGTAATAAAGTCTCATACTCTCTTCTCCACTTTCCAGGCTTCATGTTATTCTTGGCATTCTCATCCACAGGCAATAAGCTCATTGTTTTTGCCCCCGTTGCTGTATAAGTAAAGTGAGCAATGCTGAACCATTTTCTATTATCACCCGGTTCAAATGCATTATAAAGCTCTGATGTGATGTTCATATAAGCATCTGCCCTTCCTGTAGATGAAGCAACACCTGCTGCCGGACCATTGATCCATCCGATATTTCCGGTTTCAACATATTGGTCAGTACGATTACCATAGAATTCAACTTCCCAGATACTTTCCTTGATATCATATTTATCAGCAGCCAGATTAATAAAGATCTGTGAATAGCTGGGGTTAAGAGAGTGACCAGCCTCAGCATCATCAATTACCATTTTTGCCCATTTACTGGCTTCAGCATATCTTGTTTTATCCTTAACAGGATCTCCAGCCATATGAAGGTTTACACGCGCTAAAAGACCGCGTACTGCCGACTTACTGATAGCACCACCGTAGCCCAAAGCAGCAATACCCGGAACTAATTTTTCGGCTGCTTCCATATCCTTGATTATCTGGGTATAAACATCCTTGGCAGGTGATCTGGCGATATCAACATCAATTACAGAAGTTGTTGGAGTAAGTTTCAAAGGAACACCACCAAAATACTGAACCAGAGTGAAATAATAATAACCTCTAAGGAATAACATTTCTCCTCTGATCGCATCACGCTTTGACTGTGCAATAGCTGTGTTTTTATCCACGTTTGCAATCAGAACATTTGCTTTATTTATTCCTGCCCACAGGTTACTCCAAAGACCGGCATTGTACTGATCTGCTGAAGAATAGAAGTAATTCCATGGTCCGGTGGTCAGAGTTGCTCTGTTCATATAGCCTTCATCACCATGCCATGCAAGAAGATAACTTGCATAAGTACCATGTAAGCCACCTGCACCCAGGTGATGATAAACACCAGCACGTGCAAATTGCAACTGTGCCTCAGTTTCATAATAGTTATTCGGATTAAGGAAATCAGTCGGTTCTGTTTCCAGGTATTTCTTACAAGAGCCTAAACTCGTTAAGAAAAGTATTGCGATCAAATAATATTTTATTTTCATTTTCTTTCGATTGATTTAATTAAAATCCAGCTTTGATACCAAAGGCAATTGTTGGTGCCTTTGGATAGGATGAATAGTCAAAACCCGGAGTCAAAGTGTTGTTACGGGTTGAAACTTCAGGGTCCATACCTGAATAATTTGTCCATGTAATAAGGTTCTGTGCAGAAACATTCACACTTAAATTACTCAGATAAGCAGTTTTAATTAGTTTAGCCGGTAAGTTATAGTTTAAGGAAACTGTTTTCATACGTAGGAATGAACCATCTTCAACAACTCTGGATGAGTGGAAACCAATTGGCCCTTGTCCGCGAGTACGGTAATTTGCATTGGTAGGGTTTTCAGGAGACCAGCGATTTGAATAGCTTGCAAACTGATTGATATTAGCCCATCCATTACTATTTCCTTCCATGATCAATCTGTTGGCATTGTAGATATCATTTCCGTAAGACCATTGAAAGAATACATTCAAACTGAATGCCTTGTAATTGAAATTATTTGAAAATCCGCCTGTATGAATTGGCTGTCCTCTACCTATAAAAGTTAAATCTGCATCATTCATAATACCATCTCCATTGATATCTCTGTATTTGATATCACCAGGAAGAATAGTATTTCGAACGGCACCATTGGTTGGAACAGAAGGTTTTAAGATATAAACACCTGGAGAAGGATTATCAAAATCCGAATACTGGTAATTACCTTCCCAGATAAATCCAATCATCATTCCGGCAGGCTTTCCAATTTCAGCAACGTATAAAGGCTTGTTGAACTGAGAAACATACTCTGAGTTAGAAGGAAGAGAGCGTTGTCCTCGGGTAAGCTCCATTACCTTATTTTTATTGAAACTGATATTCAGGTTACTTTCCCAGGTAAAGTTTTTCGACTGAACATTCACTGTATTCAAAGTAAATTCAAGACCATCATTTCTCAATTTACCAATATTCTTAACAGCAGAACCAAATCCTGTAGACGGAGGAAGGATCGCATTTAACAATAAGTTCTCTGTGGTTTTTCTGTACAAATCAACTTCAAGAGTGATCCTGTCTTTCAAAACACCTATCTCATAACCTAAGTCAATAGTATTTACTTTCTCCCACGCCAAAGCAGGGTTTCCAACTGCAGAAACATAATTAGAAGCAATAGGTGTAGAGTTATTGAATGAATAACCATCAATATTCTGCAATAAACGAGCATAAGTATCAAAGTCGCCTACCCTGTTATTTCCATTACTACCATAACTGGTTCTCAGCTTTGATGTAGAAACGCCAGGTAACAATTTAGCAAAGAATCCTTCTTTGTGCATATTCCATGCTAATGCTGCGCCAGGGAAGTATCCCCAGTGCTCCTGGAATTTAGATGAACCATCCGCTCTGAACGTACCTGTTATTATATACTTGGATTTGTAATTGTAATCCAACCTTCCTGCATAGGAAGCCATGGAATTACGACTTGAATTTGATGTCTGATTGAAAGCCAATCCTTCATCCAGTCCATCCATTCCTAAATTCTCATTAGGTAACAATCTTCCGCCATATCCTTTACCCTCTGTATTGCTACTATTGATCGCAAATAAGCCAAGACCAGTAACAGTGTGATCTTTCTTGAATGTTTTCTTGTAATTCAAAGTAGTTTCATTTGAGAAACTATTTGAGAAAACATTATTTATAGAACCATTGACACCATTCACGTTATTTGGACTAGAACCTCCCTGCGCTGTTTTTGAATTATAAAAACGCTCCAGTGTTAATTTATTATGACGGATACCTGCAGTTGACTTAATATTTAAATCTTTATTGATTTGATAGCTAAGATATCCATTACCCTCAACAAGACTGGTAATATTGAATGAATGCTGATTTTGAAGGTCAATGAACGGGTTTATCCTAAAATCGGAAGCATTCAATGCTTCATCATCCACTAAATCAGAAAGAAGATCATCAGTTGGGTTTGGAGTGATCGGACGGTATAACCATGCTCTGGCCAAAGCAAAAGCTGTCGGGTTTCCGGAAGTTACCGCACCCTGATTAATAACTTGTCCGAATTGCTTGATACCACTATAATTAGCAGTTATTCCAGCTTTTATTTTATTACTTATGGTTTGATCAAGTGTTACTCTTCCTGAATAACGATTTAAACCAGTATTGATAATTGAGCCGGTCTGATCAAATAAAGATCCAGAAATTGAGTATTTAGTTTGATCGGTACCACCTCTCAAAGCCAGGTTATAACTCTGTATAGTTCCCTGCTGTAAGACATAATCCTGAAAATTTATTCCCTCAGTACTTCTGTAATCCTCCAGAGTTTTACCACCTGCAAAAAATGCCCTTGTTGTTGCCGACAATGGATTTAATTCAGTCTGATATTTAATAAACTCATAAGGGCTCATTACATCCATTGGTTCTGGAACTGATTGAAGACCATAAGAACTAGCAAAATTGATTACTGGTTTTCCTACACTACCACGTTTTGTTTGAATTAGAATTACACCGTTTGCAGCTCTTGATCCATAAATTGCAGTAGAAGAAGCATCCTTTAATATGGTCATTGACTCAATCTCTTCAGGATTTATACTTGCCGGATCAGGATTTTCAACAGGAAATCCATCGATCACAAACAGTGGAGAAGTACTTTGAGTTAAAGAACCAGCTCCTCTGATTACGATATTGATACCACCACCAGGCTGACCATCAGATGCGTTAACCTTTACACCCGCAACACGGCCGGCAAGTGCTTCTGCGAATGTTCCGACAGGAGCCTTCATCATATCATCCATTGGTACTACACCAACAGAACCAGTAAGATCTGGCTTAGCTACTGTACCATAGCCAATAACAACTACCTCACTCAATGAAGAACTGGACACCTGAAGGGTGATGTTAACCGATGTACGGTTACCTACGACAGTTTCCTGAGTAACCATCCCAAGAAAAGCAAATACAAGTGTTTCATTACTTGCTGCCTGAATACTGTACCTTCCATTTGCCAGGGTTGTTGCTCCTCTGTTTGTTCCCTTTACCCTTACGGTAACTCCCGGCAGAGGCTGGCCAGCTTCAAGTACAGTTCCGGTTATAGTTTTTAATTGCTGTGATAAGGCTTGCTCTGAAAAACTCAGTACAAGCATAATCAGCATTACAATCCCTGCTCTGGAGGGAAAGAACCATGGTTTTTTCAACTTCATCATGTAAATTTTTAGCATAGTTTATAATTAAGAGTGATTAGATAGACAATTGATTAAATACGGGTGCGTACCCGTATTTCAAAAAAGTATTAATTTTTGCATTTTACTGTTTTATAGAAATTAATTTATTGGTTAGAAAAAATAAAAAATGCTTTTGCTTATTTGCTATTCAAAAACATTTACTCGTCAACATTTATATTTTGTTCCTTAATTAAGAATGATAAAACATTTATAAAAACAAGAAATCCATTTAATGTTATTCCTTAAAAATATGTTTCTATCTAATTTTCGAAATCCTGAACGTTAACGTACCCTAATATATTAAAAATTATAAATTATAAATATAAATAGCTTGAATTTTTATCTTAAAATATTTATTAATAAGTCTGTATACTATAAAAATGGATTAGGAATCTTGATTAGATCAGTTCGTGTATGTCCATTTTCTGTTACTCTTGCCAATGCATATACCTCCCCTCCCTTTCCAATAGCAATTGAATTTACATATAAAGGACGATCACCATTTTCATAAAATACAGGTCCATGATCCTTATATGTGCATGATGGAATATTATAAGTTATCAAATGAAGATTTTCCAGGCCCTTTGCAGCACCCTTTGCAATTTCATCATCTCCTGCAATACGTTTTCCATTTTCATAAATTGGTCCGCCGGTTAGATAATAGATAGTTTCAGCATCCGGACCTAATTGAAATCCAAGATAACCGTAACTGAATTGATCAAACATTCCACTTTTATGAGAGGGTTCAGAAGTTATCCTTCTTACAACTTCAACGTGCTTATTTTGAGGATTAAAGCGAAATAGATAACCTGAGTTACCATGAACACCATAGGCAACATTCTCTGGCTTATACCAAAAAATCTTTCTCCAGTTATAGCCCATACTTCCCGGACGTGTAGGATCATACTTTCCAAAGTAATCAAGTCTTAAATTGATATCTGCTAATTTTTCTATTTTTCCTTCATTTGGATTATATGAAAAAATATCTCCTTCGGAAGTAGAAAAATAAACCGTACCATCATTAGGATCTACAACAAGTGACCGGCAAAGAGATCTGAAATCATCTCCTGGTTCCCCTCCTTCTCCATTACCAGAAATCTGACCCAGATTTTTAAGGACATTTGTATTTACATCATAATGTACAAAGCTGCCTTTTGGCCAGGTAATACCATAAATCTGCCCGCGGTCACAATCCATTGTCATTGAAACCATTCCTTCCCCATTTGGAAGAAGAGCAAGATCTTCAAACACTTTAGTTTTCAAATCATATGAGATAACATGACCACCGGGATATAATTTATAACCTGCGGGAGGATTGACCGGCAGGCGGTCCATTCCTCTTATTAATTCATAATATCCAACATGAGTTGAAAAATATAATTTGCCTTTGCTCTCGTAAAAACGTGTATGACTCTTCCCCTGAGGGATAAACATTTTTCCCTGTTCACCACAAACATCATTCAGATCTGCAATGAACTCTGTATCATCAAGTTCGGGATCATAAACGTACATCTTACCGGCAAAATCAATTTTATCTGATGATAAGATGTAATAAATTTTACCATCACTCGCTGCAGATAAAGCATTATAGGTATCATGAGCCTGAAAAAAACCCGAATTATATGTTTTAGCTGTTAAATTACTAATCGTTTCTGAAGTATTGGGTGCTTGTAGCCCAGCTTCAATTTCATCAATTTTATCCATTTATCTTTTATTCTTAAATCCCATCAATAAACCAATCTACCTATGATTACTTTTCCAGGGATTTCTTAATAGCATCGGCACTGGCGTAAATTTTACTGATAGCAGAAGCGATTGAGTCCATGTCCTCTTTACTGCCTAATAAAAGGTTCTGGGTAAACCAAACAGCTTCTGTACATAGCTTGTCATTTTCAGGGCATTGGTTATTTTCCATATATTTTTTATAGTCCAGCATATCCTTATGATACATCCTTCTATAATTTTTGGATTCAAATGCCTCTTTAATAAATTCCTGAGTATTTAATGGATTGTAACCACCAGAACAAGGTACTCCCTCAGCTCTTAAAGCCTGAAGGAATGCAGCTCTTGTTAATCCTTTGAATGCATCCTGCTTATATCTGAAAGAAAAGAGATGAAATGAAACTCTCGTTGCACAATCGTATAATTTATAAGGTACTATTCCGGGAATATTTTCAATTTTTGATTTTAAGTATTTTGCATTTTCTTCACGTACAGTTGTTTGTGCATCCAGCCTTTGAATCTGAGCAAGTCCGATTGCCGCCTGGTATTCCGTTAAACGGACCTTGGTACCAATCCTGACACTTCCGGCATTAAATGTTCCAACTGCAGTTCCGAATGGCAATCCAAGGTTCTGAAATGAAACACAGCGATCCATGAATGCAATATCATTACTAATGATTGCTCCACCTTCCCCAATTGGAATATTCTTTGAATTTTGAAAACTGAAACAACCGGCATTTCCAATAGTCCCGACTTTTTGATTATTTACTTCGGTAAGCGGTGCCTGACATGCATCTTCAATAACCACCAGGTTATGTTTTTTTGCAATTGCCATGATTCTTGGCATATCAGCCGGCATACCTAAAATATGAACTGGCAAAATCGCCTTCGTCCGGGGAGTAATCTTAGCTTCCATTTTAGCCGGATCAATTTGATAAGTATCCGGATCTATATCAACAAATACTGGCATAGCGCCATTCATTAAAATTGCCTGTACTGTAGAGATAAATGTATAAGGTGGCACAAGAACTTCATCGCCTCCTTTAATATCCAACTGATTCAGAGCTACTATTAAAGCGTTTGTTCCATTGCTGACTGTCAGACAACGCTTGGCACCATTAGTTTTAGCCCAAAGCGCTTCAAATTCATTCACTACTGATGCACGCGACCAAATACCGCTTCTTAATACCTCAAGAACCCTTTTCTCATCAGTTTCAGGAATCCAGATCGGCCACTTGATCCATTTTGCAGGATTCGAAGCTAACGGACCTCCAAGAATGGCAGGAGTTGCCGAATTATCCAATCCCCCGGCAATCAGTGATGGAGAAATACCCAAAGTCAGAGCTGTTCCAATACCTGCTACAGATGTTTGTTTTAAAAACTTTCGTCTCGATGGATCACTATTTTTGTTTTTCATGACTCTTTATTATCAGTTTATGCTTTTCAGGAATAGGTTATACTGTTGGCAACGATCATTTATTTTTAATATTCGCCTCTTTTTCGAGGATTCATATCATTTACGTTTACGTACCCGAAAATATAAAATATTTTCAACGAAACAATACTCCTGTGAAAATAAATTAGGATAAATTATTATATGACATAGACTTACATGTCAAAATATATACAATGGCAAAACTATTTTAAATAGAAAGCAAGATCAAAATTAATGAACACGCTATTTCTCAATAACCACCCCTATCATGTCGATACCCACTCCTGCATTTGATGATCCAACATCTTTAACCAGTGCCTTTGAGGCTGCTGGTGGACGCTTCGGATCATAATATTTAGGACGGATCTCATTTAAGGCCGCACTGTGAAGATCATTACTTACATAATAGGTGGCCTTTACAAGATGCCTCAGATCACTTCCTGATTTCTTCATGATAAGATCAAGAAAATTATAAACATCACTCAGCTCAGCCTTGACGCCACCCTGCACATTACCATACAAGCCTGAAACATAAACCTTACTCCCATAATTTATACGGGTAACCTTACTGTATACAGGAGAATGAACCATTCCCTCTGGTGTTATAAATTCAATCTGCTCAGTCGCCTTGCCTGATCTCTTAGTAGAAGATGCGATCAGCTCAATCTCTATAAGCGGATCTTTACTGAGCCACTCCACATTAACCAGCGGAGGAATAGTGCCTTCCTTAAAAAATTCTTCCATCACATTCTGCACAATGCTAAGATCTGAGATTGGGTTAATGAACGATTTAATCTGAACTATATCTTGTTTTTCAAGACCAAGAAATTTTAGTGTTTCCTCTAATTGCTTCAATGTATTGAGAGTAGCTTCTGCTAAATTACCCTTGGCTGCCTGCCCTGAAACATAAACAACCGGTCCCGCTGGTAGGATTGATACTTGTGCGGAACCTGAATGAAAATATTTTACCTGCTTATCAGAAGAATTAGCAGATACAGCGATGGCATCAATTGAAATAAGTGCATCAGGGTGACTTAAATTCCCAGTTACATAACTGACAGCTGGTAATTTTCCTGGTTTGAATCGCTTGCTGATCTCTGTTTTTACTACAGTGATAAAGTCGGAATTTTTTAGATATATGTTTAGTTTGACTACCTTCCCCAGACCTGAATCAGCAATTTCAAGCGTTTTGGAGATATTGCTAAATATTTGTCCGATTTGTTTTTGAAGATCACCTTTAAAAATAAATTTACCCCCTTTGTCTATAGATACAATTTGGGCTGTATGGGCAAGAGGAACATCTTTTACAATTACTGCATCTGAACTACCATTTTGTCTGGAAGTCTGAGAATATTGAATTTCAGGATTCTGTGCAAAAGAAGAAAAATTGCCAATAATCAAAAATATCAGGATCGATCTTTTCATAAACTAATTAATTGACTACTCTTTAGCCTAATATTTTTCACGAAAACAATTTCCAGCTAACATGAATCCTAATTATTTATAGGTGCCCAATATGCGCAATAGCCATCAGGACGAACAGGACCTTTAAATAACATACAACCACCACATGGCTTATCCTTAGCTGCAGGAATATACAGCGTACAATTACTGCAATGACTATCGGGAATCGGTGTCTTGGTTACATATGCCAGTTTTTTTCGCTTTTCAATTTCCTCTGCACTTACTCCCGTAAGATCATCACATGGATTTTTCTGACCAGGTTGAACTGCTTTCTTTGGAGGTTGCTGATTGAAAGAACCAGATTGAGCAAGCCCTTTCGCTACAGAATTTATTGAGGTATAGCTAAGGACAAAACCAGCTCCTGCCAGCATTGAACCTGCTTTCAAATACTTCAGCAGGAAGTTTCTTCTTGAATACTTATTATCTTTCATATGAATGGTATCTGGGTATTAACTTTCTAAAAACTGGGATTAATAAAATTATTAGGATTAATAAAGCTTATTTAATAATTGAAATGACGCTTTTACATCAGTTTCAGAATCTGTGCTCAGCTTTTCTGCGGTTTCTTTTAATGCTTCATTTTTATTTAAACCTAATTTAAGTCCTTTTAAAGCAGCAGTTTGCAGATTTAAACTACTCATAGCTGGAAGATCCATGACATTTAAATACGATGAAACCTGAGATTTATTATTTCTTGCTGCGATTATATTAGAAAGATCCTGTAAGAAACTCAGTTTCCATGGCTCAGGATTTTGAAAAAATGTTTTTTGCATAGCCAGTACCTTCAGAATCTCTGCTGAAGAACCTGCTTCTGAACTTAATACAGCACTTCTGAACCAATCATTTTGACCTTGCTTCTGAACAATTTCCGAAAATGCAGGAATTATAGCCTGACCTTTGAATTCTCCCAGACTTAAAGCAGCCTGAAGGGCTACCCTTTTTGAAGGATCATTGATCAATTTTAATACTAAAGGAAGAGTTTCCGGATAACGCTCTGCAAGCATCAATGCATTTTCACGTACTCCCGGAGAAGAATCTTGTAATCCCTTCCTGATGATACCTGCATTCAGGGAGTTTAAACCTTCAAGAACGTACAATAGATGTAATCTTGTTCTTGGATCAGCACTTTTACTAAATAAATTATTAATTATTGGAACAACCGACTTATCCTGACGCTCAAGAAGCAAACGTTGAGCCTGAGTACGGTACCATCCATTATTGTGAGATAAGAAATCAAGTAGTTTTATACTTGATACGTCTTTTAGATTGACAGAAACACTTTTATAAGTACTGTTTGTTGGTAATACACGGTAAATTCTGCCCATATCACTTCCTGCCATGAAATCCATATCTGCTTTCAGATCATCAGGAATAGAAACAGGAGTTTCAATATGCTGCCTGTAGTAATCAAGAATATACAAATAACCATCAGGACCAACGGAGAATGTTACCGGACGGAACCAGGTATCAGTGGAATAAATAAATTCTCTGTTTTTTTCAGATTCAGGACGTTTTGCAACTAAAACCGGACTTGTTTCGCTAGGACTAAGGATATCTCTGTGAACCAGATGTCCTGATACATCTGAAGTAAAAACGTTTCCATAGAATTCTTTCGGCAATGCATCTCCGTTATAAATAGTACCACCTGATGCACCTGTGAATCGATCCTCTGCATATTCAATCCTTGTTAGATTCGCTTCTTTGTACATTTTATTCCTGCGGGCACTTCTTTCGGCTCTCCAGTACGCTGGAGCAGTTTCCTGAAACATGATCTCTTCATGATCAGTAATACTAACATTGAATTTGGATGTTGGAAGAAATGCATGTCTGTGAGTATATCTCCACGGAATAACAGCCTGCTGCAGGTGAATTGAATTCTCAGTAAAGAACCGATGTCCCCAGTCATCAATAGTTTGTCCGAATTGCCCCGGACCTGTTTCCAGTTCAAATACATTCCGGTCCATTCTGAAACGAAAATCAGCACCTCTCACCTCTACTGGTGCAGCACCGGGAGTTTTACTAAATGTTACTTTTCCGCTTTGTCCGCGGTTATTTGCATAGATCCAATTGTCAACTCCTAATTTCAAACTGGTTACCTGAGCCTCTGAATTATTCTGAAAAAAGCCCGAGAATAAAATTTCTGAGGAATCTGACTTACCGTCACCATTGGTGTCTTTTAAATAAAGAATATTGGGAGCAGCCGTAACGATTAGTCCGCCCTTCCAGGGCAGCATACTGGTAGCTTCCGTTACATTTTCAGCAAATATTATTGATTTATCAATTTTTCCGTCACCATTCGTATCCTTTAAAATACGGATACGGCCATGCCCTTTACCCGGTTCTACCTCATAAGGATAATCGGGCATTTCAATCACATATGCATTTCCTTGTTCATCAAATTCAAGTGCAACGGGATCAAAAACATGGGGTTCTGATGCAAATAATTGTACTGAAAAACCATTTGCAACATTTAACTTTTTTAAAGATTCTTCAGGGCTAAGCGGACCAGCATAGCGCTGTGCTATGCCATCTCCTGCTAATAAGATAAAGGGTAATAATAATAAGGCTTTTTTTCCTTTGAAACGAGTCTTCATTCTTTGCTTATTTTTAATAGATATTTTAATGAATCACCATGTTAATTACGATAAATAAAACAAAATGGTTCTGTTTAAAAAACCAATTGGGTATACCTAATTACGCAATTATCATCTGGATCTGTATCGCTTTTGTATTTGTATAGTATCAATTAATAGATCTATAAAAACCTGAAATTATTCAAGCGGTAACGTACCCGAAAATATAACTTAAAAACGATATTTAAAAATTTAATTTAAAATGTAAATACTGGCTTGTATTTGTCATGTAAATAAAATCAATCTAACGTTTTTGCTCAAAAACAGTATATCTCAATTGACCTGAATATTCGTCATGCGGAAAGGTTTGAAATTTTAATTTACCTCCTTTTTCAATGATAAATCCAGGATCTTCCTTCAACTCGAGCCATTTACCAGAAACACTGGCAACAGGATAATAGCGTGTCCCCCCACCCGGCAGATCAACACGTAAATAATTTACTTCCGGAATTTCATTGTCAAGTTCCATTTTCCATTTTCCATCCTTAAAATCAATTCCAACTATCATGCCTGAATGTTCCTTTCCAGATTGATATGACCAGCCAGCTCCGGATACAATTTCAATATCATTCCCCTTTATGCTAATTCGATCTTCAATCATTCTTCCGTTTATAATATACTTAACACGGTAATTATCACCATCCGCATGAACAGATTCTATCCATGGATCCTTGTTAAACGGCTCATGAATAGCCACAAATGAAGATTTACCACCTGTATGTCTTTGCATAATCCCAAGCCGCATAAAATCATCCAGTTTATTATCATTTTCGCCTGCCAGTCTAACTGAGGGAGAACGGAAACTAAATATTTCTGAATCTGCAGGTGGAATATTATGCGTTCTTAACCCTGATTTCTCATACCGCCATGTTGCCGTCCATGGTTTGCTGGTCTTTCCGGTTTTAATATCCTTTAAATAAGAATAGGCATGAATACGCTTTCCTTCAATATCTGAATCGTACTGATTTTTAGGAACATTACTTCCACCCCAGTCTGGAACCAATGTGTTCAACTTAGTTTCCAAAGAAATACTGGTCTCTAATTTTCCTTCCTCCTCACACATTCCGTGCAGGAACCAGTCATGGGTATTTCCTCCTTCCACATCAAAACGATCGATCACATAATCGCGACCCTCAGCTGCATGAACCATAATCAACCTTCTGCGGTAAGTACCGGCGACTGCATAGGCTGGAGAGGCTTCGACATCAATCAGCTTTACATGCGGATTCTTATCATCATAAAATTTCAGGTTTCCGGTTACTGGCTTTGCCATTGAACCAGCATCCTGAGCCTTTTGGTCTATTACAACGGTATTATGGGAAGCAGTATGCAAAGTCCAACCCCTATATTTTGAATGGGTATAACCGATATCAGATAGTAATTCTTCTCCTTTTGCAAATAAAATAATAGAAGCATTATCATAATGTGAGTGACCATAATTTCCGCTCCAGTTCAGGTTGAGCAGCATTTGATCATTTCCACTTCCGCTGCCAAGGGCCGCATTTCCAAGAGAAGACCATAAACGGGAAACTGTTTTATCTGTATTTTTTGCAGAGATATTTCTGCTTGCCCAGGTATCATTAATGGGGATCTTTCGTCCATTTGGTAAAACAGCCTCCTGAGTTACCGACAAAGCTTTGGTATAAAAAGGCATCTTGTTCGTGAGATCGAGATTATCAAAACGATCTTTTTTATAATCTGCCGGATCTGAATATCCCTGAGCTGCCAAAGCTACACTCCTCAATCCACCAATCGTTTGATCATGGTAAGATGCTGTACCCTCTTTCCACCATCCATCGGCAAAAAATCCAAGTTTCAAAAATTCGCTAAAACGATTGACTCCGTCATGAACCATTTCCGGTTTATTTAAAATCCTTCCAAGGCGAACCATATCCCTGTACATACCAGGCGACATATTGGTATAGATTTCAGGGTTTGCTGCAGTAAATTCATAGCCTGAGATAAGCAGATCTTTCACGATCCTTTTGTCGGTATCATTTCCGATAATACCATCCATTCTTTTCCAGTCGTATCCATCTTTCAAAAGTTCGTAAACATTTGCCATTTGAATTGGAATATCACCATATGCCCACCAATTCCATTTCGCCCCACGATATGGAACTAAGCCTTCATAAGGCCATTTTTGATCAGCAGGAAAGAATTTTTTGGCTGCACTAGGATAATCGTAACGTATTGCATAATCAGGAAATAACTGTGCAAAACGGCCGGCAATAACTGCAGCGCGATCTCCATAAGCATTATCTTTAGTTAAAGACCAAATTTTAGCCAGTCTTTCTCCATTCTGCTGTATCCACTTCCAGCGTTCAAACCAGCTATGTGCTTCATAAAAGTATTGATTACCCTGGGCATTTTGATGATAGCGATATACCTGCTTGACACCACTTGGTGCAAGTATTACCTTTTCATGATTCTCAGGATATTGCTCGTTTGGAAATATCATGTTACAATAATTGCACTTGACCTTATTACCTAATTCAGGCTTCCATCCCAGCACATTCATTTCCTGGGCTCCCCCATTACAATTAGGACATCCAATAAAATAGATTCCGGAAGCTATTGGTACCTGAGCTTTAACTTCTTCCAATGACATTTTAATCAATGGTTCCACTTCCTGTTTTAAAGCTGAGATGTCTGGGACAGCTTTTTGCAACTGATATAAATTATGAGCCTGGATACCATGAAATGTGCATGATATCAATAAAGTCACTATCAATAAAATCTTTTTATACATCTTAATCTTTTTGGAATATTTGCAACAAAACCGTGTACGTACCCGAATTTATATAAATTTATACTAAAACAGAAATATCAGGACTAAGAAATTATTAAATCTGGTGTAACCAAAATGTATTAACTAAGTCTATTCTCAGGAGATAAATTACTGATTAAACTTAAAATCTTTAAAATAGAAACAATAAAATGAATGAACTGGAAATTATCAAGGCCATTGAGAAGCTTGAAAATGGTGAACTGGAGATAGCTGAATTATTGGAGATTCTCGATAGCATTCAAATTTTAATAGGCTAGGATATACTTAATCACAAGATTTTTTATTTAATCCTGCGTATTAAGATCAAATTCCGGAAAGATCATTAATTAAGATTTGAATGGCTAATTATTGAAATCAACAAATTTAAAAATAATTCAGTTTCATAAAACCGTTTCCTGAACAAGCTCGTAATTCAGCAAAACAAAAATTGAATTATGAAAAAAATATTTATCATGGCTTTTGCATTAGTAGCTACTGCAATAAGCACAACAACTTTCGCACAGGGAACTAAAATGGTTGGAGGTGCAGCAATGTATTCTACAAAAGACATTGTAGATAATGCAGTTAATTCTAAAGACCACACCACACTTGTTGCAGCAGTTACAGCAGCAGGATTGGTTGAAACACTAAAGACTGACGGCCCTTTTACAGTATTTGCACCAACTAATGATGCTTTTAACAAGCTTCCTGAAGGAACAGTGGCAACACTTGTAAAACCTGAAAACAAAGCTTTATTGACAAAGATTCTGACCTATCACGTCCTTTCCGGCAAGTTTAATGCTGCTGATATTGTAAAAGCTATAAAAGCTGGTAAAGGAACTGCAGAATTCACTACTATTAGCGGAGGCAAATTATCAGCAATGCTACAAGGAAGCAGCGTAGTTTTGAAAGATGAAAATGGAAACACATCTACCGTTACAATTGCAGATGTTAATCAAAAAAATGGTGTGATCCATGTGATCGACTCTGTTGTTTTACCTAAGTAATTAATCAAACAATTGTAAAAAAAAGCCCCGTATCAATTCCGGGGCTTTTATGTTTATATATTTATTCCAAATTATAAAAACATACCTTGTACTTCTATAATTAATCTTTGGGACTGAAAACAAAAATAACCTTATCTGAGCCTGAGCTTGTCCATGCTATCCAAAAAAAGGATAAAAGTGGAGCAGAAGCGCTATATGATATGTATTCTTCATCTTTGTATGGAGTAATTTTCAGAATTGTACAGCACGAAGAAATAGCAGAAGATCTTCTTCAGGATACATTTATAAGAATCTGGAATTCTTTCTCTTCCTATGATGCTTCCAAAGGAAGATTATTTACCTGGATGGTCAATGTAGCACGAAATATTGCGATCGATAAAACAAGATCTAAAGAATTTCGTAACAGTTCAAAAACCGAAGACATAGAAAATAACGTATTAACATTAGATAAGAAGGTTAACTCTGAAATCAATCCGGAAATAATCGGTTTGAAGGATTTAATTGAAAAACTAAAACCTGAACATAAAATTATTCTTGATCTTGTTTATTTCGAAGGCTTTACGCACGTTGAAGTTGCTGAAAAGCTTGAAATTCCTTTGGGAACAGTAAAAACACGATTAAGAAATGCTATTATTACTTTAAGAAAGGTATTTAATTAAGTGAAAGACCTCAAAACATATCTGGAAAGCGGGATACTGGAACAATATGTTTTCGGTGATTTGAGCAATGAAGAAAAGCTTGATGTAGAAAATAATGCCCTTCAATATCCTGAGGTCAGAAAAGAATTAGAGGAGATTGAAAATGCATTGATGAGCTATGCCAGATCAAATGCTATTGAGCCATCCGAAAAAGTTAAAACCAATTTTCTGAACTCAATAAATACTATCGATCAGGTCAATAATTCTCCTTCAATAAACACTGGAGGAGCATCTTTAAGAAATTTGCAATTTTACAAATACGCTTTTGCAGCATCATTATCACTTCTTTTCCTAAGTGGCATCCTTTTGATCAATCTGAACAATAAGCTTAATGAATCCTATGTTCAGCTTGCTGTTCTGCAATCTGATAATCAAAAATTCTCCAATCAGGTAAATTATAAAGAAGGCGAACTAAGGGATATTAAAAATGCACTTCAATTCTATCAAGATCCTGCTGCTTATAAACTTGTAACGCTTAAAGGATCCACAAAAGCTCCGGATGCCAGTTTGCTAGTTGCTTTCAATGCTGACAAGGAAGAGGTGATGATCGATATGACATCACTTAATATGCCTTCAAATGACCAGGAGCATCAGTATCAGTTATGGGCCATAGTAGATGGAAAGCCGGTTGATCTCGGTGTCTTTGATGCAAATGACGACAGTACCGGAATGAAAAAAATGAAATTCATCAAAGATGTCCAGGCATTTGCAGTCACTCTTGAACCCAGAGGTGGAAGTTTAAACCCCACTATGGATAAAATGATGGCAATCGGTAATATTTAATCTACACGCTCTTCTAATAATTCTTTCCTTCCTTAAAAAGTCTTTTTACTTTTTTTTCATCCTGAAAAATTTCGCATAAAAAAAGGGCCGAATAACAAGTATTCGACCCTACATCTACCTATGAAAAACATGCCCTTTTGGGGCACTAATCAATAGACAATTTACATGCCATTCAATAAGATATGCCAGAACCTCAAATTACTCAATCAGACCACTAAATAATTCCCACATTGTAGATAAAATACCCGAGAGTGTAGATTTATTTCCCCGTTATTGAGTGCATTTACGCCTGTTTTGAAAACAATTCATCACTTATACCACAATAGAACAAAATTTCAAAAAAATGCACCTTTTCCTAGCCATAAATTAAATATTCTTCAAAATTTGGCTAAAAAAACATTTGTTTCTAGGTGTATTTTAAAGATTATTTAAAATATGAAAAGATCTTACTGTCGAAAATGATATTTATTTCTTCATTCCTTGTCTCTATTTTTAAAATGAAGAATTGAAAGCCCTCATTTTATTAAATATTCAGAAATTGCAGATATACCTTAAAGTTTATGCCACCTTTAACTTACATTATCACCAACAAGCTGAAATTTTGAATCTTTTGCTTATCAGAAAACGTCAGAATTTGATATCATAACCTAAGAATAGAAGATTCCGGGAAGGATTAAAAAAGAAAATCCCCTTTCAAAATTTGAAAGGGGAATCTTAATCTAAAATGGGTGGCTGATGGGGCTCGAACCCACGACCCTCGGCACCACAAACCAATACTCTAACCAGCTGAGCTACAGCCACCATTTTGTTTCTGCAAAACTAAGCATTTCGGCATATATTGCAAATTTTTTCTGAGTAATTTTCTATACTGATTATCAGCACGATGGCAATTCAATTGCCAGATTACATTCGTTCAGGGCCATTATGAAGACTGGTGCTGTCATATAAAAAACATTATAATCGAGGTCTTATATCATTAGTTCTTATTAGTTTTAAATTTGCATAAGATAAAATCAATCCCATGATGGAAAAAGAAGAACTGGTTGAACTTCAGGTTAGCGGAATGCACTGTAACAATTGCGCTCTTTCTGTTCATAAATTATTGGAGAAAAAAGGCCTGCATGATATCTATGTAGATTTCGCCAATGATGAGGTCAAGTTTAAAACCGATGACCCCACTTCTACCCCACTGATCATTAAGGAAATTGAAGGTCTTGGATACAAGGTTAGTGAGGACAGTATTCCTATTGAAGAAAAGTCATATGAAAAGATTGAAAATAAATTTTATTTCAGTCTGCTTTTTACCATCCCCTTGTTCTCACACATGTTCCTTCCATTCCATTGGCTTCATAACCCATTGGTTCAATTAGCATTATGTACCCCTGTTTACATTTTAGGCTGTTTACATTTTGGAAAAAGTGCATACCACTCTCTAAAAAATGGAATTCCCAACATGGATGTACTGATCTTTATTGGATCAAGTGCCGCTTTTATGTATAGTTTATACGGTACTATTCAGAATCTGGGTCCCGATTTCTTGTTTTACGAAACAGCTGCAACCATTATTTCACTTGTACTTTTAGGCAATTTATTAGAAAAACGGTCTGTTTCACAAACTACATCTGCAGTTCGCGACCTTATGCTTTTCCAGGAAGTAAAGGCCAATAAAATGCTGAATGGTGAAATAGTAGAGATACACTCATCTGAGATCCGTCCAGGTGATGTACTTGTAATTAATTCAGGTGACAAAATTCCTGTTGATGGTGAAATAATCTGGGGAGAGGCATCGATTAATGAAGCCATGCTAACAGGTGAAAGTCTGCCTGTTGAAAAATCAAAATACGACCAGGCAATAGGCGGAACAATGATTGAAAAGGGAAGCATCCAAATATTAGTGACTAAAACAGGAAAACATACAATTCTTTCACAGATCATTGAACTGATGAAGAAAGCACAAGCAGCAAAACCAACTATTCAAAAACTTGGAGATAAAGTAGCTGCAATATTCGTCCCTGTTGTTGTTGGTATTTCAGTCATCACCTTCTTTCTGGCCTTCTATGCATTTGATGTAAGCTTTCAAAAGTCCATGCTGAATGCAATAGCTGTACTTGTTATTTCTTGTCCCTGTGCAATGGGCTTAGCCACTCCTACCGCAGTTATGGTGGGACTTGGACGAGCAGCCAAAAACGGTATCTTAATAAAAGGCGGAAATACCATTGAGGAGATCGCAAAATTAAAATTCATGGTTTTTGATAAAACCGGAACACTCACAACAGGCAATTTCAAGATCAGGGCTCTCGATTGCATTCAAATTTCTGAGAAAAAAGCTGAATCTATAATTTCGGGAATTGAGGGCTATTCCAATCATCCGATAGCACGTTCATTGGTCACTGAATTAAGCCTGAAATCACCTGAAAAAATGATCTTTATCAAAGTAACAGAGGAAAAAGGATTAGGGATGACAGCTACTGATTCGGAAGGAAATACCTACATGTTTGGCTCTATGCAAATACTAAATTCTGACGAAGATCCGGGCAATTACAGCTTATTCCTCAAAATGAATGATATTCTTGTTGCCAGAATAGCCATAGAAGATGAAATTAAGCCTGAAGCGGTTAATTTAATTAAGACATTGAAGAAATTGAACATAATTCCGGTTCTGTTAAGCGGTGATCAGAAAAAGAAATGTGAGGAGCTTGGGGCGGTATTGGGGATTGAAGAAATTTATGCTGAAACTATGCCTCATCAAAAACTGGCGATCATTGACGAAATTAAAAAAAGAGGGAAGACCGCAATGGTAGGCGATGGAATTAATGATGCACCTGCACTTACCAGCTCAGACGTAGGCATTTCCATGAGTGATTCAAGTCATATTGCCATTCAATCGGCAGAAGTTATACTGCTTAAAAGCGATCTTTCATCAATAGATAATATGCTGAAAATTGGGAAACACACTTTATTAACTATCAAGCAGAACCTTTTTTGGGCATTTTTCTACAATATAGTAGCAATTCCATTTGCTGCACTAGGCTTTTTGAATCCGATGGTTGGAGCATTAACAATGGCATTTTCTGATGTAATTGTTATTGGAAATTCAATCCGCTTAAAAACAAAATCACTATAATTGCCCAATAAAGCGTGATTTAATGATTGAGATATATACAGATGGAGCATCAAGTGGAAATCCGGGTCCGGGTGGGTATGGTGTAATACTCCGATCTGGCAAACATTACAAAGAACTTTCTGAAGGTTACCGGAAAACAACCAATAACCGCATGGAATTACTTGCAGTGATCAGCGGATTAGAAAGTATAAAAAAAACAGGTCAGGAGATTATGGTTTATTCAGACTCGAAGTACATCATTGATTCTGTTGAGAAGAAATGGGTATTTAACTGGGTAAAGACCGGATTCAAGGATAAGAAAAATAAAGATCTCTGGCTTAGGTTCCTTGCCGTTTACAAATTACATCATATAAAATTTACCTGGGTAAAAGGACATAATGGCCATCCTGAAAATGAAAGATGCGATGAATTGGCTGTACAAGCATCGCAACAAAGAAATTTGTTAACTGATACTTTTTTTGAGAAGGAAGAGCTTAAATTAAATATTTAATCAATACCCCCTACAACACCTAATCTTTCGAGTTTCGTATCAATTTTTTCTTCATAAAGCAGTGGTGAATACTCACTCATTAATGACTCAACCTTAAGAACCATATTTTCAGATCCTATAAAAATTGCAGATCTCTGATGTAATGAAGTCACGTCTTTTTCAAGTATTCTTGAATAACCATCGGTGGCACGTCCTCCAGCCTGCTCAATTATGAATGCCATTGGATTGCATTCATAAACAAGCCGAAGTTTACCATTAGGAGCACTTGAAGTAGTTGGATAAATAAAGATCCCTCCTTTTATCATGTTTCTATGTATATCTGCTACCATAGAACCTATGTAGCGGGAAGTATAAGGCCTTAATGTATCAGTATCCTCAACCTGACAATATTTCAAATATTTTTTCACTCCTTCAGGAAAATGAACATAATTTCCTTCGTTGATCGAATAGATAGTACCATCCTCCGGAATTTTCATTTTTGGATGCGAAAGACAAAATTCACCGATCGATGGATCCAGAGTAAAGCCATTGACTCCTTTTCCGGTTGTATAGACAAGCATAGTTGAAGAACCGTAAATAACATAGCCTGCCGCAACCTGTTCTGTACCATTTTGCAAAACATCCGCGAGAGTTGCTTTGCCATCAACGGATTTACGCCTGTAGATTGAAAAAATGGTTCCAACAGCCACATTAACATCAATATTTGATGAGCCATCAAGCGGATCAATAGCTACAATATATTTGGCATTCTTTGAAACCTCTCCATCGATATAAACAAATTCATCATTCTCCTCAGAGGCTACTATACAACACTCTCCACCACTTTTCAAAGCTGATATAAACTGCTCATTTGCAAATACATCCAGCTTTTTCTGACATTCTCCCTGTATATTTATTGTACCGGCATCACCGAGAATATCCATAAGGCCGGCCTTATTAACTTCACGATTTACAATTTTTGAGGCAATTCCAATATCCCGAAGAAGACGGGATAATTCGCCCTTGGCATATGGAAAATCATTTTGCTTTTCAATAATAAATTGTCCTAATGTTAAAACTCCCTGCATATACTTAGTGTATTTTGTACGTTATCTAATTGCCAATTCTACTACCTCTAAGGTATGAATTTTTTCTTCAGAAATGCAAAACCGAAGCAATGTGCGCACTTTATGCCAACCATGCTTTCCGGCAGCTCCTGGATTTAAGTGTAAACAATTCAATTTTTTATCATACATAACTTTTAATATATGAGAATGTCCGGAGATAAATAAACCAGGAGGATTGCTGTAAATTTCCTCCCTGATCCGGGGATCATATTTTCCGGGGAAGCCTCCAATATGGGTCATCAGAACAGTAGTTTCTTCACAAACAAATCTGATTTTTTCGGGATAAACTGAGCGGATATCCTTTCCATCTATATTACCATAAACTCCTCGCAGTGGTTTAAATGAGTTTAACTTATCTGCAAGCTCAAGAGTTCCGAAATCCCCTGCATGCCATATCTCATCACAGTGATCAAAATGTTTAAAAACTGCATCATCAAGATAACCATGGGTATCTGATATCAACCCTATCCTCATCATAAATCAATTCGTATTAAAAAATTGTTAAAAAATCCTTTAACAGAGTTCGGTATTCTGAGGTATAAATACCAGCCTTCTCATAGATAACAAATTTATTTTTAATTGGTTCTGAAATTCCAAAACCAATTGCTAATATTTTTCTGTGAGGGCTTGATTCTGAAAAAGAATGGATCATAATTTCTCTCTTCACTTTTAATTTGGGGATTGAAACAATTAATTTTTTAACTAATTCGGAAGTTTCTATCGGCAAAATGATAAATAAAAGCCCTTTATCGCTTAACTTATTGGCTGATTCTTTAAGCAAATTTTCAAAAAAAGACTTATTAGTATGCCTGGCTATTCCCTTAGCCGGATCTTCAGACCTTAATGAATTTATAAAGAATGGCGGATTTGAAACAATCAGATCATACTGACCATTATAGTTCAAAAAATATTCTTCGATCGAGATATGAAATAAGCGGCTCCTTTTTGAAAATGGGGATCCAAAAAAATTACTTTCAGCTGTTTTTGCAGCCTTATCATCTATTTCAACAGCATCAATTAAAGCCAAAGGAAATCTTTGAGCAAGCATTAGCGCAATCAGCCCTGTTCCTGTTCCAACGTCTAGTATTTGAGCTGGAGCATCTGAATCAACCAGCGCAGCAAGAAGAACACCATCAGTATTGACTTTCATGGCGCAATCAGTTTGATCAATACTGAACTGCTTAAATTGAAAAATGCTTGCCATTAGCTTTCATAGAGCTCTATCGGAAGTCCGTCAGGATCGGTAAAAAAAACAAACCTTTTCCCGCTGAATTCGTCAACTCTGATATCTTCTGTAGTTATTCCATTTTTATTTAGTTCTGCAACAGATGACGACAAATCTTTCACTTCAAAAGCAATATGCCTTAATCCTGTTGCTTCAGGGCGAGATAACCTTTCCGGAGGTTCAGGGAATGAAAATAATTCGATCTGATACTCCCCGTTAACTGCAAGATCAAGCTTATATGAATCACGTTCAGCTCTATAAACCTCCTGTAAAATCTTTAAACCAAGAATCTCAGTGTAAAAATATTTTGACAATGTGTAATCAGAACAAATTATTGCCAGATGATGTACACGCTTCAAGTCTAACTCACCCATTTTCCATGTTTCTTATTAATACCTGTTGTATTGGGCTTTAGATTCTGAAATAAAGCAACGACAAATAAGATCATCAACTTTATGTTCTCCCTGAGAAACTCTGTCTATTAATTAATGTCTGTATTTAATATAACTAACATTTTAACAAGGCCCTTCCAGAAGCTCAGCCAGAAAGAAGCTATAACTCATGCCAATTAGTTCATGATCGAACTTCTCAAAAATAGAAAATACCCTGATATTTCTATTATATATAGGGTACAATATTCCTGATTATACTTCAATATGTACAAAACCAATTTTAGTCCAGTAGATTATACCGGGTGAATTCAAAATATGAAACATGTCGGGAAAATTTCAAATACAATAAACCAATCTGACAAAAAATCAATCGAAAATTAAAATTATTCGTCAATAATCGAAAATCGAGGCCAATATTTCATCAAAAGACATTAATTTTAAATTATTTCAATCTTTTTTTGATTTTTTTATTGATTTTTAGGTCAAAACGATTATTTTTATCAAAATTTAATTAAAACCAAGCCAAACAATGTCATCTTTAAGATTTCAAGCACTAAATGCAGTACTATCAAGGACAATTCCTGAAGTAAAAATGCCTTCATCAAAACTTTCTGATTTTTATGGATGTAATGTCTTCGATCAGAAGAAAATGAAAGATAGTTTATCTAAAGAAGCTTATAATAGTATTGTTGAATCAATCAATTCGGGAACTCAAATTGACAGAGGTATTTCGGAGCAAGTTGCTTCTTCCATGAAATCATGGGCTATGTCTATGGGAGCTTCTCATTACACTCACTGGTTTCAGCCATTAACAGGAACTACTGCAGAAAAGCATGATTCCTTTTTTGAGCCCGGTTCTGATGGCCAGGGATTAGAGAAATTTTCTGGCGAAGCTTTATCTCAGCAGGAACCAGATGCTTCCAGTTTTCCAAATGGAGGAATAAGAAGCACCTTTGAAGCCCGGGGTTATACTGCCTGGGACGCATCATCTCCAGCATTTATCATTGGTTCTACTTTATGTATACCTACTGTATTTGTTTCCTATACTGGAGAAGCTTTGGATTATAAAGCTCCATTATTGAAAGCAATTGGCTTAATGGATAAAGCAGCTGTTGCTGTGGCACAGTACTTTGACAAGAGCATAGAAAAGATAAATAGTTCATTGGGTATTGAACAGGAATATTTTCTTGTTGATCTTGCCTTATTTAATGCAAGACCTGACCTTTACCTAACTGGAAGAGCACTTTTCGGACACATGTCTGCAAAGAATCAGCAGTTAGATGATCATTATTTTGGTTCAATTCCTGAGCGTGTCCTTGCATATATGCAGGATTTTGAGACTGAATCAATTAAATTAGGAATTCCTCTGAAAACTCGTCATAATGAAGTTGCACCATCTCAATTTGAGTGTGCACCATTGTATGAGGAAATGAACCTGGCTATTGACCACAATTCCTTATTAATGGATCTGATGGACAAAGTTGCCCGCAGGCATAATTTCAAGGTTCTTTTACATGAAAAACCATATGCAGGAATCAATGGATCCGGTAAACACAATAACTGGTCACTGATTACCAATACAGGCAAAAACCTGCTTTCTCCCGGGAAGACTCCAAAAAACAATCTGATGTTCCTTACGTTCTTTGTAAATACGATCAGAGCTGTTTTCGAATATTCAGATCTGTTGAGAGCATCTATTGCATCTGTTAATAATGACCACCGTTTAGGTGCTAATGAGGCTCCACCGGCAATCATTTCAATGTTCCTTGGCAGTCAGCTGAATGACCTGTTAGACGAAATTGAATCATCACGAGTAACCAACAAGATGAAACAGGAACCGTCATTATGGACTAACATTCCTAAGATTCCACAAATATTATTGGATAATACAGATCGTAACCGTACTTCACCTTTGGCTTTTACAGGTAATAAATTTGAATTGCGTGCTGTTGGTTCTTCAGCTAACTCAGCCAATCCAATGACCATCCTGAACACGATCGTTGCAGATCAGTTGAATAAATTCAAAGCGGAAGTTGATAAACTGATCAAAAAGGGCGACAAAAAAGATGTTGCTATCATGACTGTGATCAAACGTTATATCAAAGAATCTAAAGCCATTCGTTTTGAAGGAAATGGTTATAGCGATGAATGGGCTGAAGAAGCTAAAAAGAGAGGCTTATCAAATATCAAAACCACTCCGAAAGCACTTGATGTTTTACTTGATCCTAAAACGGACAAATTATTTGAAGATACAGGTGTGTTCAGTAAACGCGAATCACATGCCCGTCATGAAATTCTTTTGGAAAGTTACTTCAAGAAACTTCAGATTGAAGCAAGAGTTATGGGTGACCTGGTTGATAACGTGATCATTCCAACCGCCATTAATTATCAAACAACCCTTATCGATAACGTAAAGGGATTGAAAGATCTTGGTTTAGGTGAAGATACCTATGCAGCTCAGCTTGATATCATCAAGAAAATTTCAGGACATGTTAACTTTATCAGAACGGCAAACCTTGAAATGGTTAATGAACGTAAAAAGGCTAACAACATTGAAGACATCAGAGATAAATCAATTGCGTATGATGAGAAAGTTAAATCATACTTTGATCCTATCCGTTATCATGTTGACAAACTTGAGCAATTAGTGGATGACTCAAAATGGCCTCTGCCGAAATTCAGAGAATTATTGTTCCTCAAATAGTACTGAGTATTGAGTACAGAGTATTGAGATATGAGACACAAAGTTCTGCTTCGGCGGAACTTTGTTGTTTATAGCCAAATAAACATATCTATAATCCCACATCTCATATCTATAATCTCACATCTCATATCTATAATCTCACATCTCATATCTCACATCTCATTTCTAAGTACTATTTTTGCACCAATGTCAGACCTCAAATACAACCAGCGCGGCGTTTCAGCTGATAAAGAAGATGTGCATAATGCCATCAAAAACATAGATAAAGGAATTTTTCCAAAAGCCTTTTGCAAGATCATACCTGATATTTTAGGATCTGATAATGCCTATTGTAATATCATGCATGCAGATGGTGCAGGCACAAAATCATCCTTAGCCTATATTTACTGGAAAGAAACTGGTGATATTTCAGTTTGGAAAGGAATTGCCCAGGATGCCATCATTATGAATCTTGACGATCTGCTTTGCGTAGGCGCTACTGATAATATATTGCTTTCATCCACTATTGGTCGCAATAAAAACCTGGTAACGGGTGAAGTAATTGCTGAACTGATCAATGGTACAGAAGAAATTCTTGGTGAATTGCGTGACCTTGGAATTGGGATCTATTCTACCGGTGGTGAAACAGCCGATGTTGGAGATATTGTCAGGACCATTATAGTAGATTCTACTGTAACATGCAGAATGAAACGTTCAGATATAATATCCAATGATCAAATTCGTCAAGGGGATGTTATTGTTGGTCTTTCATCTTATGGAAAAGCAAGCTATGAAAAGGAATACAATGGAGGAATGGGTTCAAACGGACTAACTTCTGCCAGACACGATGTTTTCCATAAATATATTGCAGAAAAGTATCCTGAAAGTTATGATCCGGCAGTGCCATATGAATTATTATTTTCCGGTAATAAAAGGTTAACTGACAATATCAGTATTCCGGCGACAGAATTTAATGAGGCTCTTGAAATTACTGCAGGAAAGCTAGTTCTCTCACCCACTCGCACTTATGCTCCAATAATTAAAAAGATCCTGGATAAACACCGTTCAAACATTCACGGCATGGTTCACTGCAGTGGTGGTGCGCAAACGAAAGTTCTTCATTTTATTGACAAGCTTCATATCATAAAAGACAATATGATGCCGGTACCACCCCTATTCAGCCTTATACAGGAACAATCCAATACAGACTGGAGAGAAATGTATAAAGTATTCAACATGGGTCACAGAATGGAGTTTTATGTGCCAGAGGAAATAGCGCAATCGATAATTGATATTTCAAGAGAATTCAATGTTGATGCGCAGATAATCGGACATGTGGAAGATTCAGAAACTAAACAGGTCACAATACGCTCTCCATACGGTGAATTTATATATCATTAAAATTTATTCCTATATAAGAAAGCCTTTTTGATTTTTCAAAAAGGCTTTCTTCGTTTAATTATATCTCACCTGATCTACCAGGAAATTAAAATTTATTGTTTCTTCATGATCAGTTTATCTTTTGGAACCGGTAATTTATTAGTTCTGATATCCAATTCATCAATAATATTCCTGGCACCACCAAGAACATCAATACACCAAAGTACAAATCGGATATCTACTGAAATAGTACGTTTATATTGCTTATCAAATGCAATATCACCACTCATAGCTTCCCAGTTACCATCAAAAGCAATTCCAATTAATTCTCCATTACCATTTAGTACAGGTGATCCTGAATTACCTCCGGTGATATCATTATTACTTATAAATCCAACGGGAAGTGTACCTCCCTCCGCATATTCTCTGAAATCTCTTTTTGCATAAGCTTCAAGTAAAGATTTCGGAAGATCGAACTCATCATCTCCGGGTTGATATTTAGCAACCATTCCATCAATAGTGGTCTTAATATCATATGTAATACCATCCTTAGGGCTGTAGTTTTGAATGGTACCATAACTGATACGCATAGTAGAATTGGCATCTGGATAAGATAATATTCCTTTATTTTTTTCCAGCAAAGCTTTCAGATAAAGATTATCAAGACGATTTTTCTCTGTTTGAAAATCAGACAAAACAGTACCAAAATTATTCTTTACATAATCCTGTGGTACCAGATTTACAGCATATTTATACGCAGGATCGTTTTCCAGGGCCTCCATACTTGGATTTGACAAGAATGTACGCATCTTCTCAGGATCTATAAGATTACTCTTTTCCCATAAATGGTCTGCGTAGTTTTTAAAACTAGCTTCAGCTGAACCTTTCCAGAAATCCTCCAGAATAAGGGTGATGAATTTAGGATGCTGCGACTTAGGAACATCCTGATAAAAAGAAGTCAGAATTTGAGCAAAGATCTTCTTATCTGCAATTTCAGAATACGTGTTTTGGTAGTTATTGACTAATACATTCAAATTTTGATTTACCTGACTCAGATATGCTGCATCATCTTTACGGGCGATCATTGACTTGATCATACTTCCAATTTGGTTAGCATTACGGATGAAGGATGAAGCCAATAAACCTTCATTAATATAGGTAATGTGAACTGCATAAGGCTCATAGGCAGCATATGCATTTTTATAAGCACTAATCAAATTTACATTCACTGAGGATGAAGCTGCCCATTTGGTAAAATCAGCTTCCTGTTTTTGCTTCTCATCCTGAATTTTTAAGCGTTTTAACTGCTCAGTCTGCCCAATAAAATACTTCCAGTAATTAGCAATATTTGCATATTGAGAAGACAATTTAAGACGGGTATCCACACTTTTATCCATTTCTTCTTTCCATGCCTTAAGGCGGATATCACGAAGTTTAACAATTGTTGGATTGGTTTTTTCTGTTGCCAGATTTACCCCAAAAGAAGTTAAATAGCGGTCTGTACGTCCCGGAAAACCATAAACCATTGAAAAATCGCCATTTTTAATTCCTTTAATTGAAATAGGAAGTGATTTTTTAGGAGTATAAGGTTTATTATTCTCTGAATAAGCGGCAGATTTATTATTTGCATCAGCATAAACGCGGAAAACGGAAAAGTCGCCGGTTTGACGAGGCCATTCCCAGTTATCTGTATCACCTCCGAATTTACCAATTGATTGAGAAGGTATTCCAACCAGGCGAATGTCATTAAACCTTTCATAGATAAATAAAAGATATTGATTTGCTTTATAAATATCCCTAACATCTGCTTCCATAGTAGTTCCAGAGGTTACATCTGAAGTGATCTTCTTGCTTACCTCAGCTATTTTTGCTGCTTTGTCTTTTTCTTCTACCCCAACTAAAGCGGCCATTATCTTTGGTGTAACATCTTCCATACGCACAAGAAAGCGAACGAACAATCCCTTGATTGGTTTTTCCTCCTGAAAGGATTTAGCATAAAAACCATTATCAAGAATATTATTCTCGGGAGTAGAATTAGATGCAGCAGCATCATAACCACAGTGATGATTAGTAAAGATCAATCCATTTTTGGAAACGATCTCACCTGTACAAAAACCACCGAATGAAACAATGGCATCCTTAATACTAGCCTTATTTACACTATAAAGATCTTCGGGAGTTAATTTAAAACCTTGCTTCTTCATTTGCTCATAATTCTTTCCTATGAGCATTGGAAGCCACATACCCTCATCAGCCTTTAGAGGCTGAGCCAAAAACAATACAAATGCCATCAGTATGACTGAGACATATTTTAGTCGATTCATAAATTTTGATTTAATAAAATTGGTTATGCAAATATAATGCCTTAGAAAGCAAGATGAAACTGTTCTAAATAATAAAGGACAAAAAAAGACCCGCTTCTTTCGAAGCAGGTCTTTGGATAATCCAAAAAATATTATTGGAAATTGTAACGGAAACCGAATTGCATATAATAAGTAGATGCAAAAGTTTGAGAAGTTCCAAAAGTTGAACTTACCGGTTTATTATTGAATGTATTTAACCAGAATGTAGGCTTAGTTGTTCCACCTGGTGTTAACGCAGAAACGTTCTGAGGAACAAGAACAGCTGCAGTTTGAACAAAATTAACATTACCCCATTTGCTGCTCAATAAGTTACCAAAGTTCATAACGTCCACAGTGAATTGGAAATTATTTTTGCTTTTACCAAAATCCTTGAAAATTTCCTGAGTTAATCTAACATCAACCTGGTTTCTCCATGGAAGTTTAGCTCCACTACGCTCAGCATACTTTCCTTTGTTCTTTTTAAGGTAATCATCCTGCTCAACATAAGCGAAGAAGAGATCACTTTGCTGCTGTGCAGTATAGGCAACATTACTTGTTCCTGAAGAAGCCGGACGAGCTGCAAAAGTGATCTCAGAAGCATCCTTAGGAATGTAAATCAAATCATTTGTTTGTCCGTCACGGTTAAAGTCAGTAGAATAAGTATAAGAGAATCTTCCCTGATGTGAAGCCTCGAAAAACATAGACACAGATGTAGCAAGGTTTTTAATATATTCTTTACGGTAAGTAAGACCTGCAATTACACGGTGAGGTACATTAAAGTTTGAATAACTCATACCTGGATTATTTCCTGTATTTGAGGTTTGAGTATTAGACCATGTATTAAATAACTGGTCACCACCACCATCATAAATTAATTTTTGTTCACTTCTGGTATATGACAATTGAGCTGATAATCCTTTATTGAAAGATTTGTTCAACGTTGCAGTCAAAAACCATGAATGACCCTCATTTGAATTATCCAACACAATAGAATTTAATGAACCTGTTGCAGTTGCACTTGCCTGTCCAGTGTTTGTCAGTTTGTTTATAAACTTATCAACGTTTGCATTTGGATACATTGGACGGTTATCCGGATAACCTGAAACATTTAAAGCTTTTGGATCAACAAGATTGACATTGAATCCTTTTGCAATGTTCAGATCTTTATTGTAAATACCTTCTAATGTACCAACAATACCCCACGGCAACTTCGCGTCTAAAGCTAAGCTGCTTTTCCAGGTTTGAGGAAATTTAAAATCAGGATCAATTGCACTGATTGTACCAGGAATTGAAGTACCGGCTGCCGGAGGAGTAGCTGGAAGGTACTTTCTAATATCAGCACTGAATGGTCCTGGAGTATTAGCAGTACCATTAAAGTTTTGAGTAAACTGAATAAGACCAGCATCACCAGATTGAGCAACGATCCAAACAAAAGGAACTTTTGTAGTAAAGATACCGGTACCACCTCTTATTTGTAGAGAACGATCACCTTTAACATCATAATTGAAACCTAACCTTGGAGAGAACATAATTCTTTCTTTAGGCAATACACCTGTATCAATTTTTCTTCCCTGAGAGAACGTTAGAGGTGCGATCAAAGGATGCGTTTTTACTTCAGGAACATCCGGATAAGTAGGTAGCTCAAAACGAATACCCGCAGTAATATTTAACTTCTCACCTACGCGGAAATTATCCTGAAGGTAAGCTGAATACTGCTGGAATTTAAATGTTGGGAATGCCTGCGCATAACCCGGAGATAAAGAATAAGTTATTGCATAATCATTTGGCTTAGAGCCATTTACAAAATCTTCCCAGGAGTTGAAACGGTAATAACCTGTTCCGAAGCGTTGAAAACCATTTTTTGTTGTACTAAAATCCATTTGAGCACCCAGAGTCAACTCATGGTTACCCAGATTCATTGTGAAATTATCTGTGAAGCTATAAGTCTGAACGTCTCTTAAGTTTCCATAAGTAAAAGGCTCATAACCGAAGGTTGTAAATGCCGTTCCGTCTTTCATTATATCTACCAGAGGAAACACATCACTTTCAGAACCTCTTGGGTCATTCTGATGAGTGAAACTACCTCTTAAAGTATTTGAAAATTTAGATCCAAAAGAAGAGTTTAACTCAGCTGCCAATGAATATTGATTAGCTTGCTGAGAATAATTTGAATTACTGAAGTGCAGGTGACCAGGGTTTAAACGTCCGCCATTATTTGGGAAATTAAAACCAGTTCCTCCTGTAGAGTTACTCAAAAAAGAAGGAGAACTACTCTCTACCTGATTATAACGAATATTAAAGCGGTGATCTTTATTAATATTCCAGTCGACACGTGCAAGGAATTTGTAGTTATTACTTTTATTTGAATAACCCTGATAGACTCCCGGATTATAACCATAGGTATTTTTAAGGTAATTACTAATCATATCTAATTCGCCTGCTAAAGGACGAGCTACATTAGGGTTAGAACCAAATGGAGCTGCAGAAGTTGCTGCTACCCTGTTCTGACCTGGTCTAACCTCATCAGTACGGTCGATATTTGCAAAGAAGAAAAGTTTATTTTTGATGATAGGTCCACCTAAACTAAGAGCGAACTGAGTAACATCAAGAGGTTGTAAAGTGATTGTATTTCCGTCAACTTTACTTCCCTGGTTACCATCATTACGCATACCGAAATATGCATTTCCGAAAAAACTATTTCTTCCTGAACGGGTTACAGCATTAATTGCACTACCTACAAATCCAGACATTCTTACATCATAAGGAGCAACATTTACTGATACCTCCTCAATAGCGTCAATTGAGATAGGAGAACCACCTGCAGGCAGGTTGCTTCCGATACCAAATTGGTTGTTAAAATCTGAACCATCCACTGTAAAGTTATTCTGACGGTAATTACCACCACCTATCGAAGCACCGTTAGCCTGAGGGGTAAATTTAGTCAGGTCATTGACACTTCTGCTGATCGTAGGTACGTTTTGAATTTGTGCACGACCAATATTGGTTGTAGCACCTGTACGGTTGGCATTAAGTACTGAGTTAGGATCCTGTGCAGTAATTACCACTTCCTGAAGTTCTCTTCCGGATGCATTTAACATTACATTTAACACATAAGGCTCGCCTAACTTTAACATCACTTCGCTGAATGATTCCGATTGGTATCCAACATAAGTTACCTGTATAAGATAAGGACCTCCAACACGCATGTTAGGGATATTAAATCTTCCGTCAACACCGGAAGAAGAACCATAAACGGTCCCTGTTGGCTGATGTGTAGCCTTAATTGTAGCACCGATCAGTGATTCCTTTGAATCACGAATAGTACCCGATAAACTACTTGTTGTTACCTGTGCAGATATATTAAACACAGTACATAACACGACAAGTGTTAAGAGTAGAATTTTCTTCATAAATTGGTTTTTTAATAATTGGTTGTTTGAATCGCCGCAAATATACAGAGCATTTCTGAAAATTCGATAGTGTCTATATTAACTTAATGTTAAATATTACAGATACTTTTCGACATTCCAATGTTTTCAACAGGCTATCCTACAAATGAATAACTAAGTCTGGACAAATATTTTCAACCCGTTGAGTATTTTGTTAGATTTGCCTTAATTCTCCATTGTACTACAAATATTATATATGAATTACGACATCATTATTATCGGAAGTGGACCAGGCGGATACGTTGCAGCCATCCGTGCAGCACAGTTAGGCTTAAAGGTTGCAATCGTTGAACGCGAATCCCTTGGTGGAATTTGTTTGAACTGGGGTTGCATTCCTACCAAGGCCTTGTTAAAAAGTGCCAATGTTTTTGAATATATAACTCATGCAGCAGATTATGGCATCAAAGTTCAGGGTTCAGAAGCCGATTTTGGAGCAATAATTAAAAGAAGCCGTGGCGTTGCCGAAGGAATGAGTAAAGGTGTACAGTTCCTGATGAAGAAGAATAAGATCGATGTCATCATGGGTACAGGAAAAATAAAAAAAGGCGGTAAAGTTGATGTTTTGGGACCTGATGGATCTTCAAAAGAATATTCTGCCACACATACCATACTCGCTACAGGCGGTCGTTCAAGAGAATTGCCTAATTTAAAGCAGGATGGTAAAAAAATTATCGGTTACCGTCAGGCAATGGTTTTACCTGAACAGCCTAAATCTATGGTAGTTGTAGGTTCTGGTGCTATTGGTGTTGAATTCGCTTATTTTTATAATGCTCTGGGAACTAAAGTAACCATCGTTGAATATCTCGACAATATTGTACCTGTGGAGGATGAAGATATTTCGAAACAACTATTAAGAAGTTTTAAGAAATCAGGAATAACCATCATGACCGGAACCAATGTGGAGTCAGTTGATACTTCCGGTACCGGTTGTAAAGTACAGGTTAAAACTGCTGCCGGAACTGAAGTAATTGAATGTGATATTGTTCTTTCTGCGATCGGAGTTAGTCCGAATCTTGAAAATATAGGTTTAGAGGAGGTTGGAATTCAGATTGAAAAAGGCCGTGTTCAGGTTGATGATTTTTACAAGACTAATATTGAAGGCGTTTATGCTATAGGTGATATTGTTAAAGGTCAGGCACTTGCACATGTAGCATCGGCAGAAGGTATTATTTGTGTTGAAAAAATTGCTGGTCATCATCCCGAACCACTAAACTATAATAACATCCCGGGTTGTACTTACTGTTCTCCTGAGATCGCTTCAGTTGGATATACTGAAAAAGCTGCAAAAGAAGCCGGATATGAAGTAAAGATCGGAAAGTTTCCATTTTCAGCATCAGGTAAAGCAAGTGCAGCCGGAGCGAAAGATGGATTTGTCAAGGTTATCTTTGATGCCAAATATGGAGAGTTTCTTGGCGCACACATGATCGGTACCAATGTTACAGAAATGATCGCTGAAGTTGTGGTAGCAAGAAAACTTGAAACCACAGGTATGGACATCGTAAAAACTGTACATCCGCACCCTACAATGAGTGAAGCAATCATGGAGGCAGCAGCGGATGCATATGGTGAAGTGATTCACTTGTAAAAATTAATTTAAAGAATTGACAAATAAGTTCTGATATGAAATTATACACGATCGATACTGGTTTTTTTAAGTTAGATGGTGGTGCTATGTTTGGCGTAGTTCCAAAATCCATCTGGCAAAAGACTAATCCGGCAGATGAATTTAATCTTTGTACCTGGGCGATGCGATGTTTGCTGGTACAGGATGGCGATCGTCTGATACTCATCGATAACGGTATTGGTTATAAACAGGATGAGCGTTTTTTAAAACATTACCATTTACACGGCAATGATACTCTTGAAAAATCACTTGAACATCATGGATTCTCTAAAGATGATATAACTGATGTTTTTTTAACCCATCTGCATTTTGACCATTGTGGAGGGTCTATTGAGAGACTGGAAGACGGGACTTTAGTCCCGGCTTTTAAAAATGCAAACTACTGGAGTAATAAGGAGCACTGGCAATGGGCAGTTGAACCTAATGATAGGGAGAAAGCCTCATTTTTGAAGGAAAATATTTTGCCTATTCAGGAAAGCGGAAAACTTAAATTTATTGACACTGTTGATGGAGTTTCATTTACCGAAAACATTAAGATCCGCTTTGCTTATGGACACACGGATGCCATGATGTTGCCTCAGATCAGTTATAAAGGTAAAACCATCTTATATATGGCAGATATGCTCCCATCAGTGGGGCATATTCCAATGCCATACGTAATGTCTTATGATATGTTCCCGCTCAAAACATTGAATGAGAAAAAGAAATACCTCGAAGAAGCAGTTCAAAATAATTATATCCTGTTTCTTGAACATGATCCTGTGAACGAATGCTGCACACTTCAGGAAACAGAAAAAGGTATCCGTGTTAAGGATACCTTTAAGTTAAGCGAGATCTAAATTTTTATTCAACTACTAATTATTGTTTATAATTTACTGATAAACAATAATTTATGGTATAATAACCTCTGGCTTAGTTCCGGTAATCTGATCAATTTCTTCCATCACTTCATTTGTCAGCAAAGGAACCACTTCCAATGCAGTCAGATTTTCCTTTAGCTGTACTGCCTTTGAAGCACCCAGGATGACAGTACTGACATGAGGATTTTTTAAACACCATGCAATTGCGAGTTTAGCTAATGAGGTATTTAGTCTCTCTGCAATTGCCTGCAATAATTTAACCTTATGTATGTTTGACTCAACAAGCAGTCTGTTTCTTAACCATTCGAGATTATCCATGCTGAAACGTGCATCTTTTGGATCGGCATTATTGTATTTTCCAGAAAGTAAACCGGATGCCATCGGACTCCAGATGGTTGTTCCCATCCCAAAATCTCTGAACAATAATAAAAACTCCATTTCCATTTTATCACGCCAAAGCATGTTATACTGCGGCTGCTCCATTACAGGAGGCACTAAATGGTTCTTTTCAGCAAAATAATGAGCCTGCATGATCTCTAATGCACTCCACTCTGAAGTACCCCAATAAAGGGCTTTACCTGATTGAACCAATTGATGCATTGCCCAAACAGTTTCTTCAATAGGTGTTTCCTTATCCGGACGATGGCAATAGATCAGATCAACATAATCAAGCTGCAAGCGTTTCAATGCATTGTGAGTTCCTTCAAAAAGATGTTTTTTGGATAGACCGATCATATTCGGCTTCTTTTCTTCTGCTCCGAAAAATATCTTACTGGAAACGATATAAGAACTACGATCCCAATTTTTCTTTTTCAGGATCTTTCCCATAACGACCTCTGACTTACCACCTGCATATCCTTCAGCATTGTCGAAAAAATTAACACCGCCTTCGTAAGCAATATCCATAAGCTCTTCAGCAACTTTATCTTCGATCTGCTGACCAAAAGTTAACCAACTTCCCAGCGAAAGTGCACTAACTTTTAGCCCTGATTTACCTAAACGTCTGTATTCCATGATTTTATGTTTATTATATTATAGATTGTTTTCTTCTCTAAATTAGCAATTTACAAGTCAAAAAAACATTTATCATTTCATCATTTTTAAATTATATAGGTCTGTATTATTTTATAAATTGTCCCCATAAATGTAATTGAGATTCGCAACTTGCGGAAATAAAGAAATGCAGCTTACCCAACTGGAAATTAAAGGTTTTAAAAGCTTTGGTGATAAAATCACGATCAACTTTAACGAAGGTGTGACTGCTATTGTCGGACCTAATGGTTGCGGGAAGTCGAATGTTGTGGATGCAATACGCTGGGTACTCGGAGAACAGAGTACACGAATGCTGCGCTCTGAAAAGATGGAAAATATTATTTTCAACGGCACAAAAACCCGCAAGCCTTCCAATCTTGCAGAGGTATCCCTAACCTTTGATAATACCAAAAATATACTTCCGACAGACTTCACCAAGGTTACCATTACCCGAAAGCTCTATCGCTCAGGTGAGAGTGAATACAGGCTAAATGATGTTCATTGTCGTTTGAAGGATATTACAGACCTTTTCCTGGATACCGGGATCGGGTCAGACTCCTACTCTATTATTGAGCTTAAAATGATCGATGAGATCATTGCCAACAAAGACAATTCACGACGTGCATTATTTGAAGAGGCTTCCGGGATATCCAAATACAAACTTCGGAAGAAACAAACCTTCAACAAGCTAAAAGATACAGAAGCAGATCTGAGCCGGGTTGAGGATCTGCTATTTGAAATAGATAAAAACCTTAAAACACTTGAAAATCAGGCCAAAAAGGCTGAGCGCTACTTTAAATTAAAAGAGCAGTATAAAAGTCTAAGCATCATGCTTGCTTCCTTTCGAATAATTAGTTTCAGGGAATCACTTGCAAGGCTTGAAGACAAGGAGCAACAACATTCCCTTAGTAATACCGGGATCAGTACTTCAATTAGTAATCTGGAAGCTTTAATACAGCAGCTAAAACTGGATAATTTGAACCTGGAGAAGAACCTGTCCATTCAACAAAAAGCAAGTAATGAATTTATATCTAAGATCAGGAATTATGAGAGTGAAAAAAAGCTAAAAAACGAACAATTAAGATTTCTGGAGGATAAAAAAAGCAGGCTGAGTGATGAATTAGAAAAAGACAGAAATCAATTAAATCATGTTTTTTACAATCAGAAACGCTTGAATGAAGAACATCTTCAGGAAAGTGAAATTCTTGAAAAACTTAGAAATACTGTATCATCGCAGCAACTGGAAATAACTGAACTAAGAACCAGGCAGCAAAAGTCGAAGTCAGAACTGGATACATACAGCACAGAAAACAACGAGCTTCAGAACCAGGTGTATAAACTTGAAAAAGATATTGCGATCCTTCATATCCAAAAAGATGCTCTTTATCAGGAAGGTAGCCGTAACATGGAGGATGCCCGTTCAAAAGAGACTGAACTGAACGAGTTTAATAAAGTGATTGCTGAGATCGGTAGCAGACTGGAGAGCAAGCAAAAGGAATTTAATCACAATAAAGAGCTTGAAGATGAGCTTAACAGACAAATTCAGCGAAGTACTGAACAGTTAAAAGAATTTAAAGAATCACTGAATCAGGAAAGCCGAAAACTAGACTCTAAGCAAAACGAATATAATCTGACCAAATCGATGGTTGACAATCTGGAAGGATTTCCGGAATCAATTCGTTTTCTGAAAAAAAATACTGCCTGGGCGAAACAGGCTCCCCTATTTTCAGACATTTTGTTTTGTCGCGAAGAATACCGGATCGCGATTGAGAACTATCTTGAACCTGTAATGAACCATTATGTTGTTGAAACACAATCGGAGGCTATTCAGGCCATCCAATTGCTTAATGATTCATCAAGAGGACGGGCAAACTTCTTCATACTGGATGCCCTTAATAAAATAGCTAAACGTACTACCGATAATTTAACTAGTCAAAACCTGATTCCTGCACTGGAAATAATTGATACGGATTCAAAATACCGTCCGCTGTGCGAAATACTTTTATACAATGTTTATCTCCTGGAATCAGGTGATGAACAGGAAATTAAGTCCTCATTGCCAGAAGAACAATACGTAATTCTTAGTAAATCAGGGATGTTCTCTAAGACCCGAATTGGAATGTCAGGAGGCTCTGTAGGATTATTTGAAGGTAAGCGAATCGGACGTGCTAAAAACCTTGAAAAGCTTAACAAAGAGATCCATACAACAGAAGCAGGAATCATAAAATTAAAAAATGAAATTTCATTTGAGGATGAAAAACTTAAAAACCTACTTGATTCATCCCAAAAGGAACAGTTACAATTAGTGCAGGTAGAAATTAACAAGTTAGGTAATGAGTTTACTTCAGTAAAGACAAAACAAGAACAATACCTGGCATTTATTGAAAACAGCCTGAACAGAAAACAAGACATAGAACTTAAGATTTCCAGTATCAGCAATGAATTATTGGCTTCTGAGCCCCTACTATTGGAATTAAAGAACAGTAAAGAAATTAAGCAGGCCCAACTCCTCAGTTTTCAGCAGGAGTATAATGACCTTGCTGAGTCGCTTAACATAAAATCGGGATTTTACAATCAGGAAAATATACGGTTTCATCAGCAGCAGAACAAAGTCTCAGGAATAGAAAAGGATCTCGAATACAGAGAAAGTCAGCAACGAACATTCGAAACCAGAATAGAATCCAATCAGGCAGAATTTGAGAAAACACAAATTAGTATCAAGGATGCTTTACAGCATGCAGATCATTCGGATGAAGATCTGATTGCAATGTATGCACAGAAAGAAGAGTTTGAAATTGCTGTAAGAGATTCCGAACAGGCATATTATACCTCACGTGGAAAGATCACTGAGATCGAAGAAAATATTAGTACTCTGCGTCGTAATAAAGAACAGTCAGACCTTATCAGCAACGAGTTAAAAGATCAGAAAACAGCTATCAAACTGGAGTTAAATGCCTTAAAAGAAAGATTATCCGTTGAATTTTCAATTGATATTTCCGATCTGCTGGATGAAGAGATAAATACCGAAAATGGGTCTGAAAACGAGCAGGATCTGCGTGAGAAAACGGAACGGCTCAAAAGGCAGCTTGATGAATTTGGTGCGATTAATCCTATGGCTATGGAAGCCTATCAGGAGATGAATGAGCGGTATACATTCATTCAATCACAGAAAAAAGATCTTGCAGAAGCTAAGGCATCCTTATTACAGACAATTAAAGAAATAGATGATACCGCAAAAGAAAAGTTCATGGATGCATTTATAAATGTCAGAACACATTTTATAGAGGTTTTCCGTTCCCTTTTCAATCAGGAAGATAGTTGTGATCTGATATTAGCCGATCCCTCTAATCCATTAGAATCTGATATTGACATTATTGCAAGGCCAAAAGGTAAAAGACCACTTTCTATAAATCAGCTATCAGGAGGTGAAAAAACTCTGACAGCTACAGCTTTACTGTTCTCTCTGTATTTACTAAAACCCGCTCCATTCTGTATATTTGATGAGGTTGACGCTCCTCTTGATGATACGAATATTGACAAGTTCAATAATATCATTCGTGAGTTTTCAGACCGCTCACAATTTATAATTGTATCCCATAATAAGCGAACAATTGCCAGTACAGACATTATATATGGTGTTACAATGGCTGAACAAGGTGTATCCAGAGTAGTTGCAGTTGACATTCGCGAAGTTGCTTAATATTTAAACCGATAATCCTAAAATTAATTACTGTCTATATCCTGATAAGATCGATATGAAGAAACTACTAATAACAATTGCTTTACTTACAGGATTTTTGGCAAATGCCCAGGATGTAGATCGTTCTAAATTGCTTAGAGATATAGAAACGTTATCATCAGATAAGTATGCTGGTAGAAAAACAGGAACAGACGGAAATAATGCAGCAGCGGAATATATTTCTGGAAGATTTAAGGAGACTGGCCTTAGGTCATTTCAGGACAAGTTCAGACATCCATTTAGTTTTAAAAACAGGAAGTCAGAGCCTATAAACGGAACCAATCTAATTGGGTTTGTAAAAGGTAAAACAGATGATGTGATCGTAATTTCAGCACATTATGACCATGTGGGAGTAAATAATTCACAGATATATAATGGAGCCGATGATAATGCATCAGGAGTTTCTGTATTATTAGGAATTGCTGAATATTTCAAAGACCACAAACCCCGGAATACGCTCCTGTTCATCGCTTTTGATGCAGAAGAAATGGGTCTGCAAGGGGCTTATGCTTTTATAAAAGAACCTTTACCGTCCAGAAACTCCATTATACTGAATGTTAATATGGATATGGTTTCTCATAATGACAAGTCAGAACTATATGCTTCAGGTACATACAAAACTCCGGTTTTAAAGGAGATAATAAAAGGTGCGGATGAAAATACAGGAATAAACATCCTGTTTGGCCATGACATTCCTGGTTCAGGCAAGGATGATTGGACCATGCAAAGTGATCAGGGTCCTTTTGCAAAGGAAAATATACCATTTATTTATTTCGGGGTTGAAGATCATGATGATTATCACAAGCCAACTGATATTTTCGCTAATATTAATCAGGATTTTTTTCATTCAGCTTCAATTGCTATACTAAGAAGTATAATTAAACTTGATAAAGACCTAAATAAGATAAAGGCAAATACCGCAGATTCCTTAAAAACAAAATAACTATCTTTGGATTGCAAGCCGTTCTATCGCCGTGATGCAAATCAAGGAGGAAAGTCCGGGCAACACAGAGCATTCTGCTTCCTAACAGGAAGGCGCCATAAATTGGTGACGGAAAGTGCCACAGAAAATATACTTCCCGCTCAGGTGGGTAAAGGTGAAAACGTGAGGTAAGAGCTCACGGCATCACATGGTGACATGAGGTGCGGTAAACCCCAGGAGTTGAAAGACCAAATAGGTTCCGGAAGCGAAGCTGCTCGTTTCCTTATGCCGCAAATGCGGCATTTTCCGGAATGGGTAGGTCGTTAGATCACGCGAGTAATTACGTGGCTAGATAAATGATAGAATTCCCGAGTTTTCGGGAAACAGAACCCGGCTTACAGGCTTGCTTTTTATTAAACTACAATACCTGGATAAGGAATTTAAATTACCAAATAAACTATTAGTTAAATTCCCTGTTTATCAGGTTTAATTGGCAGGATATTTGAGCTGACGACTATACATATGGCAAAAATTTTAATCGTAGATGATGAAAGAGCAATCCGTAATACACTACGCGAAATCCTTGAATACGAAGAATATCAGGTTGATGATGTAGATAACGGTGCTGACGCATTGGAGCTCATTAGAAAAAATGAGTATGATCTGATCCTTTGTGATATCAAAATGAATAAAATGGATGGAATGGAAGTTCTCAGCGAAGGACTTAAAATTCAACCAGATTTACCATTTATAATGATCTCAGGGCATGGAACGGTAGAAACTGCCGTCGAAGCAAGCAAAAAGGGGGCTTATGATTTTATAACCAAACCACCTGACCTGAACCGGCTTCTGCTTACAGTCAGGAATGCGTTGGAACGCAAGAACCTGGTTACCGAAACCAAGGTTTTAAAGCGTAAAGCCAGTCGAACAAGAGAGATACTTGGAAATTCAGCAGCTATCCAACGAATAAAAGATACCATTGAAAGAGTGGCTCCTACTGAAGCCCGTGTATTAATTACCGGAGCTAATGGAAGTGGTAAAGAATTAGTCGCTCGCTGGCTTCATGAAAAATCGAACCGTGGAAGTTCCGTTTTAGTTGAGGTTAATTGTGCTGCAATTCCTTCTGAATTAATTGAAAGTGAATTGTTTGGTCATGAAAAAGGGTCTTTTACATCTGCTATAAAGCAAAGAATAGGAAAATTTGAACAAGCCAGTGGCGGAACTCTGTTTTTAGATGAAATTGGCGACATGAGTCTTTCTGCACAGGCAAAAGTTCTGCGTGCCCTTCAGGAGAATAAAGTAACCCGTGTAGGTGGTGAAAAAGAAATCGAAGTTGATGTTCGGGTAATTGCTGCAACCAACAAAGATCTTCAAAAAGAAATTGAAGCAGGTAATTTCAGAATGGATCTTTACCATCGCCTTAGTGTGATCCTTATCCATGTTCCTCATTTAACAGAACGAAAGGAAGACATTCCGATGATCGCACAAAATTTTTGTGAAGAAATTTGCAAAGATTATGGGATGCCTGTAAAAAAGATCAATGACGCGGCCATGGAAGCATTACAGGCTTTGGAATGGACAGGTAACATCAGAGAACTTCGGAATATGATCGAACGTCTGATCATCCTTAGTGATAAAGTAATCACAGATAAAGATGTAAAAGCTTATGCTAACCCTGGTTCACTTTCATCCGGATCTGAAAATAGTGCAAGTAATAATCACACAAATTTTGATCAGTTTACAAATTTCCAGGAATACAAAGATTTTGCAGAACGTGATTATATAAAGTACAAACTGGAAAAGAATAATTGGAATGTTTCAAAAACAGCTGATGATATTGATATCCAGAGAAGTCATTTATATAGTAAGATTGAAAAATATGGGCTAAAAAGGGCCGATTAAAAGAATATAGTTTAAGCCAAAAGCACAAAGCTAAAGCATGTTTTAAGTCCATGCCAGCCTTATCCTTTTGGCTTTTTGCTTTTATCTTAAAGCGTTTTTATTTCTGCTACCAATTTTTGAAGTACAGATTTCGCATCTCCAAATAACATGGAAGATTTAGGCTGGAAAAAGAGTTCATTTTCAATACCTGCATAACCCGGATTCATACTTCTTTTATTAATAATAACCAATTTAGCCAGTTCGACGTCAAGTACAGGCATTCCATAAATTGGAGATCCGGGGTCTGTTTTAGCTGCAGGGTTTACAACATCATTTGCTCCCAGCACTAAAACAACATCAGTTTGAGGAAATTCTTCATTTGCATGTTCCATTTCCAGTAATCTGGCATAATCTACATCTGCTTCTGCAAGAAGTACATTCATATGCCCTGGCATACGGCCTGCAACCGGATGGATCGCATAATTAACTTCAACACCCTTGTCACTTAGTAATTTTTCAAGTTCATGGCAAACATGCTGAGCCTGAGCAACGGCCAAACCATAGCCAGGAACGATCATCACCTTTTTTGCATAACTCATTACAACTGCTGAGTCACTGATACTTATTTCTTTATAGGCTCCCTGATCTTTACTTGCCGCACCTGATGAAGCACCACCAAATGAACCAATCAATACATTACTCAATGGCCGGTTCATGGCTTTACACATCAGGATGGTTAAGATAGTACCTGCTGAGCCAACCAAAATACCACCGGTCAGCATCACAGGATTATCATATAAAAATCCACCGAACGCTGCTGCAACCCCTGTAAATGAGTTCAGCAAGGAAATTACAACTGGCATATCTGCCCCACCGATCGGCAAAACAAAAAACAATCCGTAAATGATTGACAACACAAAAACCACATAGAACAAGGTTCCTGCAGCAGGATCACCAGAAATAATCAGATAAGCTGAAAGACAAATAATCACTGCAAAAATAACCAGGTTCATTATATGCTGACCATTGAAGGCAAAATCCTTTATTCTTCCATTAAGTTTTGCCCATGCAATCATACTGCCGGCAAAAGAGATAGTACCGATGATCAAACCGGCAAAAATGATCAGTAGTGTGCCACTATCAGTTGCTCCGCCAGACTGAATTTGATGATTAAGATGATCAAATTCTACTATTGAGATTAATGCAGCGCAAGCACCACCCATACCATTAAACAGACTGACCATTTCAGGCATAGCTGTCATTTTCACTTTTTTGGCGGCTATAGTACCCAGAACGGTACCGATGATCAATGCTGCAAAGATCCAGATATAATTTCCAAGCTTAACTCCACCTTCTTCATATAGGAAAATGGTTCCCAAAATGGAAATTGCCATTCCCGCTGCTGCGATAAGGTTTCCTCTTCGGGCACTTTCCGGATGACTTAACATCTTTAATCCGATGATAAACGTTACAGATCCGATCAGGTAACAAATGATTAGTATATTTAATTCCATTCTATTCTAAATTCTTAATGTGAAATTATCTTGAGTATAAAGCTGAAAGCACTAAATTTCTATTTTTTCTTTTTAAACATTTCCAGCATCCGATCTGTCACCACAAATCCGCCAACCACATTTAAGGTGCCCAGGATCACTGCAAGGAATCCAAGCGTAAGCGCAAGCAGATTATTACTTTCAGCCTTTCCCATAACAATGATTGCTCCTATTATGACCACACCATGGATGGCATTTGCTCCACTCATCAGAGGGGTATGCAGAACACTGGGTACTCGACCAATTACTTCGATTCCTAGAAATACACTCAGAATTACGATGTAGATCATTTCCTGATGCAGCGATAGCCAGCTAAACATTGTTTCCATATTTTTATTTTAATGATTATATCCGGGTTGCTAATTGCTTATAAAAACAATCGAACAAAAATCTGATACCAATAACCTATTTCTTATTAATTAAATTTAAAACCTAAAACTTACAAAAGTTCTTTCACTCTTGCATTACAAACCTCGCCATTATATGTGATACAGGTACCCTTGACCAGATCATCTTCAAAATTCAGATTGATCTGTCCTTCAGCTCCGAAGATCAACTGGAGAAAATTTAAAATATTCTTTCCATAAAGCTTGCTTGCATCAGAAGGCATGGTTCCCTGAAGGTTTGAGTTACCGATAATGGTCACATTTTTATAAACCACAGTTTCTCTGTCTTTAGTTTGTGTGGTGTTTCCTCCAGTAGCAGATGCCAGATCAATGATCAGTGAACCGGTTTTCATAGAATCCAAAATACTGTCAGGTAAAAGTATCGGAGCTTTCTTGCCCGGTATTTGAGCAGTAGTTATGATCACATCTGCTTTTGCAGCAACTTCTGCAATTCGCTGCTGCTGTTTCTGTTTGTATTCTTCTGTTTGATCTACTGCATATCCACCAGCTTTCGAGGCATCAAGTGCACCTTCGACTTCAATAAATTTCGCCCCCAAACTCATAACCTCTTCTTTAACAGCTGGCCTGGTATCAAATACTTCCACAACTGCTCCTAATCTTTTAGCTGTTGCAATGGCCTGTAGTCCTGCTACCCCTGCGCCTAGTATCATCACCTTTGCAGGTGCTATACTTCCTGCAGCGGTCATGAACATTGGAAAATATTTAGGCAACTGCATAGCTGCAAGTAAAACTGCTTTATACCCTGCAATATTTGCCTGTGAACTTAAAATATCCATGCTCTGAGCCCTGGTAGTGCGGGGGAGCATATCCATGCTAAATGTAGTTAATCCTTTCCCTGCCCATTCCTTTATTAATTCAAAATTGGCCAGGGGATTATAAACTCCTAAAACAACTGCATCTTTTTTTACATGATTCAAATCCTCATTTGATATTGGATGAATACTAAGGAGAATATCAGAGTTCTTCAAAACATTCTCTCTTGAGCTGAGCTCAGCGCCCTGTTCTGAATACAGGGAGTCTGATGCAAAAGCAAGGCTGCCGCAATTATGCTCCGCTAATACATGAATATTCTGTTTTTTGAGTACCGCGATGTGTTCGGGAATTAAAGAAACCCTGGATTCTGAAGTCGGTTCGCGTAAGATGCCAATAGTCATTGAATTCGCTGTATATAAGTGTTTCAGACAAAATAGTAAAAAAATGTAGTAGTCATATATTCATCATGAAAAAAATACAAATTCCTCTGGATCAAAAAATATGTATAAATCAAGCGGGAGTAGATCTTGGCATAAATAGAAGAACTAATCCATAATTTGAGCTTAAAAAACTATATTTGCGCTTCAAATGAAGTACATACGTAATTTTTGCATAATTGCTCATATAGATCACGGTAAAAGCACATTAGCTGATCGTCTTCTTGAGTATACCAATACAATCACTCAGCGTGAATCACAAGCTCAGTTGCTTGATGATATGGACCTGGAACGTGAACGTGGAATCACCATTAAGAGCCATGCAATCCAAATGGATTATATTCAGGATGGGCAACCTTATGTTCTAAACCTGATCGATACACCCGGACATGTGGATTTTTCTTATGAAGTATCCCGTTCAATTGCTGCCTGCGAAGGTGCACTACTGATTGTAGATGCTTCACAGGGTATACAGGCTCAAACAATTTCAAATTTATATCTTGCCCTGGAACATGATCTTGAGATCATTCCAATCTTAAATAAGATGGACCTTCCCGGTGCTATGCCCGAAGAAGTAAAAGATCAAATAATTGAACTGATCGGTTGCAAGCGTGAAGATATTATTCCGGCTTCTGGTAAAACCGGACTTGGCGTAGATAATATCCTCAGGGCTATTGTGGAACGTGTACCTGCACCAAAAGGTAATCCTGACGGCGAATTACAGGCTCTGATCTTTGATTCTGTATTTAATTCCTTCAGGGGAATCATTGCTTATTATAAAGTATTGAACGGCGAAATCCGTAAAGGTGATAAAGTGAAGTTCGTGGCCACGGATAAGGATTATATCGCTGAAGAGGTTGGGACATTAAAACTAACACAAAAGCCAAAAGATGTCATTAAAACAGGTGATGTTGGTTATATCATATCCGGAATAAAGGAAGCCCGCGAAGTAAAGGTTGGAGATACCATCACTCATAAAGACAAACCAAGCAGAGAGCCAATTAAGGGTTTTGAAGAGGTTAAACCAATGGTTTTTGCCGGAATTTATCCGGTAGATACTGATGAATATGAAGAGCTCCGAGAAAGTATGCACAAGTTGCAGCTTAATGATGCTTCCATTGTTTTTGAACCGGAATCATCAGCTGCCTTAGGATTTGGTTTCCGTTGCGGATTCCTGGGAATGCTTCATATGGAGATCATTCAGGAACGTCTCGAACGCGAATTCGATATGACGGTCATCACAACCGTTCCAAACGTATCCTATAAAGCTTTTACATCCAAAGGAATAGAAATTGATGTTCACAACCCTTCTGATCTTCCTGACCCAAGTAAACTGGACCATGTTGAAGAACCTTATATCAAGGCAAACATCATTACAAAATCTGAATATGTAGGTGCTATTATGTCGCTTTGTATTCAGAAAAGAGGCACTATAGTCAATCAATCTTACCTGACTTCAGACCGTGTTGAACTGATCTTTGAAATGCCTATGGGTGAGATCGTATTCGATTTTTACGATCGCTTAAAAACAATTTCAAAGGGATATGCTTCATTCGATTATCATCAGATCGGATACCGCCAGTCAGATCTGGTTCGTTTGGATATCCTCTTAAATGCTGAACCTGTGGATGCCTTATCTTCACTTATTCACCGGACAAATTCCTATAATTTCGGGAAAAAGATCTGTGAGAAATTAAGAGAATTAATACCACGTCAGCAATTCGAAATAATTATTCAGGCTTCTATCGGTGCAAAGATCATTGCGCGGGAAACTGTGAAAGCCTTACGTAAGGATGTAACTGCAAAATGCTATGGTGGAGATATTTCCAGAAAGAGAAAGCTTCTGGAAAAACAAAAGAAAGGTAAAAAGCGCATGCGTCAGGTAGGAAATGTCGAAATACCGCAAACTGCGTTTATGGCTGTTCTGAAACTGGATTAATAATTCATTTTCGTATTTCGCGAATAGCGAATAATACATGTTAATAAGCTGTTGAATGTTAATAAATACCCAATTAATACATAAATGCAATTACTGGACGGAAAATTTGTATCTGAAAAATTAAAGCAACAAATAGCTGTTGAGGCAGCTGAAATCCTTGAAAAAACCGGCAGAAAACCACACCTGGTAGCCATACTTATTGGTCATGATGGGGGTTCAGAAACATATGTAGCCAGCAAGATAAAGAACTGTGAAAAGGTGGGATTTAATTCGACATTATATCGCTATGAAAGTTCGATCACTGAAGAAGAGCTACTGAAAAAAATAGATGAAATAAATCAGGATCCGGAAACAGATGGAATACTTGTCCAACTTCCACTTCCAAAACATATATCAGCTGATAAAGTAACTGAGAAGATATCCCCCGAAAAGGATGTGGATGGTTTTCATCCTGTAAATCTTGGACGGATGCAGCGTAACCTACCCTCCTTCCTTCCTGCAACACCCTATGGTATATTGCTGATGTTACAGGAATATGGAATAGAAACCAGCGGAAAACATTGTGTTGTTATTGGAAGAAGTAATATAGTTGGCTCACCGATGAGCATTTTAATGGCCCGGAATACCAATCCCGGGAATTGTACTGTTACGATCTGTCACAGCAAAACTCCGGATATTAAAAAATTCAGTCTCGATGCCGACATACTGATCGTGGCAATCGGAAAGAAAAACTTTGTTACCGCTGATATGGTAAAAGATGGCGCCATTGTTATTGACGTTGGTATGAATCGTGAAATTTCAACTGAAACAAAATCAGGATACAAATTATATGGTGATGTTGACTTTGTAAACGTTGCTCCAAAAGCATCCTGGATAACACCTGTACCCGGTGGAGTTGGATTGATGACCATTGTTGGATTATTGAAAAACACTCTGGCTTCGGCTAAGAAAGAGATCTATTAATCTATTTTTAGTCTTAGTTTTCCTGTCCTTAGACTTAACTGAAGCGATCTAGTGATGAGGAGCCAGGGGACTCAAGCTTATTTGAAAATCCGTTGAGGCGCTACGCTAAACTCGGACAGAACAATTAGAATACTGTGGGAATTTTAATTCCATTCGACATTTAGTTTTTCCAATTCCTTATTCAGGTCAGCGAGTGAATTCGGGTCAATAATATGAGTATTGATTTTATAATCCCTATTATTTGTCTTGAGTGTATAGCCCTTCGAAAACTGTTTAATACTATTTATTTCGTTTAAGTTTATTTTCTTTCCTAATCCAAATAAATCGTTCACTTTAATATATCCACTTTCAATGCTTAAATATTTGATTTGTCGTTTATGCAGGTAGAGACTTAAATATAAAAGAGAAAAACCTAATTTCACAAAATCTGACCAATTTGTTGGGTCTTTGGTTTTACTCTCAAATAAGAACCATATAAACCAAAATAAACCTAAAATTAAGTTTACGGTTAGATGTCGATTACTATAGCCTATTTTCATTTAAAAACTGTCCTTAATGTTATGATTAACTTAATGTTACTTACTAAAATAGTATAAAAATTTAACCATTTAAGCAATCCGAAAAATCCATGATTTTGATTTAAGACTTAGGGGCATCACCAAAACCTCCACCAGGGCTTACTTATCCCCACATAAACTCCATCATCTTTAATTTCAACAGGATAAGTATCCACATAATTACCCTGACCCGGAGCTCCCCTGCCTGTTTCAAGATCAAATTCTTGTCTGTGATATGGACAAATTATTTTTCCTTTAGTACACCAACCATTACTTAGTTCAGCACCTGCATGAGGACATTTATTTTGTATAGCGTAGAACTTTTCTTCTGTTTTAACTACACATAATTTTTTACCGGAAATATCAATTTTTTTCAGAAAGTCTTCAGCCGATAAAATCGATAAGGGAAATATTTTAATCCAGTTCATGGGTTTCAAAAATTGTCAATTTTATGTCTCAATCCTCTAAAAGCAAGGTTGAGAAATTAAACTTAAGTATATTTGCATCCTAAATTACAAAATGGCACACCAAATTCCGCCTGACGGCACATTATTACCTTTAATGGAAGAGTTTTATACCATCCAGGGCGAAGGATTCCATTCAGGAAAAGCCGCCTATTTTATTCGCCTGGGTGGTTGCGACGTTGGTTGTCATTGGTGTGATGTGAAGGAAAGCTGGGATGCAGAATTACATCCGCTGACTTCAGCTGACCAAATTGTACAGAATGCAGAAAAATTTCCGGGAAAGGCGGTGGTTGTAACAGGCGGTGAACCCCTGATTTATAATCTTGACTATCTGACAGCGGAATTACAAAAAAGAGGCATCAAAACATTTATTGAAACATCCGGTGCATATCCTCTTTCGGGAAGCTGGGACTGGATCTGTTTATCACCTAAAAAGTTTAAGTCCCCAAGACCAGATATTTTACCCTTTGCAGGGGAATTAAAAGTGATCGTATTTAATAAAAGTGATTTTCTTTGGGCAGAAGAACATGCCGCTCATGTTTCAGATACCTGTAAATTATATTTACAGCCTGAATGGTCTAAAAGTGCAGAAATTACCCCCCTCATCATTGATTATGTCATGCAGAATCCTAAATGGGAAGTTTCACTTCAAACCCATAAATACCTTAACATACCATAATCTGTTTTTGGCATTTTTCATCTGATCAGTCAAAGTATTAAATCTTTGTTTCATTCCAGTAGACTAAGTACTGATTATTTTTTACCTTCATACACAGGGAAATCCCCAAAATGTATGTATAAGTGTATACTATTTATTTTCTGTCTTGTTTCCGGATCTGTCTTTGCTCAAAAGCAGACAAGTTCAATTAATAAGCAGGCACAAAAGGCTTATGAACAGGCTAATCAAGCTATTTCTTATAAGTTATACGATAAGGCTATTTCTGAGCTTAACCGGGCTATATCACTGGATAATAACTTTCTTGCTGCTTATCAGCAATTAGGTGACCTTTACAGAAAATCAGGGAATTATTCCAATGCCCTGAATAATTATAGAAAAATTCTTGAAGTCGACCCTGAATTCCATCCTCTCACCTATTTTGGAATCGCTGAATCTGAGCTGAATACGGGTGATTATGCCAATGCAATACAACATTTCAACAAATATCTGACTTACCCAGGCCTCAATCCTGTTAGCAGGGATAATATCAATAAATATATTGCCGACTGTACATTTAGTCTTGAAGCCATAAAAACTCCTGTTCCCTTTAAACCTATAAATATTGGTCCGGCAATTAATACCAAAGAAGACGAATACCTTCCTGTTATTACTGCAGATGAAGAAATGATCATTTATACACGGCAGACAAACCGTAATGAGGACTTTTATAAAAGTACAAAACGAAATGGCGAATGGTCTGTAGCTGAGTTTCTTAGCAAAGAAATTAACACATCCAATTTTAATGAAGGTGCCCAAAATATTTCACCGGATGGCAACTATTTATTTTTTACCGGTTGTAACCGTCCCGATGGTTTAGGAAGATGTGATATTTATATTTCTAAGCGTGAAGGAAATGATTGGAGTAAACCATTTAATATTGGCGGACCAGTAAATACAGCAGGATGGGAATCACAACCATCAATCAGTGCCGATGGCCGGACCTTGTACTTTGTAAGTACCCGTCAGGGTGGTTACGGTGGCTATGATATCTGGAGTTCTGAATTAAACTCGGATGGATCATGGGCTAGTCCTGTTAATTTGGGACCTGATATTAATACTTCATATGATGAACAATCACCATTTATTCATCCGGATAATGAAAGTCTCTATTTTTCATCAAACGGATGGCCTGGTCTGGGAAATAAAGATCTGTTCTTAAGCCGAAAAACTTACTCAGGAGATAAGCAAACGGGCTGGCAAAAACCTGAAAATCTGGGCTTTCCAATAAATTCATTTTCAGAAGAAAGCGGATTAAGCATAAGCAGCAGTGGAAAACTGGCCTTCTTCTCAAGCAATCAGAAGGATGGATATGGCAAGTTGGATATTTATTCTTTTGAATTGCCCGAAAAAGCAAGACCCGGATCAGTTACTTATGTTAAAGGGAAGGTTTTTGATAATCTTAGCAAAGAGGTATTGGATGCCCAAATTCAAATTACAAATCTGACCAAAGGAAATACTGTTTATGATGAAATCACAGATCCGGAAAACGGACAATTTCTTGCGACACTACCTGCAGGAAAATCGTATGGGTTAACCGTATCAAAAGAAGGATATTTGTTTTATTCACAAAATTTTACACTTACAGGGGATCAGGAAAACAAACCATTTATAATTGAAGTACCCCTTCAGAAAATCGAGATCGGAAGAATGGTCATACTCAACAATATATTTTTTGAAACCAATAAATTTGATCTTTTACCGGAATCTAAATCAGAATTACAACAACTAATTCTTTTCCTTAGAGAAAACCCAACAGTTTCTATCGAAATTGGCGGGCATACTGATAGTATTGGAGAGGATGAATCAAACCTGATTCTTTCTAAAAACAGAGCTAAAACAGTTTATGATTATTTGATAATCAATAAAATACCTGTAAAGAATTTAAGTTTCAAAGGATATGGTGAAGGCTTGCCAATATCTGACAATTCAACTGAGCAAGGCCGAAAAAATAACAGACGAACAGAATTTAAAATCACAAATAAATAATCATGGAACAAAACTACAAAAACCACGCACGCCTGGTTACGGGCTATCACGGAATACTAACTCTTTTCATATTATCAGGGTTAACAGGCTCAATTTTCAATCTTTACGGATCATGGAATAATGAAAGCTTTTATTCTGCCAGTTTAATAACTCTACTCTTTGTATGCTGCTGTCTCCTTTTTTGGTATACACGTTCATTCCCTTTAAAAGCTCAGGATAGAGCCATTCGTTCTGAAGAAAACTTCAGACATTATATTCTAACCGGAAAGCCCCTGCCATCCGAACTTAAAATGGGGCAAATAATTGCATTACGCTTTGCATCGGATGAAGAATTTCCAAAACTGGTGCAAAGAACACTTTCGGAAAACCTGGACCCTAAAACAATTAAGCAAGCCATCCAAAACTGGAAACCTGATTATTACAGAGTTTAAATAATATTTCCGGTAATCAGAAAAACAGATAAAAAACGGTTAATTATATCCAAACAGCAATTATTAACTATTTGCAAACAAAAATATCTTAAATATAATTAACTTAATTGCAGGTTTAGAGGGGAAGGTTAACAGAAAATCAATTCATAAATATGGATACTGAAAAAAATCAAAACACCCTCGACCGTCGCGAGGCATTAAGACTTCTTGGAATTGGTTCGACCGCTGGCATGATGGGTATGTTTGGTGCTATCCCATCATCCAAAGCAGCAGAAAATGCCAGTCCCGATTATACAAAGGGAATGGCGCCGGTGAGAATTAAAAGTGTAAAAGCTATAGCCACAGCACCAAGCGGGTCAAATCTGATCGTTGTTAAAGTTGAAACAACAGAGCCCGGACTGTATGGTTTAGGCTGTGCTACATTCACACAGCGTGCAGTTGCTGTCGTAGCTGCAATAAATAGTTATCTCAATGATTTTTGTGTCGGAAAGGACGTTGATAATATTGAGGATATGTGGCATGGGGTATATGTTAGTTCATACTGGAGGAATGGCCCTGTCTTGAATAATGCCTTAAGCGGATTAGATCAGGCTCTTTGGGATATAAAAGGCAAACGTGCCAATATGCCTGTTTACCAGCTTCTAGGAGGAAAAGTAAGATTTGCAGTTCCTTGTTATGCCCATGCAAGTGGAAATACACCAGAAGCAGTTGCAGAAAATGTCAAAAAGTTCATTGATGAGGGATACAAGTATGTAAGAATACAGCAGGGTGGCTATGGTGCAGTTGGAGTAAATCAAAAGAAACCAGACTTTAAGGAAGCAGGATTTGGTGGAGAGACCGATGCATTCATGGACGAAAGAACTTATCTGCGTTCCGTTCCAAAAATTTTCGAGGCTGCAAGAAAATATTGTGGTGATGATGTAGAGTTATTGCATGATATCCATGAACGCGTCCAGCCGATGGATGCGATCAATATGATCAAACAACTTGAGCAATATCGCCCATTTTTTATTGAAGATCCATTTTCTCCTGAAAATATGGAATGGTTTAAGCAATTAAGAGCAAGTACATCTGTTCCTATTGCCATGGGTGAACTATTCAATAATATCAATGAGTTTAAAATGCCAATGGTTAACCAGTGGTTTGATTATATCAGAATACATATCTCCCAGATAGGTGGCATCACTCCTGCCATGAAAGTTGCCCGACTGGGCGAATGGTTTAATATTAAAACTGCATGGCACGGCCCGGGTGATGTGTCTCCTGTTGGGCATGCAGCAAATGCCCATATCGACCTTGCCGTATGGAATTTTGGAATTCAGGAGTCTGTGAAATTTTCCGATAAAATGCAGGAAGTATTTTCTGGTTGCCCTACAATGAAAAATGGATATATGTCTGTGAATGAAGTTCCTGGACTTGGGGTGGATATCAATGAAAAAGAGGCAGCAAAATATCCGATTGGTACTAAATCCAATTGGCAGGTACGTAAAGCGGATGGCACTTTGATCAGACCTTAACCATTTGATTAATTGATAAATTTTAAAAATTATTGGATGAAACAAATACTTCTCGGAATTCTGATTTTTTCGGCATCCGGCATTTTTGCACAATATCCTCAATCAAGTATATCTAATGGATTGATTGAGGCTAAATTATACCTTCCTGATGCTAAAAATGGATTTTACAGGGGAACAAGATTTGATTGGTCTGGCGTAATAAATAGTCTGAAATATAAAGATCATGAGTATTTCGGTGAATGGTACCCCCAACACGATCCCAAAAGGCATGATGCAATTACGGGCCCGGTAGAGGCATTTGATCCAATAGATTATACTACAGCCGCTCCAGGCGAAAAATTCCTGAAGATCGGCATTGGTACACTACGTAAGATAAAAAATGAACCATACAGGTTCAGCAACCATTTTGAAGTGCTTAACGCAGGGAAATGGAAAGTCAGAACGAAAAGAGACCGGGTTGAATTCACACATACCCTTCAGGATGATTCCGGATATTCATATATCTACAAGAAAACAGTCCGCCTTGTAAAAGGAAAAGCACAAATGATTTTGGAACATAGTTTAAAAAACATAGGGCAAAAAGCTATCAACACAAGTGTATTTAATCATAATTTTTTCGTGATCGACAATCAGACAACAGGACCTGATTTTATGGTCAGCATGCCTTTTAAAATCAGTTCAGAGCCTGCAAAAAAGAGTCTAATGAATTTCAAGGACAATAAAATGATCTATACAAGGGATTTGAAAAAAGGCGAAAGCACCATGGAATACCCAACAGGCTTTACAGGAACAAACGTTGGAGATTATGATTTCAGGATTGAAAATCAAAAAACAGGAGCCGCAGTGAGAATCAGATCTGACCGTCCCCTATCACATTTCATGTATTGGTCTGTTCCTACAACATTAAGTCCTGAACCCTTTATAAAGATCGATGCATTACCCGGGAAGGAATTTACCTGGGCAATCACATACGATTTCTATACAATTGATAAAAAATAGATTTTAACATATTAATAATAATATAATGACCGATAGAAGATCCTTCCTGAAAAATTCAGCAATTATTGCTCTTGGATGCACTTTACCTAAATGGGCAAATGCCGGACTACCCGGTAAAATGGCACTCAAATATCCCCCTATGGGCCTTCAGGTATATACTCTTAATACTTTAATTAACTCGCCTGGAGCAGATACTAAAACCATTCTAAAGCAGATTGCTGATATAGGTATCAAAGAACTGGAAACGGCTACAGGTTCCGGTGGTTTATATTACAGACATTCTGCAAAGGAATTTGCTGCCATTGTCAATGATCTGGGTCTGAAATGGATCGGAAATCATGTTGGAGGATTACCAAGGTCGGCACAGGTTACTGCTGGTTCAAGAAACCTGAGGGATAATCTTCAACAGATTGTGGATGAGTCGGCTGAAGGAGGTTGCGGGTGGGTAATTTGTTCCAGTTCATCAATCAATACGATGGATGAAATTAAACGGACTACTGATATTTTCATTAAGGCCGGTGATGCTGCTGCAAAAAACAAAATGAAATTTGCTTACCATAATCATCAATCTGAGTTTACTCCGATTGAAGGAATATCAGCATTTGATTATGTTTTAAGCAATACCGATAAAAATAAGGTATTCATGGAGCTGGATCTTGCCTGGGCAACAGCCGCCGGTATGGATCCTGTTGCTCTTTTCAAAAAATACCCTGGACGTTTCCCTTTATGGCATGTTAAGGATCTTGATAAAACAAGTGGAAAACCATGCCCTGTAGGAAAAGGCAAGGTTGATTTCAAGCATATTTATGAAAACTCCAAACTGTCAGGAGTAAAACATGCATTCATTGAACAGGATGGATCTAAAACAATTGAAGATCCGGCATCAAGTGTGCAATGGCTTAAGGCAAATATTTATTAAGAATTCTAAACTGAATAGAAATTTAAAGAATAAATGACCGGGATCAGGAAATTGCTTTTCTGATCCTAATCAATTTAACCATTAGATCTTCAAGCAGATCTAAATGAAGCATATTTGCTCCATCAGATTTTGCATTAGCAGGATCAGGGTGTGTCTCAATAAATAAACCATCTGCGCCTACAGCAATAGCCGCTTTGGCAATAGTTTCGATTAGAGCAGGCTTCCCTCCTGTTACTCCGCTGGACTGATTAGGCTGTTGCAATGAATGCGTGCAATCCATTACCACAGGAACACCAAAACTTCTCATTTCTGGAATCCCCCTGTAATCAACAATAATATCCTGATAGCCAAAAGTATTACCACGATCTGTAAGGATCACATTCGGGTTTCCGGAATCCTGGATCTTTTCAACTGCAAATTTCATTGAACCTGCAGAAAGGAACTGTCCCTTTTTTACATTCACCGCTTTACCGGTGAGGGCCGCTGCAATAAGAAGGTCTGTTTGACGGCATAAAAAAGCAGGAATCTGTAAAACATCCACATATTCTGCTGCAAGTGCAGCTTCGTGACTTTCATGAATATCTGTAACGGTAGGAACACCAAACTCCCTGCTCACCTTATTCAGGATCTTTAGTGCCTTTTCATCACCAATACCGGTAAATGAATCAAGGCGGGAACGGTTTGCTTTTCGATAAGATCCTTTAAAGATTAAAGGAATTTCAAGCTTATCAGTAATACCTACAATTCTTTCTGCAATTCTGAGAGCTATTTCTTCACTTTCAATTACACAGGGTCCAGCCATCAGGAAGAAATTACCTGATTGGGTATGTTTTATTTGGGGAATATTATTGATCATTAATTTCCTAGTTCCGATAAAAATTTAATACGCATTAATTGCACTTCTTCGCGGGTATAATCTTCTGTTCCGAGTTCAGAAAGAGCTTCATCGATCGAGTCGATTTCTGTTGACCTGAAATAATCATATACCTCATCCTGCCTGTCTTCCTCAATCAATTCATCAATATAATAATTGAGGTTAAGCTTTGTACCGGAGTTTACAATAGTTTCTAGCTCTTTTAATATTTCATCAAATGAGATTCCCTTGGCAGAAGCAATATCCTCCAGAGCAATCTGACGATCAATATTTTGTATAATAGATACCTTAAGAGCAGATTTATTGGCGGCACTTTTTATGACCAGATCTACCGGACGATCAATATCATTATCGTCAACATACTTTTTGATCAGTTCGATAAACGGCAGCCCAAACTTGAGTGCTTTCCCGGAGCCAACTCCCTGTATCTGCTTGAGTTCGTCAATAGAAACTGGATAGTGAGTACACATTTCATCTAAAGAAGGATCCTGAAAAACCACAAACGGTGGAAGATTCTTTTGTTTCGCTATCTTTTTCCTTAAATCTTTCAGCATTTGGAGCAACTGAGTATCCAAAGCACCACTTTGCTGCTGGGCCTCTTCTACCTCATCTTCAACTTCATCCATCAGATAATTAAGTATAAACTTAATAGAATATGGATTTTCAATAAATGAATTACCAGATTTTGTCAGTTTTAAAAGACCATAATTATCAATGTCTTTCTGAACAAAATTGTTCAATACGGTCTGGCGTAATAAAGATTTCCAAAGTATTTCACCATCTTCTTTGCCTGAACCAAAAACCGCTAACTTATCGTGTTCATAAGATACAACCTGGGAGTTTTCAATACCCAACATGATATTGATGATATATTGATCATCGAACTTTTCCCCCAGATCCCGTATCAGAGTCAAAACCTTAAGTAATGGAGCCTCAGCATCAAAGTATTTCTTAGGATGGCGGCAATTATCACACATATTATTGCAGCCTGTCTCATTGAAATTCTCACCAAAATAATGAAGTATCTGTTTACGTCTGCATACAGATGATTCGGCATAGTCAATAACTTCTTTAAGAATTTGAGTACCTATTTCTCTTTCAGAAACAGGTTTATCTTTCATAAACTTAGTCAGCTTATCTATATCCTTTTGCGAATAAAAGGCAACGCAAATACCCTCACCACCATCACGGCCTGATCGTCCGGTCTCCTGATAATAACCCTCCATACTTTTTGGGATATCATGATGGATCACATAACGAACATCAGGTTTATCTATGCCCATTCCAAATGCGATGGTTGCAACGATGACGTCTACATCTTCCATCAGGAAATTATCCTGTGTTTCCGCACGGGTTTTAGGATCAAGACCTGCATGATATGGGAGCGCTTTTATTCCATTAAGTTTTAATGCTTCAGCAACTTCTTCAACCTTTTTTCGGCTCAGACAGTAAACGATCCCGGATTTACCGGAATTCATTTTAGCATACCTGACAATTTCTTTAATAACATCACGCTTTGCCCTTACCTCATAAAATAAATTAGGTCTGTTAAATGAGGATTTAAAAAGAGAGGCATTGTTCATTTGCAGATTTTTTTGAATATCCTGCTGAACTTTTGGCGTTGCTGTTGCGGTTAGAGCAATAATCGGAATATTATCTCCGATATTGTCAATCACCTGGCGGATCCTGCGATATTCAGGCCTGAAATCATGTCCCCATTCTGAAATACAGTGTGCTTCATCAACAGCAACAAAAGAAATTGAAATACCTCTCAGAAAATCTACATTTTCTGGTTTTGTTAATGATTCAGGAGCTACATAAAGCAATTTAGTTTCACCATTGGTAACATCTTCCTTGACCTTAGTGATCTCAGATTTATTAAGAGATGAATTAAGGAAATGGGCAATACTATCTGTTCCACCGAAAGCTCTTAGCTGATCTACCTGATTTTTCATCAGGGCAATAAGTGGCGAAATTACAATTGCTGTACCTTCGCTCATCAAAGCCGGTAACTGGTAACAAATGGATTTACCTCCACCTGTTGGCATAATAACAAATGTATCTTTCTTTTGAAGTATGCTGGTTATAATAGCTTCCTGATCACCTTTGAAGTTATCGAAGCCGAAAAAATTCTGTAAATTATCGAATAACGATTTGTTTATTTCCATTATTTAACTGGAAAAAATTGAAAATAGGTCATAATAATATTCAAAATAACATATTTTTGCGATTAAATATCTATTTATTTAAAAATAATCAAGTTGAAAAGCAAGGTTGAAATATTGGAAATAGCACGAAAAACGCTTCAAATTGAAGCAGAAGGCATCAGCCGTATTTCAACACAATTAAACGATGATTTTTCAGAAATAGTACATCAAATTTTGTACCTAAATGCACGAGTTATTGTAACAGGAATTGGAAAAAGTGCAATAATTGCTCAAAAGATCGTCGCTACCTTTAATTCTACAGGTACACCTGCAATTTTTATGCATGCTGCAGATGCCATTCATGGCGATCTGGGCATGATACAGCAAAATGATCTGGTGATTTGTATTTCTAAGAGCGGCAATACACCAGAGATCAAGGTACTCGTACCTTTATTAAAACAAGGTGGAAATAAACTTGTCGCAATGGCAGGTGATAAGGAATCTTTTTTGGCAAAACAGGCCGACTGGCTTTTAGATACCTCAGTTGAGCATGAAGCTTGTCCACATAATCTTGCTCCAACTACCAGTACTACTGCTCAATTGGCCATGGGTGACGCTTTGGCAGTATGTTTACTTGAGTGTCGCGAATTCAGCAGTGCTGATTTCGCAAAATACCATCCCGGAGGTTCTTTAGGGAAGCGTTTATATTTAACAGTTGGCGACCTAGCTGCTCAAAATGAAAAACCAGTAGTAACTTCCAATGCATCAGTAAAAGAAGTAATCATTGAAATCACAAAAAACAGACTTGGAGCAGTAGCGGTAGTTGATGAAGGAAAGCTTAGCGGAATTATTACAGATGGAGATATACGTAGAATGCTGAATAAAAACACTACCATTGATGGACTAACCGCTGCAAACATCATGACAATATCGCCTAAATACATCGACAAGAATGAACTTGCCGTTAACGCCCTTGAAATACTACGCGTTAATAATATTACCCAGATACTTGTTGGTACAGAAAGCAAGTTTGAAGGGTTCATCCATCTTCATGATCTTTTGAAAGAAGGAATTATTTAAGTATTTAAATAAGTATGAAAAATTATTACGTCCTCATAATGGCAGGTGGCATTGGCAGCAGATTCTGGCCTTTAAGCCGTACGGCACACCCAAAGCAATTTATTGACATATTAGGAACAGGAAAAACACTTATCCAGCAAACTTACGATCGTTTTTTAAAGATCGTACCCCGGGAGAATATCTTCATTTTAACTAATGAAAGCTATATTGACCTGGTAAAAGAGCAATTAACTGATATTGATGGATCTCAAATCCTTGCTGAACCCGTTATGCGCAACACTGCCCCATGTATTGCATATGGCAGCCATAAAATACTAAAAATCAACCCGAATGCATCAATTGTAGTCGCTCCTTCTGACCATTTGATCATGGACTCAGAAGAGTTTACCCGTTGCATTAAAAAATCACTTGATGCAGCATTAGAAAACGATTGTCTGATAACTCTTGGAATCAAACCTTCAAGACCTGATACCGGATATGGTTACATTCAGTTCAATACGCAAAAGATCGGTGAAGATTTTTTCAAAGTAAAGACCTTTACCGAAAAGCCAAATATTGAATTAGCAAAAACATTTGTTCAAAGTGGTGATTTTCTTTGGAATGCAGGAATTTTTGTCTGGTCCGCAAAGAACATTCTTAAATCTTATGAAAAATACCTTCCTGAAATGAATGATATCTTCAAAGAAGGAGAAATGGTTTATAATACTCCTCAGGAGCAAGAATTTATACAGTCTGCATTTTCACAATGCACTAATATTTCCATTGATTACGGGATTATGGAAAAGGCTGACAATGTGTATGTTTTACCGACAGAATTTGGATGGTCAGATCTGGGAACATGGGCTTCAATCTACGATCAGTCCGAAAAGGATTATGTAGGAAATGTTGTAATTCCATCAGAAAGGGTGATCATGTACGATTCCTCAAATTGTATGGTCAATGTTTCAAAAGAGAAACTGGTTGTCCTTCAGGGTTTACATGACTTCATAGTAGTTGAGGAAAACAATACACTTTTAATCTGCCCTAGAGAACAGGAACAGGAGATCAAGCAAATTGTAGCTGATGTAAAACAGCGTTTTGGAAGTGAATTTATTTAGCAGCTAATTTTTGTCTAACTGCTTCATATAATAAAACACCTGCTGAAACCGAAACGTTGAGTGACTCGATCTCGCCATACATTGGAATCTTAGCCAGATGATCAGAAATACGTATCAAATCAGTTGAAATTCCTGTTTCTTCAGAACCCATTATTATTGCAGTCGGAACTGTATAATCAGGCTGATAGAGATAATCATTGGTTTTTTCTGTACATGCAACCAGCTGTAAACCTGATTCCTGAAGAAATTTCGCAGTTTTCAAAAGACTATCATGCCTGCAAACAGGGATCTTATAAAGAGCACCAGCAGACGTTTTAATCGCATCCGGATTAATTTGGGCTGAACCTTTTGCCGGAACTATGATCGCATGGACGCCTGCGCATTCGGCTGTTCTTGCAATTGCTCCAAAATTGCGTACATCAGTGATACCATCTAACACTAATATAAGAGGAACCTCCCCTTTTTCATATATTAACGGTATTATATTCTCTATTTTATCATAACTAATTGGTGAAATGAACGCAACCGCACCCTGGTGATTCTTTGTTGTAAGCCTGTTGAGTTTTTCTACCGGAACCAGTTGAAAACCAATCTCCTGATCTTTTAACAAACTGCGTAACTCCAGAATTATACCGCCGGTAAGTCCCCTTTGTAAAAACAGGTTTTCAATCTCCTTTCCGCTTTTAATTGCCTCTATGATCGCACGAATTCCAAATACCATTTGGTTTGACTCATGTGTTTCCTGCTCGCGTTTTCGTTTAAAAGGGCTACCATTCATCTCTACATATTATTTAAGCCGCCAAGTTAGATATAATTTCCCTTTTCGTAGAAATAAGAAGATTTATAAGAATGGAATGCTAGTTTATCAACATCATCAAATTTATTAACACAATGATAGTACCCAGTTGGAAGCCTATTTTATCAGATATCCACATTAATATTAATATTAATGTTAATAAAACATGTGATTTAAGGAGGTGAATACAATAATGAGATTTAATTCAAATTTAGAGTGTGAAAAACTTAAACTTTTCTGCTCCATTTTTTGTATACTTTTGTTGCTATGAGTTTAGAAAAGGATCAGGAATACAATAAAAGCAATAAAAATACTTTTTCTGCAGAGCGAAGGAATAAACTAAGTACCATGTCCAGTGGGTTGGGCAAATTACCCCCTCAGGCACTAGATCTTGAAGAAGCGGTACTTGGTGCTCTGATGCTTGAAAAAGATGCTCTTTCTGCTGTAATTGACATCCTTAAACCAGATGTATTTTACAAGGATAGTCATCAAAAGATTTTCGAGGCTATCCAGTTTCTTTTCCAAAAGTCATCGCCCATCGATATACTTACAGTAACTGCCCAATTGCGTCAGCAAGGCGATCTGGAAATGATTGGAGGTGCCTATTATATTACAGAACTAACAAACCGTGTTGCATCTGCAGCAAATATTGAATATCATGCCCGGATTATCTCTCAAAAATTCATTCAGCGTGAACTTATTCGCATCTCCACAGAAATAATCAGTAATGCCTATGAGGATACCACTGATATTTTCGATCTGTTGGATCATGCAGAGAAAAACCTGTTTGATATTGCGCAAAACAACCTTCGAAGAGATTCCAGAAAGATGGATGAAATCATTCGTGAGTCATTGGAGAATCTGGAAAAGATAAAAGATAAAGTTGATGGACTAACAGGTGTTGCTTCAGGATTTACCGCATTGGACAGAATTACCTCAGGATGGCAGCCTTCAGATCTTGTTATTATTGCTGCAAGGCCTGCAATGGGTAAAACCGCATTTGTATTGAGTTGTGCCAGAAATGCTGCAGTACAGTTTAATAAACCTGTTGTTTTCTTTTCTCTGGAGATGTCTTCTGTACAGCTTGTAAATCGTTTGATTTCAGGCGAAACAGAAATAGAACAGGAAAAAATAAGAAAAGGTCATCTGGCAGAATGGGAATGGCAGCAGCTTCATTCCAAGATAGGGAAACTAACCGAAGCTCCCCTATTTATTGACGATACCCCCGCCTTAAATATTTTTGAATTCAGGGCAAAGTGCAGGCGTTTAAAAGCCCAGTATGACATTCAGATGATCATTATCGATTACCTTCAACTAATGCATGGTAAAAGTGATGGCAAAAGCGGTAACCGTGAACAGGAGATCGGTAGTATCTCAAGAGCATTGAAATCAGTTGCCAAAGAACTAAATGTACCTGTAATTGCATTATCTCAATTAAGCCGGGCTGTTGAAAATCGCCCTGGTGGCAGCAAAAAGCCAATGCTTTCAGATTTAAGGGAATCTGGCTCTATTGAACAGGATGCAGATATGGTATTATTCCTTTATCGTCCTGAATATTATGGACTTACAGAAGATGAGAATGGTCGTTCCACCATCGGGATAGGCGAAGTAATTATTGCTAAGCACAGAAACGGCGAAACGGGTACCGTTCCACTCCGGTTTGTCGGAAAATTTGTAAAGTTTGTAGATCTGGAAGAAGACTTCAGCAGTCCATCAGGAAATAATCCTAACCCATTTGCAGGAATTTCACCTTCACAGGATTTTGAGAAACCCAGCAACTTTATTATCCGACCGTCAAGAATGGATGATATCGACGATGAACCACCATTTTAATCAGGATTGCATTCTGATCACAGATTTATTTTAGAAAAACAAACCCAATAAAACTCCAGCCAGGATTAAAAAAGGTGTTTTGATCCTGGTAAAGACCAGCAGCAAAAAGGTTATTATAACCAGGCCCATCGATAAATAGTTTATTCCGACAGGCTGCAATAATAGTAGAAATGCTGCACCCATAAACCCTACGGAAACTGCATTGATCCCGGAAAGCGAGTTTTTTATGCGTGTAATTTTTTTCAAATCATTCCAGAATGGAACAATAAAAAGGATCAGGATTAGTCCAGGCAAATTGATCCCCAAAACTGCAATAATACTACCCATTACTTGCCCATAGATATTATATCCTGCATTTTTGAGTGTCATTCCTCCTACAAAGGAAGTAAATGAAAAAGTTGGACCTGGCAAAGCTTGTTGAAATGCGTATCCTGATAAAAACTGGTCTGAATTAAGATATCCCTTCATCTCCACAAATTCGGTATACATAAATGGCACTAGCACCTGTCCGCCGCCAAATATCATAATGCCGTTCCGATAAAAATTTTCGAATAAACGGATAGGTAAACTGAAAGGAGATGTCCGGTTAATTAGAGCACCCAAGCCTGCAAATAATAACAGTACTCCTATAAAATAGGCTATTTTTCGAGGGTTAATGTTGGAAAACAGTTTAAATCGAAGGTTATTTTCCTCTATTGCTGTTTCGACAGTAGATGAAACGATCCCTCCTATCAGAATCAATATCGGGAAAGCATAAGCATTCCTTAAAAGTAAAGTTGCAAATAGTGATCCTGCAGCAAGCCAGATGGATGTTTGAGATTTCAGAATAGTACGACCGAATGAAAATGCAGCATAGGCCACAATTCCAACTGCAATAGGCTGAATAAACTCCAGAATTTTATCAAATTTTTCCTTCTGGCCTAATAAAGTATAGCTTAATACTGCCAGAGACATTAATGCTGTGGATGGCAATATCCAAATAAAAAAAGTGGTAATTGCGATCGGCAAACCTCCGACCTTATAAGCGATTCCTACCAATGTTTGCGTCGAAGAGGGTCCTGGAAGAATCTGGGTTAATGCATTCAGCTCCAGTAATTCATTTTCAGAAATATATTTCCTTTTGTTTACAAAGTTTTTAAGCATCATGCCTATATGCGCCTGGGCACCACCAAAGGCAGTAAGAGTAAACCAAATTACATCGTAAAGAAAAATAAGCTGGCGTTTACTCCACATAAATTTAATCGTCTTCGTAATCTAAACCGGAAGCTGAATTGAAAACTGTCTGCAATTCAGAGTAAGCATGACTATCCCCGGCTCTTCTTGCTACTTCCATTCCTTTTTGGTAAATTAGAATAGCTTCCGATTTCCTGTCAAGACGTTCGTATAATTTACCTATATGATAATAGGTTCCAACATATTCAGGGTGTTTTGATAACAGATCTTCAAAATAAAAAAGCGCCTTTTCTATATCATTCTGACTCAAATATTCTGTTGCCAAAGCATATTTCAAAAAAGGATCATCAGGCTCATTTTTCAGAAAATCCAAAAGCTTTTGTAATCGGATAAGATGCATTTTATTTTATCTTTTTTAAGTAGATTTGTAAAAAGAGAAATCTATATGAAAATATTAGTTTGTGTCAGTAATGTCCCCGATACAACAACAAAAATAACTTTTAACAGCGATAATACACAATTCAATACAGCAGGTGTTCAATTTATATTAAACCCCTATGATGAAATTGCTTTGGCAAGAGCAATTGAATTAGCTGAAGGTGGTAAAGGATCTGTTACTGTAATTCATGTTGGAGAAATAAGTTCTGAGCCAACCATAAGAAAAGCGCTGGCAATAGGCGCTGACGATGCTGTTCGGATCAATGCATCACCCAGGGATTCATATTTTGTATCAGCTCAGATAGCACATTATTCAAAAGATAAAGGTTTTGATATGATTCTAACAGGCCGTGAATCAATCGATTATAATGGCTCACAGGTTGCTGCTATGCTGGGTGAATTTTTAGACATACCTTCAATTTCAATTATTAAAAAACTTGATATTGATTCAGATAAGACAAGTATTATTCGCGAAATAGAGGGCGGTAAAGAACATTTAACAGTCAGTTTCCCTTTTGTAGCAAGTTGCGCTGAAGGTGTAGCTGAGCCTAAAATACCAAACATGCGTGGGATAATGTCTGCCAGGACAAAACCACTGGAAGTTGTTGAGCCAACTGAAGTTGATCAATTGATCACTTTCACATCTTATAGTGTTCCTGCCCCCCGGGGTTCTGTAACCATCCTTTCGCAGGATGAAACCGAAAAACTGGTTAGTCTCTTACATACAGAGGCAAAAGTAATTTAAAACACAGATCATAAATTCAAAATCCCTTTTTAGGGCTTAACTAATAAATATGTCAGTTTTAGTATATGTTGAAAATGCAGATGGCAAATTTAAGAAATCTACTTTTGAAGTAGTTTCATACGCCGCGGCTGTGTCAGATCTGTTAAAAACAGAATTAATTGCCATTTCCATTGGAGATGTAAAACAAGATGATTTAAGTAATCTGGGCAAATATGGTGCGGCAAAGGTTCTTAATGTAAGCAGTGACAAGCTAAAAAACTTTGTGAATCAGGCTTATGCATCTGTAATTGCAGAAGCAGCAAAAAGGGAAGGTTCTTCTGTTGTTGTTTTAGCCAACTCATTCACAGGAAAGGGACTATCACCACGCATTGCGGTCAAACTGAAAGCTGGTCTTGCAGATGCTGCTGTTGAGCTTCCCAAAACAGACAATAATACATTTACAATAAAAAGAACTGCATTTTCCGGAAAAGCATTTGCAACTGTTGAATTAAATTCAGAAGTAAAAGTTATTGCTTTAAATCCAAACTCCTTTCAACTTAAAGAGAGCGGATCTATATCAAAAGTTGAAGATTTTCAACCTGAATTCAGAGATTCGGATTTTCGCACTATGGTTTCTGAGATTGTCAGAGCAAGTGACAAAATAGCTTTACCAGATGCTGAACTGGTTGTTTCTGCCGGTCGTGGTATGAAAGGACCTGAAAACTGGGCAATGATCGAAGAACTAGCCGGTATACTCGGTGCGGCTACGGCATGTTCTAAACCGGTTTCGGATGCAGGATGGAGACCTCATGAAGAGCATGTTGGTCAAACAGGAATTGCTGTAAGCCCTAACCTTTATATTGCAATTGGGATTTCCGGTGCGATCCAGCATCTTGCAGGGGTAAGCTCTTCAAAAACAATTGTTGTTATCAATAAAGACCCTGAAGCTCCATTTTTCAAAGTAGCTGATTACGGCATCGTTGGTGATGCTTTTGAAGTGGTACCTAAGCTGATCGACGCTATTAAGGCTTATAAAGCTCATTCCTGATCTTTATAAAATTGAGTAATTTGAATTCATAACCCTTTAGGCTTATTTTATGAAGAAGATTAAACTAGATATTGTAGGCTTATCATATAGTCAGACTCAATCAGGTGCATATGCACTTGTTCTTGGTGAGGTAAATGGGCGCAGAAGACTACCTATCATAATAGGAAGTTTTGAAGCACAGGCTATTGCTATTGAAATCGAAAAAATGACTCCCAGCAGGCCTCTTACTCATGATCTCTTTAAATCTTTAGCAGCTAATTACCATATTAATATTCAGGAAGTCATAATTTATAACCTGGTAGACGGAATCTTTTATGCCAAATTAATTTGTTCTGACGGTAAAAAAACCAGTGAGATAGATGCAAGAACTTCGGATGCAATTGCTTTGGCTGTGCGATTTGAGTGTCCTATCTATACCTATGAATTTATTTTAGCAAGCGCCGGAATAGTCATTGAAGGTAATGAATTTGTTTTCCTTGAAAATATTGAGCCGCAAACAGAAGAAAAAGTAGCAAGTCCTACTTTAAATTACAGTTCACTTTCTGAAGAGGAACTAAAAATCAAATTAAAGGATGCACTTGCAGACGAAGCCTATGAAAAAGCTGCAAACATTCGTGATGAACTTTCAAGGCGGAAATCTTCATGAATTTCCCTATAAAAGTTTTATTTCTAATTCTTATTCCTAAATTTCACGATTAATTCAGAATTAAATTTCTTTATGGAGAGATTCACCGGTCTTATTGGCGTTGTATTAATTTTTGGTATCGCCTTTTTAATGTCTAACAACAGAAAAGCGATCAACTATAGGCTGGTATTTTCAGGTATAGCAATTCAACTATCTCTCGCTGTCTTTATCCTTAAAGTTCCACTTGGCAAAACTATCTTTTCCTGGTTGGGTGATGCAGTTACTAAAATCTTAAACTTTTCTCAGAAAGGCGCTGAATTTGTATTCGGACCATTGGTGAATTCTGTGAATATGGGTAAAGCTTTCGGCAGCGGTAATGAATTTATCTTTTTCTTTAATATTATTCCGACAATAATTTTTGTTGCTGTATTGGTGAGTGTTGCGTATTATCTTGGAATTATGCAGCGTGTTGTAAAATTCATAGCAATGATCGTTTACAAATTGATGGGTGTTTCAGGCTCTGAAGCATTATCAAACGTTGCCAGCGCCTTTGTTGGCCAGGTAGAAGCCCAGATAATGATAAAACCTTATTTGAAAGGAATGACCATGTCTGAACTATTAGCTTCCATGACCGGTAGTATGGCTTGTATTGCAGGTGGAGTAATGGCAGTGTATATTGCTATGGGAGTTCCTGCAGAATATCTGATCGCTGCAAGTCTTATGGCAGCTCCAGCTGCATTGGTGATCTCCAAGATCGTTTGGCCGGAGACTGAAATTTCGGAAACAAAGGGAAGAGTTTCACTGGAGATTAAAAAGACAAATGCCAATCTGGTAGATGCTATTTCACACGGAGCAAGTGACGGATTGAAAGTAGGTTTAAATGTGGTTGCAATGCTGATTGGCTTTATCGCTATTATTGCATTGGTAGACTTTGTGTTAGGTAAGATTGGTTTTGGGTTAAGCAGCCTTGGAATGTCGCTTTCATTTATAGGTATTAACCTTCAAACTCTTAGTTTAAATCAGATCCTTGGGACTCTATTTTCAGTTTTCGCTTATGCAATGGGTGTTCCGGGTAAGGATATTCAGGTGGCAGGCTCACTGATGGGAACAAAAATGGTAATCAACGAGTTTGTGGCTTATCTTGACCTTGCAAAGATCAAAGAAACACTTGATCCCAAAACAATTCTGATAACCAGTTTCGCTTTATGCGGATTCGCTAATTTTAGTTCTATAGCTATACAAGTTGGAGGTATTGGTGAATTATCCCCGGAAAGAAGAACTGACCTGGCTAAACTTGGAATGAGAGCATTAATATGCGGAACACTTGCCTCCTACTTATCAGCAACTATTGCAGGCATACTGATGTAATTTAGAAAAACAGATAGAAATTTAAAATCAATATTTTATTGCATAAAAGAAAGTCCGGTGAAATTCACCGGACTTTCTTTTATGTGAGTTTTACTAGCGATTTTTTAAGTCAACATATTCGCGTATGACTTCTCCTGTAAATATCTGTCTTGGTCTTCCAATAGGTTCTTTATTTTCGCGCATTTCTTTCCACTGTGCGATCCATCCCGGTAAACGGCCAAGGGCAAATAACACTGTAAACATATCTGTTGGAAAGCCTAATGCACGGTAAATGATACCGGAGTAGAAATCGACATTTGGATAAAGCTTGCGTTCAACAAAATAAGGATCATTTAAAGCAGCACTTTCCAATTTCTTAGCGATCTCAAGTACAGGATCATTAATACCCAGTTTTTCAAGAATTTCATCGCAAGCCTTTTTAATGATCTTCGCTCGCGGATCAAAATTCTTATAAACACGGTGTCCAAATCCCATCAAACGAAAATCATCGTTTTTATCTTTGGCTTTATTGATCCATTTATCAGTATCTCCCCCATCGTTCTTGATCTGCTCAAGCATCTCAATAACAGCCTGATTAGCTCCGCCATGAAGCGGACCCCATAAAGCTGAAATACCTGCTGAAATGGAAGCGTATAAATTACAATCGGATGATCCAACCATACGAACAGTTGATGTTGAGCAATTCTGTTCGTGATCAGCATGAAGTATAAACAATACATTCATTGCTTTAACGATAACAGGATCGATCTCTATCACTTCAGTACGCTGGCCGAAGGTCATATTCAGAAAATTACTAACGTAATCAAGATTGTTCTGAGGATAAATAATAGGATGTCCTAAAGATTTTTTATAGATCCAGGAAACAACAGTGGTCATTTTAGCAAAAAGCTTAATAATCGTTAGATTTTGTTCCTCAGGAGTTTGTTTTGAATTTAATGATTCAGGATAAAAGGAAGATAATGAACAGATCAAGGAAGATAATTGACCCATTGGATGAGATTTCGATGGAAATCCATCAAAAAACTTTTTCATGTCTTCATGTACCAGCGTATGTCTGGAGATATCCGACTGAAAGGAATTTAATTGAGATTGATTTGGAAGATCACCATATATTAACAAGTAGGCAACCTCAAGGAAAGTAGATTTCTCTGCCAATTCCTCAATTCCATAACCTCTGTATTTTAAAATCCCCTCTTCACCGTCTAAAAATGTAATTGCGCTTTTGGTTGCACCTGTATTTTTATAACCAGAATCGAGGGTTATATATCCGCTTGCATCCCGTAGTTTTGAAATATCAATGGCCTTTTCGCCTTCAGTACCTGTAATTATTGGTAGTTCGTAAGTTTTTTCTCCTATTATTAAGGATGCTGATTCTGACATATTAATTTGAAATAGTTAATAGACAAAACTAATAAATAAGCTCACTTTAGAGCTAATTTTCATGAAAGGAATTGCAATATTTTTGTTAAAAAATGAAAATGATATCATTTTTTCAAAAATAGACTGCGTTTATCAATGAATTCAATTCAGATTTTGATCTATTTATAGATTTTTTAATTGTTTGAAACGAAATTTATTTTTTAGTAATAGTCTCTTTTACTTCTCCGCAGTTAAGCATTTCATCTCCATAATACGGATTCCTGATCTCTGTTTCAGAAGCAAGCCAATAGCCTCCATCACCATCATTGGCCATTGGACAATACTGCACGAACATGCTTCCTGAAGCAATTTCAGCATGTTTAAACATATCGATTAAATCTGCACTTAACGATGTAAAATTAACCCTTTGATCTTTTAAGGATGATCCTGAAGCTATTTTCTCGGCCATGATAGCGGTGTTTTCACAACCATTAATTTTACGGAGTGTGACAGCAAGGTCTTTTGCAGCTGTCTGAGCCTGGATTGAATCAGATAACACAAGAACATCCTTCAAATGTAAATATTGATCATACGCCCGATCAGAATCAGCATCTTTTAATTCGATCGCCATAGGTGCAGAGACAATAACTGAATCAGCTTTTGGAGCTTCAGTGCTTTCCTGAGTTTGGTTACAAGCGGAATATACAGCCATAATTGAAAGGGCTGATGCAAATAATTTTATTTTATTCATGATAAATAGTTTGGTTTCTCAAATATCATCATTTTCAACCAATGAAATGAAGAAAAAGATCAGGATCTGGAATCAGATATATTATTATTTTAAGGGCTCCATACTCTTTATATATAGATCTTCTACCTTTTTACGGGCCCAATCTGTTTTTCTTAAAAATTTCAAGCTGGAACTGATACTTGGATTGTCAGTGAAACAATTTATTCTGATCAGGGATCCCAATTTTTCCCATCCATAAAAATCGACCAGAAAAACAAGGATCATTTCCAGAGTTTTACCATGAAGAGGGTCAGCACTCATAAGTTTAAAGATATTAGTATAACCAAAGGTATGAACCTGACCCGGTTTTTATCGTTAAAATCAGTAGATAAGATCATAAGGCAGCTAATTTTAATAGATTTGTGTTCTATCTGTACAATCCATTGATTATGAAATATAAATTAGGTGAATTTGTTCGTTTTGTTAATGAACGAAGAGAAGGTTTTATTACCCGGATAATTGATGAGAATACCATTGCTGTCACTGACGATGATGGATTTGAAATTCCCGTACTTGCAAGTCAGGTTACACGGGTACATGGAAAAAGTGATTTTACAGATGTTCATGCAAATGAAGAATCGACTTTAAAACAGCCTGAACAATTCATCTCAAACGGAATATTCCTTGGAATTGCTGATGACAAGCGCATTGGATCAGTTGTACATTTCAACCTTATTAATACAAGCTCATGGCAGGTATTATTCACTTTAAATACAGAAAAGCAACATGACTTTAAAGGTGAGTGTTCTGGTATATTAAACCCGGAATCCACTACACAGGTCTATTCTGCATCATTGAATGAACTCGACCTATGGCCCAAATTTCATCTTCAGACTTTATTGTACGCTTACGGTAAACATGAAATGCAAAAACCCCTTCTGTATTCAGATAAATTTAAGGCAAAAGATTTTTCCGGGGCAAAGAAGTACAGTTCAATCTTAGGAAAAGAAGCATGGCTGATACAAATTGATTCTGAAGTTCCGCTAATTGATCCTCAAAAATTAAAGGAAAGCTTTTTCAGACCCACTGAAGAAAAGATTGAAATCCCAAATCCCGGAAAAGAAGTTGATCTGCACATAGAAAAACTTCGTGACGATCATCAGTTTCTAAGCAGCTCCGAAATATTGGATATTCAGTTAAACCACTTTAAAAAGTATCTTGATGCAGCGATTGTCCATAAATTGCATTCAATTATTTTTATTCATGGTACCGGCAATGGAACGCTTAGAAATGAAATACATAAAATCATATCTAAACATCCCCAGGTAAAAACCTTTATGGATGCATATAAAGAGAAATTTGGTTACGGTGCCACAGAAATCATTCTGAAATAAATAACACCCTTTGCTGGCATGCCCGAAGGAGCCTCAAGGGGTTTAAATCAAATTTTATTACCTTTGCAAAATGTTAAGGATGCTGATATATTTCAGAATTATCTAAAACTTTCCTGTTAAATCAAAAACGATCCTACGTTCCGATACTATTATGGTCCATCCTGAAATTGAAAAAAGAAAAACATTTGCGATTATTAGTCACCCTGATGCAGGTAAGACAACACTGACAGAAAAATTTCTGTTGTTTGGTGGTGCAATTAATACTGCCGGTACTGTCAAGCGAAATAAGGCAAATCAAAGCAGCACTTCAGATTTCATGGAAATTGAGAAGCAGAGAGGTATTTCTGTTGCTACCTCAGTGATGGGTTTTGAGTACAATGGAAAACGGATCAATATTCTGGATACTCCCGGACACAAGGACTTTGCTGAAGACACTTACAGAACATTATCAGCTGTTGACAGTGTTATTCTGGTGGTTGACAGTGTTAAGGGTGTGGAAGAGCAGACCCAAAAACTGATGGATGTTTGCCGGATGAGAAATACTCCGGTCATCATTTTCGTCAACAAGCTTGACCGTGAGGGTAAGGACACATTTGATCTGCTTGACGAACTTGAAAACAATCTTAATATCAGCGTTTGCCCCCTTTCATGGCCAATTGGGCAGGGCCATAACTTCAAAGGTGTATACAACATTTTCGATAAGCAGTTAAACCTGTTTAAACCGGACAAATCAAAGATCACTGAGCCCGTTATTCAGGTTAACGACCTTGAAGATCCGCTTTTAAGCAAATTCCTTCAACCAAAAGAACTCAAAACCCTGCAGGATGATCTGGAACTGGTAGATGGTGTTTATGGTAAACTTGATAATGACCTTTACCTTGAAGGCTTGCTCGCTCCTGTATTTTTTGGAAGTGCGATCAATAATTTCGGCATCAGAGAATTGCTCGATACCTTTGTTTCAATTGCTCCAAGTCCGAAAAGCAGGGAAGCCAACGAGCGGATGGTAATGGCCAATGAGAAGAATTTTACAGGTTTTGTATTTAAGATTCATGCCAACCTGGATCCAAACCATCGTGATAGAATTGCATTTCTTAGAATATGTTCAGGAAAATTTGAACGCAATAAATTTTACTATCATACCCGACTTAATAAAAAACTAAAGTTTTCAAACCCTGTTGACTTCATGGCCAATGAAAAGAGTTTGGTTGAAGAGGCATGGCCAGGTGACGTTGTGGGATTATATGATAGCGGAAACTTCAAGATCGGTGATACCCTGACTGAAGGAGAAGAGTTACAATTTAAGGGTATACCAAGTTTCTCACCCGAGATATTCAAAGAAGTTGAAAACAGGGATCCGCTAAAATCAAAACAACTGGAGAAAGGCCTTCAGCAGCTTACTGAAGAAGGTGTAGCACAGCTTTTTGTACAGCAGCCGGGTAACCGCAAGATTATTGGTACAGTTGGTGAACTTCAATATGAAGTGATCGTATTCAGGCTACAGCATGAATATGGTGCTAAATGTGCTTTCAGGCCATTAACCTTCCGAAAATCAAGCTGGTTAACTTCAAAAGACAAGAAAAATATTAATGAAATAATACAACGCAGGCATCATCATATTGCAACAGATAAAGATGGAAACCCTGTATTTCTTGCAGACAATGATTGGACTTTAAACCTTGCAAAACGTGATTTTCCTAATGTTGAATTCCATAGCACATCTGAGTTTAACAGGCATAAGGATAAGCAATAAATAAAAGCCACACGATGGTGGCTTTTATCAATTTCTTAAACGACAGAAAAAAGAGATTTTGTTTAATTAAAATAATGCTCGGCAAGGGTTTTATCGTGTCCATAAATATCATCACGGAAATGAACTTTACCACTTTCATCTGTAAATGCCGTGAAATAAACAAGATAAACAGGCAATGTTACTTTTAATTTAATTTGTTTTTCTTTACGTTCAGATATGGCACTCAGGATCTTTTCCCGATCCCAATTTTCCTGATCCCGAAGTAAATAAACGGCCAGATCAATTGGTTTTTCAACCCGAACACAGCCATGACTAAATCCTCTTTTTGCCTGACTGAAGAGTTCATCATGAGGTGTATCATGAAGGTAAATATCATTCGAGTTTGGAAAAATAAATTTTACGTCACCCAGGTCATTTTTTGGCCCTGGACGTCTTCTAAGTGTATAGTTCCAGTTATCTTCACTAATAGTATTCCAGTCAATGGAGGAAGGACTAACATTCTCCCCTTTTGAAGTAATAATTTCCATGTCAAGGCGGTCAAGATAGGAAGGATTAGATGCTAACTTAGGTGCCAGATCTTCTTTAATGATACTAAATGGAACATTCCAATAGGGAGAAAGAACAACATATTCCATTTTATCACTAAATACCGGTGTGCTGTTCAATGCTTTACCAACAATTACATTCATGGAGATCTTACTTTTCCCTTCCTCAAAAACGTATACTTTAAACTCCGGAATATTTACCAGTAAATAATTGGATTCAAAACTCCTTGGCAACCATCTCCATCGTTCCATATTCAAAATGATCTGTTTGATACGGTCTTTAATCGGAACATTCATGATCCGGATAGTTTCAGCACCCAAAGCTCCATCCGGCTTCAATCCCTGATCTGTTTGAAATTGCCTGACTGCATTAAATAGCTCTTCGGAATAAACAGTACTTGAATCAATATTTACTCCCATTCTCTTCGCAAGAGCCGGAATTACAGGAGATTGCATTCCTTTTTTTAATTTTGGTGCTGCCTGAACAATTGGCCAGCTTCCTGCTGTTTCAATCTTTCGGTATGCTGCCAATGCTGTTTTAAGTCGTGTATATTCAGGATGAAGCGGACTAAAATTAGCATATGGATATTGGCTCTCTTTCTCTCCCAACACATTCAATAAAGCCAGATCCAGCTTGATTCTATTTCGTTTTACATCCCATTCAATTTCTTTGTTCTCATTTGGCACCACAACTCCTCTGTAATAATCGGAAGCCCAAATAAAATATGTTGCTGTCAAAGCCACATCAATTTCTTTCTGAACAATCGAAAACCGTTCAAAATCCTTTTTGGAAGCCTTAAGCTCTGCATACAATTTTTCAAAATCGATTATCAGATAATCTGCAGGATTCAATCCTTCATCAGAGGCTTTTCTGATCACGTCAAGCATTTTTTCTGCCTGAGGAACCATCTCATTGTTTTTATACCAGGCTAATTCAAATTTTCTATCTCTGTAAAATGTTTTCACCAGGTCTATCTGATCATTGAGTTTAGGATCAGACTTTACATATTCTATATAATAGGTACTGTCGAGAAGTTGCTGAGGATTATCAGCAAATCTAGAGTTCGAATTTTTACAGGAAGATGCAAACAAAAACAGTGAACCTGCTGACAAAAAAAATATGATTCGTTTTACCTTATTTTTAATTCCGAAAAAAGCTGTTCTTTGATTATTGACTGCTAATGTATTCGTACTTCTATTCATTTTTAGAAATTGCATAAACTCATTTATATTATTTAAATATTTATTTTTCAATTTTTATACAATTTAATTTCTTGAATAATCCTCGATTCTGCCATTAATGCAACAAATGTGCCGAAGTGGATTAATTACCGTCAGGTCAACTTGGTTTTGTTCATTTTATTTACTCAAAGAATGCATTTCGGGTGTCAAATTGACATAATATTCTTTTGGAATAAGTATTGAGATGATAGCACTGTTAACCAAATAAATTAAGAAGATGCAAGAAAAAGGAACCATTTCGATTCACACTGAGAACATTTTTCCAATCATTAAGAAATTTTTATACTCTGATAACGAGATCTTCCTGAGAGAGCTGGTCGCAAATGCAGTGGATGCCACTCAGAAAATTAAACGCCTCTCCTCTCTTGGTGAATACAAAGGAGACCTTGGCGAGTTAAAGGTTTCAGTCTCCTTTGACGAAAAGAAAAAAACGATCACCATTTCTGACAATGGTTTAGGAATGACTGGCGAAGAAATTAAAAAATATATTAATCAGATCGCCTTTTCTGGTGCCACTGAATTTGTTGAGAAATTTAAGGATGCAAAAGACGCCAATGAGATCATTGGAAAGTTCGGTCTTGGTTTTTACTCAGCCTTTATGGTTGCAGACCAGGTTGAGATACAAACGTTATCTTTCCAGGACGGTGCTGAGCCAGCACGATGGATCTGTGATGGAAGTACAGAATTTGAAATAAGTTCAGGAACCCGTAGTACAAGAGGAACTGATATTATCCTTCATGTTAATAAGGAATCCAAAGAATTTCTGAACAAAGCAAAGCTGGGAGAGATCCTGGATAAATATTGCAAATTCTTACCGGTTTCGGTTCAATTCGGAACAAAGTCAGAGCAGCAGGCCGATGGTGTTGATGAGGAAGGAAAACCAAAATACAAATCTGTTGAAGTTGACAATATCATCAACAATACAAGTCCCATTTGGACAAAATCGCCTTCAGAGTTAAAAGACGAGGATTATCTTGCTTTTTATAAAGAATTATATCCATTCTCAGAAGATCCTTTGTTCTGGATCCACCTGAATGTTGACTATCCATTTAACCTGACAGGCGTATTGTACTTTCCTAAGGTTAAAAATGAGTTTGAGATTCAGAGAAATAAGATCAAATTATTTTCAAGACAGGTATTTATCACCGATGAGGTAAAAGATGTTGTTCCTGAATTTTTAATGCTTCTTCATGGAGTGATCGATTCTCCGGATATTCCACTTAATGTATCGAGAAGCTTCCTTCAGGCTGATAGTGCGGTGAAAAAGATCAATAGCTATATCACCAAAAAGGTGGCAGATAAACTTGCTTCACTTTTTAAAAATGATCGTAAATCTTATGAAGAAAAATGGAGTGACATTGGCTTATTTGTAAAATACGGAATGATCAGTGAAGAGAAATTCTATGATAAGGGTAAAGATTTTGTTTTACTAACCAATACCAAAAATGAGTATTTTACTCTTGATGAATACAAAGAAAAAGTAAAATCTATACAAACCGATAAGGATGATGCATTGGTTTACCTGTATGCCACAGATGCTGACAAGCAGGATACATTCATACAATCAGCCAATAAAAAGGGATATGATGTTTTACTGATGAACTCTCCTATCGATACTCATTTCATAAGCCAGCTGGAGCAAAAGCTTGAAAAAACATCTTTAAAACGTGTTGATGCTGATGTTGCAGATAAGATAATCAGCAAAGAAGATACCACTGTCCACGTATTGAATGATGAGGAAAAAGGTAAAGTAAAATCAATCTTTGAGAAGGCTATTATTAAGCCGAACATGCGTGTAGAAGTTGAAAGCCTTAATCCTGATGAACTTCCAGTTATTGTAACTATGGATGAATTCATGCGCAGAATGAAAGATATGTCAAAAATGGGTGGCGGAATGGGCTTCTATGGTAATCTTCCGGATAATTATAATGTTGCCATTAACGGTAACCATAAACTTATTGGAAAGATCTTGCAAAGCAGTGATGAAACAGAACAATTACAGCTTGCTAAACAGGCCTTTGATCTGGCTTTGCTTTCGCAAGGAATGCTTACAGGAGCTGAATTAACAGAATTTGTCAACAGAAGTGTTAGTCTGATCTAAACGAAACAATATATTTTAACCTTATAAATACTCTCCTTTAATTAGGAGGGTATTTTTTTTGTCATAAATGAAATTTATATAAACACTAAAATTCAAACACTAAATATTAATTTAGAGGCATGGATCTGCTCAACAACCTCATTGAAAATTATCAGTCGTTTGAAGAAATTCAGATCAAAGACCGCTTTTTCAAACATAGCCTGGTAAGTGATTTATTAGATTCAATCAGGAACAAAAAAGTTTTTAGGGTTGAAGAAGCAGGACTATCCACCATGGGACGTTCGATCAATTTGATTAAATGGGGAAATGGCCCCTGCAGGGTGTTTTTATGGAGCCAGATGCATGGCGATGAAGCTACAGCTACTATGGCCCTGGCAGATCTTATAAACTTTCTATCGCAAAATGGAATATACAATGAGATCAGAGATTCAATAGATAAAAACTGTACCCTGTATATTTTACCAATGCTTAATCCTGATGGAGCCGAATTATTTACCAGAAGAAATGCAATGGAAATCGACATCAACAGGGATTTCCACAGACAACAAAGTCCTGAAGGTCAATTATTGCGCAAATTAAGAGATAAGATCCATCCTCATTTTGGTTTTAATCTGCACGATCAGAGTACCTCCTGGTCAGCTGGTAAAAGCGGAAATCCCGCAACAATTTCCCTGCTGGCACCTGCTTACGATGAGGAGCTCAGTATCAATCCGGTCCGTCAAAAAGCAATGCAGGTAATTGCCATAATGAATAAAGAGTTACAAAAGAGTATCCCTGGATGTGTTGGACGTTTTGACGATGAACATGAACCGAGGGCTTTTGGAGATAATTTTCAGGCTGCCGGAACAAGTACCATTCTGATAGAAGCAGGAGGCTTTCACAATGATCCGGAGAAACAATATATCCGCAAGGTCTATTTTAAGGCTATAATTACCGGTTTAATAAGTATTGCAGATGAATCTTATCTTCATGTGAAGAATGAAGAATATTTCTCGATACCGGAGAATAAAAAATTGCATTTCCATCTATTATTAAGGAATTGTAAACTTCAAAGAAATGGGATCCCCTATCTGGCAGATGTCGGTTTAATTGCTGAAGAAAAGATCAATGAAGATCTGCAATCAGTAAGTTATACCTACGTTGTGAACGAATTGGGTGATTTATCTCAATACTATGGCTATGAAGAAATCAATTGTGAATCTTTTAATATCACAGAAATAAGAGGCTTAAAGATCGATGAGCCAGCAGATATCATCATTCAGGATGGGCTTAATATTCTGCTCACCATTGAAAATGGAAGATTAACAAACATAAATGAATAAATTGGCGACTGATTAGCAGACTGATAATTTTTAGCAACATATACCTCATAACTCCTTACCCACAACATAATCCCCACTATGGCTTTAAACTACATTTGGATTGGTTTCTTTGTAATTGCTTTTGTTGTGGCTTTGGTAAAACTCATTGTATTAGGGGATACCAGCATTTTCAATAATGTGGTCAACGGAATGTTCGACAGTGCAAAAACAGGTGCTGAGATTTCTATTGGCCTTATTGGCATAATGACCTTTTGGCTGGGAATAATGAAGATCGGTGAACGGGCGGGAATGATCACACTTTTTGCACGCGGTGTAAATCCGTTTTTCAGCAGATTATTTCCTGAAGTTCCAAAAAGTCATCCTGCAAATGGTTCAATTATCATGAATTTCTCGGCGAATATGCTGGGGCTTGATAATGCTGCAACACCGGTCGGGCTAAAGGCCATGCAGGAATTACAGGAACTAAACCCACAAAAAGACACAGCCAGTAATGCCCAAATCATGTTCCTGGTTCTGAATACCGCTGGAATAACCTTGATTCCTACAGGAGTAATTGCCTTAAGAATGGCTAATGGAGCAGCCAACCCAGCAGATGTATTTATTCCCTGCCTGATCGGCACTTTTATTTCGTTCTTAGCAGGTATGATCGCTGTAGCTATCTACCAAAAGATTAACCTTTTTCAACTACCAATTCTGGTTTTCTTTGGTGGTTTTATTGCTTTAATGTCAGGACTATATTTATGGCTTGGCTCACTTCCCCCTGATCAGATTCAGGTGTATGCAGGTCTTTTAGGTGGTATAATTATTTTTTCAATCATTACCCTGTTCATTGTTTACGGTGCATCAAAAAAGGTGAATGTTTATGAAGCCTTTATTGATGGAGCAAAAGAAGGTTTCAGTACTTCCATCATGATCATTCCATTTCTTATTGCCATACTTGTTGCCATAAGTGCCTTTCGTACAACCGGTTGTATGGATTATGTAGTTAATGCAATAGGCTCTCTTGTAGCTTTATTCGGACTTGACACATCTTTTGTTCCTGCTTTACCTGTAGGCTTAATGAAAACGCTGAGTGGTGGTGGTGCCAGAGGATTAATGGTTGATGTAATGAAAACCTATGGTGCCGATTCCTTTCAGGGCAGACTTGCAAGTATCATTCAGGGATCTTCTGAAACCACATTTTATGTTCTTGCTGTATACTTCGGTTCAGTTGGCATCAAAAAGCCAAGATATGCCATTGTTTGCGGTTTGATCGCCGATCTTGTAGGTCTGATTGCAGCAATTTTCCTTGCTTATATTTTCTTCGGACATACAATTAAGTAATAATTAACTAAAACAATATTATTTTTCTATTGAATTAATATTCTGAATTGGTCAGGATTTTTCTATCCTGATCATATTAGAATAACCGCGAGCAATTAGCCTTTTCTTAAATGGAAGCCAAATCTCACATTGCAAATTAATGATCTGACGGCCTAATTTAACAACAGAAGTGTGAGCTTCAATGATATCTCCTTCCATTGCAGGAGCAAAATAATCTATGTAGTTATTGATCGTAGTGAAAGAATGACTTAAATCCATGCTGAATATAGTCGCACCAATGATATCATCGATTATGCCTGCCGAAACACCACCATGCAGCATACCCATTGGATTGGTCATATCTTTCCGAACTGTAAATTCACATTTGAGGGATCCATACTCAGCTTCTCTGATAATAGGCTTAAGCCAATGAGAAAATGGAGATGGACTGTCAAAGGATTTTTTACCAATTGATTCTTTCATTATCTCTAAACGACTATTTGTCTTATTCATCTTATCTTTTTGAATATAATACTAAAACCATTGAAACTACCCTGTCTGGATTTCACTACAATAGTAAACAGAAGAAGGACTGAATATTGAGCTTAATGTCAAAAAATCAAATTTTTAATACAGGCATAGTTATTGTTTAAGATAATACATATTAGACCCTACATACCTAAATAAAACCTTTTGAAACAAAATTCAAGAGGTTTTATTGTTTATAGATCAGTTGGACTTGCATTCCGGTTTCAAAAAAACTGAAATCAAATATCAGGGATCAGGTTCAAATTTATGGAGTTACGAGAAGCTTGAATTCAGGGTTAAAAAACTTCCTACACAATTCATTCCATGCTTTTCATAGCCGAATTATTCCGGAATACCTTTCTGATTATTTTAAGCTGGTCAGCTACGCGGATAGTGCGATCTTACAGTTTCTGCGGTACACCAATCCCAATCAAACCCGGCTCTATCCCACCGGTATTTTGCAATATTCCTGCCTCTGCTCTTTCGGCGCGATACCCTAACCAGAACCTGAGGTTCCGCTTCTATCGTTTTAAATAACTTTATTTGTAGTTTACTATCTGCCGGATAGTTTATC
>NZ_FNHH01000041.1 GCF_900103545.1 Daejeonella rubra
AAACAAGTTAGTTCATAGGATATTTGCTGTTGTAAGAAATGGGGCTCCTTATCAACAAAATTATAAAAACCACTTGTTTATGTCATAGAAATCACAGTATCACAAACTAATGTCTGTTTTGTCCTAAAATGGGTTTACATAACAATCCTGCCCTTAATCAACAGATTTCTCCATGCTGTGATTGATACTGGAAACAGAAAATTTGACTCGCATGTCGAAATGACGAGGTTTTATGGGATTACAATATTGGCAGCCTAAATCCTAACCAACTAACCATCCAACCAATTATACAATAATACCACCCCGCCAGCGCTAAAGGCCCCACTCCCCCTGCTCCAATGGAGTCCTTCGGGCCAGCGGTGGACAGCAAGTCGGATAATAAATTTCGTTTAAGAACAGATAATTTAATCTTTAAGCACGATTCTCAGAGGCGCCCAGTGTCCACCGCCGGCGGGGGAATTAAAGGGGGTGGTTCTTGAAAGAAAATCTCGCAAAGACGCGAATGTATGAGATAAAACAAATGCTTATAATTATTCTAAAACTTCTGCGTCTTAGCGACTTTGCGAGCATCCTTTTTGGTAGGTTGAGTATAAGATAAAGCAATTTCATGATTAGAATTCGATTGATAACAGAGACTGCTTCGCTACGCTCGCAATTGAAAAAATGCGAGCGCAAAAAACAAGAGGCGATCTCATAGAACAAGAGTTGGCACGCAAATACGCAAAGACGCAGAGTTGCAATTGTGCACTATGAGGCGAATGCTTACATATCATATGAAACCCTTTGCGTGCCAGCCAGCCTTTGGCAAAATTAAAGTAGTGGCGAAACCAATCTCACGGCATTCTCAATCAATTTCTTATATCGTGGGCGTTTAGTCCATGTAATTAAATCCAATTTGACTGAATCTTTCAGGTCATCAATGAAAATGCTATGAAGTTCATTCGCAATTTGCTTGTCATAAACTATTGCATTTACCTCAAAGTTTAAGTCGAAGCTTCTGATATCCATATTGGAAGTCCCGATCATGGCAATCTTACGATCACAAACCATCGTTTTTGCATGCATAAAACCCTTGGAGTATTGATAGATCTCTATTCCGGCGTTCAGAATCTCAAGGTAATAGGATCTTACTGCATGGTCAATAAAAGAGGAATCAGATTTCAAAGGAACCAATAATTTAATTTTAATGCCGCCTAATGAAGCTACACATAGAGCATCCAGTAAACTTTCATTGGGGATAAAGTAGGGTGTGCTTATTATGATCTCCTCCGTAGCCAGATTGATTGCCTGCAGGATTGAATACAGGATCGCAGGAGTGTGGGAGTCTGGTCCGCTTGATGCGATCTGAACAATTTTATCATCAAGTGCCGGCATTTTAGTGAGTGGCGGGAAGAAGGTTTCATCAGGCTCCAATTTGCTGTCAGCACAAAAATTCCAATCGCACAAAAACAAATGTTGAAGGTTTTGAACTCCCGGTCCGTCAATGCGCAGATGTGTATCTCTCCAAAAAAGTTTTTTTGAATCTTTTGGGTCATTAATATACCTGTCGCTGATGTTTATACCACCAATAAATGCAGTTTTTCCATCAATGACAATGATCTTCCGGTGATTTCTGTAATTCAGCCTGTTAGCGAAAGTGATAAAGCGTATCTTGAAAAATGGGAAGGCTTTAATGCCTTTGGATTGCATTTCCGGTACCAGAGTTTTACGGATCGAACGGCTGCCATAATCATCATAAATAAACCTGATTGTTACTCCTTCATTTGCTTTTTGTACCAGAACCGATTGAATTAATTTTCCGATAGCATCATCTTCATAAATGTAATATTCAAGATGTATATGGTCTTTTGCTTCTTTTAAAGCATTTATTAGTTCAGGGAACTTATTTTCTCCATTGATCAGTAGTTTGACACTGTTTTTCGATGTCAGTGGACTCAGGTTATCTTTTAGAAGAAGATTTGCCAATTCTTCAAAGCTTTTTACAGACTTGTCACTCTCCTCAAAGGTGTTTTTGGAATATTCAAAAATAATATCACGTAATTTATTTGCCTGTTCATCATTCACGATCAATTTTTTGCTGTACATTTTTCTGTTTCTGTAGTTTACTCCGAAAACAAAATAAAATGCCATCCCTAAAAAAGGGACAAACACTGCAAATAAAAGATAGGCGAGGCTTTTTGTGTTATTTCGGGTATCGTAAATGATCCGCAAACAAACAATTGTCAGAATGAAAAGGTATAAAACTTGATAAAGAAGTATCCAATTCATAGTCGTGTTTAAATTCCTCTATGAAGGTAAATTATTTCTTCAACACAAAACAGGATATACTGTATATTGTGTTTAATTCGTTGAAAATGAGACGAAGGTCATATTTTGATCTTTAATTTAGTCTTAGCTTTGAAAAATTTTCTTCATTCATGAACATTAGAATTTTATTTATCCTAATAGTCTTTCTTAATTCCTGTAAGAGTTCAGTTGAAAAGATAAAGCCTGAAATCAAGCCTGTTTCCCAATCAGTCTATGCTTCCGGAATAATAAAGAGCCAGGATCAGTATCAGGCTTATGCCACTGTCAATGGGATCATTGAGCAGCTCTTTGTGACTGAAGGTGATACAGTAAAAAAGGGGCAGGCCATCCTGAGGGTTTCAAATGACGTTCAGCAGTTGAATACTGAAAATGCCCGGCTTGCAGCAAACTTCAATGATATTGCGGCTAACCAGGGAAAGCTGAATGAAGCGGCCTCTGTGATAGATCTGTCAAGGAATAAAATGAAGAATGATTCATTATTGTTTTTCAGACAGAAAAATTTATGGGAACAGCGTGTAGGAACAAAGGTTGAACTCGAACAGCGCGAATTGGCTTATCAGAATTCAAAAAACACCTATAATTCTGCGATCATCAGATATAATGACCTGGAGCGTCAGCTTAGTTTTGCTTCCTCCCAGGCTAAGAAAAATCTTTTTATATCACAAAGCCTGGCTCGTGATTTTACTTTAAAAAGTGAAATGAATGGGATCGTTTATAGCCTGAATAAAAAGAAGGGTGAGTTGGTTAGTCCCCAAACCCCAGTAGCAGTTATAGGCGATGCCGATAATTTTATTTTAGAAATGCAGGTTGATGAATATGATATTCTGATGGTAAAAAATGGTCTGAAGGTATTGGTTAAACTCGATAGTTATAAGGATAAAGTATTTGAAGCTAAAGTAACCCGTATCAATCCGCTGATGGATGAAAGAAGTAAAACTTTCCTTGTTGAAGCAGAGTTTGTTGATCTGCCTGAAAGACTATTCCCGAATATTACGTTTGAAGCAAGTATTCTGGTTCAGTCGAAAACTAAAGCGATGATTATACCCAGAAACTATTTGTTAAATGATTCTATGGTGTTGAAGGTAAATGGTGATACTGTATTGGTAAAAACTGGTTTGAAGGATTATCAGAAGATCGAAATCATCTCTGGAATTACTGAACAAGATGAACTGATTAAGCCTTAGCTATGAATGTTAGATTATTGGTTAGTATTTCAGGATCATTATTGCTGGCGCGATTGAAACAAACGATCGTTGCAGCAGTCGGCGTAACTTTCAGCATTACCATGTTCGTTACCCTTCTCAGCTTTATGTCGGGTTTGAACGATCTGCTGGATGGGCTGATCATTAACCGTACCGCGCATATTCGTTTATACAATGAAATAAAGCCATCTGATCTGCAGCCTGTGAATTTGTCAGAGACCTATAGATCCTATCATAACTTTGTCAGTTCTGTCAAACCCAAAAAAGAGCGTCTTCAAATTTATAATAATGGTGCTATCATGGATTTTTTAAGGACTGATAAACGTATTTCAGGCATAGCACCCAAAATTACCACACAGGTATTTTATAATGTCGGTGCCATTGACCTGACGGGTGTGATAAACGGAATAGATGTGGAGGCCGAGAACAGATTGTTCTTATTTCAGGATTATGTTACTGAAGGGAATTATATAGATCTTAAAAATACACCTAGCAGCATTATTTTAGGCAAGGGTTTAGCAGAAAAGATGCTGGCTGATATTGGGGATATTATCCAGGTTACCACAGCTAAAGGAGAAAGAATGCAGCTGAAGGTGGTTGGCTATTTCCAATCCGGATTACAGGATATCGATAACGCACAAAGTTATGCATCCATTAATACCACACAAAAACTTTTGGGTGAGTCGGGGACCTATATAACTGATATCCAGATCAAGCTGAAGGATATTACTTTGGCGCCGGATATTGCTAAAGAGTACCAGAAATTATTTGATCTGGAGGCTATTGATATTCAAACCGCTAATTCTCAATTTGAAACCGGAAGTTCAGTACGAACATTGATCTCTTACTCGGTTGGTATTACCTTACTGATCGTTGCAGGATTTGGTATATACAATATTCTGAATATGATGATCTATGAGAAAATGGACTCGATCGCTATTTTGAAAGCTACCGGATTCTCAGGAAGGGATGTGAACCGTATCTTTATTGGAATTGCCTTAACCATTGGTGTTTTAGGGGGGATTTTAGGATTGATCCTGGGATTCGGACTTTCAGTGGCCATTGACCAGATTCCGTTCAATACTGCGGCTTTGCCCACTATCAAAACCTATCCGATCAATTATAATCCTCGTTTTTATGTAATTGGTGCAGTTTTCTCAATTGTCACAACTTATTTTGCAGGATTTTTCCCTTCGCGTAAAGCGAGTAAAATAGATCCGGTAATAATAATCAGGGGGAAATAGGATGGATCAAATAATACTGGAAGCCAAAGCCGTTTCAAAATATTTTCACGATCCGGTTACTGTGCAAGTTCTCACTGACATTAATTTCTCCATAAACAGGGGCGATTTCGTTTCTGTGATCGGTAAATCCGGCTGCGGAAAATCAACTTTGCTTTATATCCTTTCAACAATGGATACCGACTATACCGGAGACATCCTGATCGATGGTGAAAGTATGAGAAATAAAAGGGAAGTTGAGCTGGCAAGGGTAAGAAATGAAAAGATTGGGTTTGTTTTTCAATTTCACTACCTGCTGAATGAATTTTCGGTTCTTAAAAATGTGATGCTGCCGGGCCTAAAACTTGGAAAATACTCTGAAAAGGAGGTTGAGCACCGGGCTTATGAAAAATTAAAGATACTGGGCATTGAAAGCGAGGCACTCAAAAAACCAAATCAGGTTTCAGGAGGACAGAAACAGCGGGTAGCAATAGCACGTGCTCTGATCAATGATCCTTTAATTATTATGGGAGATGAGCCTACCGGGAATCTTGACAAAAAAAATTCTGAGATCGTTTTTGATATTTTTAAGGAGCTTGCAGATGTTTACAATCAGTCTTTATTGATCGTAACTCATGATAATGAATTTGCTTTGCGAACAGACCGGATAATTGAAATGGAAGACGGCAGGATACTATAATTTTCACTGAATGGTTGTTGGATGGCAAACAAAATATTTCTAATCTTCGTTTTTGGATAATAAGCAGATGTTAATCATCTCTGCTTTCACAGATTGATTTGACTTCCTCCATTATTTTTCTGATCCGAATCTCCGAAATATTAATGTCGTGCAGTTTTTTTTCTTTTGTTACCAGATCCCTGCATAATACAATGCCATCCGCAAGTAGTTGATCCTTTTCTAGTTTAGTCATGGTCAGCAAACTAGTAATAGGGTGTAATCCTGATTGGTCAATGAGCATTTTAAGGCTCTTGTTAAGAGGGTAATCCCAGCTTAGCATAAACATTCCCATGCAGTTTCCATACTGAAGTGCATCGCTAGAAAATCGGGTATTGGTCACTAATCCTCCAAGGTAAGTTTTACCACCCTGAACGTGTTTTTCTTTTAATCTGGTCTCCACATCCTTGAATCTGGAATGAATGTATAAGGGTACTTTGATATCGCAAAACCTCCGCTGATCACTGTGGAACTTACATTCTATTATCAAATGACGGCCTTCCTTTTCAGCAATAATATCAATTTCGTGGGATACACAATGTCCTTGTACGATAGTCCCGACCTCAGTAGTATAATTTTTAAATTTTAATAATTCAGCTATGTATTTTTCAAATGGGAAGCCACTCGGACCTAATTCAAGAATAGCACTTTTAAGTTTATATCTTGATGCCGAGAAGGAGGAATGTTTTTTGAGATAGGAAAAGGCAAGCTTATAGATAGCTTTAGTAGGCATGGAATCATAAAGCTGAGTTTTTACTTTCGCAATAACCTCATTTATAATAGTTTCATCAGCTCTGGAACGTCTTAACGATCGTTTTAATTTTTCCTCATCGAAAAGAACCTGGTCGCCAGACATTTTCGTCACACGAATAACTTTGTTTGTCATCTGATTTTATCGATAGGCATTTAGCTTTTTGTTAAGCAGTGTCCCTGATATGTTGAAATCACGAACCAGCATTTGGTACTAGCCTTAACCTTTAGACTTTCCTCTTTAGGCTTTAAGCTTCATGCTTCCTCTTTTATTTCCCGTATTTTAGAATAATAGCCAATTGACCAGCATGATAAGCTGTATGGGTAATAATACGGCCTAATGCTTCTGCTTTAGTTTTTGTGCCAAATTCTTTGGTAATTACACTCTCTTGCCAATCCTTATCATCCTGAGATGAAATAGCTTCTTTTAAGGTATCATGGGCTTTTTGAGTATAGGAGAGTAGTTCTTCCAGGTTCGTCCACTCACCACTGTCTTTCTGGTCAATCACAGTTTTTGCATGTACTTGCACACCTTCATGTTTAAATACATTTTTTGCAAATAATAATTCTACATCTCCAATATGTCTGATCAAAAAGCCCGCAGAATTGGGCGAAGGAGATAGGGTTTTGATTAATTCATCTTCTTTAATATCGGTCAGTAGTTTAGTAAAACGAGTTCGGCCTTCTTCCCAGAGACTGATAAGATGTTGATATGAATGCATAGTAGCGGCTTTGAAATTCCGGCTTTATTTATTTTCTTAAAACCGGCGTTCAACATGTTGTTAATTCTTCTTTGGGCGGGTTGAGATTCCGAATGGAAGGTATAATGGGCAAAAACTAATTAAGCTCGTCAGAATAAATACACCTGCAAGAACTAAAAGTATGATGGCAGCTGTGCCTGAAATTTGGTTGGTAAAATATAGAACTGCGATTATAACTGCGGCAAGAATGCGGATTATCTTGTCGGTACTACCCATGTTTGATTTCATAATCTTTGTTTTTTTTATTTAATAATTAAATATAACATTTTTTAAATCATAAATCATATGAGCCTAATTATCAATACTTAAAATGCCATATGAATAATATTATAAGCGCTATGAATAAGAAAAAAAGCCAATAAATAAAGAAATGCTCAATTTGAATTTTATGGTGATCCGAGAATTTTAATTCAATACTGAAGATGATCCAAACCTATCGGTTTTCTCTATTTAATCTTTGAAAAAGATAGTAAAGGTAGATCCTTCATTCACCTTACTATCGAGTGTTATCCGGCCACCGAGATTATTTACGTGGTTGTAAACCAGATATAATCCAATGCCTTTACTATCGCTGGCATCATGAAAAGTTTGGTTCAGCCCAAAAATCTTTCCTTTGAATTTTTCTAAATCAAAGCCCAAACCATTGTCAGAAAAAACCAGCTGATTAATGCCGTTTATCCGGTTTGAAGTAATGGTAATTTCAGGGGATAGGCCCGGTTGTGCATATTTAATGGAATTCGTAATTAAATTGAGAAATATGCTCTCAAGGTAGGCTTTGTTGAATTTTATTGTCTCCAATGCAGTAAATTCTGCTTTGATGGTAACATTTGAATTAATAATAAATGACTTTATGGGTGTTAAAACCCTGTTAAGAATTTCATTAAGGTTAATTTCTTCAATCTCTATATTAATTTGATCCTTTTTGATTAGCTGATCAACTGAATTATCTACTGCCTTCCTTAAATTTTCAGCAGCCATTTTTATGAATTCCAGGTATTTCAGGTTTTCGGGATCTGTGATCTTTGAGTAGTCAATCATTTCCAATAATGAAACTAAATTGCCAACGGGAGATCTAAGGTCATGGGAGGTGGTATAACTTAGTTGTTTTAAGTCATTATTGACCTTTGTTAGATTTGCTAATTGATTATTGCGCTTCTCTTCAAGAATTTTCTTATAAGTTATATTTTTTGCAATAGCATAGATCAATTTCTCTTCTTTGAAGGCCAATGAAGTCCAGGATAACCAAACTATGTTTCCTTCTGATGTAATATAGCGATTTTCAAAATTCAATAAAGGGCCACTGGATCTGGCTATCTGTTGAGAAGAAATTGTTGAATCTCTATCATCAGGATGAACCATCTCAATAATTGGTTTGGTCATGAGTTCCTGAATGGAATAGCCTAATAGGTTAGCTACAGCTGGATTGATTTTCTTTAAATAGCCGTCAAAGCCGGCAATGCAGAGAAGATCAGGCGATAGTTCGAAAAAATGTTCGAATTTATAGCCATGACCAGTGCTCATAGCTTGTTCTTCCATATTTCACATCGGTAAATGCTCTTGCAAATTAAGAAAATACTCTGGTGATTTTGAAATCATTTATATTATTTCATAAGAACTACCATTTGGAAGTTCTTATGAAAACTAAAATATCAGTACCAATTGTAACCACGGTCGGAATGTTTTTGCGATCAATTCTTTTTAAATTTCGCTGCAGGGGAAAGGCAATACGGTATAAAAATCCGGGTAAACCTATAGCATTTTTAAGTCCACAATTAAATGAAAAGTGGTTGTGCCCTAAGCTGGGTCTTATATTTTATCGGTTGGAGAATACATCCCCAGGGTTCTGTAACTGTTTAAGTTTGTCTGCCAGGCTTTAATCGCCTGTAAATAGCCTGTTTCGGGCCACTCCGGATCTGAGAAGTATAAATTCCGGTATGACCGGAAAAAAAGTATGAAACTACACAGGCTATTCCAATAAAAATGGCACTTTCCATACCAAATAATTCAATACCCATCAGGGTACAGGCGATAGGGGTATTGGTAGCTCCTGAAAATACTGCTGCAAAACCCATCCCTGCCAGTAAGGCTACAGGTAATGGTACAAACCATACTAATGCATTTCCAAGTGTTGCTCCAATAAAGAAAAGAGGCGTGACCTCTCCTCCTTTAAAACCAGCGCCAATGGTAAATGATGTAAAGAGGATCTTTAACAGAAAGTCATAAGAGTTCAGATCATCACTGAAAGCACTTACAATAACCGGAATTCCTAATCCGATATATTGTGTATTTCCGATCAGGTAAATAGCAAGGGCAATAAAAATTCCACCTATCATTGGCCTGAATGGAGCATATTTGATCATTGATTTAAACAGGTTGGTCCAGAAATGCATGGATTTGGAGAAAAACCAGGATGTTAATCCGAAAATAATACCTGCAAATACAGCCCAAAGGAGATTTATTGCACCGGGATCCGGTACCGTAGGAATACTATATTGAGTGTGTGAAACATTCCAGGCAGTGCAAGTAAAATCAGCAATGAACGCTGCGATCAGGCCAGGTATTATGGCTTCTGTTCTTATTTTGCCTAAAACCATTACTTCTAATGCAAATACAGCCCCGGCCAGGGGAGTTCCAAAAACGGCGGAAAAACCTGCACTGATGCCTATAATCAGAATGATCTTTCGATCATTTTCATTTAAACTGAACAATTTGCTGAACTGATCTGAAATGGCAGCCCCCATTTGAACCGCGGTACCTTCACGGCCTGCAGAGCCCCCGAAAAGATGAGTTATAATGGTTCCAAAAAGCACAAGAGGCGCCATTTTGAATGGAATAAGTTTTTGCGGGCTATGGAATTCCTCCAGTAATAAATTGTTCCCTTTTACAACCTCTGTTCCCCAATAATGGTAGACCAGGCCAATGACCAGTCCGGCTACTGGTAAAAAAGCAATTATCCAGATGTGATTCTCACGCCAGTCTGTTGCCCAATCTAAAGAAATTAAAAAGAATGCTGATGCAGTTCCTGCCAGAATTCCAATAACTGCAGAAAGGAATAGCCATTTTATTAAATAGATTAAAACAGGAATTTGTTTTGCTTTACTTATAATCGATCCAATATCAGATTTATTCATTTTAAAGGATAGCTGTATTCTTAGTGAATTTTGTCCAACCCGGGGAGTGGTATAATGGAAACATGATGGTTCCAATTTATAAATATTTTTGGAATAAGCAGGTGTGGTACCTATTCAACCAGATAAACTTATTCGTTCATTTGCTTTAACATTCTGCATTTATCGCTGCAGTATTTCACATCCTGCCAAACCTTAGCCCATTTTTTTCTCCAGCTAAATGGTCTTTCACAAACAATACAAATTTTAACAGGCAGATTTTCCTTTTTTACTGTTTTCATCTCAGCGTTTGCTGATCTTGTTCATACTTATACTGCGTTGCAGCGTACATTTAAATCTGTTGATCTCATCTGTTCGTTTATGCAGATGCTTTTGACTCACGCCACTGTTAACACGTTTGCGCCATAAGTTAAAACTGTTTCTTTTCAATTCTTTTCTCATGAGAGAAATTACATCAGCTTCAGTAAAGCCGAATTGAACTTTTATTGCTTCAAATGGTGTCCTGTCTTCCCATGCCATTTCAATGATACGGTCTGTTTCTGCTTCGGTCATGCCCTTATTATCTTTTTAATTCTTAAGATCTCCGAAGTTAAAACTTCCGGATGATAGGTCTTATATTTTTCTGCTCTGAAAGTAAATAAAACATGATCACCCGTTTGTTTAAAATCAATTTTTTCCAGCAAAATTCGGGCTGATGTGTTTTTTAAAACCTGAAAACCATTCCAGCTTTCCAATAAATTATTTTTCTCCAGATACTGTTGTTTGTTGAAAGTCAGTCCTGATCTCTGACCTAAATTTCTGACCAGATTAAATTGCACAGGATGAAGGAATTGTAGTATCGCCCGACCTGTTTGAAACATATTTTCCAATGTTTTAGTTTCGTTATAAATAGCTATCGCATAGATTTTGGGTTCCATGCTTATTGCACTCACGTAGGTGCAGATATTCATATTTACTTTGCCCTCAAAATAAGTTGCCAGGCTGTAAACGGGACTGTCAATAATGTTCCAGGGTCTTTTCATGGTTTGAAATTCTGTAGTCCTTTATAACGCATCAAAATAGATTAGATTTCTGTTTTTGACATCTTCAAATTCCTTCAAGTCAAAATTATAGCTATTTATTGGAATTAATAATAGCTTCCTAGTAATCTGTGCTATCGGATAAAAAGGTATGAGAATTGGTTTAGTCCTGGTCATTTGGTCCTTCTGCAGGTTAGGACAGGCACGTTTTTTTTATAAAGATTTTATGTAATAGGAGTGATTGAATCGAGCATGAACTAACCTGTTATGCTTCCATAAAAACATATACTTGTTAACTCTGAACCTTGTTTTTAATTGATAAGTTGGAATTATTTAGTAGAATATGTTCTATTCAAATTTCAATCTGATACCTGAATGTGGCGAATAAGAAGTATTCATAATAGCCAATTGCATTTATTTTACTTCAAAATCGAGTTGAAGGCCCTTTTTAAAAGCAGTTTTATCTTTCCTGTTTCCAATTGCTAATCCTATCAAAATACCAGGGGCAAATCCCAGGCCTAAAAGCCCGAGATTTTTACTTGCAATTCCAATCGCCACACCAATTGGTATACCAAAGGCTGATAAGCCTAATGCCATCCATAGATTGCGAAAATGGTGAGCGGGTACAAAGTTTAATTCTTTTTCCAGCAATTTCAATATGAACCCCCGGTTTGATTTTATTTTCTTGATCAGATGGTCCTCATAAATTGAAGCACTGTTGAGCTTTTCAATTTCCTGATTAATTTTGTCACTGATCGAAGGAGGTATTTCTTTTTTATTTAATGCATTGATCAAATTTTGCAAAATAAGTAGCTCCTTTGTTAGTTTTTCATTAAAGTCACTACTTAAATCCAATTCCAGATTCTTTATGTTCATATGAATTGCATTTATCTAATTGTTGATCAGGTCTTTATATAGGATTCGCTCCGGTAATATCCCATATTGTGAGACTTTATCAGGTAAATCTGATATAATTTTTTGTTAAAAATATTAACCTAAAATAAATATTTTTATTGAATATAAAATGATAATTTGTTGATGTATCAATAAATCTGTCATGTAATTAATTTATTTAAACACTGGGAAAAAATAATATTTATGGAAGAATATCTTGGAATGGTTAAACACTTCTTTTTAAATTTCTAGGTTATTGGATAAATTATTAATTCGCATTTTGTGCATGCCCTAATTTTTTTTCTTTGCTGATCTAAATTGTTGCTTATAATCACTGATGCACTTTTTTATAACCTCATGAGCCTCTTTCTTCCCAAAAATATTCACAATTTCTATAATTGGCATTTCTGCTCCCGGAAGGTTTTTGTAGGTAAGGAAATAATGCTTTATCCGGTTAAGTAATCCTTCCGGCAGCTGTTCTATATCCGACCAAGAAGAATATACTTCATCGCCCCTGAGCACAGCAATTATTTTATCATCTGCCTCACCCTTGTCAATCAATCGAATGCCTCCAATTGGAATTGCACGAAGAAGAATATCACCACCAGATATTGTGCGCTCACAAAGCACACAAATATCCAATGGATCACCATCTCCCTTTCCGATGGGTCTTTTTGATTTCTTAGCGTCATATTCGGCAATCAGGTCACCGCAATAAGTTTGTGGTATAAAGCCATAGAGAGTGGGAGTGACATTTGAAAATTTCTGAGGCCTGTCAATGATCAGGAAACCACTTTTTTTATCAATTTCAAATTTTACCGTATCTGTGGGGACCACCTCAACATACACAGTTACCTCAACGGGCGCATTTGGTCCCGGTTCAATGCCATGCCATGGATGTGCTTTGAATTTGCTTATCATCACGATCCTATTTTAAATGATTACCTCGGTTTCACTAGTTTTATTCCATGTACATTATCCTTTTTAATATCAGGATGCTCATTTCGGCTTGTTTATCAAATAATCGGTCAATGAGTTGAGGCTTGTAATTTTTCCATAATCCTGCTCCGGAATTTCAATCTTTAATTTTTCATCCAGTGCAATAATGAATTGCAGGAAGTCATAGGAGTCTATACCAAGGGCTTCCCTGATATTTTCTGTTGGGGATAGTTCTGAAGGTTCTGTTTCCGGAGCAATTTTCTTCAGCAATTGGAAAATATTTTTTTCTAGTTCTTCCTTAATCATAGTGCCTCCGGATTTTGTAAATGATTGTTTAATGTGACCAAAAAACGACTGCCGCTCAATCCGTCGCTTGCGCGATGGTCGCCTGCAAGGCTAACGCGTACCATCGGACGAACTCCCAGTAAACCATTTTCTGCAAATGCTTGCTCTGAAATGCTTCCGAACCCGATTATGGCAACCTGAGGAGGGTAAATGATGCCATAAACCAGATCAGCTCCTCCATCTCCAATGCTGGTAATGGTGACGGTTGAATCGCTTAATTCAGAGCTGCGTAACCTTAATGCTCTGGCTCTTGGGATAATATCATTCAGGTTTTCCATTATTTCATCCACAGACTTCAGGTCGGCAGCATGAATAGCCGGAACGATGATACCACCATTACGTAATGAAACCACAAAGCCAATATTGATTTCAGTTTTAAGCTGCAGATCTGTATCCCAGATAGCATTCAATTCTGGTACCTGCTTTAGTGAGGAGGCTACTGCTTTTATCAGCAGGGCAACAGGCAGTAATCGTTTCTGAACAGGAAGTACTTTATTCTTTTCATGCATCCATGCAAGCGCTTTTTCCAGGTCGATTTTCTTTTCCAGAAAATAATGCGGGATCTCACGATTGGACCTGCTCATGGCTGCGGCAACAGCAGAACGTAACGTATTACTAATGTTTTGTTCTTTGATAGGTTCAGCTACTATGCTTGATCTTTCTTTTTCCTGTACTAATTTCCCTTGTTCAATAGCACCTTCAATATCCTTCCTTGTTATGGCTCCGTTTTCTCCGCTTCCCATTATCTGTGAAAGGTCAATATTATTTTCAGCAGCAATTTTTTTTGCCAGCGGAGATGCTTTGACCTGTATATGTTCAGTAACGAAAGGGGGTATTGCCTTTTCTTCAGTAGGCTGAATTACAGGCTCTTCTGCAACTACAGGTATTGCCTTTTGTGGTTCAATTGTCTTTTCAGGATTGATCAGGGCCATTAAAGTTCCCACCGGGACCTTAGTATCCTCAGCAATCATTAGTTTTTCGATAGTGCCTTCATCAAATACCTCAATATCGATCAGGCCTTTTTGTGTTTCAACCGTGGCAATAATATCTCCACGTTTGACCTGATCGCCTGGTTTTTTAAGCCACTCGACGAGGGTGCCATCTGCCATATCAGCGCCCAGGCTTGGCATTACAAATTCAATCATGGATTCAGGATTTTTTGAACTTCATTAACAATATCTTTTTTCTGTGGGATAGAAGAATCTTCCAGATGTGCAGGATAGGGTATAGGCACCTCAATACCGCAAAGTCTTTTGACAGGGGCATCCAATTCGTAAAATACTTTTTCAGAGATACGGGCACTTATTTCGGAAGAAATACTCACCGATCGCCACGCATCTTCCACGATCAATGCCCGGTGGGTTTTGGATACAGACGCTAAAAATGTGGCTTCATCCAAAGGGCGAAGAACCCGCAGGTCAATAACTTCAGCATCGATACCCATTGAGGCTAATTCCTCTGCAGCTTCCATGCTTTTATAAACTCCTGTTCCATAAGTTATTATGGAAATGTCCTTTCCTTCTCTTCTGATCTTTGCTTTGGAAATATCAACTCCGGCAGGATTATTCAGGACCTCATTTTCCATGTTCAGCATAGAGGTGTACTCAAAAATGATAACCGGATCAGGGCTTTTCATGGCTGCAGGCAATAGATATCTTGCGTCTTCATGGGTACCTGCTGATAAGACGATAAGTCCGGGTATATGCGCATAGAACGACTCCCAGCTATGTGAATGTTGTGCCGCAAGCTGGCGTCCGATTCCGCACCCCATTCTGATCACCACAGGTACATTGATCTGTCCTCCCGACATATGCGATAGGGTAGCGGCATTGTTTACGATCTGATCCATTGCCAGCAGACTGAAGTTAACGGTCATTATTTCAACAACAGGCTTCATTCCGGCTATTGCCGCCCCAATACCAGCACCAACAAAACCCGACTCCGAAAGCGGTACATCCATGATCCGCCCTTCACCAAACTCCTGAAGTAAACCTTTACTGACCGCAAATGCACCTCCATAATGACCCACATCTTCGCCCATGAGGAAAACACGGTCATCATTCCTCAATACTTCTCTGATGCCCTGCTTTAGAGCTTCCCTGTAGCTTATTTTTATCTTGTTCTCTATCACCATGTTCTGATCTTATTTATTTTTGATCATAATGATTCAGTTTTAACGATAGAATCGCCCTGCCGGCCAGGCAGATTTATTGGCTTTTGAGACCAATTAAATTAAACCGAAAGCGTGTAAAAACGCCCAAACTGATAAGGATCAGATTTTCCACCTGCTTAACTTTGGAATCTTATTGATGGATGCCTCGATCAGCTTTAGAGGTAAGTTCATCTTTTCCATTTGTGTTTCAACAACAGATATCATCTGTCCCAATGACATGCCTGGTTCTTTAAATGCGCCATTTTCATAACAATACATGCAATATTCACTGCTTTTTGAACCATCTATTTCACTGCCTTTTACATGATCTATCTCTATTGGCATGCTGCAACTCTGACATAAATTTTTGTTTTCCATATCGAATTTGTTTAATATTTATACCTGGCTGATAATTTTTTTCTCTTTTAATTCATGCGCTTCTTTTATCCAATTCACTAGTTCATTGTCGATCTCTTCCTCGTTTGTGATTTCTAAAAGGTACAGGAAGCGGTGTTCTGATAATTTAATGGCCTTAACAAAACGTTTATTCTTGAGCTCCTGACTTAAACTGAAATCTATCTGCAATTTATGTTTGAGTATTTTCACGGCTACAAAAGTACTTGTACTAACAAAGTGTATACAACATTCAAGCGATTCAACTTTATAGAAGCCAAGCACCTTCTTTATTTTTTCGTATAGGTTTTCATATATAATTCTGCTTGCATCCTTTCCTTTAAAGTGCAGTTCCAATGGATAAGTTTTACAGGAATGTGCCTGATTGGGCCGTTCAAATTGGCGCCCGCATTTCGGACATTTCCATAAGCTGATCTTTGATTTTCTCATTTTGATGGATCGCTGTAAACAAAATGGGTTAGTTCTTCTATGGGTTCAAGCGTTCCGGCTTCTGCATAATCGACGGCTTGCTGAACTTCCGATTCAATGCGCGCCTCCAGTACTTTTATATCATTTTCCGTAATTAACCGTTGATCAGACAGATACTTTTCAAATGCGGGAATGGGGTCGCGTTTCTTCCATTCTTCCACTTCAGTTTTTTCGCGGTATAATTCAGCGTCGAACATGGAATGAGCACGAAAACGAAAGGTATTACAAACCAGTAAATAGGGTTTTCCAGTTTTACGGATCAATTCTGTGGCTTCATTCGCAGCATCCAATACTGCAAGCAGGTCCATTCCATCAACCGCTTTAGATTCAATGCCATAGGCTATCCCTTTTTTTTCCAGTTCCTGCATTGAATGGGTATAACGGATGGCGGTACCCATAGCATAAAGATTGTTTTCACATACAAATAATACCGGCACATTCCAAAGTGCAGCAAGGTTCAGCGACTCATGAAATTCGCCTTCAGCGGCTGCTCCTTCGCCAAAGAAACAACAGCTGATCTGGTTTTTTTGTTGTTTTTTATAGGCAAGTGCCATTCCAACCGACATTGGAAGGTGCCCCGATACAATGGCATTGCCACCATAGAAATTTTTAGACCTATCGAACAGATGCATCGATCCGCCTCTTCCCATACTGCATCCTTCCCGTTTTCCATACATTTCTGCCATGATTGCTGAGGGACTTATCCCTCGGGCCAGTGCATGCCCATGTTCACGATACGTACTTAATATAACATCATCGGGACTTAAGGCCTGAATAACTCCAACTGCTACAGCTTCTTCACCAATGTATAAATGCAGGAATCCCCTGATCCTGGCTTTGGTATATTGCTCTGCTGCTTTTTCCTCAAACCTTCTGATCAGTTTCATCTGATAAAGGAAATGAAGACCTGACTCCGTCTTTATTTTTATTGCTGTTTGCTCCATGATCGTTCAATTTGTTTCGAGCGTAGAAAGATCTCCTTCAGGCAATCCGAGTTCGCGTGCTTTTAACAGCCTTCTTAAAATTTTTCCGCTGCGTGTTTTGGGAATGCTTTCCACAAATTCAATTTCTTTTGGCGCAACCGCCGGTCCCAGTTCTTTTCTGGCAAACCCGGTAATGTCCAGCATCAGTTCTTCTCCGGCTTCATTCCCCGGTTTCAGAACCACAAATGCTTTTACCAATTCACCAATAGCTGGTTCGGGTTTACCGATCACTGCAGCTTCTGCCACAGCGGGATGCCTCATTAAGGTACTCTCAACCTCAAAGGGCCCAACCATATGCCCGGAGGTTTTGATTATATCATCGGCACGGCCAATAAACCAGAAATATCCGTCAGCGTCCTTTTTGGCCAGATCACCGCTGATATACCAGTCGCCTATAAAACATTTATTAAATCGTTCCTCCTCATGAAGATAGGCTCTAAAAAGTGATGGGAAGCCCTTTTTTAAGACCAGATGTCCCTGGATATTGGGCTCTGTGATAAGTGTTAGTACCTGATCTCTGATCTCTGCAATGCCAGTTTCAATACCTGGCAATGGTTTACCCATCGAGCCGGGCTTTACCTTCATGGAAGAATAATTAGCGATCATGATGCCGCCGGTTTCTGTTTGCCACCAATTATCAAGAATCGGCATCCCGAATTTTTCTTTACCCCATAATACGCCCTCTGCATGCAATGGTTCGCCAACACTCAGAATTAAGCGCAGATGCTCCAAATGATATTCTTCCCTGGGATTGATTTCCATTCGCATTAAGCGCCTGATGGCTGTCGGGGCGGTATACCAGATGCTGACCTGATGTTCTTCGAGTATCGAATACCATCTGAGGGCATCAAACTCCTCCTCATCCACAATACAGGTTACACCATTAACCAATGGCGAAATGATTCCATAGGAAGTGCCCGTTACCCAACCCGGATCTGCCGTGCACCAGAAAATGTCGCCTTCATGAAAATCCAATACGTATTTGCCTGTAATATAATGGGTTAGTACTGCCTGGTGTACATGTAAAACCCCTTTGGGCATGCCCGTTGTTCCGCTGGTAAAATGTAGTAAAGCGGCATCCTCTGCTTTGGTTTCCTGAATCTGGTATTCCTCCGAAGCTTTTTCCATGAGTTTGGAGAATGACAGGATCTTATCGGAAATATGTTCGGTAATATCCGTTAGTATCACATAATGCAGTGAGGGTAGCCGATCTAATAATTTGGATACCTTCTTCTCAAACAAAGCTGAACTTGTCACCAGGATCGATGCATCGCCACGGCTAAGTCTTTGGTAGATGGGTTCAGGGCCAAAAACGGAAAACAAAGGACAAAAAACAGCCCTGTGTTTTAAAGTGCCAAGAGCAGTGATATATAATTCTGGAATTCTGCCTGCGAATGAGAAAATGCGTGCCTCTTTTTTTATGCCCAGGTTCTGAAGCACATTGGCAAATTTTGAGGTTTGGGTTTTTAGCTCAGCATATGTGAAATCCTGAAAGCTTCTGTCTTTACGGATGCAACGGAGAGCAAGGGTGTCTTTCAGGGTACCCATAGCATGGCGATCCACAGCTTCATATGCGATGTTCATGCCAGGTAAGCCACTAAGCTCGCTGGCGATAGAATCCCAGGAAAAAGTTCCTCTGACCTTTTCATAATCTTCCAGGTTATGCCTTATTGTGGTAGTAGGATCCATATTCTCCCTGTTTAGACAAGAATTTATTCACTCTGGTCGGTGTTCTCACCGATTAGCCCCCTCAGCTTAAAGATGCGCCGTTATGGAGGGTTTACATTTGGTCGGTGTTTTTCACCGATCAGTCCTCTCAGCTTAAAGATTTCCCCTTCTATAGTCCTTTAAATTTACATCATTTTTATGGTACGGTGAAAACACCGACCAGAGGGAAATTTAAGCAATGAACATCTGGATTATATGCTTCCAAGGGTTCATGGGAACATTTTTATCACCCGAAGTATTTGTATAACAATGTTGTTTGGAAAAAGTTTCCCTTTGGCCGGTGTTGTCTGATCAGCCCCTTCAGTTCCCTCTGGGTGTTCGAAATTCATATTGTTTTTGTGGTACGGAAAACGCCTGCCAAAAGAAAATAATGGTCTCGCAAAGACGCAGAGACGCGATTATAATACGGAAAAAGAGTGATCATAAATAATCTGAAAATCATTGCGTCTTAGCATTTCTGCGAGCCTTCCAATCGGCAGGCCAGGAGGTAGCCTTAGCTAAAAGTTCACCTCTGCAGTCGTTTAATATTTATATCGTTTGTATGGTACGGTGATTTCTATGACATAAACAAGTGGTTTTTATAATTTTGTTGATAAGTAGCCCCATTTCTTACAACAGCAAATATCCTATGAACTAACTTGTTTCTGATAGCATTTAAGATTAGCATTTTATTTTTTCCGGAAGCGACTTTAC
>NZ_FNHH01000032.1 GCF_900103545.1 Daejeonella rubra
AATTCAAATCGTCACGCACTTAATCACTCCGTAACTAATAGACTATCAATGATTTCAAAGAACAATTTTTATTTTTTAATGGACACTAATGAATTAATATAGGAAATCGGTATTGATCTCTCAATGAAAAACTTGTTAAATAATGCCCCTATTGCTGCTTATTCAATTGCAGATCCCTGGAAAAACCGCAAAGCCAGGACATTTTAAATATAGTCTTATTGAAAAATTAAGAGTAAAAACAAGGGAAAGAATATTTAGATTTAAATCAACAATAAAAGCGGGCAGCAGATTTAAAAATTAGAAAGTTTCAATGAGCAAACATAATAACGGCTTCTGTCGAATGCCTTTTTCTTTCGTATTCTTAGCCATATTCATAATAAGCTGTATCGATATATCAGAATCAGGCACAACCGCCGTAAATGCAGAACTAGCCTTATCAACCTTTGAATTACCGAAAGGATTTAAAATTGAACTGCTTGCAGCAGAACCCCTGATCTCAGATCCGGTGGATATGGAAATTGACGAGTACGGCAATATGTATGTTATTGAAATGCATGGTTATCCACTGGATAAAAGCGGGACTGGCAATGTAATTCTGCTGAAGGATACTAATGGGGACGGAATAATGGATAAGAGAATTGTCTTCGCTGACCATTTAACCCTGCCAGCAGGAGTCATGCGATGGAAAAAGGGCATTATGGTTACTGATGCCCCTAATTTGCTTTATCTCGAAGATTCCAACAATGACGGGAAAGCGGATATCCGGGATACTGTCCTGAGCGGTTTTGCCCTGTCAAATCCCCAGCACAACACCAATAATCCAATGTACGGCCTGGATAACTGGATATATATTGCACATCAGGGAGCCACCTCCACACGTGAATACAAGGAAGAGTTTGGGGATGAAGGATCGGAAATTATTTTTCCTGGTTCTGTGAATGCAGCGAAACTACCAAAGAATGCAAATGGACGATCCATCAGATTTCTGCCTGATCAAAAACAAATAGAGAGCCTATCCACCCAAACCCAGTTCGGACATGCTTTTGATCAATGGGGACATTGGTTTGGATGTAATAATTCTAACCAGGGTTATCATGAGGTAATAGCTAACCGTTATTTCCAGCGGAATAAAGACCTGGTTATTTCCAGTTCAATCCAGTCGATGTCAGACCATCTGAATGCTCCCGAGGTCTTCCCTACTACCACTCATCCCGACAGGCAATTACTCACCGACGTGGGAGTAATGACTTCAGGATGCGGTATTACTGTATACGATGGAGGTGCCTTCCCTGCTCCTTTCGATAAGAATATAAGTTTTGTGGCCGAACCTGTTAGCAATCTTGTCCATGCGGACGTCCTTAAAGATAAGGGAACAAGCTTTGAGGCAAGTGCTCTGTTAAAGAATAAGGAGTTTCTGACTTCAACGGATGCATGGTCACGACCGGTCAATTTCTATGTTGGTCCGGATGGTGCACTCTACATGCTGGATTATTACCGCAGAGTGATCGAGTCGCCAGAATGGATGTCGGAACAAGCGGTAAAAGCCGGCGGACTATATGATGGCTCTGACAAGGGTCGTATTTACAGAATTACTGCAACAGGCCAGAAAGCTGCAGAATGGACAAAAGGTCTTAAACTGGGTGATGAAAGCAGCGAAAAACTAGTGGAGCACCTTGCAAATAATAACCGTTGGTGGAGGACTACCTCTCAGCGACTTTTGGTCGACCGAAATGACAAAAAAGCTTTACCAGCACTTCTTAAAATGGCCGGCAATAAGGAATCCCCCATGGGCAGGTTACATGCACTCTGGACACTTGAAGGTCTGGCTGAATTAAGCCCTGCCTTGATTGAACAGGCTTTAAAAGATAATGAAGCAGGCATCCGCAGCAATACAATCAAACTTGCCGAACTTCATTTGCAGGAGTCCCCTCAACTGCTTAGAGCACTCCTGTCCATGCAAAATGACAATGACCCCAAAGTCAGGCTGCAATTATTATTAACCCTGGGATATGATAATTCAAAGGAATCAGCGGCTGTCAGAAACAAACTACTATTCCGGGACATCAGTGATAAATGGGTTCAGATTGCCGCTTTAACTGCATCCTCTTCACAAACAGAATCAGTTTTAAAGGAAGTGCTCAATAGGTACCAGTCTGATGTACCTGCCTATTCATTATTAGTCCAGAGGCTGGCTACAATGACTGCCAATGGTGGTAATCAAAATGCAATACAGAAGCTTCTTCAAAATTCTGTAACTAATAGTTCCGGAAAGCAAATACAATGGCAGGGAGCTATGCTTGAAGGGCTTGCCATCGGAATGGAATCCCTGAAATCAAAATCTCCTGAATCCATTAATGCCTTTAAAAACGATCAGGGCCTATTGATTAGTACATTTTTCGGGCACCCATCCGAGGAAGTACGAAAAGGATCTCTCGATATGTTGAGGGTAATCGGATTAAGTACCGGGCCTGAAACAAAAGCTGCCATAGACAAGTCCTTGCTAATTATGGCAGACCGCAGCCTCACAGATAAAAAAAGGACTGAAGCCATTAATTTCCTTGCACTGACTGACCCTGCCCCATATAGTTCTTTGTTAAAGAATTTAATCGTTCCTCAGGAACAACCGATCGTTCAGCTGGCTGCTTTAAAAACCCTGAGTAAAATACCGGGAACTATGGTCAGCGATTATGTTTTGCAGAAATGGGCGGTTCTTACTCCTGAAATAAGGGATGCAGCTATCGGAACATTTCTGGGTAATGATGACAGAATCAATCTACTTTTAAGTGCAATTGAAAAAAATCAGGTTCAGGCAAGCAGTGTTAGTTTCGGTAGAAGTGTTCAGCTCATGCAAAATAAAGATGACCTCTTGCGCAACAGAGCCAGAACGCTGTTTACCAAAAATGAAGAAGAAGGCAAAAAGGTAAATAAAGCGTACCAGGAAGCTCTTGAGCTTAAGGGAGATGCAACGAAAGGTCAAGCTGTTTATGTACAGAACTGTGCTATTTGTCACCAGGTGAGAGGAAAAATGGGTGTTGAACTGGGTCCTGATCTGGGTACCATTCATAACTGGACTGCCGAAATTATAATGGCTAATATTCTTGATCCCAATATTTCAATATCCAGTGGTTATGATCTCTGGAATGTGGAATTAAAAAATGGAGAATCACATCAGGGAATTATTTCAAGTGAAACAGATGTCGCTATAACGATCAAAAACAATGGAAAACTTGAAAAAACGATCAATCGTCAGGATATTAAGGAAATAAAAAGCATGGAAATTTCTGCAATGCCTTCCGGACTGGAGAAAAAAATCAACAAACAGGAAATGGCAGATCTTCTCGCTTTTTTACGCAAATTTTAAAGGAATAATTGTCTTAAAATAAAAATCATATAAGCATGTCACTCAAAGGTTTAAAATTTCTGCTCTCAGGGCTTGTCATAATTGCTACCCAAACTGCTTACGGACAAGTGCCTGATAAAGTCTTCAGGGCATCTGTGGTCAAAGTTGACATAACTCCTGATGAACCTAAAATGTTGCTGGGTTATGCAGCAAGGAAATCAACCGGTATCAATGACCGCATTTATCATCGGATTGTAGCGATGGATGATGGAGTGAAGCAATTCTTTTTGGTTTCAACAGACATCTGTGTGATGTCACCTTCTGAATACGACCATGTTGCAGCTATACTTCAGAAAGATCTGGGTATTGATCCCGAGAATTTTTGGTGGACATTAACCCATACCCATTCTGCACCTGAAGTTGGAGTTCCCGGTCTTCCTGAGGTTTTTATGGGAGATCGTTATAAGCATGATGTAGATACCGCCTATACCTCCCTGGTTGAGCGTTCCCTGATAAAAGGTATCACAGAAGCACGAAGCAAACTGGTTAAAGCCAAACTGGGTGTTGGCTGGGGTTTTTCTCAGGCAAATATTAACCGCCGGGCGATTGATGAAAATGGTAAAGCTTCTTTAGGATTAAATCCGGAAGGCGCTGTTGACCGCAAAATTGGTTTGATCCGCCTCGATAAAGAAGATGGAAGTCCGCTTGCGCTGATTGCCAATTATGCAATCCATGGAACTGTGCTTGGACCTGCTCATACTGAAGTTAGTGGTGATGCTCCCGGAATCGTATCTGAATATGTAGAACAAAAATTAGGTGTCCCACTTCTATTCATCAACGGTGCAGCAGGTAATCTGGCTCCTATTTACAGTGTTTATCCGAATCCCAGAGCAGGGCATTTGAGTCAGTTCAAGGTATTGTTAGGTGACAAGATTCTTTCGGCTAATAAAGAAATTGTATCCAGCCGTTCTGACATTAAGCTATTTACCGGATCCCTCATTATTGAAACCCCAAGAAAGCCCAATTTAAGCTGGCCTAAGGATTTGTCGAGATATACCCAGACCTCAGCGAATGGAGACCATATGGTGCTGCTGCCGGCAAGGTTCCTGAAGATCAATGAAGATGTGGCCATATGGAGTTTACCGGTTGAACTGTTTTGTGAGATCTCGAACGAGATCCGCGATCGCTCGCCCTTTCCCTTTACATTTTTCTTTGGCTATGCGAATGGCTGGCTCGGATATCTGCCTACAGAAAAAGAATGGAAGCATGGAGGGTATGAAATCGAAACCGTTTCCCCTTACACACCTGTTGTAGAGAAACATTTAAAAGAAGCCGTTCTGGGCTATCTGGAGGGTGAAATGAAGAGTACACCAGTATCCCAGCCACAAACTCTCAATAAACCAGCAATTGTAAAATCAGAACCTGATGGCATGCTCAGGCTGACTGCCCGTAATGGTAAAGGAATTGGTCCGAAAATTAAATATATGCCCGAATGGTGGGCTTTTGGATGGTTTACGAACTTAGACAGGGTTGAATGGGATGTTGAGGTAGATCTTGAAGGTGAATACAATGCCGAGCTGGTTTGGTCAGTTTCGGATGAAACAGCAGGTAATGAGTTTCTGCTGGAAGCCGGCAAACAAAAACTGACCGGAACTATTGACCGCAGCGGTTCCTGGGAAACCTTTAAATCAAAAAATATCGGTACAATCAAACTAAAGCCTGGCCGGCAGAAAATTGTTTTCAGATCAAACAAGCCTTCTGTAGATGCCGGAATGTTGGACCTGCGGGAAATTAAACTAAGTCTGGTAAAAAGCAAATAAATACTCATCTTCTAAATCAATATAAAATGATAACATTTAAAAGTAGTCTCTGGTATTTATGCCTATTCGCTGTTTCATTCATTGGATGTGCCGAAAATTCCAAAAAAGCTCAGGACCAAAATACCGAATGGAATATGGGAGTAGCCTTGTATTCTTTCAACCGCTTTTCATTTGCTGACGCCCTTGATAAAGCAGACAGTGCCGGAGTGAGTTATGTGGAAGGCTTTTCTTTCCATAATATGGGTAAGGAATTCAATGATAAAACTATGGCTGCGATGACTGATGAAGACATCAGCAAATTGAAGGAAATGCTCAGCGCTAAAAAGATTGAAATGCAATCTATGTATGTTAGTGGTGCAAAAAATGAAGCCGACTGGAAGTATTATTTTGAGATGGCTAAGGCAATGAATATGCAGCACCTGGTAGCTGAGCCGGAAAAGGAATCATGGGACATGCTTGATAGTCTGGCAGGAGTATACAAAATCAAAATAGCCATTCATGAGCACGCAAAGGGAAAAAGTCAATACTGGCATCCTGATTCTGTAATCGCCGCTATGAAAGATCATCCAAATTTTGGAGTTTGTGCCGACTTAGGACATTGGGAAAGAAGTGGATTAAATCCTGCTGAATCTCTGAAAAAACTGGAGGGAAATATACTTGGGGTTCATCTAAAAGATATCCACGAAACCAACAACCCTGACGCAAATGATGTAATTATTGGCAAGGGTGTCATTAATTTCCCTGCTATAATAGATGAATTAAAACGTCAACATTTTAAGGGAGTGATTCATGTTGAATGTGAGCATAAAATGGAAAATAACCTCGCTGAGGTGATCGCAGGAAAGAAATACTTCGAGGGATTAAATAATAAAGTCAATTAAAAGAAGTCAATCTGAACCTAATATGAAATTATTTACGACAATCTTGAAAAGAAATATATTTTTTTCAAAGAATAATTTATTTCTAATAATATTATCTATTTTTCTTTCTGGTGAAATACTATTGGCGCAACAAAACGAATCAACATTTGCCTGGCCTGAGGGAAAGCAAATTGCTATCAGTTTAAGTTTCGATGATGCCCGTGCAAGTCAGGTAGATGCCGGAACCGCACTGCTTGATCAGTATGGAGTGAAAGGCACATTTTATGTGGTTCCAAATTCAGTTAAACAAAGACTAGAGGGCTGGAAGAAAGCGGTTGCCAGTGGTCATGAAATTGGTAATCATTCTTTCAACCATCCCTGCACAGGTAATTTTCCATGGTCGCGACAAAAGGCCATAGAGAATTATACTCTGAAACAAATGCGGAATGAATTAATTCTGGCCAATAAAGACATCAAGGAATTACTTGGAGTTGAGGCTGAGGTCTTTGCTTATCCTTGCGGACAAACCTATATTGGCAGAGGAGAAAACACTGAAAGCTACGTCCCCGTCGTATCAAAATTATTTCTCAGCGGCAGAGGCTGGCTTGATGAAGGACCAAATGCTCCTCAATTCTGTGATCTTGCCCAGCTAACCGGGATGGAAATGGATGGAAAAGATTTTGATCAAATTCTACCGTTTATTGAAAATGCCAGAAAGAGCGGTGCCTGGTTGGTTCTTGCGGGACATGAAATGGGAACATCCGGAAATCAAACAACCCGGTTGAGTATGCTGAAAAAACTAATTGAATACTCGCAAGATCCTAAAAACGGGATTTGGATCGCTCCTGTTGGAACAATTGCCAAATACATTAAAAGCCAAAACGAATAAATTATAGTGCAAAAATGAATCAAAATAATTTTCGTCAATAACTTGCTTTAGGGTTATATTTCTTATAATAAATCAGTATTATGTTCTCCAATACAGGAACAAATTAAACAGGATTAGAAAAAAGTATTCAGTTTTATAAAAAAATTGATTTTTAAAATAATGGCTATTTACCAGGAATTCCAGCCAGATAGTATCATATAAAATGGATAAAAAATTACGAAGCCAACAATGGTTTGGCAAAAAAGGCAAGGACGGCTTTATTTACCGTGCCTGGATGAAAAATCAGGGCATTCCAGCTGATGAATTTGAAGGCAAGCCGGTGATAGGTATTTGCAATACCTGGTCAGAACTGACACCCTGCAATGCACACTTCCGTGAACTAGCTGAATCTGTAAGAAGGGGTATCCTGGAAGCCGGTGGTTTTCCTGTTGAATTTCCTGTAATGTCTTTGGGTGAAACCCTTATCAAACCTACTGCCATGCTTTACAGAAACCTGGTAAGCATGGACGTTGAGGAGTCGATAAGAGCGAATCCTTTAGATGGAGTTGTTCTGCTTTGCGGATGTGATAAAACCACTCCTGCCCTGGTTATGGGGGCCTGCAGCGTGGATATTCCTACTATCGTTGTATCTGGCGGACCAATGCTTACCGGAAAATATCAAGGCAAAGACATAGGTACAACCGATGTGTGGCGCTTTACAAATGACCTCAGGGCAGGATTAATGTCTCAGGATGAATTGAATGAAGCCGAGGCAGGTTTGTGCCGAAGCCGCGGACATTGCGCCGTTATGGGTACTGCATCTTCAATGGCTTGTATGGTTGAATCCCTCGGACTTACCCTGCCTGGGAATGCTGCAATTCCTGCCGCAGATTCAAACCGGAAGGTGTTGGCACAACTATCAGGACGGAGAATCGTAGATATGGTGAAAGAAGACCTTAAGCCATCAGATATACTGACCAAAAAAGCATTTGAAAATGCGATCAAAGTAAATGCAGCGATAGGAGGATCGACCAATTTTGTGATACACCTGACCGCTATTGCAGGAAGGATCGGAATTCCGCTCGAGCTGAAAGAGTTCGACCCTATATCAGCTCCTATCCCACTCCTGGCAAATCTGCAGCCTTCAGGAAAGTTCTTCATGGAAGATCTGTACTATGCCGGCGGACTGCCTGCTCTATTGAAGGAACTGGATACTTTCCTTAACAAAGATTGTATTACAGTAAATGGCAAAACGATCCGGGAAAATTACAAAAATGCCCGTTGCTTTAATCAGGATGTTATTACAAGCCTCGACAAGCCATTTAACACTGAAACAGCTCTGGCAGTACTTCAGGGTAACATTTGCGAGAATGGAGCGGTTATAAAACCTTCTGCTGCAAGTCCGCACTTATTTAAGCACACAGGAAAAGCTGTAGTATTTGAAAACATTGAGGACTTTAAAGCCCGGATAGATGACCCTGATCTGCCGGTAGATGAAACCAGCATCCTGGTATTGAAGAATGTTGGTCCGAAAGGATATCCGGGAATGCCTGAAGTTGGAAATATGAGCTTACCAGTGAAATTGCTTGAAAAAGGAGTTAAAGACATGGTTAGAATCTCCGATGGCAGGATGAGCGGAACAGGTTTCGGAACTGTGGTACTACACGTATCGCCTGAAGCAACTCATGGGGGCAATTTCAGTGTTCTGGAAACAGGTGATATCATCACCCTGGATCTGGAAGCAAGAAGCCTTAATGTTGATCTCAGCGATGCAGAATTAAATGCAAGAAAAGAAAAATGGATCAAACCTGAGAATCTTGTTGAAAGAGGATATACCGGACTTTATATTAATAATGTAGAACAGGCTCATCTGGGTGCAGACTTTAATTTCCTGAAAGGCGGTTCAGGCAGCGATGTAACAAGAGATTCTCATTAAATTCAATCATCAAATATGACGAATAAACCGTTTGAAAATAAAGTGGCCATTGTTACTGGTGCGGGACAAGGGATAGGCTATGAGATATGCAGACAATTGGCGCTTCAAGGTGCTAAGGTCATTTTAAATGATCTTGACTCCTCTTTGGCAGAGAATGCCGCAAAAAATATCCGGGAGGAAAACGGGAATTGCATCGCCCTTTCCGGAGATTCCAGTAACCTGGAATTTATACAGGAGATGGTTGATTTGGCAGTAAAAGAATACGGTCACCTGGATATTGTGATCGCCAATGCAGGCATTACCTTATTCGGTGATTTTTTAACCTATAGCCATGAATCATTCAACTCTGTTCTGCAGGTTAACCTGGCAGGGACATTCTTTCTGGCGCAAGCGGCAGCTAAGCAAATGATCAAACAGGGTTCAGGAGGTTCACTTTTATTCACATCCTCAGTTACCGGTCATCAGGCCCATAAAAACCTGGCTGCCTATGCCATGACCAAAGCGGCAATAGAAATGCTTGCAAGAAACCTGGTAATAGAACTTTCATCCTATAAGATCAACATAAATACGATTGCACCGGGGGCAACCATGACAGAAAGAACGCTTGGCGACCCTGAATATGAAGCTACCTGGTCCAGGCTCTCTCCTACCGGCCGGCCATCCACAGCAAAGGATATTGCAGACTCGGCCCTTTTCCTTGTGTCTGATAAAGCCAAACAAATTACCGGTCAATGCCTTGTAATTGATGGAGGATGGTCATGTATCAGTCCTTCTCCTTACTGATCATGCCGGAACAGATGATCATTATTCCTTGCTGACCAGATGAAAGCAAGCGTATTACATCCATCGCAGTGTATCCTCGGGGAAGGCCCGATCTGGCATGCTGAAAGAAAATGCTGCTATTGGGTTGATATTGAAAGTGGCATTTTATTTGAATATAATTGGATCAGCAGATCTACCAGAACATGGACATTTGATTATCAGGTCACGATGGTCTGCCCGGGGCAGAACAATTCACTTATTTTAGGATTAAACGGCGGTATAGGACGATTTGATCCGGAATCTGAAAAGCTCGAATATATTCTGAATGTTGAAACAGAAAACCAGGATATACGCTGTAACGATGGAGCATGTGATAGCAAGGGAAGATTATGGATAGGTTCCATGCATAAGGAATTTAAAGAGGATGCTGCATCCTTATATGTTATTGACAAGGATCTGAAAATCAACAAGGTACTGGATGATCTTACTATTTCAAACGGACTTGCCTGGTCGCCGGATAATTCAAGACTTTACTTTATTGATAGTCCGACGCGGGTGGTTCAATCTTTTCTTTTCAGAGAAGAGACCGGAGAAATTAAATTTGAAAAAAACGTGATCGAAATCCCTTCAGAATTGGGCATCCCGGATGGAATGACGATCGATCAGGAAGGAATGTTATGGATCGCACACTGGGGTGGATACGGAATTTACAGATGGAATCCATACGATGGTTCACTTTTAGATAAAATTGAAATCCCTGCCCCTTACGTTACTTCCTGTACTTTTGCCGGCGAAAACCTGGACCACCTGGTCATAACCACAGCAAAAGGCGACCTGAATCAAGCAGATCTTGCCCGGTATCCGGAAAGCGGAAATACCTTTTGGATTAAATTGGAAGTAAAGGGATTTGAATCCAATAAATGTATATTTTGAATTTACACATGAATTGAATCTGTCTTTAAAGGAATATCTCATTCTGTCCTCAATAGCACAGTAAAACTCAGAACATAATTTCTATCTTTGCGGCAAAATGGGGGAAAGCTCAAAACGGAAAGCGGAAAGCTCAAAGCTGAAAGCTGAAAGCCTATAACTTATTACTTATTACCTACAACTTATTACTTATTACCTACAAATAAATACAAATGGCATTACAATGCGGTATAGTCGGATTACCAAATGTTGGAAAATCCACACTTTTTAATTGTTTATCAAATGCGAAAGCACAGGCTGCGAATTTTCCTTTTTGCACCATTGAACCTAATATTGGTGTCATTACTGTACCTGATGCACGTTTAACCAAATTGGCTGAACTTGTAAAGCCGGTCAAAATACAGCCAAATACTATTGAAATAGTTGATATCGCCGGACTTGTTAAAGGTGCCAGTAAGGGTGAAGGATTAGGAAATCAATTTTTGGGTAATATCAGGGCGACAAATGCTATCATTCATGTTCTGCGTTGTTTTGATGATGACAATGTGATCCATGTGGATGGTTCTGTGGACCCTATCCGCGATAAAGAGATCATTGATACGGAATTGCAGTTAAAGGATCTTGATGCGATCACAAAAAGGATCCAGAAGGTTGAAAAAATGGCAAAGACCGGAAACGATAAAGATGCCAAGAAGACCTATGAGGTATGTAATATTGTAAAAGCTCATCTGGAAACAGGCAGATCTGTACGAACCGCACCGATCAGCGAAGAGGATAAAGAATTTATCGCAGATCTATTTTTACTTACCGAAAAACCAGTGATGTATGTGTGTAATGTGGATGAAAAATCGGTTGTAAATGGCAATAAATATGTAGATCTGGTAAGGGAAGCTGTGAAAGAGGAAAATGCGGAAGTTCTGGTCATTTCTGCTCAGATCGAAGCCGAGATCGCTTCTCTGGAGAGTTTTGAAGAAAGACAAATGTTTCTTGAAGACCTGGGACTTACTGAGTCTGGCGTTACACAATTGATCCGCGCTGCTTACAAACTATTAAAATTAGCCACCTATTTCACTGCCGGTGTTCAGGAAGTAAGAGCATGGACCATTACACAAGGATTTACTGCTCCTCAGGCAGCCGGTGTGATCCATTCAGACTTTGAAAAAGGATTTATTCGTGCAGAGGTTATAAAATACGAAGATTTTGTCAGCCTGGGCTCTGAAGCAGCCTGCAAGGAAGCAGGAAAGCTGGGAGTGGAAGGAAAAACCTATATCGTACAGGATGGAGACATTATGCACTTCAGATTTAATGTTTAAACCTTGCCACTGATAGCGGAATAACTATCTTTGCAGCTTAATCTTTTTCTCTGAAAGATTGTACCCATAGTTCAATGGATAGAATTGCAGATTCCGGTTCTGCTGATGTGGGTTCGAATCCCTCTGGGTACACGAAATTACTCTCCTGATAGCTTAGGAGGGCTTTTTTTATGCTTTGGTGTCAAAATAGGTGTCAATAAAGAACGATCTATTACAGTTAAAAATAATAAAATTTAATGGCTGATAACCTCAACCGATCAAAATATTATTTTAAAAAACTAGTTGAAAAATATATTTACAAGGGAGATTTATTTTTACTATCAGTATCACTGTCAGTAATTTCAATTTGGTTTTTAATTAAACTTCTAAAATACTCATCACTATTAATTTGGTTAATTGTATCTGAAAAATCATAATTAATAGATTTTCCAAGACCATCTAAATCTGGAAATGCAGAATAATGATTTACGCCGATTGAATTCAACTGTCTTAAAATTTTTCTTTTGCTATTCTTATCTATATAGATAAAGTCAATAAATTTTTCTTGAGACTCAAAATTATCGAGCCCTAAAGGAATATTGCCAAACAAGGTAAAACAAGCTTGCTGTGAGGCCATTCGATCATCTAGGTACGGTGGATAAATTGCAATCGGATACATTTTTGTACTTTCTGTACAGTCTAATCTATAATATCGACGCATTAATTCGTCAAGTTTTATAATATTACTATCATTAATTAACTCGCCTTTCTTATCAATTTTATTCGGCCCTAAAATCGTATAAAAATTTTTACTCTTCAGGTGTTCAACATCCTGAATACTTTTATTGTTTGTTATAGAATAGTTATTTAAAATGAATGGATATAAAATGCAAAACTTTGCATTTTTTCCATTTTCTTCTCTAATAGCAAAATAAAGGGCAATTAATGCACTTTCTGTCCAATCTAATAGACGTGTTTTAATACCGTAATGCTGCTTCAAAAAATATTTATTTAAAAGATTATCCTCAATTCCATTTTTTCTGAAAAACTGAGATGTCTTTCTTGAAAAACTGGAATCAATATTCTCCTCTATTCTGCTAAATTTTTGAGGATCATTTAAAACACTTCCCTTCTTATATTGTTGTGTTTTACCTCTAAATAAATTAGGTATTAGATCAAATTCCTCACTTCCAAGTCCTCTGTACCAAATCTTATGGGCTTCTTCAAAAGGTTCAATTGCAGACAAAAGCACTTCCATAAATTCTGCAAGGCTTTTAACATACTTGATTTCTTTTTCCTTGCTCATTCTATTTTACATTTTTTCATTCCTGATGATAGTTTTCTACAATTTGAATTTCATCTTCAGTTAATTCATAAAGATCATAAACCATGTGGTCTATTTCTTTATCGGTTTTTTCTATTTGAGATTTAATGCTTAATGCTTTGTATTTCTGCTCTTCAAAGTATTCTAACCACTCGGCTTGTTCTGATAAGCTCAGCCTTACTTTGTTTTTTTCTATTCCTTTTATAAATTCCTTTGATGATAAACTTGGCCAATCATTCAAATTTTTAGTTATGCTAAGGTCACCTACTTTAGCCTGAATTAATTGAAGGAATTGCCATTTTACTACATTAAGGTCACGGTGATAACTAAGTATATTGTCAGCTTTTATAATGAATGATTGTTGACAATCCATGTTTATCACTTTAATGGGAAGCTTTTTACAGCTCTCTATCAAAAACTTTTGAAAAAGTCTTTTTTCGATATCTAAAAATTTATATGTGTGATAATAATTAATGAGTTTTGAATTCATTATCACTAATAGATATTTTACTGCTAAGGTACTTTTGGGAATCAGTCCGAAACCATGATGTGTGAAAAAATATTGCTGATTTGCATAGGAAGCATATATTCTTGGTGGATTACCTGAAATAATTTGACGGACAATTATTCTTTCTTCAGTAAAAAACCTCTCCTCTCGAGGTCTCCCTAACCAATCCCCATATTTTATATAGCCCTTAACATGAGGTAAAGTGAAGTGCCTGATAATATTTTCTCCAGAAATTAAAGGTTTATATGACTCATTTAATTTTGAACTAGAATGAAATACTCGATTATTAATGTCACTCTCACTATGTCCTTTATATTTATCGTATGGTGTGATACCCAAGGAAAAATAACAATCTCCCTGTAGTGGCGAGGAATTTTTCTCAATTTGGCTTATCACCTTACTAATTGAGTCAGATAAGTAAAGATTGAAGTTTATGGAATCTTCTTTCAACCATTCCTCTTTTCTTACTGTAGAAAATCCTTCGAAGTCAATTGAATTAATTTTAGCATCTTTTGGATATGACAATATTTTTATTGCATTTTTATTACTCATTCTTTGGCAGACAAAAATTATAGTTTCAACCTTAGCATCTAAAAAAACATCGTCTGGAAGCTTTACAATTTGAATTAATGAATCGATTAATAACTCTCTAAGTTTTCTGTATGAACTATTAACTAACATTGAGTTTGGATTTATAAAAGATAACAGTCCATTATTAGCTAATATATTAAACCCTTTTTCAATGAATATTGAGTATAAATTAATCCTGTTTTCAGAAGTTACATACTTTGAAAATATGTACTTAGATGTTTTTGCAGGAAGATTTTTAATATCAACATAAGGCGGATTTCCAATTACAACATCAAACCCGCCTTGATTAAATACATCTGCAAACTCGGCTTGCCAATTAAAGGCTTTATCACCCGCAACGCTCACATCTTCAATTAAAGAGTTCCCACATTTAATATTTCTGTTTAAGGAGCTTAATTTTCTACCCTTTCGAGCTGTACGAAGCCATAAACTTAGCTTGGCTATTTCTATACCTTCCTCATTAAGGTCAACCCCATAAAGATTGTTTTCTAAAATGCTGTTTTCAACATCTGACAAAACAAAGCTTCCTCCCAAAAGCTCTGCTTTCAATTCATCAATCTTTCTATGCTCTGCTATTAAAAACTCTAGGGCTTGATTTAAAAATGCTCCTGAACCACAAGCAGGATCAACAATTTTTAATTCTAGGAGCCATTTGCGATAATCGTTTATTTTTTGATTTAAGACTTCTCTTTTTGTTTTTAAAGCTCCCTTGGCTTTTGCATCTATATACTCGAATTCATCTTCAACAAGCCCTAAAACTACTTTTTGTTCTTTGCAAAGTGTTCCAATGGTATTCTCAACGATATATTTGGTTATGTATTTAGGCGTATAAAAAACTCCATCCTTTTTTCGTTTTGTTACTTTATTAATCCCTGATTTTACATCAACTATAAGGCTCGCTTCAATCTCATCAATTTCATTTAAGCTATGTTCAAATATGTGGCCTAATATGTTTACATCTACTTCTGTCTCGAAATCGTAATTGCTGAGTTTTAAAGAACCTTTATATAAAAGGTCGTCATCTATTAACAGACTGTCTAAAAGTTCATCAGGGGCAAACAAACCGCCATTATATGCGAATACTTCGCCATCCTTACCACTGTATCCAGTATTCAGATATTCAAAATTTTTCCTAAATCGACTATAAAGGGGTAAATAATTATCATAACGATCTTTTAAATCTGTCCAGTCCTGTAAGATTTTTCTCGTCCAATTTGGAGAAACTAAGCCCCTATCCTCTGCAAAGAACAGGAACAAAAACCTATCTAAAAGCTTTTGAGTTTTTTTGAAAATTAAAATACGTTCTGTTTGAGGGTTCTTTATGCTTATATCCTGAAATAACGCTTTTCTAAAATTTGCATAATCTGCATAAAGCTTTTTGGTTACATTTTCTTCCTCATTGTTTGAAATGGACTTTATTTGAGCCGGTATATCTTTTAGTAAATAATCTGAGCTTAAACAAATCCAAAGAAGCTTGAAGTGATCTTTACTGAGGTTAAATAAATCAAATTCCTCGAAATCAATCGCATTTTCAATATAAAAGCGAAGCTTTCTGAAATTTGAAGTAATTACATATTTGCACCCTTGTTGATTATTCTTATACCCAAAGGCTTGACTTTCTACACTGGCTAAATCAATTGTTTTTGTACTCTTTAACTCTATAACACTTAATATCTGTAGGCCATTTAAGATTGCTCCATCGGCCTTTTTACTATCCGTTTCATTTTTCTGCTCTGTAATTAGATTGAAGTTTTCATCAGGATTTAAAGTATAGCCTAGAATCTGAACAAATAATTCCCTTAAAAATCCCTCCTGATATTGCTCTTCTTTTGAGTTTATTATATTTTGTTGCTTAGCAGGATTATTAAAAATACTCTGAAACTTGGAATAGGACTTTTCAATATCTTCAACTGAAAGTTCATTCAGATATTTTTTTAGAACTGACTTTTGAAATAATGCCATTTGGTAATGTTAGGTATAGATTATGTAACAGTAAAAATGATAAATTAATACTGGAACCATGTTTTAATTATTTAAACATTCTCGAAAAACTTAATAGCAAAATCACAAAAATCAATAATCACCTTTTTATCCAGTTCAAATTCCTTCCTGTTACCTAAATAATTTTTAGATGTGGGGGTTATTTCTTGTCCTGCCTCTAATTCAGTTACAGATAAGCATTTAATATGTTTTTTTGAAACAAGTATAATATATGCATTCTTGTACGGATAATCTTTTGGCAGGTCTTTAAGTCTAAACTCCCCACTTGCTCTAAACTTAACTTCAATAAAAAAAACTTCTCCTGTTCCCCTATTCTGCACAACAAAATCTGGCATCCGTCTTATCTCCTGAGCAACATCCGATCTAACACCCTTTAATAATTCCATAATGCCAGGGATAGTATTTTCCATACCATAACGGAATACAAAATAATCTAAGCTTAAAAATAGTTCCTGAACAAGGGTTTCTGCAATTCTCCCTTTTATCATCCCATATCTATAAGAGTAATCTTTATCCGATAATCCATCAGTAGCAGGTTTTTCTATAACATCACTTTTAATTTCATCAGGTTTAGCATTTTTAAAACAGGAATAACACAATCCTCCTTCAAACTTGGAAACACCACCACACTTTATGCATTTGGCCATAAATAAGGTTAATTAAAATCAACTATTTTCTCTAAAGTTAAATTCTTTTTTCAGTTCCACTAATTAATTCAAGTCTGGTCTAATCTCATCTTAAGCCACCAGAGCAAAATCTTAAGAGATAGGCAAAAGGAAACGGAATAAATGGGCTGAGAGGGTGATGTAGGCCTGAAGGGCAGGAATGGCCTTGAGGGTTTATGCCGTAGTCTTTTGACTACCGCAGGCTTGTCTTTTAAGATTGAGCTACCTTCGCTGAATAGATGTGATTTACACGATGCGTTCTTGGCTCTTTTAAGACGTTTTAGTTATTTATTAATGAATTAATTAACAAATTAAACATTGCTCAGGAGCTTCATTTTAGCTCTAGAACGATTGAAATATTGAGTTATTGACATTCTGGATTTATTGACATAGAAAAAGGAGGAATCTTCCGATCTCCTCCTTTATTGTAAAAATCAAAAACAAAGTAGTAAGTATTATAACATACTACATTTACTCCCGCCAATGGGACTACATTATACTATTCATATATTCAAATTAACTCACTAATTCATCAAATTTAACTTTGCCGGCTCTCTGTATATCTCTAGCTTCGCATTCTTGTTCAATAATAAGGCGTCCAATCGCATTTGATTCATGATATCCATATTTTTTCATGGCCTCTAGAACTTTACGGAACTCAAAATATCTGTTTTTTCCCATCTTCTCTCCTGTAATCAACCCTTTTTTTAAGTAATTATGAATAGTTGCTTTGGTAACTTTAAGTTTCTCTGCCAGTTCTTTAATTGTTAAAAGCGGTGCTTTATCTTCGATATGCATTTGAAGTATTTTCTGCACCTCTTCTCTAATACAAATTTTAATATTTTCTAGTATTGCTTTTTCTAGATCATTATATTCCCTTGATTGCATTTTGTTTAAATTTTTTATGGCTACTACCAAACCGCGTTTAGGCTCTGTTGTGAGCAAAATAGTTTTAGAACTGATAGTCTATTCCAATTGAAAAGTAATAAACGTTAAAATTTAATGTGCGAAGGTAAATTGAAGTATAACCTCAATTATATAAAAGGTCAGAAGGAATAACCTATTAATAGAATTAACAAATTATTTTTAAAAGGTAGCAAAATTAAATTTGCTAAGGTTAGCGCCAGATAGTCTGGCTTAAGGTTATACAATAGTAAATTTTATTGTTCATTATTCCAAATTGTATTCATTTCTACTAATTTAACCTTATCAGTTAACTTAATATACTTTTTAAATGAATGGTAGTCTTTATGCCCTGTAATCGACATTACCGTTTCTGCTCTCATTCCTTTTTCCAATGACAAAGTAACAAATGTTCTTCTAGCAGTATGAGTTGTTATTAATTTATACTTTGGTTCAATTGTCTCAACTTTCTCAACCCCTCTATACTTTGTCAGTCTGATTATTTCATTCAGTTCACATATTTCAGCTATTTCTTTTAAGAAATTATTCATTTTTTGATTTGAAATCGGTTTTGGCAATTTCCCTCCATTTCTAAGCAAAATATCCTTTGCATAGTTGCTCAAAGGAATTCTAATAAATTGTCGTGTTTTTTCAGTTTTTACTTCAATATAATTTTCCTTAATGGATGTCTCCTTAAATGAATGTATATCTGAGAATCTTAAACCTGTAAAACATGCAAAACAAAAGAGATCTCTAACATTCATAAAGCTGGGTGTTAATTTTTTCGAGTTAAAAATTCTTAATAATTCTTCTTCTGATAAAGAAACTGCCTCAGATTCTTCCTTGAAAGCTTTAAATTTTTTGAATATTAAAATAGTATTCAATTCTCTATCTGTTGCCCAATTAAGGAATACTTTTAAGGATTTAATCATACATCCTACAGTATTGTTCAATAGCTTATTGTCATTCGACAGGTATCCAACGAAGGCGTGATAGAAATTTAAGTTTAAAGATTCATAGGTTAGCTTATAGTTTTTTTCTTTTTCAAACTTTATTAAATGATTAAAACAAGTTCCATAATGTTTCCATGTCCACATAGTTTTAGTTGCCTTAACCTCCAATAAAAAATTCTGAAAATCCTCCCTTAAAGCTTTAATAACTCGTTTTGCCTTTATAACCTTTTTGCCTCTTATCTTCTCTTCAAATCTTTCCTTGACATAATTAAAATCAATATGATGGTTTATCAACAGGCTTTCCCTTTCTGCCTCTGAAATGATTGATGCAAGGCTGTCTAAATGATTGTTTACCAAATCATCCATCTCAGATTTAACTTTCACTCGCTGTCTGCGTTCAATCCATTGTGCAGGATTGACTTTCGCTTTCGCAGCATAGCGAAATTTATTACCACTTCCCTGATAGGTTAATAAGATTAACGATAAACCTTGTTTATCTGATTTTTTTAAATAAAAATTAAGTGTTGCCATAAAATTAGGTGTCAAAGTAGGTGTCAAAACCTTCTTTATTGACTTTGGCTAAATTTGACAACATTATACCAGATATGCAATTTAAATATCTGACATACAGGTAGTTATAGTAAAATTTAATCAAATTTGATAAAACCTGATTAAATATTCCCCTCACCCTCTGGGCACACAAAAAAAGCCTCCTGATTATTCAGGAAGGCTTTTTCATTATTGGGTGTCAATTTTAAAGGCAGATTAAATACACTCCTTAAACCAAATTCCTCCCTGCATTTACAATTCCATATACCGTGCGTATGATCAGTTTATCATAAATTTCTGATTGGCCATCGTCCATCTTTTCAGTTTTCAGATTATTAAGCTGCTGCAAGGCATAATGCTGGATAATTACCAATGGAAGAACGATCTTTTCCCGTAAAGCGATAGATTTCCGCTCCACAGGATACTTTTCCATCAGAGCCTTAGTATCCGAAACTTCAAGAAGCAAATCTCTGGTAAGCTCGAACTCCTCTTTGATCATCTTCCAGAATTGGCCAAATGTATCGTCATTTTCAAGATAGGCAGTTACCCGAAAATCTGATTTAGACATGGACATCATGCAATTATCAATCATCGTTTTAAACTGCCCGGATTCGTTATAAAGCTGCTTGATATCATTGAATGAACCCGCATCTTTTGCCTTTTTCAAGGCTGAACCCACGCCGTAATAGCCCGGAATATTTTGTTTCAGCTGACTCCATGCCGTAACGAAACTAATTGCACGAAGGTCCTCAAGTCTTAATTCAGCATCAACATTCCTTTTTACCGGCCTGCTGCTGATATTGATCTGAGAAAGGAGCTTCAGTGGGCTGTGCTTCTCCAGGTATTTCAAAAATAATGGATGCGCTGTTAAGGAAGCAAATACCTGATAACTCTCTCCTGCAAGATTGGCGATCAGATCGGTTTGAGCTTTATTAAGCGTGTTGGTATTGTTCTGATCAAGTGAGGATACAATTCCGGCATTGATCAATTGCTCCATATTATAGTGCGCGCTGTCAAAAGAGCCATACTGGCTGCTGATTGTCTGGCCCTGAATGGTCAATTGAATATGGTCGTTTGCCACATCTTTACCCATTGAAGCATAAAATAAATGAGTTTTACCACCACCCCTTGCCGGCGGACCACCTCGTCCATCAAAAAAGACCAGGTCAACACCATTATTTCGGGCAGCAGTGGTCAGGGATACTTTAGCCTTCAAAATAGACCAGTTTGCCATTAAATAGCCCCCATCCTTGGTACTATCTGAGAAACCAAGCATAATAGTTTGCTTGTTGTGGCGACGCTTTAAATGCTTTTTATAGAAAGGATGAGAATACAGCCTTTCCATTATCTGAGTGGCCTTCGATAAGTCTTCAATGGTTTCAAAAAGCGGAACGAAATCAATATTTAACTTCTCCTTTTTCCAACCGCTCAGAAGGAACAATTCCATTAATTGGAGTATGTCTGAGGCCTGCTGACAATTACTGATGATAAATCTATGGCATGCCTTTTCTCCTCCTGCATGCTGCAGTTGATGTATCAAACGAATGGTATCTAAGGTATCCCTGATGAGTTTATCAGCCTTTGCCGGACAATGAAAATCAGCTTCTTTGAATGTAAGTCCGGAGATCCTTTCATCCTCAGTCAGCTCTGCATGTTTATCTTTTTTAGCAGTATCTAAACCATTCTCCTTAAGGGCGAACTGATGTACAGTACGCAAGATCCGGCTATCCTGACGAACATCCAGAGAGGCAAAATAACAGCCAAATAGTTTTACTTTACGGATAAGATCTTCAACTTTATCCAAAAACAATCCGTCGTGAACCTCTACTAATACTTTTTTGATGGCCTCCAGATTACTGATGATCTCAGCCTGCTGATTTTTTGGTTCTTCTGCCACATTAAAACTGTTTTCATAAAACAGGTTTTGTAAGGTGGCGATATACTTTTCAACTCCCCGAAAGGTGACGCGTCTTTTCAAATTCCTGAAGTCACGATAATAACAGCGGAAAAGGACTGTTCGGAGCAATGCAGAAACTGTTTTTGTACTTTCGGTGGTCACATTAGGATTTCCATCACGATCACCACCCGGCCAGAATCCTAATTCAATAAACTGGGGTGGGTCGGTAAGATCAAATTCCTTATCTATCTGCGACTGAATGCTTGAGGTAGTTTGATAAAATACATTTTCAAGAAACCAGGCCAGACTTACCGCTTCATCTACCGGACTAGGCTTATTTTTATTGAAGAAAGGTGTTTTCCCCAACTGCTTAAGAAGCAGGTTGATAGAGTTAATATCATTTTGCTTTAATGCTTCAATAAGATCCGTAATTATTGCTAAAACAGGGCCCGGGTAAAACTGGGTTGGATGAGCTGTTAGGACTAATCGCAGGGAGAAATCCTTTAATTTATCCTTGATCTTTTTTTCAATCAGGGGGTTAGCTGCAGCCTGCTGAAAGAGGGAGTTCAAAGAACCGGTATCCTCCCAGCGACCCGTTTTATTGAAGGAAGCATCTTCCACAGCATCAAATAAAACCACCTGACGCTCTATATATTGTATAAAACGAAATAGGAGGTCAAAACGGTCGGCAGCCTGAATATACTGTTCATATTGACCAAAAAAGCTTTCTATAATGTCCGTCGGACTTAACTGAGACTTCACACCATCTTCACAATGTGAGGTAAAAAATGGCAATAAAGTACCTGTATGCTTGATCTGATAAAAGGGTAATGTCAGAAATAAGCTATTATACAGTTCAAATCTGTTTACAACTTCATTAGTGAAAATTGATTCTTTTTCGCTGAGTTTCATTTAAATTCTATTCTTTGGCATAACATACAGCCAATACACAAAAGTGCGATATTTATAACAATAATCAATTTTTAGTTGATAAATGTTAACAAAAACAACCATTTGTTAGATAATTAACAATGAAAAATAGACTTAAGATCCGGAATACAAATCGCTTTCAAAACTCAGGGATAGACTCTCTGAATCAAAAATTTTACTAATCAATTGTTAGTCAATATTTTACAGGCTTTAAATAAAAGAAACAGCAATTAAACAAGTACACAAGCAGGCTAAAAATTAGAGTATTGAAAAAATGAATTTTCGTGTAAAATACTTCCTGATTCCAACAATTAAAGCCTACCGGATATCGAAATTTTAAATCAATTCAACTCTCTTATCTTTATACTTCTGAAAGAAACCTCATCTCCATGATCCTGAAGCATTATTTTCCCTTTTGGAGCTAAACCGAAACCTTGTGCATTCTTAAATTTACTCTGAGCAATAAATTCCTTGAATTCAGCAGATCCACGATTAAACTCAAGAACCTTATATCCATTTAACCAATGCTCCACCTTATTATCAGGCAATACCCGGATCATAGCTTGATTCCATTCACCCATCTTTTTAATAGAAGCCGGGACTTTTTGAGCCGGGATCAGGTCATACAATGATGCTAAAGTGCGGTTACCTTTAATCCCCATTTTTGCATCCGGATGTTTTTCATCATCCAGAATCTGGTATTCCAAACCCAGGGCAGAACCATTGACCGTATTCACAAAGTACTTCAGTCCACTATTGGCTCCTTCAGTCATTTTGAAATCAAACTTCAATTCAAATGCAGCAAATTCCTTTGTTGTTACAATATCACCTCCAACTGCAGGCTGCCCTGCCTGGTCTTTCTGTACCGACAAAACACCCTCCTGAATATTCCAGCCATTTTTAGGAAACATGGCATTATTCGCAGCCGTCCAGTCCTTTCCTGATTTACCATCCCATAATAAACGATATCCCAGGTCCTTTTCTTGTTTAGAAAGATCATTGGCCACTGTATTAACAACAAAAATATTGTCGGGCGCAGAAGGCTTTAATTTACCGGTCTGAATTCTGATATTCTTCCATCTGATTTGCCTGCCTTCAGGTTCGGAAGCAGGAATAGCATGAACTTGCATCGCTATAAATCCCTTACTTGTTTCTGCATCTATTAAATGCGCCACAGGAATTCCATTCACCCAGGTTCTGATGCTGTTACCGATACATTCAATACGATACTTATTCCACACATTATTTTTAAAAGCTGTTTTTGCTGCAGGATTTAATTCCAGATTATATAACCAGCCTCTGCGGCCTTCATCATAGATTCCACCACTCCATGCACGTGCAGCAGGGTCAATTTCAACCTGATAGCCATGAACTCTTCCATTTTGGTATTCTTTCTTACTCAGACTCCTGATCTGAATACCGGAATTCATAGAAGGGTGTACTAAAAGTTCAACCTCCAGAATAAAATCTCCATACTCCTTTTCGGTTGATAGAAATGAATTAGGGGTATTGGATACTGTTGTGCCAATCAATTCGCCATCTTTTGCGACATAGGTAGCCTTTCCGCCCAATAACTTCCAACCACTCAGGTCCTTCCCGTTAAATAAATATTCCCAATTCCTGTCATTAGGTTGAGCAGAAGCAGTGAATGCCGTAAAAAGTAGCAGGTATGCAAAAATCTTCATGTTTAGTTTTTTTAATAAATGTACAAATTCATTCCAATGAACCTACATGAGGGCATAAGCAAATAATAAAATAGTTCCGAATGTTCAAAAAAGCCATTTTCCATCCTGTAATTTCTAAAAATGTCATAAATTCAACTCGTCATAAATGACAGAAATGAAACCCCGAAAAAACAAGTATATTCTGATGAAAAAAATAATTTTTGCCTTTTTCCTTTTATTGGCAACATCCTGCAGCATTTTTAAAGAAAAGACAAAAATTTCCGTGCAATCTGCACCGAACGAACTAAAAGTAATGAGCTATAATATTCATATCGGCAACCCTCCTTCCAAACCGGGCTTAATCGATATGGAATCAATAGTTAAAGCTATAAAAGCTGAAAACCCCGACCTTGTAGCCTTACAGGAGGTAGATGTGAACACTGTCCGCTCAGGTAAGATCAATCAGGCCGAGATCATTGCCAGAAATCTTGGGATGAACTTTTTCTTTGCAAAAGCAATTGATCACGATGGCGGCGACTATGGAGTTACTATTTTATCGAAATTCCCCATCAGTGAAACAAAGATCCACCGACTGACAACCATTGGCGGAACCGGTGGTGAGCCGCGTATATTAGCGACCGCCAAAGTTCATCTGAAAAATGGGAAATTCATACGTTTTGGATCTACCCACCTCGATGCACAGGGAAAATCGACAAACCGGGAAGTTCAGATAGAAGAGATCAATCAGGTAGCTTTAAATGAAACCTTGCCATTTATTATTGCAGGCGACCTGAATGCGCTTGAGGAATCATCTGTCATACAAAAATTGGACAAAGTATTCACCCGCACCTGTCAGAAATGTGACCCAACATTCCCTGTAGTTAATCCCAACAGGACGATTGATTTTATCGCCTTCCGGACAGGAAATAAATTCAGTACCCTTGAACATAAGGTTGTTCAGGAACATTATGCATCAGACCATTTACCTGTTATAGCATTGTTACGATATAACTATTAGTTGCACAAGCATATAAGTCCAATTTATTATAGCTTTAACGATCTTATTGAATCACATAAAAAACCTAACAAAACATACCCTTGCCACCAAAAATCAACCTGAAAAGCTTGTTAATTATATCAATGAGCTTTTTTATATCTTCAAATGTGAATGCCCAATCTGCGTTTACCGGGATTGAAAATCTGTTTACCGAACCAAAATCCTATACCTTATATAACAGTAAAACACCACTTAAAATTGATGGAGAACTGAATGAAAAGGCATGGCTTGAAAGTCCCTGGTCTGACCTTTTTGTTGATATTGAGGGCAATCTTAAGCCTGCTCCTGCAAATAAAACCAGGGTTAAGATGCTCTGGGATGAAAAGTATCTGTACATAGCAGCACAATTGGAAGAGCCACATGTTTGGGCTAACAAAAGACCTGAAAAGGATATTATATTCAGAGATAATGTATTTAAGATCTTTATTGACCCGGACAATAACATGAATGATGATTTTGAGATCCAGATAAACCCTCAAAACAATATGCTCTTTCTGATCATGAATAAGCCTTACAGGGATGGTGGAGTACCTGTGAGCGGATGGGAACCCATAGGATACAAGTCGGCCGTCAAAATAAACGGAACGATTAACAGATCAGAGGATACCGATAATGGATGGACAGCTGAGATCGCCTTACCACTTTCAGCATTCAGCTTTAATCCAAAAGATGCAAAGCAAAATACACGATTCAGAATCAACTTCCTGAGAACTAATTTTGATTTTACAGTGAAAGATGGAGTTTATTCTAAAGCTCTGGATAATACAGGAAAGGCTTTTCCACCACATTATGCATGCTGGACCTCGCAGGGAATAATCAATATGCATTACCCGGAAAGATGGGGATATACAATTTTCTCTGAAAACCCTGCAAGCGACAAAGGAGAAAGCTTTTTGCTACCCTACTCAGAAAAACAGCGAAAATATTTGTGGCTGGCCTATTACAAGCAGAAGGAATACTTTAAGAAAAATAAAAAATACGCTTTAAGCCTGAATGAACTCAATGTTCCTGAAAGCGATATCCTGATCGATGGTAAAAAGAATACCTTACATCTGGAAGCGAATAGCCGGCAGTTCCTTATTAATATCAAAGAAGAAGGAAGCACTAGTACCATCAGCCTTGATCAGGATGGATTGATCAGTAATTAATTATATACCCCCGAATCAAATGAAAATAAAATTTTATCTGGCTGTCATATTTATTATCAGCAGCTTCACAAATCCGTTGTTTGCTCAAAAAACCGAATTGCTCATCCTCCCAACGATCCATGGCGGACATAAAAAGAATGTGAATTACAATTTTGAACATGTCAGACATATCATTGAGAACTTTAAACCAGACATTATTGCCGTGGAGATCAGACCGGAAGATATGGACCGGGATACAAGCTATTTAAAAGCTTTTTATAATCCGGAAATGATCATGTTCAAGAATGAATTTCCGGAAGCTGAAAAAGCTGGTATTGACTTTATGGGAGCCGATTTTGAAGGAAAATCATTACCTCCTGATTTCATGAAGGAAATAATTGGTGAGTTTGGTAAATTCAGAGCAATGAATCAGAAACTAATGCGCGATACTGCCATTGTAAAAGCCCGTATTGCCAGAGGGCTGCCTGCACTTATTTCAAAGCGGGGAGAAATGATGGCTAATTTAGGCGCAAACCAATTGATGGATGGAAAGTATGATGCATTAACTGAAGAATTTACTCGCGGACAGACTGAAGTTCTGAAAAATACTCCCTACCAATTTTATGATGACTTTCAGGTTAGTCGTGATCAGCGCATTGCTGATAATATCAAAGCATTGGCCTTGAAAAATAAAGGCAAACGAATTATCGTTCTTACAGGAGCCAATCACCATAACAGAGCAGTAAATGAATTGCGGAAAGTAAGATCTGTAAATCTTGTTACACAGGTTCAGGACCATTAAATTTTGAAATAAGCTCCATTCCATTATAATTTAGGAGCAGAGAATCTGATTGATGGTTAAATACCTTAATTTTGAGTCAGATTAAATGAAAAGAACACTCACACTTAGTATCCTTCTTCTATGTTTTTTTGCTGTAAGCGGGCAGAAAGTCGGATTGGTTTTTAGTGGAGGTGGAGCCAAAGGACTTGCCCATATCGGGGTTTTAAAAGCACTTGAAGAAAATAATATTCCCATAGATTATATCGTTGGCACCTCTATGGGAGGTATCGTAGGTGGAATGTATGCTTCAGGCTATACTCCTGCCGAAATAGAAACTATCGCTCTGAGTGAAGATTTTCAAAATTGGGTGAGCGGATATTTCGAAAGTGAATACCGCTATTTTTACAATAAAAAACCTGAAAACCCCTCGTTTATCACTGCAAAACTGCAGATTGACACAGGCTTTAACATCAAATTACGATCAAACCTGATCAATGATGTACCTCTGAACTTTGCTTTACTGGAGCTTTACGGACAAGCATCTGCAACAGCGAAGAATGATTTCAATAAGCTCTTTGTACCTTTCAGATGTATTGTTGCGGATGTCTTTACGCAGCAAATGATCCCTGTTTCAAGCGGGAATCTATCTGAGGCTATTCGTGGAACATTTACTGTTCCACTGGTATACCGGCCTATAAAAGTGAACGATAAATATGTATTTGACGGAGGAATTTACAATAACTTTCCTGTTGATGTAATGAAAAAAGATTTCAAGCCTGATTATATCATCGGAACGAATGTATCATCAAAAACATATAATAACTATCCCAAGGATAATGATGAGAAATTAATGAACCGTTTTCTGGTCTATATGTTCCTTTCTAAAACAGATTCTACCTCAATAGGAGAAAAGGGAGCATATATTCAACCTGATCTTTCGGAATACAGCACTACCAATTTCACACCCGTAGCAGAACTGATCAAAAAAGGTTATGAAGCTGCGCTGGCTGATATCCCAAGGATAAAAAAAGCACTTGGAAGAAGTAATACTGCAGAGGAATTAAAAAAACGAAGGGAGGATTTTAAGGGAGGCTTATCACTGCTGGAATTTAACAAAATTACTGCAAGCGGAATTAACAGTAAGCAAAAGACCTATGTTGAACGAATCATTCACAACAATATTGAAGAAGGAAGTAACCTTTCAGAGATCAAAAAGGGTTATTATAAATTAGTGGCCGACCAGAATTTCGAAACCGTTTATCCGAAAATTGTCTATGATAAAGTGTCTGATGTCAATAGTTTCGAGGTTGCCGTTCAGCCGGAAAAGAACTTTAAAATTGATTTTGGCGGTGTTATTTCAACAAGGCCCATTAGTAATGCCTTTGTGGGCTTGCAATACAACTACCTCAGAAAAAAATCTTATACATTCTCCGCCAATTTCTATGCCGGTGGTTTTTATGAGTCGGCACAAACAACCGCAAGAGTAGATATGCCCAGTAAACTTCCAATGTATCTGGAGGCAGAGTTCACATATAACCACTGGAACTATTTTAATAAGAGTCAGATATTTATTGAGAACGTGAAACCGGCCTTCATTGAACAATCTGATCGGCGCATTGTACTAAAATTGGGTATCCCTTTTACAAAAAATGGAAAACTTGAGGCACAAACCGGATTTATAAATTTTGATGATCAATACAGCCCTAATCAGGTTTTCAGATTTGGTGACCTTATGGACTTCAACAGTTATAATGGCCTCATGGCATCTATTAACTACAGCAAGAATTTATTAACACGAAGGCAATATGCAAAAAGCGGTTCATCATTTAAAGTAGGGCTTAGCGCCTATACCGGTACTGAATCGTATACTCCGGGTAATATTTTCAGGGATGAAAGCACTTTTAACGAGATCAAAGCCTCAGAAACAAACCGCCATTGGTTCAAAGCTATAATAAACAGAGAAAAGTATTTTGTCTTATCCAAAAAATATTCCTTGGGGTATCTTATTGAAGCTGTTGTATCAAACAGACCTGATTTCAGTACATATAAAGCAACAATATTAAGTGCTCCTGCATTCAATCCCCTGCAGGATTCTAAGTCGCTCTATTTAGAAAATTTCAGAGCAAATAACTACGGTGCCTTTGGTTTGAAGAACGTATTTCAAGTTTATAAAAACCTTGATTTTCGTGCAGAGGGATATATTTTCCAGCCGGTGAAAGAGTTTAAATTAAATAAACTCCAATCTGTGGGTTATGGTGAGCTATTTGCTGACAGTCATTATGCACTGACAGCCGGCTTTGTTTATAATACATTGGCAGGGCCGATCAGCTTAAGCTTAAACCATTATGATGATGACCAAAAACGCTTCGGACTAATGTTTCATATTGGATTTTTAATTTACAATAAACGATCATTTGAATGAGTAATTTCAAAACTATTTTCATCGGACTATTTATTATTTTATCAGGAAATCAGGTCCATTCTCAGACAGAATCAACTCTGAGCCAGGAAGTTGTTCTCAATAATTTCATTGTAAAAGAGGATCTGCTCAAGAACAATAAGATCGCAATTATTGCTGCTGATTCTTTAGACAAGCCTATAGAGACACTGAGCGGCACTTTTCAATTTAGCATCAATGGATTCGGCCAGGAATTAAAATTCAATAATGGCGTGGCTGTAGCGGCACAGCCAATCGATAAGTCTACCTTCATTTATTTAAGACATGAGAATGAAACGGGCACTCATGGTAAATTATATTATGTGGTGCGAAAGGGTGATTTTATAAATCCTATAAAAATAAGCTGGTGGGTTCTGGTGATCGTACCACTAATTCTTATCATACTGGCTACCCTATTCCGTAAGTTTATTATTATTGCCGGAATCCTTCTGATTTTTATTTTCTATTACAATTCAAGCAACGGACTTAAATTACCTACTTTCTTTGATACGGTCTTTGATGGCTTAAAGAACTTGATTTAGTGTAAGAATATGCCCTGCAAAAATATCAGAACCTGAAATCTGATACCAAATCTTTAGGGAAGGCAATAATTCAGGCACTCAAAACTCAGGTCGACTCATTAAAATGGCATTCCAATACCGAAATTATACTGCACAAAGCGGTAAATATCCGGTCGGTGTGTTTCTGCATAATCCAGTTTAAATTGCTTTTTATTAAACAGGTGTTTTATAACATACTGATCTGATCCTGTGAACTGTGGATCTTTGACCTTGATACCTGCATCAAGTCTGAAAACGAAGTAGTTAAGATCAAACCGCAAACCTGCCCCGACTCCAACTGCCAGCTGGCCAAGAAACTGATTGAATTTAAATTCACCACCTGGATTTTCAACAGTTCGTTTTCTTCTCCAAACGTTTCCAATATCGGCAAAAGTTGCTCCCTTGACCTTAGCATTCAAAATATTATCTGCGATCTTAAAACGATATTCAAGATTACCTTCCAGTTTGATTTCTCCTAACTGATCCAGATTACGAAGGTTAGCTCTTAGGGTATCTGCCTTGCCATCACTACCCAGAACAGCTCGATTGTAATTACCGGGGCCCAAAGTACGTGCCTGCCATGCTCTAACTCCGCTTGATCCGCCTGCAAAGAAATTCTTCTCAAAAGTTAATTGATCGCTGTTTCCATAGGCAATACCAACACCCGGATTAATACGTGCCACCAATTGCTTTTCTCCACCAAATGACCTGTAATATCTTATATCAAGCTCTGTTTTTACATATTGCTGGTATGGCAATCCCATAACTGTTCTGAAACCATCCTTATCTACATTAAAGTTTACTATCTTATTCAGTAGTCCAAGCGAATTTCCTGCTGCATCAAGTGATCCCCTGAAGTAGAAAAAATTACCATAAGTATTTAGTTTGATGGCATTCTGGGTAAAAGCATACTGACTTCCAAGATTGAAAAAACGCCTATCGTTGGTCCTGACATATAATTCAAAGCCTCTTTGTATTAAACTATCCTTGAAAACAGGATCCAGTTTACCTTTTCTGAACTCAATATTTATCGGGGTTAAAGAGTGCAATTTAGTTTTTGTTTCAACCCAGTCATAGGTTATAGAATTAATAAAGACCCGGCTTGAAAACGCCTGTCTTTGATCAAAAAGTTGAAAACTACTTGAAATAGTCGTTCGGGGAATCCCATTTCTTCCCATTGCCGGGATATTGAATGGAACCAATAATTTCGGTATGACCAGATTAGCTCCCAACTGAAGATCACGGCTAAAGATCCGGTCAAAAACATTCCCGCTTCCATTTGCATCAAAAAATATTCCATATTTTGCTTTAATCTCCAGATGTTCAGCCCCACCAAATAGATTTCGGTTGGTATAAGTATTACCGATATTAAAACCATTACGGCCTGAATTGAAAGTATATTCACCTTCTATCCTGTTACTCATTCTTTTGAGAGGTGTAATAGTATAGTTCGGTAATAGTTTAAAGGTACTGTCGCCTGACTTCTGATATTCAATCTTCAGGTTTCTGAACACATTCAAATCATATAAACGATCATATGTAATCTCTTCATTATCAATACTATAAAGATCATTTTTCTTTAAATAGATATAACGACTGATCGGTTTTGCATCAAATTTCCCGGAATAATCAACAAAATGAAATTGTGAATCTACCACAACTGTGTCTGCTTTCAGAGCATCGCTTACCCCATTACTGGTAGAAATTGTTAAGAGGCTATTATCAATATTATACGTTTGATGTGCTGTTTTATTAGCTGGATTAGCAAGAAATAATCTAAGATTAGCTTCACTGCTAAGAAGATTACTATCTACATCAAACCTCACAAACTGTCTGACGTAATCATAATAACCATGTTGCTTCATTAGCTTGTAGATCTGTTCCCTCTCATAGGCCAGGGTATCAGAGTCAAAGCGTTTGCCTTCTTTTAAACGGGAAAACTTATTACGATTGGCCAGATAGAGGGCAGAAACAGTGGTATCTTCAATTTCATAGCTAATATCCCTGATCTTGAATTCAGGACCAACATCGGCAGTGAAAACAATTTCAGCCTTCTGTTTTTCTACTTTCAGATCACTTTTTACTTTAGCATTAAAGTAACCTTTAGAGGCAAGAAATTTTTCGATCTGGACACGTGATATCTCCATTAATGAACTATCCAGAACATGGGGAGCCTCTCCAATTGCTTTTATCCTGTCTGTACGATATTTTCCCTTACTGGTATTAAAAATATTATATAATGCCAGATTCTGCCTTGAATTTGGGCGGATATCGCTCTGTACAAAAGTTAAAGCAGTTTCTGAAAATTGCTTATCTACACCCACCAGCTTCACTTTCTTAACCAATGCCTGATCTTCAGGCAGATACCTGGATGCATTACAGCCGGCAAATATTAGGAACAAAAGCAGTATACTTGCAGGTAAGCAACTACGGCAGAGAAGGTATGATTTCAAAGTCTCAAATAAGTTTTATAAAATCTTTACATCAAAAAAAGTTCAGAAAAGAACATCGTCTTTTCATTGTTGAAGGATTAAAATCAGTGTCAGAATTCATTAATTCTAAATTTGAAATTGATTCTATCTATCATATTGCAGATGTGATGCCAAAGTTGGGTAAATTATCACATAATATAAAGCTGCATCTAATAAGCCCTGACGAATTATCAAAGATAAGTTCTTTAAGTGCTCCACAACAATTGCTGGCAACAATTAAAATACCCAATCCTGAAGAATTAAAAATAGAATTACTTGAAGGCAATTTCGTCATGGCTTTAGATGGCATTCAGGATCCTGGTAATTTTGGTACTATAATTCGTACAGCAGATTGGTTCGGAATCAATTACATAATCTGTTCTGAAGACACTGTTGAAGCCTACAATCCGAAAGTTGTACAAGCAAGTATGGGATCTCTGGCCAGAGTAAATATTATTTATACAGATCTGAAAGATCTTTTCGTGAAGACAAAATTCCCTGTTTATGGTGCTCTATTGAATGGCCAATCAATTTATAAAACCACTTTCGGGCAGGAAGGAATCCTTTTATTGGGAAATGAAGGAAAAGGAATTAGTGCTGATCTGATGAAAATGATTACCTTTCCTGTGACTATTCCACGCTTCGGAAGTGCAGAATCTCTGAACGTTGCAATTTCTGCATCTATATTCTGCTCGGAAATAAGAAGAAATTGTTAAAATTTGTTGGGTAGCAATTATAATTTGCTACTTTTGCATTCCTTTACAGAAGGTCGGGTGGCCGAGTGGCTAGGCAGAGGTCTGCAAAACCTTTTACAGCGGTTCGAATCCGCTCCTGACCTCATTAAAAAAATTAAATTTAAAACCATGGGTGTTACACGTTTAAAAAGAAAAGACAGAAAAAATAAAACCACTTCACGTTTAGAGGTTCAATTTTTAAAACTAGGCCGCGATATTGAGATCGGTAGCCGTTCTGCAGAATCTGCTAAAAGTCAGGTAAGCAAAAACAATGCAGTTTTGGCTGCCATTGAGTCTGCTGCAAAGAAATAATAGTTTTTTGTTAAAGAATTCAATCCTGATCAGTTATGGTCAGGATTTTTTTTTGCCTCATGCTGAAGGAATCAATAACCGAATCAGATTCAAATTTGCGGATTTATCAACAGATCTCTCAGTGCGTCATTTTATTTTTAAAACTAAATATGCTTCGCATGTTCGGGATGATGATAATTCTTGCAGTATTTTTGATCTATAACAAGCCTTTAAGTATCCTTTTGATCAAACCGGGGCCTTCATAGATAAAACCCGTGTAGATCTGAATCAGAGATGCACCTGCTTTGATCTTTTCAATGGCATCTTCAGGAGAGTGAATTCCGCCTACTCCTATGATCACAAAAGATCGGTTTGAATGTTCCGACAGATAACGAATAACTTCAGTTGAGCGCCTGGTTAAAGGCTTTCCACTTAATCCGCCGCTTTCCCCTTTCAGATTCTCTGGTGAAAGCAAATCATCGCGCGAGATCGTAGTATTGGTGGCAATGACCCCGGCGATCATTGTTTCCTTTACGATCTCAATAATATCATCTAACTGTGAATTCGTCAGATCCGGAGCTATTTTAAGCAAAATAGGCCTCGAAATATCATTCTTCTTATTTCGCTGCTGCAGCGTATTCAAAATATGTTTTAGAGGTTCCTTTTCCTGCAATTCACGCAATCCCGGTGTGTTGGGAGAACTCACATTTACCACAAAATAATCTACCACATCAAATAAACGGTCAAAACACTTGATATAATCACTTACAGCATCTTCATTGGGAGTAAGCTTGTTCTTGCCTATATTACCTCCAATGATCAATCCCTTTCTGTCCAGCTGCTTTAAACGTGCTGCAACAACGTCAACCCCCTGATTATTAAAACCCATCCGGTTTATTAATGCATTATCCTGAGGTAAACGAAACATCCTCGGTTTTTCATTACCTGGTTGTGGCAAGGGAGTCACCGTTCCAATCTCAATGAAACCAAACCCGAATTCAGCGAGCTCCTCAATCATTGAAGCATTTTTATCGAAACCTGCAGCCAAGCCCAGAGGATTCTTAAACTTTAAGCCCATCACCTCTCTCTCAAGTCGTTTATCCTCAAATTGATAAAGATTTTTCAACATTGACTTTACACCCCAGATCCGGTTTGCTCTCCGTAACCCTCCGGTAACTACATAATGAATATTTTCCGGGTCAAATTGAAATAACAGGGGTTTAATCAGCTCGTACATACAGCAAAGTTACAGGTTTGATTTATATTTTTTTTTCTGAGCCTTTGTAATAATCAGACCCGATGTTGCCAATTGTTTGTTTATCAATACCATACAGCATGAAATTATAGAAAAATCGAGCTAAACCTTGTTGTGGAGCCAATTACATGATTGATATTTATAATTTTAATATTTACATTACGTTATCATTAATTTTATCGGAGAACATTAAATGGCCTTAACTGAGCAAATGGAAAGTCAGGGCAACTGGCTATTTAAGTACCGTGGCATTTTACCACTGATCATTTTCGCAATTGGAATAGTCTTGTTTTTTAAAAACGAATCGAATCCTGAAAACTGGATCCTCCAGGACAAGCTGCAGGAGAGTTTCTATGAACTAGCCTGTCTGCTGGTTGCTTTTATTGGATTTTTTATTCGTGTATATACCGTTGGCTTCAGTCGCCCGAATACATCCGGCAGAAACACGGAACATCAGGTTGCTGATGTATTAAATACCACTGGAATCTATTCCATCATGAGAAACCCTCTTTATGTAGGCAATTTTTTCATGTGGCTGGGTATTGCCATGCTAACTGGTAATTTCTGGTTTATTATTGCCTTTACCCTCTTTTATTTTTTATACTACGAACGTATAATTTTCACAGAAGAGCAGTTCTTAAAGAATAAATTCGGACATAACTATTTAGAATGGGCCAGAAAAACACCGATCATTGTTCCAAAGTTCAGTTCTTTCAAAAAAACAGCTTATAGCTTTAACTGGAAGAAAGTACTTCGTCAGGAAAAAAACGGACTTGCAGCACTCCTCATCATATTCTGCCTTTTCGATATTGCCGGAGAAATGGTAAAAGAGCAAAGGAACTTTAATGAAGCCCTATATATTGCAGGAGCAACTTCAATTGTTATCTATTTCATATTGAAATTCATCAAGTACAATACAAAGCTGCTACAGGATCCTCATTAGGAGATCAGACCGAAGGTTTGCCGAATTAATTCATATCGCTAAGCCTATCCGGTGTGCTTTTTCCCAGACGGAACTTCAATTGACCATCCTCGTCTTCAATGGCCCTAAGGTTAATTACGATTCCCTTTTGTGTTCGTTCCCTTTTCTGACCCGACTTATCAAGCAATTCGTCTTTTCGCGGATCTCTTAAGGGTATTTTCATAGCCATTCTGGTTCCCTTACCGAAGCTGTAAATACCTTCAAGAAATATTTTAAGTACACTCGAACTGATCTCCATTGGAGGAATAATAACACGATCACCCCGGATAGTGAGTGTATTTTTGAGGTTCAGGAAGCTGATATTAGAAAAATCCCTGTTTGGAAAGGCAAATGCACCCACTTTCTTCATAGGTTCAAAGTTGACAAGTGCTCCATTGCGGATATCAAAATTCACCGTGCCCCTGAATGAACGTGGGACAATTTTACCATTATCATACATCGAACCGGAAATGGAGGTTCCACCATAAAATGTCCCTCTTAAATTTTTGTCTGTAATGGCAGACTGCCCGAAATTATCAAAAGCATGGAACAGGTTCTGTACATTGACATTTGTGATCCTTGAATTCACATTAAAGCGGTTCAATGATCCGCTTTGGTCTATATCACCACTAATGTTCAAACTTCCCCCACCCTGATTAAGAGTTAGTCTGTTTATCAGGATCCCGGACTGTTTAAGGGTAATATTAGTTCTTAGATCAGAACCCCTGAAATTTTTATAAACTACCCTGTCTACATCAATATCCATATTCATACTGGCCTGCTCCAGCATTCTTTCCAAATTTTCAGACATAGTCAGAACTGATTTTTTAGACTTAGAGGAGTAATTCGACCCGGATTTACGCTTCCCTAAAAAGACCATAAATTCATTTAAATTAACATTCGGACTTTTAACTTTCCAGTCAATCAGGATTTTTTGTGGGTCGGTATAATAAAAGTTTGAAAAATTCTTCAGCACTGCTTCCATATTCAGGGAAGTCGTTCCGCTTTTAACCTTCAGGTTCTGCAAATACAGATCTTCCCCCCGGAAATTCATCACTAAGCGGATATCATTAAACTGTAAATTCCGTGGTTTATAACTGGCTTGTCCATTCTGCACTTTAACAGTCCCATGAATATAACGCTTTCCGCTATCGAGCTGATTGAATGGCGCTTTGTAAACCAGATCCAGATCTGCAGATCCCTCATTAAACTGAAATGTATTGCCACCAAATATCTTATTGAGTTGGGAAAGCGGGAATCCAGCCTTAAATTTCCCGGTAAATATGGGATCCCTGAGGTCAGTGATCTGTATTGAATCGGCCTTGAATGGAATATCATAGAACTTACCGTCCATATTATAAAATGCAATCATAGAATTTGGGTCCTTTCGTGGTTGCCCCTTTATCCATTCATTGGTATAGATTCCGGTAAAACTGCAATCTGTAATGCTCTCTCCTCCCTTACTCATGGTATTATCCTTTGCCGTAAAATTTACCCGGATCAAAGGATCACCACCCCGCTTTAATTTCCCATCCAGAACAGCACTGATCTCAAACGGTCCCTGAAAATCATAAGGTTTTAATTTTGAAATGATATGTGAAGAAAGTAAACTCTTTGCATCATTAAACAAAATGGAAGGCGCTTGTATTTCTATCAGATAATCAGATGATTTAGGTGAAAAATTGAGTTTTCCGGATAGATAAAGCTGATCCTTATCGATCCTGATCTTTTGCAATGGTATATTCAACAGACCGTTTTTCTTATCATAACTCATATCAATATCAAGGTCGACCAGCTTATTCTTGAGGAAGCTTCCTCTTTTGATGTTGAATGCAAAAAAATCAACTTTCGTCTGCATTTTTAATTCTCCCTTCCATCCCTCCATCCCATGCTTAATACTACCCTTGAAATTCCTGATATTGAACTTGAAAAACTTATTTTTCAGTTTGTCATCGATAGTTAATTCAACATTGTTTAAATATACACGACTGATCTTTTTACTTATCCCCCCTCCCTTATCGCTTGAAGGAGCTTTCTTTTTAAATATGTCGGTGTTCCGAACACCATTACTATCTGTTAGCAGGTAGATTTCAGCATCATTAATCCTGATGTCCTTTATACTTGCCGAACCTGAAAGAATTGAAAACGCATTAATTGCCACGTAAACTTTTTTCGCCCGCAGCAGATCATGTTTATGAATATCCCATAAGCTATCTCTGAGCAGAACATTTTCCAGAGAAACTGAAATTCCCGGAAATCCGCGTATAAGCGAAGGTTCCATACTCTTGATACTGAGCTTGCCATTGAGGTCTTCATTAAGCTGTGAAATAATTGTATTGAGTATTTGTTCCTTATGTGTGAAGACATAGGATGCAAGTACTGCCCAGGCTATCAGGAAAAGGCTGAAAATGCCCCCTCCCAGATATAAAGATATTTTTAACCAGCGCGACATTATTTGAATTTGAATTTCATAATTTGAAGATTACATAAATACTTATGATACCATTCAATACAAACAAAAGATGAGCCAGTAATATAACTTCCTGAACCAATTGGCATTGAACCTTAATTCTGGAGTACTAAAACTACATTTATTGTCAGATCAAGCTGTCACCGAACTAAGAATAAAATTTTAAGCATAAAAAAAGAGACTGCTTTTAAATACAGTCTCTTTCCATAAAATTTTAACGATTTAATTAATCTTCAAAATCGCAATCGGCAAATACATTCAGGTTTGCTTTTAACTTAGCGTACAATTCAGCATTTGAGGTACTGGAGATCACAATTACTCCGTTCGATTTTACAGCTCCACTCAAATCAGCGGAAACAACATTCGTAAGAAACTTATTCAGCTGAATATTTATTAAACCTATATAATCGTTTGTGCCACTGACAACAAGGTTTTCTGCTTCAACCTCTGCTTCAAAGTCTTCGTTGAAGTAAAACTCAACCGGAATTTTATTACCACTCCCGTCAGTATATAAGCCCTTTAACGTCAGCGGAATATTAGAATTAGCTGATTTCCTTAATACAAGTTTTAATTCCACCTCTTCATAAGTTGCGTCTGGAAGACTAATACTTCCCAAAACCGGACTCAGATTAAACAGGTCAACATTAAAAGCTTGTTTTAGTTCATACTCAATTTTGGCACTCTTGCTTTCTGCTTCAAAATCAATTTCACTGACATTTACATTTCCGGAAGTCCATGTTAAACTTGAGTTTGAATTAACAGCAATAATTAAACCGCTCCCTGAAGTTGTCGGACCAATAGAAGCTGTAAAATTAGATGGCTTAACTTTATAAGCAAGCTTACCATCTCCGGTCGAATTATCTTTGGTACATGATGTCAGGAACAGTCCTGCTGCCAGTATCACTGATCCATAACTAAATAAGTAGTTTTTCATTTTAATTGTTTTAGGTAAGATGTAAGATGTGTAATAAAATATATTCATAGATATATTTGAATACGTATTAATTTCAAATATGTTGCCATCTATGAGGACTTTATCATCCTATGGATCTTATTAACCAGTATAATTCAAATTAAATGCATAAAATCCGTACTTTTGCGGCAAATGATTGCAATAAATAACCTAACGTTCGAGATCGGTGCAAGGGCATTATACGACGAAGCGAACTGGCACATCAAACCGGGAGAAAAAATCGGTCTGATCGGTGCAAACGGAACTGGAAAAACTACACTGTTAAAAATAATTGTTGGAGACTATGCCGCTACAAGCGGAACAATCTCTATGGCAAAAGATATTAAGATAGGGTACCTGAATCAGGACCTTCTCTCTTATCAGAGCGACAAGAGCATACTGCATGTGGCTATGGAGGCTTTTGAACGCCAAAACCAGCTTCATACTGAGATAGAAGCACTTCTTAAGAAATTAGAAACGGAATATACCGATGATCTGCTTCATAAGTTAAGTGATAAACAGAATGAGTTTGAGGCACTTGATGGGTATAGCATTGAATACCGGGCACATGAGATCATGGCAGGTCTGGGCTTCAGCGAAGTAGATACTCAGCGTACCTTATCTGAATTTTCAGGAGGATGGCGCATGCGTGTGATGCTTGCCAGGATATTACTTCAGAGCCCCGATATCCTCTTGCTGGATGAGCCTACAAACCATCTGGATCTTCCATCTATCAAATGGCTTGAAACCTATTTACAGGCTTTTGAAGGTGCGATCGTTATCGTATCCCACGATAGATATTTCCTGGATAGGGTTGTTAAAAAGATCGTTGAATCAAGAAAAGGTAAACTGATCCCTTATGCCGGAAATTACAGTTTTTATGTAGAGGAAAAAGGACTAAGAGAAGAGATCCAGAGCGGACAGTTTAAAAACCAGCAGGCCAAGATCAAACAGGAAGAACGATTGATCGAGCGTTTCAGAGCTAAAGCCAGCAAAGCCAAAATGGCCCAGTCGCGGATCAAAGCACTCGAAAAAATGGAGCGCGTTGATGATGTGGATGATGACAACCCATCGGTTAACTTCAGCTTTAAATTCAGCAAGCAATCCGGAAGGCATGTTATACGCATCGAAGATATGACCAAAGCATATCCGGGTGTGCCAATTGTTAAAAATGCTACAGCAACCATTGAAAAAGGTGATAAAATAGCACTGATCGGTGCAAACGGTCGCGGTAAATCAACCGTACTTAAGATCATTGCCGGTGCAGATAAGAATAATTTTACCGGTATGTGTGAAACCGGACATAATGTAACACAAACATTTTTCGCTCAGCATCAGCTGGAAGCCCTGCATTTAGAAAACACGCTGATTCAGGAGTTACAGGCATTTGCTCCCAAGCATACTGAAACTGAGCTTCGTTCCATTTTAGGATGTTTCCTGTTTACCGGTGATGATGTATTTAAAAAGATAAAAGTCCTTTCCGGAGGAGAAAAATCAAGGGTTGCTCTTGCCAAAGCGTTAACTGCCGATGCAAACTTCCTGATCCTGGATGAGCCTACCAATCACCTGGATATTGCCTCCGTAAATATTCTGATATCTGCTTTAAATCAGTATGAAGGAACATTCATCGTGGTATCTCACGATAGGTATATGCTTGATAATGTGGCCAATAAGATCTGGTTCATTGAAGATCAGGAGATCAAAGAATATCCGGGAACTTATGCAGAATATGAAGAATGGAACTCAAAAAGAGTATATGTTCCTAAGAAAATAGCAGAAGCTCCTAAGAAAGAGGAAAAGAAAGAAGAGAAGCCGAAGGTTCAGACTGACGATAAAAGTAAAGAGATCAAAAAACTGAATCAGGAACTTCAAAAACTTGAAACCGACATCGCAGAACTCGAAAGCTCTGTCAAAGATGCCGAAGCTGAACTGAGCAGGGAGGAAGTTTATAGTGATCCTGAAAAACTATCTGAAGCAAACAGACGTTATCAACAGTTAAGTCCGCGTTTATTAAAAGCCCAGGCTGAATGGGAACGCATGGCAGAAGAAATTATGGAACTAGAGGGGAAGTAATCATCCCCTCTCCACATTTTCTACTCTGGGGCATAAAATGATCGTATGAAGAAAATATCAGTTCTTATTCCCCTTATACTGGCTTTCACTATTGGTTTTGGACAAAAAAAAGTGCGTGTTCGTGCTCCTGAGGCTCCATTCAATACTATCCGGTATGAAAACTATACCTATATCCCGGAAATAAGAACGGTTGAATTTTATAATCGTACCAAGGAACAATCCATTCCGGTATATATTCTGGGCAGCACAGAAAACCTATTATTAGGCTTCGATGATCTGCGTGCCGGCAGCAGGAATATCACCTATTCCATTGAACATTGCGATTTTGAATGGAAAAGCAGCCGGCTATCCCCTATCGATTATCTGGATGGCTTTTCTGAAGACAGGATCATCGATTACCGCAATTCATTCAATACCCTGCAAAAGTTCACCCATTATGAGCTGAGCATACCCAATCTGACCATAAAGCCCAAAATTTCAGGCAATTATCTTTTAAAAATTTATGAGGATAATGACCAGCGTAAAATACTAATCACCAAGCGGTTCTTTGTTGTTGATCCGCAAACCACCATTGCAGCCGAGATCACCCGCTCCAATAATGTGGCTGACCGCGATCAGATGCAGAAAATTAATTTTCTCATCAACCACGGACAGGTAGTGATCAACAATCCTTATACAGAAGCAAAAGTGCGGGTATTGCAGAATGGCAGACATGATAATTCACAAAGCCTGAACCGTCCCACATTCATCAGACCTAATCAATTGGTGTATAATGATATGCGGATGATGGATTTCAAGGCAGGAAATGAATTCAGACGTTTCGACCTTCGCAGTCTCCGCTTCCGGACAGAAAGAGTAGGAAAAATTGAACAGGATACGGTCAATAATGTATACCTGCTGACCGATGTCACAGAAAATAGGTCGGGTTATACCTTTATTAATGATGAAAACGGAGCCTTTTATGTCCGTAACCTTGACGGTCGGGATAACCGGACCGATGCCGATTATACTACCGTTCATTTAAGCCTGTCGGCAAAAAAACCAGCAACTAACGGAAATCTTTATGTTGTAGGCCAGTTCAATGATTACCGGCTCATCGATAAGCTGGATTATGATGAGAGCAGAAACCGCTTCAACGGATCCATATTCATAAAACAAGGACTTATAGACTATCATTATGTATGGGTAAGTGAAGACGGTAAAACCAGAGATGATGTGCTCTTTGACGGTTCACATTTCGAAACCGAGAATTACTACCAAATCTTCTTTTATTACCGTAAACCAGGTTCAAGATGGGATGAGCTGATTGGGTTTACGCAGTCCGGATCAAGTCCGGACTGACATTAAATCCCAGTAAAACTGATAATCTGTACCGGATCAAGTCCGGACTGACATAAAGCCCATATAAGCTAAAAATTTGTACCGGATCAAGTCCGGACTGACCTAAATCCCATATAAGCTGAAAATTTGTACCGGATCAAGTCCGGACTGACATAAAGCCCATATAAGCTGAAAATTTGTACCGGATCAAGTCCGGACTGACATAAATCCAAGAAAGATCTTAAACTTGGTGCGGTAACCCTTTGCGTCTTAGCGTCTTCGCGAGAAATATCTTTTTATGTAAAATCAACACGTGAAAGCTAAATTATAAAATCGGCAAAAATAGTATTTTAATAATGGTCTCGCAGAGACGCAGAGACGCTAAATTATTGATTTAAAGTAAATTATCACAAATAGTGTGTAATCCTTTGCATCGGCATGAGCTTGCCAGCCGGTATGCAGGCTAGCAATCACAAAAAGGATTATCTTTGCCGCATGAGCACAATCTTAAAAAGCCCACAGGGTTCATTCACCATCATGAATGAACTGGTACTTCCAAACGATACCAATACATTAAACAACCTGATGGGTGGCCGTCTCCTTCACTGGATGGACATTGCCGCAGCGATTTCAGCTCAAAAGCATTGCAATAATATTGTGGTTACCGCTTCAGTAGATAATGTATCCTTCAGGCATGCCATCAAACTGGGTGATGTGATCACGATCGAAGCCAAAGTTACACGCGCATTCAGCACCTCCATGGAAGTACGATTGGATGTTTGGGCCGAGAATATCCCTTCCGGGACAAGAGTACGTTCTAATGAAGCATATTACACCTTCGTGGCAATCGATGCCAATGGCAAAACAGTCCCTGTTCCGGAAATACTCCCCGAAAGCGAACCAGAAAAAAAACTGTTTGATGGAGCCCTGCGCCGCCGTCAATTACGACTTGTTCTGGCTGGAAAAATGAAAGCTCATGATGCCACAGAGTTGAAGGCGCTGTTTTTGAATCAAGAGGGATTGTGAGGGAAAGCGGAAAACTAAAAGGTAAAAGCAGAAAGCGGAAAGCAAAAAGCACAAAAGAGTAATCATCTGAAATGAAGCAGTCTTATTTAACCACCCCGATAGCTATCGGGGCTAACCAACTAACAAACCCGATAGCTATCGGGTAACTACTAACCAACTAATAAAAATCAGCTACCCAATTCCACAATCCTGTCAAACTCCTCAACCTTCATTCCCATCACAGAAAGTCGGCCCTGCTTAACCAGGCCGATATTTTGCAGGCGTGAATCTGCTTTGATCTGCTCCAGAGTAACCGGATGTTTAAGGGTTTCAACTGGCACCAGATCAACCACAACCCAATTTTTATCATCTGTCGTAGGATCCTGATAAGATTCTTTCACCACTTTGGCTATCCCTACAACTGATTTGCCTTCATTACTATGATAAAACAGAACAAGGTCGCCCTCCTTCATTTCTCTCAGGTTATTTCGGGCCTGATAATTACGCACACCATCCCAGAAGGTACGGCCATCCTGATTGAATTTATCCCAGCTGTATTTAAAAGGTTCTGACTTGACTAACCAATAGTTCATATAAATTTTCCGTTTGGGCAAAACTAAGAAATCTGAGGGATTTTTATTAAAGACTCCTTTTGTTTGAGATTTGAGGTAATGATTCTGGATAAATATTGTGCATATTTAATTAGGATAGATGTTATTGAAACAATGCATCTAAATTTAGGTGGCTATAAAAGAGACAGAAAAATGATAACGATACAAGAACTACTTTTTAATCGAGGCCTTGACGCAAAGTCGAAAATTAAACTAGTTCGACACAAGGAGAATAGCAAAGATTTATATAATCTTTATCGGACTGACAAAGCTGAATTTTTTGAGTATCAAAACTCTCAATCAAATGACGTATTTAACGGTGTTGACTATATTGTTTCATTCATTGGCGAAGAAGGATTTCAATCACGTTTTATTGGCGTTTACAAACTAACCGACAGGAAAAAGTTTGCAGACGACCATTTTGAATATCAAATGGAAGAAGTCAAAGAACAGTTTGACGACTTAAAAGAACGTGTAATTATCCGCTGGAAAAATGCAATCTCTTGGCATCAATGGATTAAAAATGAAATGGAAATAATTGAAATCCAACCTGGGCTTCATTACAAAAAATTCACTGACTATTCTGATTTCACTCTAAGCTTTAACGAATTAAAAGAAATTGTAACTGAACAATATAGCGACTGGAAAAAAATGCTTTCAGTAACAAAAGGCATTTACTTAATTAGTGACACAAAAACAGGTAAACTTTATGTTGGCTCTGCTTACGGAGAAGAAGGAATTTGGGGGCGTTGGTGTAAATACGTTTTAACGAACGGACACGGAAACAACAAAACTTTAATGGAGCTTGTTATGGATGACCCAACGCACGGAAATAATTTTCAGTTCTCAATCTTAATGTTGTTGCCACGGACCATTACTGCTGATGAAGCAATTAAAAAAGAACGACTTTTTAAAAACAAGCTCGGAACAAATTCTTTCGGACTTAACAATAACTAAATTATGAATTCACTATAAATAGTAAAACACACTGGACAGATATTAAATCTTTCTCAAGTAAAATGTTTCCTTCTATGCAATTTTCTTGGTATCGGTAAACTCAACATTATGACAGTTGAGTTTAAAGCTCGCTTTGATTATATTCAACATCCTGCGACAGGAGAGTTTGAAAAACAAGAATATAACGTAACAACTGACTTTGAATGAAATCTGTTGTTTAAACAACAGTCCGAATTAGGGGAGGGTTACATTATGGGCAAAATGAACTGTTGGGCTTCCATTTTTATTGTTATTTGCTACAGATAAATGCCTTTAATGCGCCATATACGCCAAAACAATAACCTTTAACAGCAATTCTGTGAGGAAGGGCTAAATCAAACTTTTGATTCTTTTACAAATGTCAAAACTATTCAAATGAAGGCGAAAATATATCGAGGCACAAAAGAAATTGGAGGGACTTGCGTAGAACTTACAGCAGAAAACGGAAAAATCCTTTGGGTTGACCTGGGTGCACCTCTTGACGACAAAAATCCTGACATTGGCTATGCAAACAAGAAAGTTGATGCCTTATTAATTTCCCATCCACATCAAGATCACTTTGGTTTAATGGAAAAGGTTGGAGTTGATGTTCCCATTTACATCGGTGAACTAGCCTATGATTTTATAAATACAACAAAACTATTCATAGGCCTGCCTCTATTAAAAGGGAATCACAAAAAAAATAAGCCCTGGCAAACTTTTACAATTGCTGGCACTTTCAAAATAGAATCCTTTTTAACTGATCATTCAACACCAGAGTCATTTTCGTTTATTATTGAAGCGGATGGAAAAAGAGTTTTTTATAGTGGGGACTTTAGAGCCACCGGAAGAAAAAAAATAGTTTTTGACAAAATTATTGAAGCCCCGCCTAAAGATATTGATCTGCTTTTGATTGAAGGAACTATGGTGGAGCGAGCAAACCATATTTATTTAACTGAAGAAAGTGTTGAAGAAGGAATTTATAATGTAATCAAAAAACAAAAAAATATTTCATTTGTAATTAGCTCGGCACAAAACATTGACCGTCTGGTTTCAATCATTCGGGCATGCAAAAAATCTGGAAAGAAAGTTGTGATCGATGTTTATACCTCCTGGTTATTGGATATGCTACATAAACAGTCAGGAAATGTTCCAACTATGGAATGGGAAGAAATTAGAGTCTTTGACCATCCAGGACAAATGGAAAGAATAACTGAAAAATCATTTGACGAGTTTCGTGCAAGAATACAAACAAACAGAATTGGTCCTGACATTTTTAAGAAACCTTCTGATTTTATTTATTTTGTTCGCAATCCAAATATGAAATTAGTAGATAAACTAAGAAAATACGGAAAAATAAATATAATTTATTCTCAATGGGAAGGATACTTAAAAGAAGATCATAAGCAGTATTTCACAGACAACATTAATGCTCTTAAAGTAGATAAAGATATAGTATATCACTCAATTCACACAAGCGGACACGCCACTATTCCTGACTTAATGAAGTTTGCGAAAGCAATTAATTCAAATAAAATTATCCCAATCCATACTGCTTTTCCTGAAAAATTTAAACAAGAATTCGAGAAAAATGGATTTAGTAATGTTAATCTTTGGGAAGATGGAATAGACTATCTAATTTAATCTTAATAGTATGTTTGAAGAAGAATTAAAATATTTTAAACTTGCTAAAGAACTAAACAAAAAACATCATACCTCTTTACTTGAAAATCAATTGCATTTCAGAGGTAATCTTAAATCATTTTCAATTGTTTCTGTCAGTCAAAAATCACCAGAATGCGGCAAAAGCGGATTAATATCTAAAGAGCAAGCAGAAAAGCACCTAAATGTCTCCCCTAAACATTGGCTAAAAAATCCAGGTCGAAAAACTGAAGAAAAGAATTTACAAGCATTTATTATCAATCATTCCTTAAACAACAATGGAATTTTACCCTTTGGAGACTTCGAATTTGTAACTTCTGAAATGGTTTTAAAATTGTCAAATGGTAAAAAAATTATTAACGATATCCTTGCGATTGATTCCGATAACAAACTGGCAATCATTGAATTAAAATCTATAAGAAATAATAAGGTTAAACAACAAGCAATTGAATTTGAAAAAAAGGTTAGACTTGATACAACCCCATTAATAAAAGAACTTGTTAAAATAATTACCGGCAAAACGTGGAATGGAAATATAAGGAAAATTGCCGTTTGGCAAGCTCCAAAATCACAAAGACCAATTTTGTCAAATAACCTTTTAGACGAGGTTGAATTATACAATTACGTATTTGATGGTGAAAGAACAAACGAATACGTAATAATGGATAAGGTAACTTTTGCAAAAGAATAAAATTGTCATTAATATGCGGATGCTACTGAAATACCATAATAATTCTATTTAAATGCCAACGATAATAAATAATTAAAAAAATACACCCGACACGCGTGCACTAGCAAATGTTTTGAACCTATTTTTTGATAAGCCGCAATCGCAGCCCCTTAACCAAAAAATATTTCTTTTCCTTAAACACATCCCAGATAAACATATTAAACATAGTTTTATGTACGTCAATTTTTACATAATTAAGTACATTAAGAATTATCTTCAGGTTAATAACATCTGAAAAAGCACCTTTTGACCAAAAAAGAAGAGGCTGTCTCGAAACACAATTCGAGATGGCCTTTTTTATTTAATAAATATATTAATCTCTTTGCTGAGTTTTCCGTTTCTGGCGGACAATTGAA
>NZ_FNHH01000020.1 GCF_900103545.1 Daejeonella rubra
ATTGCCCGTCTGCAAAAAGAAGCAGAAAAAATGGGTTGCACTTTACATATAAAAGTTGCTTGAAAATCAATAAGTTATAATCAATGTCATTATAATGAAAATCAGGAAAGGAATGTCCTCCTGACGAATTCAGGATATGTAATATTTTGGTTTTATACTATATCCAGATACCGTAGCGTATATTTATTCGTTATATTGAGCTTAGAATTATTTATTATAAAGTGAATTATGAATTTTATCAGTAAAATATTATACACCGCATCTCTTTTGACTCTTCCACTGTTTGCCCTGGCACAAAGTGACAAAGATGAAAAGCCAAAAGATAATTGGCAAAATCTTGATCTTAAAGATGATGGTGTTTTCGGAATCAGTACAGAAAAAGCTTACAAAGAACTACTTAAAGGAAAGAAGTCTACTCCTGTTATTGTAGCTATCATTGATGGTGGTATAGACGAGGAGCATGAAGATCTCAAAAAGATCATGTGGGTTAATACCAAAGAGATTCCTGCGAATGGAATTGATGATGATAAGAATGGTTATGTTGATGATATCAATGGATGGAATTTTATTGGATCCGCTAAGACCAATGTACACCATGATAATATGGAGCTGATTCGTTTGATAAATAAATATCAACCAAAATATGCTTCTGCCTTAAATTCAACTCCATTTAATGAAAAGGAGCGTAAGGAATTTCAATTGTATCAGAAATTAGTTACTGATTATATGGCTAAACTACAGTCAGCTCAGATGGGATTGCAGAATACAACCATGATAAAAAAATACCTCGATGAGATCACATCCAGTATGAACAATGTTAATCCTTCTGTGGATGACCTGAATACCTATAAACCATCTAATGATATGCAAAGTCAGGTAATTAAGTTTATTAAGCCTGAGCTTAAGAAGGATGATTTCAAGAAGTTTTATAAGGAATTATTAGACGGCATTAAATATTATGATGCCGAGGTTAAATATCATTTAAATGTTGATTTTGATCCCAGGAAGGATTCAGTTGGGGATGATTATTCTAATAGTAATGAGCGTATTTATGGTAATAATGATATTACAGGTCCCGATGCTGAGCATGGTACCCATGTGGCAGGTATAGTTTCAGCTATACGAACTAATGATATTGGAATAAGAGGTGTTGCAAATAGTGTTAAAATTATGGGAGTTCGTACAGTTCCTGATGGAGACGAACGTGATAAAGATGTAGCAAATGCAATTCGTTACGCAGTTGATAATGGTGCTAAGATCTTGAATATGAGTTTTGGTAAAGCCTATGCCTGGGATAAGAAGGTTGTAGATGAGGCCGTAAAATATGCGGTTTCTAAAGGTGTTCTCCTGGTTCATGCTGCCGGAAATGATTCCAAGAATACCGAAAAAGAAGACAATTTTCCTACCCGCTTGTTTACTGATAGTACTGGAGTGAATATGGGTACTGCTGAGGGCTGGATAGAAGTAGGAGCAACTGGTTGGACAAATGATGAAGACCTTGTAGCTACATTCTCTAATTTCGGTGGTAAAACTGTGGATGTATTTGCCCCGGGCGTGAAAATTAATTCAACAATGCCAGGTTCAACCTATAAAGAAAATGATGGTACCAGTATGGCTGCTCCGGTTGTTTCCGGATTAGCAGCCTTGATATGGTCGCATTATCCCCAATTCACAGCTTTGCAGGTAAAGGATATCATCATGAATTCTGTAACCAAGGTTGAACAGAAGGTCAAAATAAAGGAGGAGGGCGATAACAAAAGAGTCTTGCTTAGCGAAATTTCGGTGTCTGGTGGTGTTGTTAATGCTTATAATGCCTTAGTGTTAGCTGAAAAGACTAATTCAACTGCAAACGTAAAGTCAAAATAGATCATTCTTCTAAACTTTTTATTAAATAATCTGTTAACCGATTTAATGTAAAAAATCCGGTGTCCTTATTGGATACCGGATTTTTTATTGAAGCTATTTTCAATTGTTAATTAGCACCATCATTTTGTGCTCGTAGGATCGCATAATTGCCTACTTTCTTACCAACTTCCAGTCCAACTTCACAATCACTTCTATAGTGTATTGCTCCATATAATCTTGAGAATGATGCCTCCAGGGCCATCTCATTAAAAATATTGGACTTTTCAGGGATTAGGTGACCTAATATAGTTGCGGCTGCCCCGCTGAAAGTTGAATGTCCTGAAATATAGGATGGGAAGTTGGGCAGTCCCGTAAGTGTCTTAATTTCGGGATTGAGTTGCGAAGGTCGCGGATTAAAATAAGTAAACTTTGCATCCCAGCATACTATTGCTGCATCCATGAGAGACATATTTAACAGAGCGAGATTTCTTGCCCAGCGTGCTTCACTTAATTTTAATGGGATCATGTGTTCGGCTGCAATTGCATTCCAGTGTCCCGGAGGAGTGGAAGTTCCAACTCCATCTCCCCATAAATGTACCATTCGTATACGTTCTCTGTTAGGGTTCTTGCTGTAAAAAAGTACTTCTTCCAACTCCTTCCTGAAAGTTTCAGATTTGGTTGATGGCGGCGCTGCTGGTCTGATCTTCGTCACAACAGTAAGTGAATCAAATAAAAATGTTTTGATTCGTCCAAAATATGGCAACATTGGAGGACGAATAGGCGTTTCCTGGCTAATCCATGGGGTTTCTCCCTGTTGAATGGCAGCTAGTTCAAACTCTTTCCAAACATCTACTCCATTAACAATACCTGCAGCCGCTCCTGCACGATCAGTTCTGGCACGCTGTACATATTTTAATGCTACTGCTCGGCCTAATGCTTCACCGGCTTCAAGCTCATCGCGGACATTTGCACCGGATATAAGTCTGACTCTGCGATGCTCTTCAGCTTTTTGCTGGATAAAATCCTGCTCACCTGGGAATAGTAATTTTAAAAGTTCCACTGTTGTACCGATAACCACAGCATCCTCAGAAGGGTATGAATACAGTGTGCTTTTATTAGTTAGCGGACTAATTCGTGGATCAACTACATATGGAGCGTCGCGCTTATACCTTGTTTTATAGTAATGAGCCGAGATTAACGCATCATATTGTGCCGCACTCACATAAGCATAGGCTCTTGCTGCATAAGGTGGATTTGAGAATGGAAAGAATGGATATGCAAGCGGATTATTGGCATTTGGTAATGGATATACGCCATTTGTATCAGATACAGGTGGCAAATTGTATTTGGCTACAAGCTCGCGCATTATTTCATTCCATCTTAAAACGGCTCCTGCACTCCAGTAGTTGATAGATTTTTGTTCGGATTCGCTCAGCTTACCCTGCCAGGCTTTGATCTCATTGATTTGAGCTACATAGTCAGGGGAAGTGGTTGCTATAGGCGCTTGAACTGCAATTTCACTTGTAGAACTTAGTAAAATTGGTTTCCAATTGCCAGCATTGGCATCAGCATTTGTAGGGTTGAGTGCAGGTGCAAGAAGATTGGTTTCTTCAATATCTTTACTACAAGCTGCCAGCAGCAGGCAAGCAGCAAAAGTGAATAGGATGTATATTTGTTTCATAATTATTTCTTTTGATTTTTATCAGATTTTTTAGCTGACAGATTGAATATGTAAAATAAACCTGCCTGAACATTGGTCGATTTACCGACATTTCGGCCACTTATAGTAGTATTGGCTCCACCGATCAATGTTAAACCTTTTAGGTAAGATGGCTCATATTTCATATTGATCCCAGTGCGTGTCATATTCATGCGGTTAGACGGGAATGGCATATTGTTACGCGTAATATCAAAACCACCAAGGGTAGTCCAGTTATCAGCCACAGCTTCAACAACCCAGTATTTGCCTCTGTATCCCATACGTAGGTTTACCTGTGCCGCGTCTGGCATATAAACTTCATTGGAATAATGCATTTCAGTAGTATAGTATGAGCTTCTGTCGATCTCTATGTTACTACGATGCACATAAGTTCCGCTAACAGTTGCAGTCCAGACTCCCACCTGGTAATCGGCCATGCCACGTAATGAAAGATTCCTGCTTCTCAGTCCGATGGATAATGGCAGATAATCTGAAACATAATCGGAGCTTGGGATTGAATATCCTCCTATTCCGAATAATGACATGGTCCCTTTCCCAATTTGCTTTTTAACGGGTTTCCATTTGAGCCATATGGAAAGATCCTGCATTCCTTTGAAACCCTTCAATTGCCCTGCAGATGCCTGTGTTTTGATATATGGTAAATTGAAGATCACATTTAGCTTTGAACTGACACCCAGACTGCCCATTGGGCCGATCATATTAGTGGAAACCGTTCCCAGATTTGCATTTTCTCTTTTGAGAGTGCCCTCCCAGTATTCGTTCCAGTTACTGTTGCCGTACACAATTCCGGTGCAAAAAAGGTTTTTGCCCATCATGATGGCATCATTCTCAGTTTGCGCAGAAATCAAGAGCGGAGAACCTGATAATAGGAATATAAATAGTATGAGCTTACAGCTATAAGCAATATGCGTATGCAGGTAAGTCTGTTTTATTTGGTAAAACATAACATTAATTAAAATAAATAATTAGTTTAAATCAGCTTCTGTTTTTACTGATAGGGCAGTTGTAGGGTCGGAATTACCAATCAAATCCACAATTCATGAAATATGAATATCTATGAATTCATATTAATCATTGAAAAAATGATCTGCAGACTTTAAGTATAAAAACAGAAGCCATTAATTTTTGGTGTACACATCAATAGTTGCATACAATTTCTGAAAGGAATTTAAACCAATTCGGGGGGAGGGGAAGTAATACTGTAATAAGCAACAGTATTAGTTATTGAGGTTATCTTTCTTGCAGCTGAAAAAAGTTCATGGAAACTGCAGATTAATTTAGAGTAGTGCTGTAATTCATAATCACTTATCGTCTTTTTAACTGACAATGAGTTGGAAGTTTGTTTGTGGTTTTCAGGAGCTGCCTGTATTTCATTCATTAATTCAATGAAAGTGGATCTGGCATGGTGCAATTTTATCTTATTGGTATTCGGTATACAACGATAAATGATCCGGCCATTTTCATATTTGCGTTCCACAAATTTATAATAAACCCCATTAATCATGACCTCACCGTCAATCCTTTCGAAGTCAGTCATATCGGCTACATACGGTAAAATGACTTTAGCATCCAGCTCTATGATCTGGGTTGTATCATAGTCATTTTCATCCAATGCCTTCTCTAATTCCTGATCATAATGGGTTTCCAGAATATTAACCAATAGGTCAAAGCCATACCAGTTAAAACTGAGAACACTAATGAGAAATAAAGCAGCAAGGCTTTTCAGCATTTATAATATTTTTTATGCCTTTTCAGGCTATTAAAAAAAGTGATATAGATCACTTTTTAATGCAATATAAAAAATGATTGTTAGAAATGTTTAAATTTTTTAAATAGATTTTTTTGATGAAATGTCTGATTTTGTTTTCTATGTGATTGAATGAAAGGACGGAATGAAATATTTATCAGAATGAGATATTGTTTCCTGATTAAGGGAAGCGAATAGAGAAATCTGCCTGATGCAGGAATTCAGCAGTATATAATATCTGCAAAAATGATGAGACTTATTATCAAAATCTTAACTATAGCAGCGAAAATAAGATTGAAAATTAATCTAGTTCTGAAAATATTTAACAAACTTGTAAATTGAACTACCAGGAATGCTCTTGTTACAACGTGTTAATAATGGTATTTTTTGCTGGTTTTATATTGGAAGATTCAGTTAGTATTCGATTTTTAAAATGAAGAACAATCGCAGAGATTTTATCAGGCTTGCAGGAATGGCAGGTTTGGGTTTCACCGGAGTAAATATCCTTCCGGCTAATGCAGAAATTGCTGGTTCGGAGATTAACACATTGCCGGATGAAGTTATTCAGCCTTTCAATCGTTTCCCCAGGATGATGCAGGATCATTTTGAAAAAAGAGTAGGGTCTTTTGAAGAAAATTCTGCGAGAAAGCGTGCTTCCCTGAAGACAAAACAAGATGCTGAGAAATATATTCTTGACGTACGATCAAAAATCGCTCAATGTTTTGGGCCCTGGCCTGAAAAAACATCATTAAATGCCCGAATAACTGGCATTATTGAACGGGATACCTATAGAATAGAGAAAATTGTTTTTGATAGTCGGCCTGGTTTTCCAGTGACAGCTAATTTATATGTTCCTAAAGGACGAAAGTTTCCGCTTCCCGGAGTGATCGGGACCTGTGGCCATGGCGATCCTGGAAAGGCAACACCGATATATCAATCATTTGCCCAAGGACTTGCACGTCAGGGTTATGTGGTTTTGATTTTTGATCCGATCGGCCAGGGAGAACGTGTTCAATATTTGACTAAAGACCTAAAGCCAATTCATGGGATCGGGGTTTCTGAACATAATTATTCCGGCAAGCAAATGGTTCTTAACGGAGAGTCATTAAGCTCATGGTTTACGTGGGACTGTATTCGCTGTGTTGATTATTTACTGAGCAGGCCTGAAGTTGATTCGAAACATATTGGGGTAACAGGGAATTCAGGCGGTGGTACTCAAGCTACCTGGTTATGCGGAGCAGAGCCAAGGTTGACTATGGCAGCACCAAGCTGTTTTGTAGTTGGTTTTGAGCAGAATCTGAAAAATGAATTGCCGGCAGATATAGAACAATGCCCTCCGGGGGCAATAAGTCTGGGACTTGATCACCTTGATTTTATTGCTGCGATGGCGCCAAAACCAGTCATTCTACTGAGTCAGGAAAAGGATTTTTTTGATGTGCGTGGAGCACAAAAATCATATAATAAGCTCAAAAAACTCTATAAATTACTCGGAGCCGAAGATAATATTCAATTTTTTGCCGGTCCCGAATACCATGGTTTCTCAAAGCATAATCGGGAAGCCATGTATTCCTGGTTCAATAAAGTAACCGGAATATCTGATGCTAAATCAGAACCTGATCTAAAACTGGAAGAAATTGAATTGCTCTGGTGTACATCTCATGGTCAGGTTGGAGAGTCCGGTCCGCGAACGCTTGCTTCCTTTACAAAAGAAATTTCCCAGTCTTTGAATGCCAGGAGAGGAACTCCCAGGGGAGATGGCTTGAAAAAGCTCATTCAAACAGCTCTAAAACTTCCTTCCCGAATTGGTACGCCGGAGTATCGGATCCTAAGGACAGATTCAGGACGCCATTACCCGAAAAAATATGCTGCTACCTATGTTGTTGAGACTGAGGAAGGGATAACTTTACCTGTTTATCGCTTATCTGATACTGAACTGATCTCCAGACCTCCTGCCGGTATTAAACGGGCTGTTCTGTACGTTTCTCATCTTTCGGCTGATAATGAATTACGTCAGGAGTCTTTTTTGAGAGAACTTATACTTTCAGAACCAGCTTCTGCGGTTTATGCATGCGATGTACGTGGGATAGGAGAATCTAAACCAAATACCTGTGGCGATGATTTTTTCGGGTCCTATGGCAATGACTATTTTTATGCAGCGCATGGCATCATGCTGAATTCTCCATATACCGGACAAAAAACATTCGATCTGCTTCGTATCATTGATTGGCTTATTTCCTGCGGACATGAAGAAATACACCTTGCAGCGAAGGGCTGGGGCACAATTCCTGCAACATTTGCTGCTGTAATATCAGAAAATGTTAAACAGGTCACCTTTAAAAATGCGTTGAGCAGTTATTCCGAAATTGCAGAAAATGAAGAATTTAACTGGCCACTTTCAACCTTGCTGCCGGGAGTTCTGAAACACTTCGATCTTCCTGATTGTTATCGTGAGCTTGGCCGGAAAAAATTGATTCAAATTGAATCCATGGGAGCAGTGGGTGTGTCTTAACCGTTTCATTATTTCTTAGGAAAGAGGTTAAATACTCCTCCAGTGAAATTATATGCTTAGATAAAGTTGTGATTATTCTATTAGCCTACTGATTTTCAAACTTTTAATTCCTTTACATTTATCTGCTTAATAAATATAATGGATGAAATATTTGCAAAATAAAAAAATACCGTGTTTCTTTAGAAATTAAACTTTTTCTTAATTATAGAATTTATGAAACATCTTTACTTGATTTTTGTATTCCTTCTCTTTACCGTTCAAGCTTGGGCGGATAAAAGTCTTACAATTATTTGCAGTCCGAGTGAAGCTACAATTTATAAAGTGGGTTCTGATAAAAAGGAAATAAATATAGGAACAGGAAGTGCCATGATTAAGATTGATAAAGATGAGCCGATTACAATTGTGGTTCGTCTGGATGGATATAAGCCCTTTTCCAAGACCTATATAAATTCTAAAAGTGTCACTCTGCCTAAGGAGGATCGCATTGTTCTGGATACCCGGCTCGTGCGGGTAAATGCACAGCCTTATGATGCAAAGATATATATTGAAGGGGCTGTTCAGTCTGCCAGTACAGCTTGGGTTGAGGTTAGAAAAGATGCCACTGTAACCGTAGAAGTGAAGAAGCCTGGTTTTTTTACCAAGTTTAAAACCTACCATAACAGACAGGGTATGGATGTGCCGCCGATAGATGAAGTAATTGCTCTTACTGACAGGTCTATGTTTGTCAAGACTGTTCCGTCTGATGTTCAGGTGATTGTGAATGGTAAGGCAATTGGGGATAGTAATGCTGAAGTCGTTATTCCGGTGCAGACCTGCATAACTGTACAATATGTAAAGGAAGGATTTGTTACCATTGAGAAGCAATATTGTGCCAAGGATGGCCAGCCTTTACCACCTTTAACTGAGAATATAATACTTAAAGACCGTCTTGTTGCGGTTAGAACAACACCTGAGGATGCTACTATAAAAATAGATGGCCGTGTGATGGGTACGGGAGAATACAAAGTTAGGATACCTTTTGGGCAGTGTGTGGAGGTAATTGTTGAAAAAGCAGGATTTGTTCCATCAAAAAAGAACTATTGTAATGAAGATGGAGTTCAGCCTCCGCCCGTTTCAGAACATTTGATTTTAGCTGTTGATGAGGCATTTACCAGTTCAGTTCAAAGCGATCAGGCTAATATTAACTTTACAATTGAAACCGGCAGACCTGAAGAAGAGGCCTGGAAGATCCTGAGCCAGATTACAATGAACTATTTTGATAATATTGAACTGGCAGACAGAGAGACAGGGTATGTTCGGACTAGTTGGAACGTGAAAAATTTCTTGAACAATACAATCAGAACAAGAATAATAGTGAAGCAGGCTGACATATTACCATTAAAATACACGATTAAATTAGTCAGCGAATACAGTGGTAATGCAAAAACAAGTGTGAAGGAAGACGAATCTTTTACGCCATGGGACAGAATCCTGAATACATATAAAGATGTGATTTCTGAATTTCAGTCGAGACTAAAGTAATTCAGAACTTTGATTAAAATCTGCTGTTCGATATTTTATGCAAAGGATGTCGGATAGCAGTTTTTAGGGCTTACCTATTTTAGGTAAAAACGCTGCGACAAATATACGTTCAGTTAAAAAGCGACAGAAGATCAGAAAAAAAATAGGAAAAACAAGGCTATTTGAGTACGATTATTTTCCTTTTGTCATCAGATACATGAACCAGATACCAACTATCACGATAAAAGCCAGGACATAAAGTCCAATTTTGCCTTTGCGTTTATCCTGACGCATCACCCAGATCAATAATCCTGTTAAAGGTATTAAGAAGACTAAAAAGAATATAATACTTGCTGCGCTCATAATTTTTGTAGATCGTAAATCTCGTGTTTTATAATTTATAACAACGAATGAAAATAATTAAAACTGCATTCGGGCCAAAGGAGCAATATCCTGACCAACAAAATCCTGCTTAATAAATTTATAGTGCCCCGCAATTGCAATCATTGCTGCATTATCAGTGCAATATTCAAACTTTGGAATATAAACTTTCCAGTTTAGGTCAGCGGCTGACTCATTTAAGGCCGTTCTTAGCCCGGAATTAGCAGATACTCCACCTGCAATTGCGATACTGTGTATATTATATTGAGCAGATGCCTTCTTAAGCTTATTCAATAATATGGAAATGATCCTTTCCTGTACAGAAGCACAAACATCGAAAAGATTATTCTTTAAAAAATCCTGATCTTCTTTTATCCTATCCCGCACAAAATACATGATCGATGTTTTGAGTCCGCTAAAACTAAAATCCAGTCCTTGGATCTGTGGTTCAGGAAATTTATATGCATGTTTATTCCCTTGCTTAGCATATTTATCAATTAGTGGACCACCCGGATAAGGTAAACCAAGAAGTTTAGCTGTTTTATCAAATGCTTCCCCTGCGGCATCATCAGTTGTCTGACCCACGATTTCCATGTCAAAATAGTCTCTGACAAGGACTATCTGCGTATGTCCTCCTGAAACAGTTAGGCATAAAAATGGAAAAGAAGGTTTATCCTCACCAATAAAATGGGCAAGAATATGTGCCTGCATGTGATTTACCTCAATCAACGGAAGCCCCCTTGCAAGTGCAAAAGCCTTTGCGAAAGATGTACCCACTAAAAGAGAGCCTAATAATCCAGGTCCGCGGGTAAAAGCTACAGCATCAATCTCATTTTTATGTATTTTTGCATCAGAAATTGCCTGATGAACGGCGGGAATTATATTTTGCTGATGAACCCTGGAGGCTAATTCAGGAATTACACCGCCATAATTTTGATGGACAAGCTGGCTGGCAATAATATTGGAGCGAATTTTGCCATCAACACATATTGCTGCAGAGGTATCGTCACAGGAAGATTCAATGCCTAAGATGATTGCCAAAACTATAGAGTAAGATTGTTATAGATCATATAAAAAACAAATTTATCAAAAAAGCACTAAAAATAACCCTTTGGATACTGGCAACATTTTTATTGCTGCTCATTCTACTTATTTTCTCTCTGCAATATAAGCCTGTACAAACTTATATTGCTAAAAAAACAGCGGAATACCTTTCCACAGAGCTGAATACAAAAGTGTATGTTGGAGGGTTATATATTAAACCATTCAAATCGCTGGTTCTCGACACTTTATATGTTGAAGATCGGGAAAAAGACACCCTGTTATTCTCACCCAAATTTACTGTGGATCTGAATTTCGTATCCCTGAAACTGAGAAAGATCTCGGTTAATACCATACAAATGGACAATGGGAAAATATATTTGAAGAAATATAAGGACCAAACCACAAATCTCGCTTTCATTATCAATTATTTCGATACCGGCAAAAAAACACCTAAAAAGAAAACAGGTAAACCCTTTGATGTTATTTTAAATAAAATTGTACTTAACAATATCGCTTTCAAATACAAGAACTTCAATAACACCAAGCCTGTCAATGGAATAAATTTTAACGATATCTATTTAAGTAATTTCAGCAGTACAGTTCTTGATCTGGATACCAAAAAGCATTTGGTTAAAATGGGGGTAAAAAACATGACCTTCAGAGAAAAAAGCGGCTTTTATTTGAAGAGCCTGACTACCAATGCGACAATAGATAAAGATCAAATGGAGTTCAGGGATCTTTTGCTTGAAACACCAGACAGTAAACTAAGTGATTATTTACAGTTAAAGTATTCAACTTTTAAAGATTTCGGGCAGTTCGTCAGTAAAGTTTATCTGAAAACAGATTTCAGGAATACCAAATTAAACAGTTCTGACATAGCCTATTTTTCGCCGAATCTGGCAAAATCATCCGTTATTCTGCAGCTTAACGGTAAGGTATCCGGATATGTAAATGACCTTAAGGCGAAGGGGCTGATCATTCAAAGCGGACAGGCAACCTATGTAAAAGGAGATTTTTCAATAAAGGGCCTTCCATTAATGAAACAAACATTAATGGACCTGAATTTTGAGCAGGTATCAACAAATAAGAAGGATATTGATTTAATTCTGGCCCGTGCAACAGGTTCAAAAAAATCTATTATTCCTGAATTTGCAAACAAATTAGGCACCATTAACTTCAAAGGAAGGTTTACCGGATTTATCAATGATTTCATATCCTTCGGCGAGTTTAAAACAAAAGCTGGCCGACTGGTAACTGATATCAACATGAAGATCGGTAAAAATTCTGTTCCTGCCTATAATGGAACAATAAAGGCTTATGATTTCAACATCGGCGATGTGTTTGGTCGCAGTGATCTTGGGAGAACTACACTTTCAGCAACTATTTCCGGTAAGGGATTTAAGTTCAACAGCTTGCAGGAAAAGATTAAAACAGACATTAAATATTTTGACTATAATGGATACCGGTACAGTAATATAGATGTAGATGGCAGCTTTATCAATAAGATATTCAATGGGCAGATCAAGGTTGACGACAGCAATCTGGATCTTGATTTTGACGGCAATATTAATCTTAATCCAGAAAGGCCCATCTTTAATTTTCATGCGGTAGTCAGGGGTGCAAATCTGCACAAGCTGAATTTCGTGAAGGATACCGTTCAGATAGATGCAGAATTAAATACTAATTTTTCAGGCTCTAATCTTGAAAACATTGAAGGTACTGTTGCGATCAACAGAATTCAGTTAACTAATCCCAAAAATTCTTTCATTGTTGATTCTGTCAATTTGAGGGCTATCGGAACCGGATCACAGCGTTCGCTAAATATAGGTTCTGATATACTCGATGCCAGCATCAAGGGACAATATGATTTGAAAACCTTACCGTCCTATTTTAAATCAGTTGCCAACAGGTATATCCCCTCACTGGGATTAAAATACGTAACTCCGGGAAAGCAGGATTTTGAATTCAGTTTAAACATCAAGTATTTTGATCCGATCAGTATGTTATTGATTCCTGACCTGAAGATTCCGGAACAGGCAAACTTTAATGGAAAATTTGTGTCATCTGAGAACATTGCTAATCTGAATGGATTTATTAAGCTGATTCAATACAAAAAAATAAAGATCAATGACCTGATCATAGATGAAGGAACAACAGATAATGCCATGAACCTGTTCATTACCTCTGACAGAATTGATATTTCCGACAGCCTGTATATCAAAAATGTCAACATTGCGAATATCCTAAGAAATGATAGCTTAAGCCTCAACATTAAACTTTCTGACAAAAATGCTACTAACCAGCTGGATTTAAACTCATTGGTTGAATTTAAAACGGAAGGAGAAGAAAGGATTCGCTTAAGTGTTTTACCTTCTGATGTAATTATTAACAGGGAGGTTTGGAAAATACAGGAAAAAGTTAGTTTTAGCTTCGACGAAGGAAGAGAAAAAGACCAGGCATTTAGTTTATTAAGAAGGACAAAAATTACCGGCTTTGAGCTTTTCAAGGACAATCAGATGTTGACCATTGATGGGATAATATCTAAAAACCCTGAAGATAAATTGCTGGTAGGTTTCAATACGTTCAAGCTAACTACATTCAATTCCCTAACTAAACCTATGGGGATTACATTAGGAGGTACCCTGAACGGAGAAGCAACTCTTTCAGGACTGGGAGGAACGCCCAATTTAGAAGCCGGGATCAAGATCGATAGTCTCAATTATAACAAAATAGCCATTGGAGACCTGAATATGACTGCAGGGCTTGATAATTCAACAAAGCTCATCAACGTAAAAATGGACATTGTGAATCAGGGCAAAACCACTCTTGATATAGACGGCACTTATAATGCAAATAGTGACCAGAATAGTCTCGACATGAAGGTTCAGATGAACGATAATGAGGTAATTCTGTTTCAACCATTATTGAAGAACCTGGTTTCAAACATGTATGGCAAGGTATCAGCTGAACTTACAGTAACTGGAAAACTTAATAATCCAAAGATTAACGGAGGCCTGTCTCTAAATGAAGCAGGAATGACCGTGAATTACCTGAAAACTCCTTATAAAATAACAGACAAAGTTGAAGTTGAGAACAGTGTGATCAAACTGACAAACCTCAAATTAAGAGACATTAATAATAATGAGGCTATTGCCAATGGAACTGTTGATATGGCCAATCCCAATAATCCGGAGATCCATATAAACCTTCAGGCTAATAACTTCATGGCCTTAAATACTACTTCCAAAGACAATCCACTTTATTATGGAGTGGCTTTTGGTACCGGATCATTTAGCTTTAATGGCCCCACAAATGATATGCGGATAATAATAAACGCTAAAACTGAGGCCGGAACAATTTTTAACATACCCCTTAACTCATCTGCTACGGTTAGTAAAACTGATTTTATAACTTTTGTAGCTAAGGATTCATCATTAAACAAGCCAAAAGAGACTTCCTTTAAAGGACTTACGATGGACTTCGATCTGCAGGTTGATGAAGATACAGAGGTTAATATTTTTACGGATCTGGGTAGGTTATCCGGACGCGGACAGTCGCAGCTCAGTTTGAATATTACAAGTCTTGGTGACTTTGAGATGTATGGAGATTACCTGATCAGCAGCGGAAAGTTCCAGTTTACTGCCCAGGATTTTATTAATAAACTCTTTAAGATCAGTGAGGGAGGATCTATCCGATGGACAGGAAATCCTGTGGAAGCTGCTATTAATCTGAAGGCCCTTTACGAGGTTCGTGCAAGTATTGGCCCGCTATATTTAGCTGCAGGACGGCCAACCCAAGATAACCAAAAAGTTGCTGCAGAAGCGGTAATGAATCTAAGCGGTCCACTACTAACTCCTAATATTGCATTCGACATAAATTTCCCTGCAAATGCGTACATCAAAGATGAACTTCAATCCTATCTGAGTGATGTTAACAATACCAATCAGCAGGCTTTGAGCTTAATTGTAAGGCGCTCATTTGCAGGAAGTTCAGAGCAAAGCGATGGCATTGGAGGTATTGCTACCTCAACATTTATCAGCGCTGGATCTGAATTATTCTTTAATCAGCTCAATACCATTCTAACTCAATCCTTGAACCTGAATTTTGTAGATCTGAATATTCGTTCTTTTAATGAAGCCAGTGCATCCTTCCGCTTTTTGAATGACCGTTTGATTCTGACAGGTGGTGTTACTGACAGAACAAACAATACCAGGACCTTTTCCGACTTTTCTGTAATTGGAGGAGGAACAGAAGTTGCCCGTGATGTTGAAGCATTATATCTGATCAAAAAGAATGGAGACCTTGTACTCCGGGCATCAAACAGACTTAATAACCGAAGTTTCCTGAGCAACCTTTCTAATAATGATTACGTTAGCGCAATAGGATTGGTTTATCGGAGGGATTTCGATAGCTTTAAGGAACTCCTTGGTATTCTTATTGGAAACAAGAGAAAAGAAGAACGCGAAAAGGCGGATGAAAAACCTGTTCAGGACATCAATGCTATTAAACCTGAAGAGCCAGAGCTCAAAAAAGAATAAAAATTAAATGTTTTTCATGATGGTATGACCCATCTTATCCCGTTTTGTTTTCAGGTAAAGCTCATTATGGATATTGGACTTTATTTCAATCGGAATGTTGGAAACCACCTCTAAGCCATAGCCAATCAAACCGGAACGTTTGGTAGGATTGTTTGACATCAGCCTCATTTTCTTAATACCAAGACTTCTTAATATTTGTGCCCCAATCCCATAATCGCGCTGATCCATTGGGAATCCCAATTGCAAATTGGCATCTACAGTATCCACTCCGTTTTCCTGAAGATTATAAGCATGCAGCTTGTTGATAAGCCCAATACCACGACCTTCCTGATTCATATAGATGATCACGCCTTTACCTTCTTTCTCGATCATCTCCATTGCTTTATGAAGCTGAGGGCCACAATCACAACGGCATGAACCAAAAATATCACCGGTAATGCATGAACTATGGACTCTTACAAGAACCGGTTCATCTTCTTCCCAGCTACCTTTTATCAAGGCAAGATGCTGGTCACCGGTAGTTATCTGAGTATAAGCAACCATTTCAAAATCACCCCATTGAGTAGGTAATTTAACAGAAACTTCTTTTTTTATCAGGGACTCTGTTTTTAACCTGTAAGAGATCAGATCCTTAATACTTATTATTTTAAGGTCAAATTGCTTTGCAATGATCAGAAGATCCGGCAATCTTGCCATTTCTCCATCATTCTTCAATATTTCAACCAAAACACCTGCAGGCTCAAGCCCCGCCATAGCAGCAAGATCAACTGCTGCCTCAGTATGCCCTGCTCTGCGCAGAACTCCGCCATGCTTGGCTATTAAAGGAAATATATGACCAGGTCGGCCCAGTTCTTCAGGACTGGTTTTAGGATCGATAAGTGCAAGTATAGTTTTTGAACGATCCGAAGCTGAGATACCGGTAGTACATCCATGCCCGATCAGATCCACAGAAACAGTAAAGTTTGTTTCAAAAGCTGCAGTATTATTGCCAACCATCAGGTCCAGTCTCAACTCTTTACACCGCTCTTCAGTTAAAGGAGCACAGATCAATCCCCGGCCATGAGTAGCCATAAAGTTTATTATTTCCGGCGTTGCGTTAGAGGCTGCTGTTAAAAAATCACCCTCATTCTCTCTGTCCTCATCATCAACAACAATAATAACCTTACCGTCTTTAATATCGTTTATTGCTTCTTCAATTGTATTAAACATAATTTTTGGCTTGTTTGGCAGGCGGTTTCAGAATGGATAAAAAAAATTAATCATTATCTGAGCAATGCGACCGCTGTAATCAGGCCGCAAATTTAAGTATTTTTTTGCACCTAAGATTTCATATCGACCTAAATACGTCAATGCTTTGCAATAAAAATTCATCTATCTATTCCTGGGTCTTTGCGAAAAGTCGTTTGAACCAGCGCTTATAAAAATCAAGATCAAAAAGTGCTGAGTCAACAGTTGCCTTATAAGTAAGAAAAATCCCTAAAGGTGTCAAGGCAAAGATGGCGATCCACATTCCTATAAATGGGGTAAGGGTACCTTCCTTAACTGATTTTTCTCCAATGGTTGAGATGATATGATAGAGCAGGAAAAATAATACTGACATTACAACAGGCAATCCCAAGCCTCCCTTTCGGATAATAGCGCCCAATGGTGCTCCGATAAAGAAAAGAACGAGACAAGACATAGCCAGTGTGAATTTTCTGTTTAATTCTATTAAAAAACCCCGCATGCGTATCTCATTATCATCAATAAACAATTCCTTCCGGCTTAAAATATCTTTAATAGATCTGATCTGATCCTTTGCTGTCTGAACTGATTGGATTCTTTTATCAACAGGAACCAGTTCTAAAACATTTTTATACTTTTTAATGATTTTTACCGGTCCTTTCGGATTCAAAGAGTCGGTACGGTAAGTTCGGGCAAGCATAGTAAGATCTCTATAAGTTGACCTCAAATTACTATCCCCTTTCAATTCAAAAGAATCCCTGTAAAAATTAAGCTGCCTTAAATTGAGCATGGCATAATTTGATTTAAAGAGGTCTTCGTCAGTCCGCTTTAACTGGAAACCCGACAGATCAAATTTTTGCTCTGTTTCCTTAAATTCCGTCCGCATTAGTCTTTGTCTGGGATTATAGGTTCCGGCAGTTCCGGGGGTTTCCTCATAGCGTTTCCCATTCTTGAGCTTCAGAACAAGAAGCTGATCATCATCTGTGATAAACATTTGACCTTCTTTGGCCATCAGCGTATTCACATTACCGCTGGTTGTATTTCGTTCATAAATAAGAACGTCATGCAGGGTTTGATCAGGATCTTTTTTCTTTACACGAATTGAATATCCGGGAATACTGTTATTGAAGATTCCCTCCTTTATAAGGAAGGCGGCCTTTTGATTACGGACATCATATAATAAGGATCCCATTTTCAGGTTGGCAACAGGAAGCATATAATCAGAGAAGAGAAAGGCGCCCACACTCAGCATACTCACGCCAATTATTAGAGGCATCATCGCTCTTTGCAGGGAGATGCCTGCAGATTTAATGGCCACGAGCTCGTAATTTTCACCGAGGCTGCCAAATGTCATTATTGAGGATAGAAGTATGGCAAGAGGAAGCGCCATAGCAACGTTCGTTGCTGATGCATACATCAGCAACTCAAGAATTACATACCACTCAAAGCCCTTTCCAATCAGATCATCGATGTATTTAAATAAAAATAACATCAACAAAATGAACATGACAATGAAAAATGTAACAATAAAAGGCCTTATAAAGGCCTTAAACACTAATAAGTGTACTTTCTTCACAGGTATAAAAATAGAGAAAATTTATCTCTATGCCCCTAATACGCTAATCAAATATTGAATCTGATTATCCCATATGAGTTTACGGTCCTGAATTGCATCTTCAGGTGCGAAATCAGTTATTGAAAGAGCAACGTCATTGGTTAGTTCGTCCTGAACGATCTCCATCTCAAAATAACAATGAGGTTCATCGTCCAGCCACTTAAACTTAACCAGTTTATTTTCTTTGATAGATAGCAATTTTGCTTTTTGCTGATCCCCATCCCAGGTAAATGTATAAACCTGATCTCTGTAGGTTACATCGTCTGCAAACCATTGAGCCAAGCCATTGGGCTCATTTAAAAAGCCAAACAATATTTTAGGAGATGATTTTACCTCATATTCGACATTGAACTTTATCTTTTCTGCCATTCCTTTATTTATTTTACATCGCTTGGCGACTTTTTTTTAGCATTAGTTTCTAAAGAAAAGTAATTTCCTCTATATTTGCAACTCTGTTTTGAAAGGCAGCGTTGTTTGAATTATCTAACGGCAAAAACATTCGGATTAATTTCCGGATCCGACCTAAGATAAATCATTAATACACAGCAAACAAGACAAATCCGGCGGGGTATACGCCCAAAGGCGGAGCAGGATTCATATCCGCCCGGGGCTGACGGAGTTTGATAATTGATGTGAAATAAATATAGTACGGCGGGGTATCCGCCCAAAGGCGGAGCAGGATTCATATCCGCCTGTGGCGGACGGAGTTTGATAATAGATGTGAAATAAATATAGTACGGCGGGGTATCCGCCCAAAGGCGGAGCAGGATTCATATCCTGCCCGGGGCGGACGGAGTTTGATAATTGATATGAAATAAATATAGACGGCGGGGTATCCGCCCAAAGGCGGAGCAGGATTCATATCCGCCCGGGGCTGACGGAGTTTGATAATTGATATGAAATAAATATAGTACGGCGGGGTATCCGCCCAAAGGCGGAGCAGGATTCATATCCGCCCGGGGCTGACGGAGTTTGATAATTGATGTGAAATAAATATAGTACGGCGGGGTAGCTCAGATGGTTAGAGCGCAGGATTCATAACCCTGAGGTCGGCAGTTCGATCCTGCTCCCCGCTACGTAGAGAGGCCCTTTTTGGGCCTTTCTTAGTTTAAGCTACTTCTTGTGCGCCAATTATTCTCCAAACCTAATATTTAAGAATTCCACTATAATTATATTACAGTTTGCAGAGGTAGATTTAATTTATGTTTACTGTTTATGTACTGCACTGCCCATCTTATAATAAAATCTATATAGGGTTTACATCTGATCTGGAGAGCAGGTTGAAATCACACAACATATTTGCGTCCAAAGGATGGACTATAAAGTTCAGGCCATGGGTCTTGATTTACACAGAAGAATATACAAGTAAAGCTGAAGCAATGAAAAGAGAAAAAAACTTTAAGGGTGCAAAAGGACGTGCTGAGATTTGGAATATGATTAAGCTGCGGAAAGACAATTAAAAATCCCATGATTCATACCCACCCAGAGCGGACAGCTTTCTCCCGATAGCTATCGGGACTACTCCCCGCTAATACTGAAGACCCTTTTCAGGAACTTTTATAATTAAGCTAATTTGCCACCAACCAGGGGCCAGAAAGGCACACAGAACCCCTTATTAAAGAACCAGCCAGCAGATCTTCAATTCATTTTTTCGAATTTATCCACCGTCATTGAGAGAATACTGTCATCCGACTCATTTTTTACAACGTGGAGATTAACCCTGCCTTCTTTTCCTTCAATGGTAAGTGTGTAATCCCAATCATTCAATTTTGCCTTAATTACGCTTTTTCCTTCTTTATAAGGTACCGTCCAATTGCAGGACTGAGAAACGATCTTCAGTTCACCCCTGTCCACACCGTCTATATTGAGCATAATAGCTGTCTTAGAAAACCTGAGTACGGTTCTTTCATCCTTTACCCCAATCGGTTCTCCGGATGGATCTGCCAGATTTGTTTTTGATGTGTTTAGCATTGCATTCTCTTCGCATTGCGCGAAAGTGCTTAATGTCCCTGTAAGGGAAATAAATAAGGTGATTATTATACTTTTCATATTTTTAATTTTCTGCTTGTTTAAATTTTTTAAGGATTTCAAACTTATTGACCGATTAATACTTCGGTACAAATATATAAATTTTATAATACCATGCAATACATAGTACTATTGAGAAATAACTCATAAACAAGCCTGCCCAAGCTCTCTATTTGTTCAAACACATTTGCTGCACACGCATTTTATAAAACAAATAATATTTAAATACCAAAGAAGCTTATAGAAAATGCAGATTTGACAGCAGTCATTTATTTAATGCATTGCCCTGAATCTCTAACAAATGGATTAACGGTAATTTCAGGCCCCGGAATTCAAGCAAAGAGCCAGGTATTTATTTAGAAATTACTTAACCGGTCTTTTAATCGCGATAAGATTTTAGATCGCAAAAAAAAACTAAATACCTAAAGCATTAAAAATTGCAGAAGTTAGATTGGGGTAAAAAACCTCTTGTTTATTCTACAAATACTCGATAAAGCGAAATTAATATTGCTTTTTTATGCATTAATGGATCTTTAGCCAACTTTATAAAACTATTATAAAGATTTGTTTTCTTTTAATTTATTTTATTAAGTTTGTTTAAGAAGAACCAGGAATGTCAGTAAAAATTGGAAATAATCAGCGGCTCAGAGCTGATATAATTAAATACCTTCATTACAAAAAGGCACTTTCTTTACCCGATTTGAGTAAGCTTACTCAACGGAGTTTGCCATTGGTTACTTCTACAGTAAATTCATTAATTGCCGATAAATACATTAAAAAAAAAGGTTTAGCCCCTTCAACAGGTGGACGCAGACCCTTAATGTTTTTAATCAATCCGGCTAAACAAAAATATATTGTTGCTGTGGCTATGGATCAGCTTATCACCCAACTGGTGATTTTCAATCTTGCCAATGAGATTGTATTGCCGCTTCAGCTGCTCGATTTGAATATCAGCGAAGATGAACAGGCCGTTGGTAAACTCATCACTTTTATAAACTCTAGTATTCAAAAATCCGGTTTCGAAAGAACCTCTTTAATAGGTATTGGAATTGGTACGCCCGGGCTCGTAAATGCCGAAAAAGGGATTAATAATTCTTATCTACCTACACCTAATGGGGCTAATTTAGGTGATTACCTGATGAAAGATTTAAACTTGCCAGTTTTTATCGATAACGATTCAAGTTTAATCACCTTAGCCGAGCTTCATTTTGGAAAGGCAGAGGGGATGCAGGATGCCTTAGTGGTGAATGTAGGATGGGGAACAGGTTTGGGAATGATTATTAAAGGGAGTTTGTATCGGGGCAGTACCGGCTATGCAGGAGAATTTAGCCATATTCCGCTTTCAAAAACCAATAATCTATGTTCATGTGGCAAAAGAGGTTGCCTGGAAGTAGATACCTCCTTATGGGTGATGGTTGAAAAAGCAAAAGCAGCATTGGCAGAGGGAGTCGAATCGAGTATGAAGAAGCTTTTTAAGGATAAATCAAAGCACTTCGGCGATCATTTTTTAGATGCAGTTATTCAACAAGACCCTTTGGCAATATCAATTTTGTCTGCCGGCTGCTTTCAGTTAGGAAAAGGCTTGTCCACATTAATTCATATTCTGAATCCGGAATGTATCGTACTAAGTGGACGAGGAGCACGGGCGGGTAAAATGTTACTTCCATCAATACAACAAGCCATTAATGAATTTTGTATACCCCGCATTGCAGACCAAACAACTATTACATTATCAACATTGGCAGATAACGCAGAGTTATTAGCTGCTGCCAGTTTGGTCGTAGAAAACAGCCAATTTGAATAAAATTTATCAAAAAATTTAAACGAACCAAAATTACTGAGTTAAAGATTATCAACTAAAAACAATAACTACTATCTAACTATCTAAAAACAACAAAAACAACAAAACAAAAACTAACTAAAAACAACAACATGAAAAAAAACTACTTAAGGTGTTTAAGTGTGCTACTGCTAACATTGTTGAGCATTACTGCATTTGCACAAAAAACCATTACCGGAACGGTAAGGGAAAATTCGACACCGGTTCCCGGGGTTACCGTTGCTGTAAAAGGGACAACAAAAATAACCCAGACAAATGCTGAAGGAAAATTTTCAATTTCGGCCAATCCAACGGACATACTCGTTTTTACCATGATAGGATCTGCCAGGCAGGAAATAGTAGTGGGAAACCAGCAAACAATTAATGTAACACTAGCTTTTTCAGAAAGTGAAATTGGTGAAGTTGTAATAACCGCACTAGGTATTAAGCGAGAGAAAAAATCGTTGGGATATGGGGTGCAGGAGGTTAAGGGCGAGACTTTAGTTTCGGCTAAAGAACCTAACCTGGCAAATACGCTTACTGGAAAAATCGCTGGTTTACAGGTAATTAGATCTAGTGATGGACCAGCTGGATCTTCTAAAATATTGCTTCGTGGAAGTAATTCACTTACAGGAAGTAACCAGCCTTTAATTGTAGTAGACGGTGTGCCAATTGATAACTTTACCGGTGCACCGGATAATGGTTATTGGAACAGATCCTTAGATATGGGTAACGGGATCGCTGATATTAATCCCGACGATATTGAGACGCTTTCTGTATTAAAGGGTCCTTCGGCTGCGGCATTATACGGTTCCAGAGCTGGTAACGGGGTAATATTAATCACTACCAAATCTGGCCGCGCACAAGACGGATTAGGGATTACCGTATCTAGTTCTTATGGTATGTCTAATATCTTCACCAATCCAGAGGTTCAAAACTCATTTGGTCAGGGAAATACTGGTGTATATAACGCTACTTCTACTGCCAGCTGGGGACCAAAAGCTGATGGTCAGATGGTAACTAATTGGAATGGTCAACAAATTGGTTTAGCTACCTACAATAATGTTGATAATTATATGCAACAAGGTGCCAATATCAACAATAGCATTTCTTTTCAGCAATTATACAAAGGTGCCTCTATTTATACTTCATATAACCGTTTGGAAGATGAAGGTATTGTACCTGGAACCAAGCTTTTGCGTAATAACCTTACTGCAAGAGCTATTAGTAAATTTGGTTCAGATGATCGTTGGGTAACGGATACCAAAATTCAGTATAGCAATACAAAAGCTAATAACAGGCCAATCGGCGGCAGGGACAATAGTAGCGCTTATACACTTTATTTGTTGCCTCGTTCGATGGATATTACTGAGTTCCAGGCTGCAAAAAATAATGCAGGCAATATGCTATGGTTTCCGGGTGCTGGAAGTCAGATTAACCCATATTGGAGCAACCAAAATAATTTAAACCAAGATTCGAGAGATCGATTTATTGTGAATGGTTCAGTTAAATATAATTTTAACAAATGGTTAAATGCTGAGGTAAAAGGTGGAGCCGATTTATATACTACCAATACCCAATCTAATGTATATAGCGGAAGCCCGATAGCTTCTACAGGCCGTTACGGATTGGGAAAACAGACTTTTTCGGAAACCAACTTTAGTACATTGCTTTCAGCCAGAAAAGATAATCTTTTTGGTAAATTCGGAGGTATGCTTTCTGTCGGAGGTAACTTAATGCAAACGAATTTTTCTTCATTAAGTTCCAGCGTTGGATTATTAGTTGTGCCTAACCTGTTTTCACTTAATAATGGTGTAAGTCCGGCAGGTGTTAGTGAAGGGGTTTCAAAACGTAGTATAAACTCTGTATATAGTAGTGCTCAAATTAGTTATGATGGTTATCTTTATTTAGATGCTACTTTCAGAAATGATTGGTCATCAACCTTAAGCAGAGAAAATCGTTCTTTCTTCTATCCTTCGGTTAGTTTATCGTATGTATTCTCAGATATGTTAAGTAATATGGGTGCTCAAATGCCAAATTGGTTTGATTTCGGTAAGTTAAGAGCATCTTATGCACAAGTTGGTAATGACCTTGCTCCGTATCAATTGTACAACACGTTTAACATCGGTAAAGATCCTAATGGAAATACAACGGCAGGAAGAAATACTGTACTATTAGATCCAAACGTTCGCAGTGAGCTTATCAAATCACTTGAATTGGGAACAGAATTGAAATTTCTTCAAGGTCGTATTGGATTAGACTTCTCTTATTATAAAACTAATGCTACCCGCCAGTTGATTGATTTACCTATGGATGCTTTGAGTGGTTATACAGCCAAGAAAGTAAATGCAGGTGATATACAAAACACTGGTATTGAGTTGGTAATCGACGGCAGAGTGCTTGGTAAACCAAACGGTCTTAACTGGACTACCTCTTTTAATTATTCCCGTAACAACAATACCGTAGAAGAATTATCAGAAGGTGTTAGCAGATACGGTCTTGGTGGCTTCGATGATGTAGCTGTTTTGGCAGTAGTTGGTGAGAAATATGGAGAGATTTATGGTACAAGGTACTCGAGAGTAAAAGACCAGGCTAGTCCGTTTTTTGGTCAGGTCCTGTTAAATGCAAATGGAGTACCAACCCGCGACCCGGAAATTGTTAAACTAGGGAATCAACAAGCCAGAGCACTTATAGGTTTTACCAATAACTTTGAATATAAGGGTGTTGGTCTTTCTTTCTTAGTTGATGCAAGAATTGGTGGCGAAATATTTTCTGCTACACACGTTGCGATGCAGGCTAATGGTACATCAAACGTGACTGCGCCAAATGGCTTGAGAGCGAGTTTTGTAGCTCCGGGCGTGGTGAGCAATGGCACTGGTGGCTATGTTGCTAACACCAAAACGGTTACTCCTCAGGAATACTGGTTAGCAGTGGCAACTGCTAATAATTTAGGGATTACAGAGGCGAACATGTATGATGCAAGCAATGTGCGTTTGAGAAATGTTCAATTAAGCTATTCACTATCTCGTAAGCTTTTGGCTAATTCTCCGATTAAAAGCGCCAAGTTTGGAGTTTCAGCCAACAATGTTTGGTTGATAAAAAGTCACATGAATGGTATCGACCCTGAGTCGGTTTATGCAACTAACAGTAATGCAACCGGGTTCGAAAATGCAGGTTTACCAACTATGCGTACTTTCTTAATTAACCTGGCATTAGGATTTTAACATTAAAAAATAAAGCGATGAAAAATAAATATACAGGAATGTGGATGCTGATTACAGTTTTAGTAATGGCATCATCATGTAAAAAGTTCGACGAAATAAATACCAACCCACTGGCGGCAAGTGCCGATCAGGTACAGGTAGATTATTTTATCAATAACAGTATCATAGGTTCACAAATGGATCCACATATTGCGGAACGGGTTTTTATACTTTACTGGAAAACAGCAGGTCACCAGCAAATGGGCGGAGGTATTTCGAGTGGAGGCTACAACGATGGATGGTCGTCTGATTATTATAGCAGTTACATGTCTGGTTGGTTAAACGCTGCAAATTCTGCTATACAAGTTGGGAATGATCAAGTCGCTAAGGGTACAAGTAAGTTGTATACTAAAAACTTAATACAAGTTGCAAGGATATGGCGAGCCTATTTGATGAGTGAGTTGTCTGATAATTTCGGACCTATTCCAATCAATAGTTTTCAAGGCACAAATCCTGAATTTGCAAGTGTGAAAGATGTTTATTATCATTTACTTGATGAGTTGAAAGACGCCACTTCAAAATTAGATGTGACTGTTGTAAATCCGGATGCTGTTAAAAAACAAGATCCCGCTTTTCAATATGATTATAATAAATGGAAAAGATATGCAAACACTCTGCGTTTGAGATTGGCCATGCGTTTATCTGAGGTAGATGCTGCTAAAGCTAAAACGGCCTTCGAAGAAGCTGCCAGTGGTGAATTATTAACAGCTGCTGATCAGACTTTCAAAGTTGCAGAGCGTGGAGGATGGGACGCTTTAACAGGCGTGATGAGCAGAGAGTGGAATGCTCAAATTATGAGTGCTACTTATCGTAATTTAACCTTTAATCTGGGCGGTATATCATCTGCTACACAGGTAAGTGCAGGAATACAATCTTTTGTAAAACCAGATAATTATATAGGCCTGCGTCTGCAAGATCATTTCACGATGAAAACCAATGATCCTTTTGCAGGATATTGGTTAGATGGCTTACCAAGCAAGATAGATCCAAGAGCATTTAAAGCATTTATTATCCCTGGAGATTTCAACAATAGCAACTTCAATAGCTATCCATCCTGGGATAATACTGCAAAAACTACTGTTCGTACCCTGACGGATGGAACAACTGCAATAAAAACAATCGACGCTAAATACTCATGGAATGGGTTTACCAGTGGCGATTGGGGAGTTCCAGGATCCAAAAATAACGTGAGAGCTTTTAATGGTACCATGCCACGTACCTCGAACGAATTTAGGACTAGTGCAAGTTCAAGAATATTTCTTGCCAACTGGGAGACGTATTTCTTATTGGCTGAAGGAGCTGTGAGAGGCTGGGCCACTCCTATGTCAGCAAAGGCTGCCTATGAGGCTGGTGTAAAAGCTAATTTGGATTATTGGGGAGTTGGTGCGCAAAGTACTGCGTATTTAACTTCTACAGCCTATAACAACGCTGGGACTTCTGTAAGCTGGGATCATATAACAGAACCACCTGCTACGCGTACAATGAACTACAAAGATGGTTTAACAGATGTTGATGGAACAGTTCAGATTAAATATCCAGACAATACAATCTATAAATCTGGTGCGGTAAAGAATGATCTGTTAACTAAAATCATAACGCAGAAATTTATTGCGCAAACACCCTGGTTACCTTTAGAAACATGGAGTGATCATCGTAGACTTGGGCTTCCATTTTTTGAAAATCCAGCTGTTGAAAACCCATTGGTTAATTTGCCAAATTTAACAGCAGGTAACTTTATGACTACTAGCGTGAAAAATTTCCCGCAAAGATTAAGATATCCTTCTGGTTTGAAAAACAGTAATGCTACCGGATATAACCAGGCGGTAGGATTTTTAGGGGGCGAAGATGGCGTACTTACTCCACTCTGGTGGGCTAAGAAATAGTTAAGCATTCATATTGAAAAAGGCCGCTAAAATATAGTTTTAGCGGCCTTTTTCTTTAGCCTGAATTAGCAGCTCCGATTTTACCTGCAAGAAAATTCAAATCATTCACTTCCACATCGATCATTGGAATTTCACTTGTTTTCCGTTCTATTTCAAAGCTGTCAAAATTGCAATCCTTCAATTCGTTGAATATTTCGTAAAATTTCGACATCTCGCCGGTTCCGTCTACGTTTAACGGAGTTTTTAAGGGCTCTGTTCTCAACTTAGCCGCAAAGTCGCCAAAATATTTATTCATGGAAGCTGTTTCGCTCGCTGAAAGAGGAATGGGTTTGTGTAAAAAATACATTTGATCTGGTCTTCACCTTCGAAAAGCATACATTTGAATCAGATAAACATTTAATCCGGATAAGACTATGGTCTTTAACCGGAAAGCCGAACTGTATTTTTTGCCCGATATTCAATCATGAAGACTCTTCTTACCATTTTAATAGTACTCTCTTCGTTTAACCTTAGTGCCCAGACTTTCAAATTTGCTTTTCTAAGTGATACTCATATCGCAACCGATCCGGGTGAACCTGCAGAGGATTTGAGAAAGACAGTTGCGGATCTAAATAAACGTACGGATCTTGATTTCGTGGTCATCACAGGAGACATCACGGAAATGGGTACTGATGAGGAGATAAGAATCGCAAAAAACATTTACAAAGAACTGAAGATTCCATTTTATATTCTTCCGGGGAACCATGATACTGGATGGTCTGAATCTGGCGGTGTCAGTTTTATCAGAGAGTTCGGTTATGATAAATTTGTATTCGATCATAAGGGTTATCGCTTTATCGGATGCGCATCAGGCCCCTATGTGCGGATGTCAGACGGGCATATTCCCCGGGATGCGGTGATGTGGTTGGATTCAGTTTTAACTCAAACTCCGAAAGAACAACCCCTTATATTCCTGAATCACTACCCGCTAAACCCGGAACTCGACAACTGGTATGAAGTTACAGACAGGCTTAAAAAATACAATACCCAATTTGCCCTGGCTGGACATCACCATCGCAACAAAGCTGCCGATTTCGAAGGTATACCAGCCACTCACGGAAGATCAAATTTAAGAGCTAAGAACCCGGTTGGAGGTTATAATATCGTGGAAATGCGCGCCGACTCAGTAATTTTTTCAGAACGAAAACCTGGTATTGAGGGCGAAAAAAAATGGCGTGCACTACCATTGGGAATGAAAACTTATGAAACCGGAAGTTATCCCCGTCCGGATTTTACGATTAACGGAAAGTATACCAATGTTAAGCCCGAGTGGACTTTCCATTCAGACGCAAATGTGGTCTCCACACCTGCCTATGCTAAGGGCCTGGTACTTTATGGAAACAGTGTCGGAACCGTTGAAGCGCTCTCGGAAAAGAATGGTTCGTTGAAATGGAAATACAAAACGGGAGGAGGCATTTATTCATCAGCGGCCGTCAGCGGCAAGCGGATGGTTATCGGTTCCGGGGATGGATATATTTACGCCTTGAATATTAAAAACGGAAAGCTGCTTTGGAAGGTCAAAACCGGCCATTCTGTACTGGGAGCAGTTACTATTGAAAATAATACTGCATATGTAGGTGGAAGTGATCACACCTTCAGAGCTATCGACATTAGAAATGGCAGATCTGTATGGGAATTTAAGGGTCTGAATGGTCCGGTGGTCAGCAAACCCCTAATCTATGAAGGCAAGGTGATTTTTGGCTCATGGGACACTAACCTGTACGCTTTGAATCAAAAGGATGGAACCCTGTTGTGGAAATGGAACAATGGGAAAGGCGTACGGCATTTTGCTCCGGCTATGGTAAACCCTGTTGCAGCAGACGGGGTGGTATATATCGTTGCACCCGACAAGTACATTACTGCGATAAACAGTCAGACAGGAATCGAATTCTGGAGAAGCAATTCGGCATCAATCAGAGAATCAATCGGTATTTCTGCAGATCGGAAATTCATTTACGGGAAAACCATGAATGATGAGATTGTGGCTTTCCGGGCCCAGAAATCCTCGGCGGAAATTGCCTGGAGGATGAATGCAGGGTTTGGATATGAACATGTGCCTTCCATGCTGATTGAAAAAGATGGGAGCATTTATTTTGGGACTAAAAGCGGAGTGGCTTATTCCATCGACCCTATCACACAAAAAATCAATTGGGCATACAAGATTGACAACTCCATGGTGAATACGGTGAATGTGATTGGCCGGAACCGTATTATAGCAGCCACCATGGATGGTAAGATAACGATTCTGAATGCCGACGGATCCAGGTGATCTGAACCGCTGATGCGAGATTGAAGATTATACCACCGCATTTATTTGATCGTTCACTAAGATTCCTCAGGAGTATTTATTCAGGCATTTAAATAGCTAAATGAGCCGAAAATAGATGTTCCATAATCTTGAAGGTTTATATTTGTAAGTTTTGAAATAATGTACTGGATTCATCTAAGTTATTGTTTACAATTCTTAAAGCATGATTGAGTTCCATTATTAAATCAAGGAATTATGGAAACTAAAGCCAAATTAACAATAGAAGAAGTTCATTAAGTTACAAAACAACAGTAAAGGCTGGTGATATACCTGGAATCAGTTCATTAAATTAGGCATTTTAGCAACTGAAAATAAATTTGGTTTGAACTCTATTATTGTCGAATTTGAAATCGTTTAATTATTTATCCATCAAGGAATTGGAGACAGGCTTAGGCCAAATAGCAATGTTTCCCTTTCGTTAAAAAAACTAAAAAACTAATGAAAAAAATCAAATCGTTTTTGTTCCTTCTTCTACTTTTTATGGCTGTCATACAGGGCTTTGCCCAGCCAGTAGAACAGAATGTGAAGGTAATTGTGGCACCTGATCATACTGATTGGCAGTATAAAACAGGAGAAAAGGTTAAGTTCAATGTTTCTGTGCTTCAGTATGGCAACCCTCTTAAGAACGTAAAAGTGAAGTATGAACTGGGTCCTGAAAGAATGGCTCCCGAGATGAGAGACTCCATGCAGTTGGCAGCTGGTCTTTATACAATTAATGCTGGTACAATGAAAACCCCGGGATTTTATCGTTGTATCGTTACCGCTGAAGTAAATGGCAAGAAATATAGAGGCCTGGCTACTGTTGGTTTTGATGCAAACCAAATTAAGCCTGCAGCAGCCAGCAGTCCGGCAGACTTTATTCAATTTTGGGATGGTGCAAAGGCCGATCTTGCAAAAATACCAATGGATGCTCGCATGACCTTATTGCCTGAGCGTTCTACGGAAAAGGTTAATGTGTATCATGTTAATCTTCAGAATTTTCGTTTGGGGAGCAGGCTTTACGGAATTTTATGCGTTCCAAAAAAGGAGGGAAAATATCCGGCTTTGCTTAGAGTTCCTGGTGCTGGTGTAAGGCCATATAATGGGGATGTAGCTACTGCAGAAAAGGGTGTGATCACCATGGAGATAGGTATTCATGGTGTTCCTGTAACGATGGAACCTGGCATTTATGCTAATCTGGCTGCGGGAGCATTGTCTGGTTATCAGGCCTCAAACCTGGAAGATCGTGAACGTTATTATTACAAGAGGGTTTATATGGGATGTGTGAGAGCAAATGATTTTTTAACATCCCTGCCTCAGTTTGACGGTTCCAATCTTGGAGTTACAGGTGGCAGTCAGGGAGGAGCGTTGTCTATTGTTACTGCTGCACTGGATCCAAGAGTAAAGTTTTTGGGGGCTTACTACCCTGCGCTTAGTGATCTTACCGGATTTATGCTTGGTCGTGCAGGCGGATGGCCGCATTTATTTAATAAGGATAATGTGAACACCGGAAGTACTCCTGACAAGGTAAAAACTACAGGTTATTATGATGTAGTGAATTTTGCGAAACTTGTTAAGGTACCGGGTATGTATAGCTGGGGTTTCAATGATGAAACTTGTCCGCCAACATCCATGCATGCTGCATACAATGTTATTACTGCACCAAAATCATTGTTTTTGGCATTGGAAACAGGTCATTGGATGTATCCTGAACAAAGGGAAAATATGGATAGCTGGTTGCAAAAACAGCTAAAAGTGAACTAGAGAATTAATACTATTTAGCGCATAAAAAAACCCGCTTTTTTTGAGCGGGTTTTTTTATGTTTATGCTTTTTCTTCGAGTTTGTCGGCAGTAACAGTTGCCTTTATCTTAGCTTCCAGTTCATCCATCAGATCGGGGTTGTCAAGTAATAGCTGTTTTACAGCATCACGGCCCTGACCTAGCTTGGTATCTCCATAACTAAACCATGATCCTGCTTTTTTAATGATCTCAAAATCAACACCAAGATCGATGATCTCTCCGGCTTTGGAAATACCTTGTCCGAACATAACATCAAACTCAGCAATTCGGAATGGCGGTGCCAATTTGTTTTTGACAACTTTTACTTTTACTCTGTTTCCTGAAACTTCATCAGTATCCTTAATTTGAGAGATACGGCGGATATCCAAACGTACTGATGCGTAAAATTTAAGTGCATTACCGCCTGTCGTTGTTTCCGGACTACCAAACATAACTCCGATCTTATCACGAAGCTGGTTGATGAATATACAGCAACATCCTGTTTTTGAAATAGTACCGGTTAATTTACGCAGGGCTTGCGACATTAAACGTGCATGAAGACCCATTTTGGAATCTCCCATTTCACCCTCTATCTCTGCTTTAGGTACTAAGGCAGCAACGGAGTCAATAACAATAATATCAATGGCACCCGAGCGGATCAGGTTATCTGCAATTTCTAAAGCCTGTTCTCCATTGTCTGGTTGTGAGATCAGCAGATTCTCGATGTCAACACCAAGTTTGCTGGCATAAAATTTATCAAAAGCATGTTCAGCATCAATGAATGCAGCAATGCCTCCTTTTTTCTGTGCTTCAGCAATCGCATGAATGGCAAGCGTAGTTTTACCGGAAGATTCAGGACCGTAGATCTCAATGACACGACCCTTAGGCAGTCCACCAATTCCCAATGCAATATCAAGGCTTATTGAGCCAGTTGATATAGATTCAATTGCCTCTACTGCATTATCACCCAATTTCATAACGGTGCCTTTTCCGTATGATTTTTCAAGTTTATCCAGCGTTAGCTGTAAAGCTTTTAATTTATCTGCGTTGCTCATTATTTTAGTTTATTGTTCCCAAAAGTAAAATTAATATTTAAAAATACTAAAAATATTATCAAAAAATATTTTTAATGTTTTCTCAGATTCTGAATATATTAATTAATTATATCAATTTATGGTAGTGCTGCCTTACTTAACTTCAAATTTTTTCAATTTGCCTGCAATTTTATTTGCCTGTTTTTTCTTTTTTAGCTCGCGCGACTTTTTTAACTGCATATTTTCTGCTTTGCGTAAAGCTCCCTCTGTCTGGCTTTGTGCATAGTATTTACAAATATGTGTTAAAGGGCAGATAGTGCATTTGGGACTCCTCGCTAAGCAAACATATCTGCCATGCAAAATGAGCCAATGGTGAGCGATATGAATTTTTTCTTCAGGAAGGAAGTTTACCAGTTGTTTCTCTACAGCCAGAGGTGTTTTTGCATTTCTTGTAAGGCCAATCCGATTTGAAACCCTGAATACATGTGTATCAACCGCCATAGCCGGGGCACTGAAAATTACAGAAGCGATCACATTCGCAGTTTTTCTTCCAACCCCTGGCATCGTTTGAAGATCCTCTATGGAAGAAGGTACTTCTCCATTAAAATCATGCACCAATTTTTTTGCCATGCCTACCAGATGCTTTGCTTTATTATTGGGATAACTTACGCTGCGTATGTATTCAAATACTTCGTCTGAAGTAGACTGGGCAAGGCTTTGTGGTGTGGGAAAGCGTTCAAACAGTCTGGGGGTAACCAGATTGATTCGCTTGTCTGTGCATTGGGCAGATAAAATAACTGCCACCAATAGCTGGTAGGGATTTTCGTAATGCAGTTCTGTTTCCGCTTCAGGCTGATGGGAAGAGAAATAGTCTACAAAGGCTTTATATCTGTCTTTTCTTAGCACCTCACAAATATATGCCTGAATAGTATAATTATCTTTATATAATCATCAAAAAAACCAGTCCTGAGACTGGTTTTTTTGAAAGATTTTTAAACAGATCTTGAATAATTTACAAGTTTGCTAATGGTTTCCTGTTTAGGATCAGTAACCATTGCATTTAAACAGGGCTTGATCGAAGAATAGAAAGATTGCTCGTCTTCGCTAAGATCTTCTGCGTTAATATCTTTATTAACTTCTGTTTTTTGTAAAGAATTTGTTTTCGGAGTAGAGGTTTCTATCATAAGCAATTTAAGTTTTTAATTTAAACGTACTTAATATAGGAATGTTTTATTTATAATAAAATATTTTTAGATATTCTTTAAACTTAATTCTCTGGTTAACATCATCTTGCGTAAGTTATTCAACGCATAGCGCATACGGCCAAGTGCGGTGTTAATACTCACCCCGGTTATGTCTGAAATTTCTTTAAAACTTAACTCGCCAAAATGACGCATGATCAATACTTCTTTCTGATCCGAGGGGAGGTGATGAATCAGCTCTCTTAAATCTTTATGGGATTGTTCGCGAATGATCTTGTCTTCTGTACTCTCATCATAAAATTTAATAACCTCGAAAATATCGAATCCTTCTACAGTAGTTACTAATGGTTTACGCTTTTCTTTTCGAAAATGATCGATCACAAGATTATGGGCAATACGGATCACCCAGGGAAGAAATTTTCCTTCCTCATTATATTTCGCAGCTTTCAGGGTATTGATAACCTTAATAAAAGTGTCCTGAAAAATATCCTCTGCCAGGTAGGAGTCTTTTACTAATAGATATATAGATGTATAGATCTTGGTTTTATGTCTTCGAATCAGTTCCTCCAGGCTGGGCTCATGGCCAGTAATGTATTGCTGTACCAAGTCCTGGTCACTAATCGAATGAATATTTATAGCACTCATACTTTAAATTCTTCTTTATGTAAATTCTTAAAAGATGTTATAGTAGAGTTTATCCGATAGCTTTTCCCTTTTGGTTATATGCAATTATATGAATACAATTTCAAATCAAACAATAATTTTGCCAAAATCAAATAATATTTAATCATTCTTCTGTAATAAGTACTTATAGCCGTATTTTTGCATTTCGAAATATAGGGCTATACCTGTATATACGAAATAAAACAGTTTGGAATTTGCGAATGAATAAAGAAGCGGAAAAAGATCCTAAAAAGTATATTATTATAAAAGGGGCTAGAGTCCACAATTTAAAAAATATTGATGTAGCAATCCCTAAAAATAAATTAGTTGTCATCACCGGGATGTCAGGTTCAGGCAAGTCCTCCCTGGCATTTGATACACTTTATGCTGAAGGACAAAGGCGATATGTAGAAAGTCTTTCTTCATACGCCAGGCAGTTTATGGGGCGGATGAATAAACCTGATGTTGATTATATTAAGGGTATCGCTCCGGCTATTGCCATTGAGCAAAAGGTTATTACAAGTAATCCCCGTTCAACGGTAGGTACTTCAACTGAGATATATGATTACCTGAAATTGCTGTTTTCCCGTATTGGGAAGACGATCTCACCTGTTTCAGGCAGAGAAGTGAAAAAGGATACTGTTACAGATGTTATAAATTTTATTTCTGGCCTTTCTGAAGGCACATCCGTAACGGTTTCCTGTCCCTTGCATGCCCACAATAACCGCTCACTTAAGGAGGAGCTGGCAGTGCTTCTGCAAAAAGGTTTTACGCGTGTATTGATCAATGATCAGTTATCTAAAATTGAAGATCTTCTGGATGATCAGTCAACAGGCAACATTAAATCTGGCAGTGATGTTGCAATTCAGATCGTTATTGACCGTGTTTCAGTGGCTGATGATGAAGAAACCTTAAGCCGTATTGCGGATTCAGTCCAAACTGCTTTTTTTGAGGGCAGGGGTGATTGCTACTTAGAAGCTAATGGCCAGATTCATGTGTTTTGCGATCGATTTGAACTGGATGGCATTCGTTTCGAGGAACCATCTCCTAATTTTTTCAGTTTCAACAATCCTTTTGGTGCCTGTAAGCGTTGTGAAGGATATGGTAAGATCATCGGCATTGATGAGGACCTTGTCATCCCGGATAAAAGCAAGTCGGTTTATGATGGTGCCATTGCTCCCTGGAGGGGTGAAAAAATGGGCGAATGGCTGAATAAAATGATCAAAAATGCCTTAAAATTTGATTTTCCTATTCATCGTTCCTATAATCAGCTTACAGCTGAGCAAAAACAATTATTGTGGTCTGGAAACGAGTACTTCAGCGGACTTAACGATTTTTTCAAGGAACTTGAGACACAAACTTATAAAATTCAATATAGAGTGATGCTTTCCAGGTATCGCGGTAAGACAAATTGTCCGGAATGTCTTGGCAGTCGCCTCCGCCAGGATGCTTCAAACGTAAAGATCGCCGATCATTCTATTACGGATATCGTTTTGATGCCTCTGGATAAAGCACTGGAGTTTTTTCAGGGTTTAGAACTTGACCCTGTTCGGATGAAGATCGCTAAGCGTCTATTAATGGAAATTACCAACCGGATCAAATTTCTGAATGACGTGGGCTTGAGTTACCTGACCTTGAACAGGCTATCCAACACCCTCTCAGGTGGGGAATCACAGCGGATCAATCTGGCTACCTCATTGGGCAGCTCGCTTGTTGGTTCAGTATATGTGCTGGATGAGCCAAGTATCGGACTTCATCCAAGGGACACTCAGCGTCTGATTGAAGTATTAATGTCCCTGAGAGATGTTGGAAATACGGTGCTGGTTGTTGAGCATGAAGAAGAGATCATGAAGGCTGCCGATCATATCATTGATATTGGCCCTGAAGCCGGTACTCATGGCGGTAAACTGGTATTTACAGGAACTTACTCTGAGATATTGAAAGCAGAGGAGAGTCTTACCGGGCAATATCTGAGCGGTAAACAAGCGATCGCGATACCACAGCATCGAAGAAAGTGGAGTGATTTTATAGAGATAAAAGGCGCAAGGGAAAATAATCTTAATAATGTTAATGTTAAATTTCCGCTGAATGTGTTAAGCGTGGTTTCCGGAGTTTCCGGTTCCGGAAAAACATCACTTGTGAAGCGGATCTTACAACCGGCACTTCAGAAAGCAATTGGAAACTATTCGGGAGAGCAAACCGGAGCTTATGATTCTATCGATGGAGATTTTAATAAAATTGAGCAGGTTGAAATTGTAGATCAGAATCCTATTGGCCGTTCATCAAGATCCAATCCAGTTACCTATGTGAAGGCATGGGATGAGATACGGAATTTATTCGCTTCTCAGGGTGCTGCTAAGGCATCAGGACTGAAGCCATCAGCATTTTCATTCAATGTGGAAGGGGGGCGTTGTGATGTTTGTCAGGGCGAAGGTGAAGTAAAGATCGAAATGCAGTTCATGGCTGATATCTATCTGCCATGCGAAGCTTGTGATGGAAAGCGCTTTAAGCAGCATGTTCTGGATGTAACCTTTAAAGAAAAAAATGTCTTTGAGGTGTTGGACATGACCATTGATGAAGCGCTTGAGTTTTTCCAAAATGAACCTAAAATTGCTGCAAAGATCAAACCTTTGGCTGATGTGGGTTTAGGATATGTACACCTGGGACAATCATCAAACACGCTTTCAGGTGGTGAAGCTCAACGGATTAAACTGGCTTCTTTCCTTGTAAAAGGGAACAATAGCAGTAAAACCCTGTTCATTTTTGATGAGCCAACAACAGGACTCCATTTTCATGATATTAAAAAATTGCTTAAATCATTTGATGCCTTAATTGATCAGGGAAACACCATCATTGTTATAGAACATAATATGGATGTGATCAAATGTGCTGACTGGATTATTGATATTGGTCCCGAAGGTGGTGATAGAGGTGGGAACGTTGTGTTTGAAGGAGTACCTGAGGACCTGATCAGGGAGAAAGGATCATATACCGGCAGCTTTTTGAAGGAGAGGTTTGTAGATTGAGTTTTTTTGAGGTTTTAATCTTAATTTCCGATAGAATTGATATAATATAGACTCCAGCTAAGAGCGGAGCCGGCCTTTACTGCGCGAATTATGAATCGATGGGTAGTGCATATCTTTGTATTTGATATTTTTCAAACAGGAATAAAATATTGTTGTAGTGTAAGGATTGATGGAAGCTTTAATTGAATTTTTGGATAGGTGCTGCTTATTTCCTTTTATCTGTCAGTCCGGTGCTCTGCTATAGTTTTTTGCCATAAAAGACAGTCATAAATTAAATATATCCCGATAGCAAAAAAGCTAACGCTGCCGCCCCGGTTTATCATGTTGGATAGTAGCTCTTTTGTTGATTTTTGCAGAGTTTTAATAAAAAGAATAATTTCATTGCTTCCAGAATTTTAACCTCCACAGATAGCAGCGCTGTCCCTGCCAACTAAACGGGATCGAAGCAGCAGCCTTTTGCCTGATGAAATTTTCACTTTTATAATTTTATTCAATGGCAAAAGCTAGAGCGCAGAGCCCGATTGAAGAAACCTATAAACACAGACATTGCTTTTCACAAGAGAAATTTTATCCTGAATTCAGTATTTTATCCTGATATGCTTCAGCAAAGACAAAAATCAGTAGTTTACCCCCTGTTATTTAATCGCCAGCTTGTTTTCTTTAAACTTCTCAATCAAATAATCTGCATAACGTATAAAGCCCAGATCGGTCAGGTGGGTTCCATCGACAGTACCCTCATTATCTGTGCCGATTGAGCCAGTGGCACTGATGTAAATCAGATCTTTCATGCCCCCACGCACTAATTTGTCGAATTCTGTTTTCAAGGCCTGATTCTTCTCATCCATGCTTTTTTTCAGATTAGCCTGAAAAATTGCTCTTGTGTACTCTACGTTTTCAACAAAAACAATGGGAGTATTTGGATTTTTTTTCCGGATTGCTGTAGCTAATGGAATAACACTATCTGTTACTTGTTTTGCTGTCATATTCGGAAGACAGTCAATAACATAAAAAGAAGCCTTTATGCCGGAAATAAGCTCTGCAATTGGCGGATCCATCATACCGTTTCCGCTAAATCCGAAATTAATACAATCCACATTTAATTTTCTGGAGATGATACTTGTGAATACCATACCGGGCCTTGATGCACAACCTCCCTGCAAGATGCTGGTGCCATAGAAAACAATGGGAAGCTGCTTGTCAGCTGCAGGCTTAGTGATCACACTGCTATTGTCTATCCCTATTTCCACTTTTGTGGTCCCGTCGTAAAGTGGTAAATAAAGCTTATACTCTCTTTCGACCGGGCTGAGAGAACTGATGAGAGCAGCCTCATTTTCTTTTGCTGTCGGCCGGCCTGTATTTACGTATGTCCATACTCCGTTAAGCTTGCAATACAGATCAACACCTTTTATGCCGGTTTCAGCCATATGGTTCATCTTTGTATCATTCAGGAGTGACCACTTCACTTTTATAGAAGTAGAGTTGCTGTTAAATCTTAAGGATATTCCAGCAGAGTTTTTTGACAGGCCCCAAACAGGTTTTCTTACTTTATCTTTGTAAGAGGCAGGTAAACGGTCGTAAGGACTTTCTTTCTCTGTTTCTGCTACACCGGTTCCCTCAATTAAAAAGTGCTCTTTGCCATAATATGTGACATTTTCTTTTTTGGTGCTTGTTTCTTGTGAGAAAACAGAACTGCTAAGGCAGGTCAATAGCAGGAGGCAGATAAATCTATTCATGATCAATATGTTTTAAGTAAAGATAACAGAACAATTCATTCAGACAAAGGGTGGAAAAATCGTTTTTGAGTTTACACTTTATGAACATAAATAGATTTTGGGAAGGGCAAGGGAATTATAAAAAGCATTTTAAAGCTTATATTGCGCCCGCAATCCAATTGGACAGGCAAGAAATTTTATTATGGCCTTTAACAAGGAAAATTCTCCGATCAAATTAAAATTTTCCTCCTATGAAGTTTTTGTAATCCTGTTACTGGCATTAACACAATTTACTGTGGTTCTTGACTTTATGGTTATGTCTCCGCTGGGTGACATGCTGATGAAATCCATGGATCTGAGTACCACACAGTTTGGTTTATGTGTTTCTGCCTATGCCTTTAGTGCAGGTATTTCGGGTTTACTGACTGCGGGTTTTGCTGATCGTTTTGACCGGAAAAGTTTATTGCTCTTTTTTTATATTGGATTTATTGCCGGGACTCTTTTTTGTGGTTTGGCTGATACTTATCCATTGCTTCTAGCAGCCAGGATCTTTACCGGAATATTTGGCGGAGTTATTGGATCCATTTCGATGGCCATCGTTACCGACATGTTTGTAATAGAAAAGAGGGGTAGAGTTATCGGATATCTGCAGATGGGCTTTGGTGGCAGCCAGGTTCTTGGAATACCTATCAGTTTATATATAGCTAATCATTGGGGCTGGCAATCACCATTCCTGATGATCGTAGTATTAGCCAGTCTGATCTGGTTGTTTATCGTTCTGAAGCTGAAACCTGTAAAGGAGCATCTTGAAATAAGGTCGGAACGAAATGCAATCGGTCATTTATGGCATACTCTGGCTCAAAGAAAATACAGAATTGGTTTTCTGGCTACAGCATTCCTTTCCCTTGGGGGATTTATGATGATGCCATGGGGTAGCGCTTTTGCAATTAACAATCTGCATGTAACTCCTCAGCAGCTTCCCTTTTTATACATGGCATCAGGCATCACAGCCCTGCTTATTATGCCTTTTATCGGAAAATTAAGTGACCGATTTGACAAGTTTACCATATTCACTATTGCATCAGTATGGCTTAGTATCGTTGTTATCATTTATACAAACCTTGGCCCTGTTGCTTTCTGGGTAGTATTACTTATGAATTTAGGTTTTATGATTGGGATTATGAGCAGGATGGTTCCGGCCGTGGCCCTTAGTTCAGCTTTGCCCGAAAAGCAGGACAGAGGTGCATTCATGGGAATCAATTCTTCATTGCAGCAAATTGCAGGCGGACTTGCGGCAGCGTTGGGAGGCATGATCGTTGTGCAAAAAGATAAGTTTAGTCCTCTTGAACATTATGATACATTGGGTTATATTATCGTCATTCTTTCCATTGTTTCTATATTTTTAATATTAAGGGTAAGTAAGCTTATTAAATCCTCAGAATTAGATCCGCACTAAAATTGCCATTGATGAATGCTTAGTTTACAGAACTTTTCAAAATCTTTAAGCTGATTATATTTTGCTTTCCTTAAAGATCATTCTCAATTTCAGGGAATAGATTTTATCAAATATTTTAAGAAAGAATTTGCGTTAATTTGTTTAACTATAAATACCCATAGAAAGTATGCTTTCAAAAAAGACGCGATATGCAATAAAAGCCCTGGTGGTTTTGGGTAAAAATTTTGGGGAGGCACCTATGCAGATCTCAAAAATTGCTTCTGAAGAACATATACCAAAAAAATTCCTTGAACAAATTTTACTTGATCTCAGGAATGCCGGATTACTTTATAGCAAGAAAGGGGCTGGTGGCGGATATGGTCTGGTGAAGGATCCTGCAGAGATTTTTGTGGTTCAGGTTTTGCGCCTTACGGGCGGACCTGTTGCACTATTGCCATGTGTGAGCCTGAATTTCTATCAGAAGTGCGATGAATGTATAAGTGAAGCTACCTGTGGTGTAAGAGATGTATTTCTGGATGTAAGAAATGCAACATTGAAAATCTTAAGTGAAACAAGTATCGCAGATATTATCCGCCGTGAAGGTCTTTTAATTGAAAATATGGAGGTGTAAAAAAAAATTTTAAATAAAAGACTACTAATTCTATATACTTTGTATTATATTTGGCCAATGAAAAATTTTAGCGTCCATATGATGAATGAAATAACAGTCAAATGTTGTTATATGGGTATATCAAAACATTGAAGAAGACCAGATAAAGATTTATTTATATGAACCTCTTCACCCCCCGGTAGAAGAGGTTATTTTTTGCAAAAGATTAATGAATAGTTTCAGAACAGAATTAGAAGACCCAATCGTACAAAAGGATATTATAGATCTGGAAAAGAAGATCAGAGAATTTCGTGATGGTAAAATACATGATGAGAAGTTCCGAAGTCTTCGCTTAGCCCGTGGAATTTACGGTCAGAGGCAGCCTGGTGTTCAGATGATCAGGATCAAGTTGCCATTCGGAAAAGTAAGTTTCAAGCAGGTTTTGCGTATCGCTGATATTTCAGATGAGTATGCAAGCAGTAATCTTCATTTAACTACCCGTCAGGATATTCAGATCCATTATGTAAGCCTTGACCGTACACCTGAGCTTTGGGCTAAACTGGAGCAGGATGATATTACTCTTAGGGAAGCATGTGGTAATACCGTACGAAATGTAACGGCATCGCCAACATCAGGTATTGACCCGAATGAGCCATTTGATGTATCACCTTATGCGTTGGCAACATTCAAATATTTTCTGCGTAATCCGATTTGTCAGGAGATGGGCAGAAAGTTCAAGATCGCTTTTTCTTCAAGTGATGCGGATACTGCATTTACCTATATCCATGATCTTGGTTTTATTCCAAAGCTTATTTTAAAAGATGGGAAAGAAATTCGTGGATTTAAAGTTTTGTTTGGCGGGGGCTTAGGTGCACAGCCATCCATCGCTCATATGGTGAATGAATTTTTGCCTGAGGATGAGCTGATCCCATATATTGAATCGACTTTGCGTGTTTTTGACAGACATGGAGAACGTAGCAACAGAAATAAAGCAAGGATGAAATTTCTTGTCGCAAAACTAGGTCTTGATGAAGTATTACGACTGATTGCGGAGGAGAGAGTGGCTAACCGTTCTAAAAAATTCACTATTGATCGCGATGCGGTTGATCTTCCAAAGATCCCTGATAAAATAGCCCTGCCTGAAGTACTTATTTCAGATCAGTTTCTTTATCAAAGATGGCTGGATACCAATGTTTTTGAACAGAAACAGGCTGGTTTTCATGGTGTTTACATCAAGGTTACAACAGGTGATATTCCAACAAGCAAAGCGAGGAAATTTATTGCAGCGATCAGCGGATTGGTTGCTGATGAGATTCGGATCACGATCAATCAGGGCTTGCTTCTGAAATATGTTCGGAAAGAAGCTTTGCCTGTTTTGTTTGAGCGATTGAAGGAACTTGATTTTGTAAAACCAGGGTTCGACAGTGTAAGTGATATCACAACCTGCCCCGGAACGGATACCTGTAACCTCGGCATTTCGAACAGCACCGAACTTGCCCGTGTTCTTGAAGATCTGATCTCAGAAGAATATGATGAACTTATAGAGAATCAGGATATTAAAATAAAGATTAGTGGCTGTATGAATAGTTGCGGACAACATGGTCTGGCGCATATCGGATTTCATGGAAGTTCCCTAAAAGCAGCTGGAAAGGTAGTGCCAGCAGCTCAGGTTCTATTAGGTGGCGGTACAGTTGGCGACGGTGTCGGACGCGCTGCAGATAAAGTCATAAAGGTGCCTTCTAAAAGAACCAAGGATGTAGTCAGAGTTATTTTGGATAACTACAGCAAGAATAAAAATGGGGATGAATTGTTCAATGACTTTTATGACAGATTCGGTAAAGACCATTTTTACCAGTTGTTAAAACCGCTTGCTGATCTCAGTACATTAACTCCGGATGAATTTGTTGATTGGGGCCATGAAGAGATCTTCGAAACGGCAATTGGTGTTGGAGAGTGCGCGGGTGTGATGATCGACCTGGTTTCAACACTCCTGCTTGAGGCAGAAGAAAAGTTACAATGGTCTATTGAATCGATTGAAGCAAATGCATATTCCGATTCGATATATCATGCCTACAGTGTATTTATCAGCAGTGCTAAAGCCTTGTTGCTGGATAAAGGGATCAATAGCAGTACACAGGTTGGAATCATTCGTGATTTTGATGAACAATATAAAGACAGTCAGATCCTTAATGGATTGGAAAGCTTCAGTGAACTGGTATTACAAATAAATAAGAATGAACCATCAGCAGAATTTGCCCGTGCCTATTTGGGTTCAACTGTCGATTTTATTAAAAGAATTAAAACAGAAAAGGAGTCAATTTAATTATGATACTTACTCAAACAAAAAATTCATTTAAAGAACCAAGAATCACACTGGTAGGTGCAGGTCCTGGTGATGCTGAATTGATCAGCCTTAAGGGTGTAAGGATCCTTAAATCTGCGGATGTAGTTCTTTATGACGCACTTGTGAATAGTGAATTATTGGAATTTGCTCGTGAAAATGCAATAAAAGTATTTGTAGGTAAGCGTTCAGGTGATCATTCCTATTCTCAGGAAGCAGTCAATAAGTTAATGATCGATTATGCTCTGAACTATGGGCATGTGGTTCGTTTAAAAGGGGGAGATCCATTTGTCTTCGGACGAGGATTTGAAGAACTTGAGATGGCAGCATCATACAGTATACCAGCCGAAGTTGTTCCGGGGATATCCAGCAGTATTTCTGTGCCTGCTTTGCAAGGGATTCCATTAACACATCGTGGTGCCAGTGAAAGTTTCTGGGTAATTACCGGGACCACCAGTTCCGGAGAGATTTCTAAAGATCTTTATGCTGCAGCTAAGTCAAATGCAACAGTAGTGGTTTTAATGGGTATCAAAAGATTGAAGGATATCGCAGATATATTTATTGCAGAGGGTAAGCACCGCCTGCCGGCTGCAGTTATTCAAAATGGTACAATGGAGAACGAAAAACTTGTTGTAGCTACTGCCGGAACAATATTTGAATCTGCCCAGGATCAGAAAATAGATTCTCCTGCATTGATAGTATTTGGTGAGGTAGTTGGCTTGCATTCATTGTTCCAGCCAATAAAGGCATTTTATGAATTCTCAGAACAAGAATAATACAAAATGGAAAATAGTAACGGCAATCAGCTTTTTCCGGTATTCCTTAAGTTAAATCAACTTAAGGTTTTACTTGTTGGGGCCGGTAATATAGGACTTGAAAAACTGGAGGCAGTTCTGGCCAACAGTCCCGAAACGGAGATTGATATTGTTGCTGAAACCTTTTTGCCTAAACTTATTGAACTGGTAAAAGATTATCCTAAGGTAAAACTGCATTCAAAAAGATTTGACGCAGCTGATCTGGAAGGGCATGACCTGGTGATCATTGCAAGCGGGGATAATGTGCTGAATACTGAGATCAGGAATTTAGCTCGTCAGCGACACTTACTGATCAATGTTGCCGATAAGCCTGATCTATGTGATTTTTATCTGGGATCGATCGTTAAAAAGGGCGACCTTAAAATTGGGATCTCAACAAATGGAAAATCGCCCACAATTGCGAAACGATTGAAGGAGATCTTTCAGAATAATTTGCCTGATGAGCTGGATCTGACATTGCAGCAAATGAGTAAACTGAGAAACACCCTGGGAGGGGATTTTGCACATAAAGTTAAGGAATTGAATAAGGCAACGGCATCATTGGTCGAAAATTCAATTGAGAAGCCGGTTAGCAGAGAAATCAGCTGGAAATTAGTGGCTGCAGTATTTGCTGGTCTTAGCCTGATAGTGATTATGTTTAAATACCAATAAATCGAGATTTGAGTCATAAATGCACCTGATTAATTTTATTTAATTAAGTATTTTTGCCGAAACCTCCACAAAAAATGAAAGAACAATCTAAACTTATACGTACTCAGGCGCCACGATCATCAAACAGAGAACATTCTGTGCCTTTATATCTGACATCCAGTTTTGTTTTCGATGATGCAGAACATGGCAGAGCGATGTTTGCCGATGAGGTTGAAGGGAATATTTATTCACGTTATTCTAATCCAAACACGAGCGAATTCATTGAGAAAGTTCGTGATTTTGAAGGTGCAGAAGCTGGCTTAGCCTTTTCATCGGGGATGGCAGCTGTATTTGCTTCCATAGCAGGTTTACTTCGTAGTGGTGATCATATTGTTGCCTTTCGTTCTATTTTCGGATCTACACATCAGCTTTTTACTCAATTGCTACCGCGATGGGGAATTACCACAACCTATGTGGATGCCTCAAAGCCAGAAGATTTTGAAGCAGCTTTACGTCCGGAAACTAAAATGGTATTTCTGGAAACTCCTTCAAATCCAGGTTTAGAGCTGGTAGATCTTGAATGGTTAGGTAATTTAAAGAAGAAACATAATTTCATCCTGAATGTTGACAACTGTTTTGCAACGCCATATCTGCAAAAACCAATTCAGTTTGGTGCCGACCTGGTAAGTCATTCGGCCACTAAATATATGGATGGACAGGGCAGAGTACTTGGGGGAGTGGTAGTGGGCCGTAAAGATCTGATGAAAGAACTGATGTTTTTTATCAGGCATACTGGTCCGGCGATGTCTCCTTTCAATGCATGGACCATTTCAAAAAGTCTTGAAACCCTTGCAGTTCGTATGGACAGGCATTGCAGTAATGCCCTGAAAGTAGCAGAAACGCTTGAACAGCATCCCGAAGTAGAAGTAGTAAGATATCCTTTCCTTCCATCGCATCCCCAATATGAATTGGCAAAACGCCAGATGAAACAGGGTGGTGGAATAGTTACATTTATTGTCAAAGGTGGTTTTGAGCGTGCAAAGCGTTTTATGGACGCCCTGCAAATGATCATGTTGTCGCCAAATTTGGGTGATACCCGTTCCATAGCTACACATCCAGCCTCAACAACGCATTCCAAATTAAGTGATGCGGAACGTGCGCAGATTGGAATATTCCCGGGAAGCATCAGGATTTCTGTCGGTTTAGAAGATATTGATGATATCCTTACAGACCTGACCGAAGCACTTAATAATTCTATAAACTGATATTGATAACATGAACAGGTCGGCTGAGATACTACAGGAAATTGCGGGGTTAAGTATAGAACAATCCCTTGAAATGCTAGTCAATCGATTTCCTGGGAAAGTGGTTTTTTCAACCAGTTTTGGTTGGGAAGATCAGGTCATATCTCATATTATTTTTTCAAACAAACTGCCCGTAAAAGTTTTTACCCTTGAAACAGGCAGGCTTTTTCCTGAAACCTATTACGTATGGAACCGCACCATTGAAATGTATGGAATGCCGGTACATGCATATTATCCTAATACAGAGGCGGTTGAGCGGATGGTTAGTACAAAAGGACCGAGTAGTTTTTACGAGTCGGTGGAGAACAGAAAAGAATGCTGCGGAATCAGAAAGGTAGAGCCTTTAAAACGTGCACTTGCCGGGAATTCATTATGGATCACCGGAATACGCGCTGAGCAATCAATGAACAGGGAGGATATGAATGCTGTTGAATGGGATGAATCTAATCAGCTGCATAAGTTTCATCCAATTTTCGACTGGTCGCTGGACCAGGTTAAAGCCTATATTAAGGAGAATAATATTCCATATAACCCATTGCATGACAAGGGTTTTCCGAGTATAGGTTGTGCTCCATGTACCAGAGCAGTTAGGGAAGGTGAAGATTTCAGAGCTGGACGCTGGTGGTGGGAAGACCAGGATAAAAAAGAATGTGGCCTGCACTCTTCCTGATAACGACAATGACAATTTTACGCATTTATGCGCTTTTGATAATTAATTTATGAATAAACAAGACACTACTTATTTAGACCAGCTGGAAGCCGAAGCAATATTTATTTTGCGTGAGGTTGCCGGTCAGTTTGAAAAACCAGCCCTTCTTTTTTCCGGAGGGAAGGATTCTATCACACTCGTTAGGCTGGCAGAAAAGGCCTTCCGACCGGGTAAGTTTCCTTTTCCGCTGGTTCATATTGATACCGGCCATAATTTCCCTGAGACGATCAGTTTCAGAGATGATATGATTGCCAGGATCGGTGAAAAATTAATCGTAGGACATGTTCAGGATTCTATCGATCAGGGAAAAGTTATTGAGCAAACGGGAAAGAATGCCAGTAGGAATGCTTTGCAGACTGTTACCTTGCTTGATACCATTGCTGAGGGCAAGTTCGATGCTTGTATTGGTGGTGCCCGCAGAGATGAGGAAAAGGCAAGAGCCAAAGAAAGAATATTTTCAGTTCGTGATGAATTCGGTCAATGGGACCCAAAACGTCAGCGTCCTGAATTATGGAATATTTATAACGGAAAGATTCATAAAGGCGAAAACGTTCGGGTTTTTCCGATCAGTAACTGGACAGAATTGGATGTCTGGAATTATATCCGCAGAGAAAAAATAGAATTGCCATCGATATATTTTGCACATGAGCGTGATGTGATCACCCGTAATGGGCAGCTAATGGCAGCTGCTGATTGTCTTAATATGGATGCAGATGATAAGATCGAACGTCGGAATGTTCGCTTCAGAACAGTAGGAGATATGACCTGTACCGCAGCTGTTGAGTCGGATGCAGATCAGATCGATGATATCATCGAAGAAATTAAAATGTCAAAAATTAGTGAAAGGGGAGCCCGTATTGATGATAAAGTATCAGAGGCTGCAATGGAAGACCGCAAAAAGGGGGGCTATTTTTAATATGGATTTACTTAAGTTTTTTACCGCCGGAAGTGTTGATGATGGCAAGAGTACATTGATTGGCCGTCTTCTTTATGATAGTGAATCCATTCTTGCAGATCAGCTGGAGGCTTTGCAGCAGTCAAACCGTAAAAATGATGACGGGACTATTGATCTTGCTATTTTAACAGATGGGCTGAAAGCAGAACGTGAGCAGGGAATTACTATTGACGTTGCCTATAAATATTTTCAAACAGACAAAAGGAAATTTATCATTGCCGATACCCCGGGACATATTCAATATACCCGAAATATGGTTACCGGAGCTTCGAATTCTGACCTGGCCATTATTCTTGTTGACGCCCGAAATGGGGTAGTTGAACAGACCGTCAGACACTCATTCATTGTTTCACTTTTAGAGCTGAAACATGTGGTGGTTTGTATCAACAAAATGGATATGGTTGAGTACAGCGAAGATACATTCAATAAGATCCATAAAGCTTATTCAGAAATTGCCCGGAAACTTCATCTTAAAGAGGTAACCTATATCCCGGTAAGTGCCCTTAAGGGAGATAATATTGTCAACAGATCCCAGAATATGTCCTGGTATGCTGGTAAAAGCCTTCTTGATCATTTGGAAACCATTGAGGTAAATGAGGATGAAAAATCAGTCCAGGCACGCATGCCGGTACAATGGGTAATCAGGCCTCAGACAGATGAGTTGCATGATTATCGCGGATATGCAGGCAGGGTTTTAAGCGGAAGTTTTCGTGTGAATGATAAGATCACAGTTTTACCTTCAGGCATAAGGTCTGAGATCAGTAAGATCGAGACCAATATGCAGGAACAGGATGAGGCTTATAGCGGAACTTCGGTCACTCTTCACCTGAAGGATAATATTGATATAGGTCGTGGAGATATTCTCGTTAATTCTTCTCATGAACCTATTGTTTCACAGTCTATTGAAGCAGATCTATGCTGGATGGATACCAAACCGCTGGATACTTCGATCATGTACCTGTTGCAGCATAATAGCAAGGTTACAAAATGTAAGATCAGAGATATTCTGCATAAGGTGAATATCAATACCCTTGAAAAAATAGAAACGGATACTTTCCAGTTAAATGATATCGGCAGGATCGTAATTAGAACAGCGGAACCTCTTGCTTTTGATCTTTATCAGGATAATAAACTGAATGGTGGTGCTATTTTGATCGATCCCCGGACTAACCTAACGGTTGGAGCTTTGATGTTTCGTGCAAATGCCGAAGAATAATAATGTCACCCCTTCGGGGTTCTTGTGGTAATAAGAATGCTAAATGCTTGGGGTTATCTTTGCTTTAATAATGTCACCCTTTCAGGGTTCTTGTGGTGATAGAATGCTAAATGCTTTGGGTTATCTCTGCTTTAATAATGTCACCCTTTCAGGGTTCTTGTGGTGATAGGAATGTTAGATGCTTGGGGGTTATCTTTGCTTTAATAATGTCACCCTTTCAGGGTTCTTGTGGTAATAAGAATGCTAGATGCTTGGGGGTTATCTTTGCTTTAATAATGTCACCCTTTCAGGGTTCTTGTGGTGATAAGAATGCTAAATGCTTGGGGTTAATTCTTTGCTTTAATAATGTCACCCTTTCAGGGTTCTTGTGGTGATAAGAATGCTAAATGCTTGGGGTTACTCTTCTTTAATAATGTGACCCCTTCGGGGTTCTTGTGGTGATAGAATGCTAAATGCTTGGGGTTATCTTTGCGTGAATAATATCACCCCTTCGGGGTTTTTGTTTTTTGCTCTTGGATTATAATGATGTCACCCTTTTATGATTCTGGTAATAATATTTTTATTTCTATTGTTTTTTGGCCATTCTGATTTTTTATCTATTCCATTGGTCTAATGATTTCAATCCTGTATTTTTTGGTAAACTCAAATTTTAGCTTAACAAACCCCGAAGGGGTGTCATTACTTTAGAATAGATTCATATTTCGAGTTAACCCCGAAGGGGTGACATTATTATACCTTGAAATTAAGCGGTGTAATACCTAAATTGCATAAAAATAATTAGCGTGAAAGTAGAACTAAAAAGGGTGAATGATGCCGTGCATTTTGAAGCCTCAGCCCCCTCTTCAACAGTTAAGGTTCATATAGATGGTTCACCTGAAATTGGTGGTCAGGGACTTGGTGTTCGGCCAATGGAAATGGTACTTATGGCCCTGGCGTCTTGCAGTTCACTTGATCTGGTATCTATTCTTAAAAAACAAAAACAGGATCTGAAAGATTTTTCTGTCAGTGTAGAGGGAGAACGCAGGGAGCAGACTCCCCCGGTATTCACAAAGATCCATATGCATTTTAACCTCACAGGGGAAATTGATCCTGCCAAAGCGGAACGCGCAGCAGAGTTGGCCGTAAAGAAATACTGCTCAGTACATGATATGCTTTCTGCAGGTGGGGTTGAAATCAATTACTCAATCGAAATTGTAAAATAGTACGCAGTATCAGGACATTTCAGAATAGGTGTAAATTCTGAGATTAATCATGATATTCGGGACTGCCACCCAAAAAAATCCGTTTTAATATTGGAGTAAAAGGTCTTTATACTGATGTATAAGGCTTTTTTGCGTCATTTTCTGTTATGACTTTAAAATTACATGTTTAAACATGTAATTTTATACCTTTGTAATCTAAACAGAACCTAAAACAAAAAAAATATAAAAATGGAATCAGCAGTAAAAACAAAATGGGTTATTGACCCAATGCATTCAGAGGTGCATTTCAAGGTGAAGCATCTTGTAATTTCAACCGTTACAGGTACTTTTAAATCTTTTGAAGGAACACTTGAAACATCAGATTCAGATTTTCAAGATGCATCAATTGAATTTTCAATGGATGTGAATAGCATTGATACCAATCAGGAGCAGCGTGATGTACATTTGAAATCAGCAGAATTCTTTGATGCAGAGCAATTCCCTAAAATGTCTTTCAAATCTACTTCATTCACAAAGGACGGTGATGATTTTGTTCTTGTTGGTGATCTTACAGTTAAGAATGTAACTAAACAAGTAAAGTTGGAAGTTGAATTTGGCGGTATTGCTACTGATTTTTATGGAAATGAAAAGGCAGGTTTTGAAGTTTCCGGAAAGATAAGCCGCAAAGAATTCGGACTTACCTGGGACGGAATTACAGAAGCCGGAGCCATTGTTGTTGGTGACGATATCAAATTGAATATTAACCTTCAACTTGCTAAACAAGCATAATAACCAATTATAATACATGAGAAAGCCATTCTGAAAGGAATGGCTTTTTTTGTCTTTCTTTTTTATCTCCCCATAAATAATGGAAAGATTTTATGGAAATAGGATGCCCCGGGCTTTGACCTCATCCAGGCCCAGTTGTTCTTTTAGTTCTTCCAGTGAATTGAATTTTTCATCGCCACGCATATATTCCAGAAAATTTATGCGAATCGTTTGTCCGTAAATATCTTCTGTAAAGTCGAATATATTCACTTCAATATTGCGGCTCATGCCATTTATTGTAGGGCGATGGCCAATATAGGTCATTCCTTTAGCACTTTTTAGTTTTGTTTCTCCATTTCTGAAATCTACACTTACTGCATAAATACCATCAGACGGGATAAGTTTATAACTTTCTTCAATGAATAGATTAGCTGTTGGATAGCCTAGTTTTCTTCCAATCTGATCCCCCTTGATCACTTTTCCTGTGAGGTGAAAAGGATATCCCAGAAAAGATTCAGCTGTTTTGACATCACCGCTCAGGATTGCATTTCTGATCTTTGTGGAGCTGATCGCAACATCATCAATATCCTGTTCCGGGATTTCTTCAACCTCATACCCAAGTTCTGATGAGTAATGTTGTAGTTCTTTCAATCCTCCGCTACGGTCTTTTCCAAATCTGTGGTCATAGCCAATAATGATCTGAGTAGTTCCTATCTTTTTAACAAGTACCTCTCTGATATATTCCTGCGGACTCAGATTTGAGAAATCGCGGGTGAATGGAGTAATTATTAAATGATCTATTCCCAGGTTATCAAGACGTTCAGCTTTTTCTTCCATGGTGCTGATCAGCTTTATGTTCAGATCATCAGGATGAAGGATCATTCGCGGATGCGGGAAAAAAGTCAGAATGACGGTCTCGCCACCTTTTTGCCGGGCTACTTCCTGCAGGCGGCTGATTATTTTCTGATGCCCGATATGAACACCGTCAAATGTGCCTATGGTAACCACAGCGTTTTTGATCTGCTTGAATTCGTCAATATGGTTATAGACCTTCATTTTCGGGGATAGAGAGGCAAAATTAAAAATTAATTGTTATTTTAAAGTTCCCTGCTCTTTCAAGTGCCGGATATGATTAACCAGTTCCATTACTTCAAAAGCATTATTGACATCATAATCGCCGCTTTTGGTGCGGCGCAATGCACTTAGATAGGCCACATTTTGCAGTGATCTTCCAAAATCATGCACAAGTGAACGGATATAAGTGCCTTTACTGCAAACTACTTTGAAGTCTATTTCAGGGAGCTCAATACGGGTTATTTCAAACTGACTTATACTGACTTTTCGTGTTTTTAACTCTACATTTTCTCCCCTGCGGGCCTTCATGTACAATCTTTCACCATCAACTTTAACTGCGGAATGTGCCGGTGGATATTGATCCAGGTCGCCAATGAATTGTGAAGTATTCGCTCGGATCATTTCTTCATCAATATGGCTGATATCGAATGTTTCATCGACCTCTGTCTCCATATCATAGGATGGTGTGCCGGCTCCAAGTATCATTGTTCCGGTATATTCTTTCTCCTGTGCCTGAAATTCATCGATCTTTTTTGTGAATTTTCCAGTACAGATGATCAGTAATCCGGTCGCTAAGGGGTCCAGAGTGCCTGCATGGCCAACTTTTAACTTCAATGGTTTGAAGGAGTTTCTGATCTTTCCAACTACATCAAAGCTAGTCCATGTATAGGGTTTATTGATGAGCAGCATTTCGCCGTCGGTAAAATTAAACTCGGGGAATACTTTTCCTTTATTTTCGCTCATCAGATGACGTGGAGATCATATCCCGAAACAAGCAGCAATAGAATGATGCCACCCACGATTATCCGGTACCAACCAAAAATTTTGAAGCCTTTGGTTTGAAGGAATGTTATGAAGTAGCGAATGGCAAGCATGGCTACAATAAATGCCACAACATTTCCAATGATCAGTAGGTTGACCTGATCTCCGCTTATCACAAATCCATCCTTGTAAAAGTCGTAGAGTTTCTTCGTTGTTGCTCCAAACATCGTTGGAACAGCCAGGAAAAAGGAGAATTCAGCAGCCGCTTTTCTGGATAAGCGCTGCGACATTCCACCAACAATTGTTGCGGCAGATCTTGAAGTTCCCGGAATCATTGAAATACACTGGAACAATCCGATCTTAAAGGCAGTGCTATAGGAAATGTCATTATGGTTGTCGATCTCTCCATCTTTAAACCATTTATCTACAAATAGCAGGATGATACCTCCCAGCAGGAGCGCAATTGCAACTCCCAGGGGACTTTCCAAAAGCTGGTCGATCTTATCACTGAGAAGCAGGCCGAAAAACACTGCCGGAAGAAAAGCGACCAATAGTTTAAAATAGAATCCGAAAGACTGAAAAAAGTGCTTGAAATAGAGGACAATCACTGACAATATTGCTCCCAGTTGAATGGCTACAGTGAACAACTTCACAAATTCATCTGATTGTATACCCATGAGGGACGATCCAATGATCATATGTCCGGTAGATGATACCGGTAAAAACTCAGTCAGGCCTTCAATAATGGCCAGAATGATCGCCTGAAATATAGTCATTAGTTGTTATGGGCAGGTTTTTTAAGGATTGCAACAAAACCAACAGCAAAGCCGGCTAAAACAATTATAGGGGCAAGGACGATCTTTTTGAACTCATAGATGTCAGTTTCGCCGGCCATCAGGATAAATCCCAAAACTACCAGAGCAATACTTAAAAGCAGTAGTCTGTAATTATTTTTTCCAAACACAAATGCTTCATGCTGGGTTTCCTTTAGAGGTGTATTTTTCTGTGCCATTATTTATAAAGGTCGTAAATTTTTAAACGAAGAAACTTGCTTACTGCAAAGTAGGTGCTTAAGCCCGAGATCAGGACTCCAATTCCGATAACCCCGATAAACACAAGGCTGAACTCAAACCAATCACGAAGAATGATCATTTCCGGGACCTGCTGCTGTGCAAAATATAAGGTAAGAAGTAATAAAATAACGGCAATTAAGCCTCCCAATAACCCATGAAGAACACCATAGGTTAAAAAGGGCTTGCGAATGAAATTTTTGGTCGCACCAACTAGCTGCATACTTTTTATCAGGAATCGCTGTGAATAAATAGCCAGTCGGATCGTATTATTGATCAGGGCAACTGCAATGATCAGTAATATTGAAGCAAATGCAAGGATAACCAAACCAATGCCCTTAATGTTCTGATTGACCATGTCAATCAATGATTTTTGGTATACTACTTCTTTTACCAGTGGGTTTTTGTTGACGGTGGCTGTGAATGTTTGAATGCTGGCATTATTAGCATAATCGGCCTTTAAATAAACATCAATAGATGATAATAGAGGGTTATATCCCAGGAAATCAACAAAATCTTCTCCCAGATCTTTGGTTAGATTTCTGGCAGCCAGCTCTTTACTAACATATTGCGTTTTAAGAACATACGGATTAGCATCCAGCTGTTTTTGAAGCGCAGTGACATCTACCTCTTTTGCACCCTCATTTACAATAATGTTAAGTACAATATTCTCTTTAACATATTTTGAAAGATTTTTAGCGTGCACCAGAATCAGTCCCAGCAGTCCCGTCATAAGTAAAACCAGAGCAATGCTGATCACCGTTGAAACGTAAATAGTTTTAGTTTTTCCTGATGAGGTACTTCTTTCAAATTCTTCCATGAGCAAATTTTATGTTACGAAAATAAAGATTTCAGCTGTAAAGGTAAATAATATGCGTTTATCTGCCTGTATTTAGCAGTTAAACTTTGTTAAAATTTTATTTCTGCCTTCTGAACAAGTTTATAAAGGAATTTGCTGTCTCCAGTGGTTCTAAAAAACCGCGGATTTTAGTATTTTCGCAACTTATTCAGTTTGAAGATGGATTATCAATTCAGAGATATAGAGAAGAGGTGGCAAAAATTCTGGGCCATGAATCATACCTTTAAGGTAGATAATAATTCAGAAAAGCCAAAATACTACGTTTTGGATATGTTTCCTTATCCATCCGGTGCCGGACTTCATGTTGGTCATCCGCTGGGATATATAGCTTCTGATATTTTTTCCCGTTATAAGCGTCTGAAAGGTTTTAATGTTTTGCATCCTATGGGATACGATTCTTTTGGTTTGCCTGCAGAACAATATGCTATACAAACTGGTCAGCATCCGGCAATCACCACTGAAACAAATATAAACCGTTACCGCGAGCAGCTTGATAACCTTGGTTTTTCATACGACTGGAGCAGAGAGGTTAGAACCAGTGATCCTGGATACTACAAATGGACCCAGTGGATCTTCATGCTTTTATTCGATTCATGGTATAACCTGGAAACTAATAAAGCGGAAAGTATTGAAGAACTGATCAGAAAATTTGAAAATTCAGGTTCTTTTGGTATTAAGGCTGTTTCTGATGATGATGCCGAAATTTTTACTGCGGAACAATGGAAGCTGAAGTCGGATACAGATAAGCAAACAGAACTTCTTAAATACCGGCTTACTTATCTGCGTGAAAGTACAGTGAACTGGTGCCCTGCTTTGGGTACTGTTCTTGCAAACGACGAGGTTAAGGATGGTTATTCAGAACGTGGCGGACACCCTGTTGAGCAAAAGAAAATGATGCAGTGGAGTATGCGCATCACGGCTTATGCTGATCGTTTACTTCAGGGATTGGATAACATCGACTGGCCTGATCCATTAAAAGAGATGCAGCGTAACTGGATCGGGAAGAGTGTTGGTGCGTTGGTGAGATTTAGTTTAAATTCAGGAGCCTTTATTGAAGTGTTCACTACCCGTGTGGATACACTTTATGGAACTACCTTTCTTGTACTGGCACCAGAGCATGAACTTGTTGAAGGTTTAACTACTCCTGACCATATTGAGGAAATTCAGAACTATATAGATCAGACAAAAAAGAAAACCGAGCTTGACCGTATGGCCGATACAAAGACTGTATCAGGTGCATTTACGGGAAGTTATGCTAAACATCCGATCAGTGGAGCTCCGGTTCCAATCTGGATTGCAGATTATGTTCTTGCAGGTTATGGAACAGGTGCCGTTATGGCTGTTCCTTCCGGTGATCAGCGCGACTGGCTGTTTGCTACAAAATTCGGATTGCCAATTGTGGCGATCTCGGATGCGCAGCTTGATCTGGATATTCAGGCCGATCCCACAAAAGATGGCTTATATATCAATTCAGGAATTATCAATGGCTTGAAATATAAGGAAGCAACATCGGTTATGATTGCTAAACTTGAAGAGCTTGGCGCTGGTAAAGCGAAGGTGAATTACCGTTTGCGTGATGCTATTTTTGGCCGTCAGCGTTACTGGGGTGAGCCGGTTCCAGTTTATTTTAAAGAGGGACTTCCACACCTTATCGCGATGGAAGACCTGCCGCTTGTTTTACCCGAAGTTGATAAATATCTACCTACAGAGAGCGGAGAGCCCCCATTGGGCAGAGCTGAAAACTGGAAATATAAAGGAGAGCTTGACTATGAGCTGAGCACCATGCCGGGATGGGCGGGTTCAAGCTGGTACTGGTATCGTTACATGGCTTCACAGGAAGACAGAAAGCAGGACGTTTTCGCTCCTGCTGATGCAATTTCGTACTGGAAAGACGTCGATCTTTATATTGGCGGATCAGAACATGCAACCGGTCACCTGCTATACAGCCGTTTCTGGAATAAATTTTTAAAGGATCTGGGCTATGTAGTGGAAGAAGAGCCTTTCAAAAAATTGATCAACCAGGGCATGATCCAGGGAAGGTCTAACTTTGTCTACAGAATCATTGATGAAGATGGGCGCGGAACAAATACCTTCGTTTCTCATGGCTTGAAATCTCAATATACTACTTCAGCACTCCATGTTGATGTCAATATCGTGTTTAACGAAATACTTGACCTCGAAAAGTTTAAGGCTTTCAGATCTGAATTTGCTGATGCGGAATTCATTCTCGAAAATGGCAAATACATCTGCGGGGTAGAAGTTGAAAAGATGTCGAAATCTAAATTCAATGTCGTAAGTCCCGATGATATTATAGAACGTTATGGCGCCGATACCCTAAGGATGTACGAAATGTTCCTCGGTCCGCTGGAACAAAGTAAACCATGGAATACAAATGGAATTGAAGGAGTCTTTAAGTTCCTCCGCAAATTCTGGAAGCTATCCCACGACGATGAATTTAATTTTAATGTCTCTGATGATGAACCTTCAAAGGCAGAATATAAAGCATTGCATAAGATCATCCGGAAAGTAGAAGAAGATATTGAACGCTTTTCTTTCAATACTTCAGTTTCAAGTTTTATGATCTGCGTGAATGAATTAACTGATCTTAAATGTAATAAGAGAAAGATCATTCAGGATTTGGTCATTGTTCTTGCTTCCTATGCTCCTCATATTACCGAAGAGCTATGGACCCTGCTTGGAAACGCTCCGGGAACACTTTCTGTAACTCCTTACCCTGTGTTTAATCCTGAATACCTGGTGGAAAATGAATTCTCTTATCCGGTTTCTGTGAATGGAAAAACCAGAATGAACCTGAATATTTCTCTGAGTTTAAGTCAGGCAGAAGTCGAAGAGATCGTACTGGCAAACACTGATCTGAAGAAATATTTAGACGATAAAACTCCAAAGAAAATTATTTTCGTAAAGGGTAAAATAATTAATATCGTGGTTTAATATTCTTTACTTTTATAGGATCATTCCCTACTGGTAGAGTTACCACCGATTACCAAAATTGATGGGTAAGTACAACCGTAATTAGCTGTACAGTTTAAACGCAGCCTTTCGGATTTTCCAATAATGAGGAGCCTCCAGACTCCTCAATTATAAATAAACGATATCAGACTAAGACCTTTTTATGGTCTTAAATGGTTAATATTATTTTTTAAACTTAAGTCCTTTCAAAAAATCATCAACAATTTTACCCACTTTATCTTTGTCAGTCTTATCGTATTCAAAGACCCCCCCTAAAGCACTGTCGCGGTTATTATTAACAGCAGTAAATCTCACATAACTGAAATCCGCTCCGTCATAAGTCATGATAAATACCTGGTAGTTATTAAATTTCTTAATCACTGAATTATAATTAGGTCTTTTCTTCAAGAGGTCATCAAAGCCTCTCTTGTGCTCCTCCAAAAAATTAGCAGACATATTTCCAACGCCGCCTGTGAGGATAAAAAAAGACTCATTTACCTTGAAAAGCGAACCCTTAGTTTTATCAATATTAATTTCGGATTTCTTTCCCGGCTTTTTGGCACTCTCACGTTTTTCCAAAGTTAATTCTACACTACCTGAGGGAAGAGAAAAACTCACGATTTCATTAATCGGAACTACTTGACCTTGGTTTTGACCTAAGGCACTAAAACTAAATAAAAGGCTTGCGATTATTACTTTAATTCTTTTCATACTGATTTTTTGATCTAAATTTCACTTATGGACATGGCGTGTTACTTACTGTACTATTATAAACGTTAATTGGCATAAAATAGGTTGAGCCAGCACCCGCATGATAAAGGTTGATAGAACTCCCAAACAAAGTTAGCAAAGCGTAGGCAGTAACATTAGCATAGCTATCAAACGGATTATTAGAATAATATTCGAGTGCTGCAAGTTCATAATTTTCATTTGTTGCCGTATTATCATGATAAAGCTGTTCCAATGCGACCCAATCCCTGACCGTAACCACATAACTTACATTCTCTGTCACCACAGTAATCGAAGCATTGTCCTTAAAAAACTTCTTATCAGCGGCTGAGGCGTTAAACAAGGGACCGTAATAGCCTGCGACTTGTTCCAGCATCCAAAACACATCTTTCGGAGATGGCGCACCGCCACCTGGATGTGCATGAGTGACACCAATTGTGTATCCGTCCGTACTGTCCCATTTAAAGGCTGGTGCAAATGAATTTGAATTATTATCTGTCCTTACCGTAGTATTCTTAAAATCAGGACTTGTTAGGCTTATCAGGTTTTGTTCTGCCCCATATTCCTTGGGTGTCCCTGCATTTACAGACGCTACAGCCAAGTCTCTACTCTCAATGTTGTTAGCCTGTATTTCCGTGTTAGCCGCGCGGGATTGTATTACGTTCTTTTCGTTACATGGAGCGTCTGGACCGTAGGTTGGATTAGTAGGACTTGGACTTCCTCCTCCTGGTTCGGGGGTCGTATTTCCAACTCCATTTTCATAGCAATAGGTGCCTGCACACTCGTCTCCCAGATAGGTCTCGGTACATATACTTGCATATGGATTATCAGGATATGCAGGATCATGTACACATTCCAATTCATAACTAGGTGCGCAGTTCGTTTGGTAACATACCCATGCACTAGTCGAAATTCCCTTTTTACTGTCATTCGAAATTCCCTTTGGGCTTAAAGTATATCTTCCTTTTACTTTACCATTCATGACACGAAGGACCTTTATAAAGTTTCCATTGAGACCCGTATATTCCAAGTAGCCGCTGAAATCGTTATCCATTTTGTTAAGCTGATTATGGCTAGCATCAAATTTATGCTTCTGAAGATACCCTTTATCCGGTAGATAGGTGACAATATGCTGTTGTATTTGTTTGTTGTCCTTATCCAGAAAAAATATCATCCTCTGAAATGACGCATTTCGAACACTTTTATCGGGTTTTAATTCAACGCTATCTTGGGTGAAGTCATACATGGCAATTTTCTTTTTGTATGAAATGAGTGGAACTTCCACAAATTCCGAATTGCCATATTTGGCTTTGTAGGCCTTCGGCCAATAAGGCACATAGTGGCTCTTGGAATTTTTTATAGTGTTCCCAATTGATTTGCCAACTTGCAGGCTCTCATAATGTGCTTTGACGTTCATAATCGAAAACTCATCGCTATCACTCCCTTCGTAATCTAAAAAGCTTTTCCGGCAAGAATACAACAGTATTAAAGCCGCACCAATTAAAATAAAGATTCGCTTCATGTTAAATTATTTAAGTTTAGTTACCTTAAGATATCTAATTTCTTAAACAAACGAAATATTTAATTATTTTTTATCGCAAAAAATAATTTTTTTAACTCTGTTTTTATCTCACTCTTTATGAGCTTTGCATAATTGGAATGAATTTTCACCGGAATTGAAAGAATGTCATTACCTACTTTGATTGCTTCGGTAATTCTGTTACATGAAATATAAAATTTGAACAATGCATATCGCGAAGAAAGGCGGTTTGGAACCATATTTACCGCCAGCCTGTAGGCTCTCTCTGCCTCAACCATTTTCTTTTGACGTTGAAAGCAATCTCCAAGCTGCACATAAAGCGAATTTGCGGGAACTGCGGCTACAGCCATTCGAATGATCTTTTCAGCTTCAGGCAGCTCCTCATTCTTTAGCAACATCTCACCATAGAACATTTGATACTGGTGAGAAGATTTCATGGACGGATAGATGTCCGTTAATATTTCTAATGATTCATGGGAATACCCTGCGAAAGCCAACTGTTTAGCTTCTTCAAACCTCTTATAAGCCATGTATGAATGAAGCGGAAGTTTAAAATGAAGATATAGTAAACAGGCCATTATGATACCTGCTGTTAGCAGAGACCATCTTTTGAAAGACGCGGAAACATAGTAACAAACAACTATGACACAAATAAAGTATAGGGACTGAAAATGCAGCTTTTCAAATACGTGTGTAAAAAATGCAGCTACGTTTATTGCAAGCAGTTGAGCAACCGCCAGAAGGAGGACAACCGGTCTGTCAGCGCGGTTTTTCAAGAGCGCTTTGCGAATCAGAAATATTAATAGGCTCAGTATGAGTGCCAGCGCAATTAGCCCTAAAATTCCGGCTTCTATCGTAAATTGCCAGTAATCATTGAAGGCAAAGTATGTATTGTCGGCTAAAAGGAGCTCTTTTGATGTAAAAGAATCATTGCTGAAATATAGTGCTTGATATAGTAAATACTGCTGTTTAAACTCCCCTAATCCGATTCCTACCAGATAGGATTCTTTGAAGATGTCAAAAGAGATTTTATAGATCAGGATGCGGCCCTGAGTGGAGTCGCTCTTAAACATGAAGGCGAGTATAAAAACTAAAGTGAATATGAAAGTAAGGCTCAAAGCCATTAAATATTTCGAGGGGCGAAAGGATTTAGACAAATGACCAATGAAAACTATGCTAACCGTATAACCGATAACAAATGCCCTACTTTCCTTCCCAAACGCATAAATTAGGCAACTGAAGAGCAACGCCAGCAGTACTTGGAAACTATATTTCTTAAAAAAGCTTGCAAAGAATGAACAATACTCCAAAATTTTTATCATCGGATAAATTTATCACTTTCAATTTTTTTTCTTGCTAAAATGCTTTTATTCCTTTAACCGCTTAGTCAGTTTATCGGTGAATGTTCGGGATGATAGTCAAGTTTGCTCATATTTATTATTCATACGATTTGCAGAATATTAGCTCTTAGTACTTCATGGCAAAACTTTCGACAACAAACGAAACTTTGGTAGAAGTTAAACATTATCTTCATAACATTAAATTCATACCTTATAAATAGCTTTATTGTCAGCAATATATTCTAACCCAACTGAAAACATTGAACTAAGCTCTTTAACCATGTTAACTTTCATTAAAGCGACCGTCTGCGACTGAGCGAAGGTCACTGGATTAAAGCCTGGTAAGGCGATCTAGTGATATGTTTTCCATTCAGACAACACGAGACCCACTGCCCGTAGAGTTACCACCGATTACCAAAATTGATGGGTAAGTACAACCGTAATTAGCTGTACAGTTTAAACGCAGCCTTTCGGATTTTCCAATAATGAGGAGTCTCCAGACTCCTCAATTATAAATAAACGATATCAGACAAGCTCTTCCGTTTTTTTATCAACTCAATGTTTGATTGCAACATTAAACCCGGAAGGAACTTGGGTAGCATTCCATGGTTCTTTATCAATTCTGCATTCCCGGCCTTTGTAACTCCGATATTACCATATTCCCGGTAATAATACCCTCTGATGTTGTAACATTCATTGTATTTTCGCGACTAATTCCAAAAAACCAATTACATGAAATATTTTTTATTACTTATTACTTTATTCACAGGGATATCTTATGCCTCAGCACAAGGGATGGGCGGAGCCGCAGCGCCTTCAGTAACCGGAAGGATCTCAGGTACTATCCTTGATTCATTAACTTCTAAACCTGTTGACTATGCTACTGTTTCTTTGGGACGTGCTGGGTCAGTTAAAACTACAAATGGAGCACTTACAGATGAAAAGGGTGCATTTAAGATAGAGAATATTGCAGCCGGATCGTATAGGATCACCATCGCTTTTCTTGGATACCAGACAAAGATCCTTGATTCAGTGAAAACCACTCCCGGAAAGCCTGATTTGAATCTGGGCCGTATTCTTCTGGCACCGAATCTGAAAATGTTAAATGAAGTCGTTATTACAGGAACGACCCCTATCATTGAAAATAAGATCGATAAGTTAGTGTATAATGCCGAGCAGGATATTGCGATCGCAGGTGGAAATGCTACGGATGTACTTCGTAAGGTACCATTGCTTTCAGTTGATTTCGAGGGCAATGTTTCACTAAGAGGAAGCCAGAATGTAAGAGTTCTGATCAATGGGAAGCCTTCAGGTTCTATGGCTAATAATATGGCGGATGCTTTAAAAGCAATTCCTGCCGATCAGATAAAAAATGTAGAAGTTATCACTTCTCCTTCTGCAAAATATGATGCTGAAGGAACTTCAGGTATCATTAATATCATCACCAAAAAGAATAATCTGGCAGGTATAAGTGGTTCTGTGAACGGGGGAGTTGGAACAAGACAGAACAGCGGAAACCTGAACCTGAATGCAAAGACAGGACGTTTAGCTGTTACTGCAAATGGAGGTGGATTTTATTCATGGCCTCAAACCAGTACCATCTCGTTTAAACGGACCAATGCCGATGCAAGTCAGATTATTAGCCAGAATGGTGAAAGTCAGACCGACAGGCTTGCTGCAAATGGATCTATTGGTGCTGATTATGATTTCAATAGCTTTAACTCGATCAGTACTAATTTACGTTTGAACGGATTTAGTAATGGTGCAGATGGAAGTAACCTGAATCAGAATATTTTTAATGGTAACGCTGTTAATTTTACAAGACTGAGTGATAATTCCATGCATATGAATGGTATTGACTGGAGCAGTGATTTTCTGCATAAGTTCAAAAAGAAAGATCAGCAGATTTCAGTTGCATACCAGTTCACCAATAGCATTCAGAAAAACGATTATACTACTGATTTTTCAAATACTGTCATTGATGAGTATGGTAATAATGATGCTGATAATACAGAAAACACAATTCAGGTAGATTATACACATCCCTTTAAGAAGGTGACATTTGAAACAGGCGTTAAGGGTATTCTTAGAGATATTGTGAGTGATAATCAAACGCGTAATTTCAATTCAGAAACGAATGTGTTTTCACCGATATCCTCACGTACTTATGTATACGACTACAATCAGGATGTATATTCTGCCTATGCAACTTTTGGCTTTACACTGGCCAAAAAATACGGTATCAGAGCAGGTGCGCGTTATGAAGGTACAGAGATCAAAGGGGATGCAAGATCTGTAGGAGCAGCGGCTTCACCATTTACAAGCAGTTATTATAACCTGGTTCCAAGTTTTGTTGTTTCCAGAACATTCAAGAATTTCTCAACTGTTAAATTAAGTTATAACCAGCGTTTACAGAGACCTAGTTTATTTTATCTGAATCCTTTCCTGAACAGTGCGGATATTTACAACCAGTCACAGGGAAATCCTTCTCTTAAGCCTGAGCTATCTCATAATGTGGAATTTAATTACTCCATGTTTGTGAAAACCTCTGTTTTGAATGCATCAGTTTACTACCGCCGAACCAATGATATCATTGAAAGTTTTGTATTGCCTATTTCTGTGACTGACCCGTCTACAGGTTTAACTGCAACAGGCTCCAGAACAACTTTCCGCAACGTGGGAAATAATAATTCAGTCGGGTTTAACTTCTTCGGACAGATCAATCCGGTTAAGCCCCTAACATTGCGAGGTAACTTTAATGTGTTTACTTATGATATTAACACAAATAATACGGTTGTGGTATCCAATACTAATTCAAATACACAGCTGATCTACAATGCATTTTTGATGGCTTCCTATGTTTTCCCGAAAGGATTGACATTTGAGACCTTTCTGATCACTAACTCTCCGCGCCGGACTTCACAGGGTAAAAATCCATCTTTCAATATGTGGAATTTAGGTCTGAAGAAAGAGATCATGAAGAAGAAAGGAAGTATCGGACTGACAGTTATTGATCCTTTCAATGAGAATAAAAATTTCCGTTCGAATATTGCTGGAGCAGATTTTACTCAGACTAGTAATTTCTCAGTGCCATTCCGTTCATTCGGAACAAGTTTCAGTTACCGTTTTGGTAAACTGACCATGCAGGCTCCAAGGAAAAAGCGCGGAGTAACAAATGACGACCTGAAACAAGGAGAGCAAAATACAGGTAACCAATAAATAATATTTGACCATATGAAAAGGCCGGATGCTTAGCATCCGGCCTTTTTTTAATTTTGTACATTTGCAGAAATGACAATAATGCCTGTTCAAAGAATAATTTCCTTATTGCCTGCTGCCACTGAGATCGTTTGTGCTTTGGGTTTAGAACATCTGCTGGTTGGAAGGTCACATGAATGTGATTACCCGGCGGGCATCACAGATTTACCGGTTTGTTCCTCTGCCAAATTTCTTCCGGGCTCAGATAGCAAAGAAATTGACAGGCAAGTAAAAGAGATACTTTCGGAATCACTTTCAATTTATACGATAAACAGAGAACTGATTAAAAGTCTCGCTCCGGACGTGATCATTACACAAGCCCAATGCGAGGTTTGTGCGGTCAGTTTGAACGATGTTGAGCTGGTATTAAAAGATCTTCTGGAAAAGGATTGCAGGATAATTTCCCTTCAGCCAAATGGACTGGAAGATGTTTATAAGGATATTCAGCTCATTGCAGATCAGCTGGGAGTCGAAAATACAGGTGCAGAATTACTCGAATTATCGGAAGAGAGGATTAATATCATTCACCATAAACTGAAATTCATTACGGAAAAACCTACAGTAGCCTGTATTGAATGGCTTTCTCCATTGATGATCGCCGGAAACTGGACTCCCGAGATCATTGAAATAGGAGGAGGAATTCCGGTGCTGACAGAAGCAGGGAAGCATTCATCTTACATCAATTTTCAGGAGATTATCAATGCTGATCCTGATATTATCGTGATCATGCCTTGCGGCTTTTCAATCCAGAGAACATTGCAGGAGATAGGTTTATTGCTTGATTTGCCTGGCTGGGCTGAACTTAAAGCAGTAAAAACTCAAAGAGTTTATATTGCAGATGGCAATCAGTACTTTAACAGATCAGGCCCCAGAATGACAGACAGTATAGAGATCATGGCTGAGATCATCAACCCTAAGCAATTTATTTTTGGCTATGAGGGTGATGGCTGGGTACACTTCATAGTGTAGAATATATCTGGAAATCGGTTATACGAATCGCTTGAGATCGGTATTAAAATGCGATGAACTGCTCAATCTGTTGGGTTACAAATTTCACGGTATCTTCCTTGAATAAGTCGCCTTTTTCATCAAATTCTTTTCCAACAGCCGGAATATGAATGCGTAATGGGAGAACATGCAGATTTATATAATGGCAAATTCCGGTAAAATGTTCAATACCACGAACATTACCATATTTGCCAGTTGAAAGCCCCACAAGAGCCGCTTTTTTACCGTAAAAACTGTCCGGGAAGGTACAGGCATCAATGAAAAGCTTTAGAATTCCGGGAAAGCTTCCATTATATTCCGGAACTACAAAGATGAATTTAGTGGTAGCAGAAATTTTATCCTGAATACTTTGAAAGGCTTCGCTGCGTTTTCCATACAGATCTGAAATGATAAAATTATCAGGCAGGGACTGAAGTGAAAATATTTCTGATTCAAATCCTTTTGCTGCTAATTCTTTGTGGTAATATTCGGCTAGTTTAAGCGTATTACTTCCTTCACGGTTGGTACAGGATATTATTGTGGTCATTTTGTTGATAAGATGTGCAAAACGAAAATCGCCCGGCGGTGTAAATAGTTTTAAGTTTGTATCTTAGATTTTAATGAAAAGCCTATTAAAACAGGTCAAAAGTAGTCTTTTGATCTGCCATGATCTTATGATTTGGCTTTTTTAATATCATGTATTTGTAATTATTTTTTATAAAATGGGCAAAATCATTGCATTAGCTAACCAAAAAGGAGGAGTTGGAAAAACTACTTCTTCCATAAATCTTGCAGCAAGTTTGGCTGTACTTGAATATCGTACTTTATTGGTTGATGCAGACCCGCAGGCAAATTCAACATCAGGAATAGGATTTGATCCGCGTACGATAAAGGCCAGTATTTATGAATGTATAATAAACGAGATCGATCCCGCCGAGGCAATTCAACCTACTGATACTCCTTTTCTCGATCTTCTGCCAGCTCATATTGACCTGGTTGGTGCCGAAATTGAAATGATCAATATGGCCGACAGGGAGTATAAAATGAAAGCAGTTCTTGATAAGATCAAGGACAATTATGATTTTATTATCATTGACTGCTCTCCTTCATTGGGTTTAATAACGATCAATTCACTTACCGCTGCTGATTCAGTGATAATCCCTGTTCAGTGTGAATATTTTGCATTGGAAGGATTAGGTAAGTTGCTGAATACTATTAAGATAGTTCAGAATCGATTGAATCCGAATTTACAGATTGAGGGTATTTTGCTTACCATGTATGATGTACGCCTTCGTTTATCCAATCAGGTTGTAGAAGAAGTTAAGACTCATTTCCAGGATCTGGTATTCGATACGATCATTCAAAGAAATACGCGATTGAGTGAGGCTCCAAGTTATGGGATTTCGGTGATCATGCACGATGCGAATTGTAAAGGAGCCATTAACTACCTTAATCTGGCACGTGAGATAATCAGGAAAAATGGATTGGTTTCGAAGGAAGAAGCTGCAAAACAAGCTTTAGTATAATATGATCTACCAGAAGAAAACCGGATTAGGAAGGGGATTAAAGGCACTACTGGATGACTCGGATTTGCCGGATAGTGAGAGGCATCAATTAAGTAATGATAACTCATCACTCGGATCCATCAGCTTTGTGCGGATCGATCAGGTGCAGGTAAACCCATTTCAGCCAAGAACAGAATTTGATGCAGAGGCTCTAAAAGAACTTTCTGATTCGATCAGGCTTCAGGGACTCATACAGCCGATCACGGTAAGGCAGGCTGGTCAGAATTCTTATCAGCTAATTTCCGGTGAACGTCGTTTGCGTGCATCGAAATTAGCCGGACTTACAGAGATTCCAGCTTATGTTCGTACAGCCAATGATCAGCAAATGCTGGAAATGGCGCTTATCGAAAATATTCAGCGTGAAAATCTGAATGCTATTGAGGTTGCACTAAGTTTTCAGAGGATGATCGATGAGTGTAATTTAAAGCAGGAAGAACTTGGCGACAGGGTGAGCAAGAACCGATCAACGGTAACAAATTACCTTCGTCTTTTAAAGTTGCCACCTGTGATACAGGCTTCAATTCGCGATAAAAAGATATCCATGGGCCATGCCCGTGCATTGATATCTGTCGAAGATTCTGATAAGCAGTTGTATATTTATCAGGAGATCATCAAAAATGGCCTTTCGGTTCGGAAGGTAGAGGATCTTGTACGTCAGATTCAAACGATAGGAAAGGATAAGAAAAAATCAAAATCCGGAGCAATCTCATTTCAGTATATGAAGATACAAGATGATCTGGCTTCTAAATTCAGTACCAACGTTAAGCTAAAACTGGGTGATAAGGGTAAAGGTTCTATTGAAATTAACTTTATGTCTGATGATGATCTGACCCGTATCCTGGAAATGCTAGACTGGTAATGTACGCTAAAATCCTTTCAGGGTTCTTATTGATGTGCTTTTTGGCGCATTCAGATGCTTTTGCTCAAATAAAGGAGAGTGAATCTGCTCGTAAAGACACCACTAAAGTTGCTGTCAAAAAGGCTCCGGCAATAAAAGATTCCGCACGTATTGAAATTGAAGCAATGCCCCGTCGTGCTGCATTGAAGTCGGCGATGTTACCCGGTCTCGGCCAGATCTATAATAAGCGCTGGTGGAAGGTTCCCCTGGTATATGGCGGCTTTGTGGGGATAGGACTTGTATTTGAGTTCAATCAGCGTAATTATAAGATATTCCTTAAAGAAGCTCAATTCAGACAGGAAAATCCGGGAAAGACACAAAATCCACTATTCGTGCCTTATACAACAGAAGGAATAATAAATATTAAAGATGCATACAGGCGCGATCGTGATCTTTCGGTGCTCGCCGGTCTAGGTTTTTATGCAATTAATATTATTGATGCCTATGTTGACGCAAAGTTTTTTAGGTTTGATATATCAGATGAATTAACCTTGCAGGTCAATCCGACAATAAATCAGCCAATTCCTGTTCATGCCTCAGGTTTTGCTCCGGTGGTAGGTCTTAGGTTTAAAATTGCGTTATGATCAGAAATCGTATTTTTGTGAATATTTTAAAATAACACCTTTTACAAATGAGAATAGCTATCCTCGGATATGGTAAGATGGGCCGTATTATCGAACAATTTGCAACTGAAAGAGGGCATGAAATTGTTTTGAAAGTAAATGTAGATAATACGGAAGACCTGACTATTGCCAACCTTAAGAAGGCTGATGTAGCCATCGATTTCAGTACTCCTGATTCTGCCCTGAGCAATATAGAACTTTGCTTTGATGCAGGAGTTCCTGTGGTTGTAGGGACTACGGGATGGTATGGACATCTTCAAACTGTAAAGAATAGATGTGTAGAAGGTAACAATACTTTATTATATGCGTCTAATTTCAGTATTGGCGTAAATGTGTTCTTCTTTGTAAATAAAGTGCTTGCAAAGATCATGAACAGATACCCCCAATATGAGGTGCAGGTTGAAGAAATACATCATACACAAAAGCTTGATTCACCCAGTGGTACTGCAATGACCATCGCTGAAGGGATCTTGAGCGAGCTTGATCGAAAGGATGAATGGGTTAATGAGTTGATCGGATCGGGGGAAGAATTTGTTGTAAAGCCTGATCAATTATTGATCGAGTCGCATAGGATTGAAGATGTTCCCGGTACGCATACAGTAATTTACAGTTCGGAAGTGGATGATATTGAGTTTAAGCATAAGGCTCATAGCCGTGCAGGATTTGCATTGGGTGCGGTTTTAGCGGCGGAATGGCTTGAAGATAAAACCGGATTTTATAATATTACTGATATGTTTGATTTTAGCGTTTAAATAGATATAAATACATGGATTTGAAGGGTTCTAATAATAGTACATCAAAGGATAAAAAGGTCAGAAAAAAGAAATCGGCTGGAAGAGAATGGTTTGATGCCATTCTTTTTGCTGTAGTAGCAGCTACACTGATCAGGGGATTGTTTATTGAGGCTTACGTGATACCAACCGGTTCAATGGAAAAAACCCTGCTTGTGGGGGATTATCTTTTTGTAAGTAAGGTAAATTATGGGGCAAGAACACCAATGACTCCAGTTGCCTTCCCATTTGCACATCATACTATGCCGATAACCGGGACCAAGGCTTATTGGGAGGGTATTAAATGGGATTATCATCGTTTACCCGGATTGAGTGATGTGAAAAGAAATGATGTAGTTGTTTTCAACTATCCAATGGATGCGGATGCACCTTTTTCCCGTCCTGTTGATAAACGTGAAAACTATATAAAACGCTGTTTGGCGATTGGTGGAGATACCATCAATATTATCAATGCCAGAGTTTTCCTGAATGGTAAGCCTGCTGAAGTTCCCCAGTTTGGTGAAAAGTATTATTACGTTCAATCTGATGGGACAGATTTCAACCCACAGGCTATACAGGATCTAAATATAGAGGCTCAGCGCTCAACAGCGGATGAATATATTTTTAACATGACAGCATCGGACGCTGAGATCATTAAAAAATGGTCAAATGTTAAAACGGTAAATCCGTACATCAGACCCGTTAATGAGTATGATTCACAGATATTTCCTCATAACCCTCAGTTTAAGTGGAATGCTGATAATTTCGGCCCGCTTATCGTTCCTAAGCAAGGTTGGACAGTTAAGCTTGATAGCTCAAACTATGCTCTTTATGAACGGGCAATTTCAATTTATGAAGGTAATACCATTGAGAGAAAAGGAAATGATATTATCATTAATGGTAAAAAAGCTGATTCCTATACATTTAAAATGAATTATTACTGGATGATGGGAGATAACAGGGATAACTCTCTTGATTCCCGCTACTGGGGTTTTGTACCTGATGATCATATCGTAGGAAAGGCATTATTCGTTTGGATGAGCTGGAATACCAACGGAACATTCTTTGACAAAATTCGCTGGAGCAGGTTATTGGGTGGGATACATTAATTCGAGAAAATATAATTTTTAATAAAAAAGGGGCACTCTAATCAGTGCCCCTTTTTTATTTTCTTTCGTTAAAAAAAAAGAATAATCTTTTGGCTCTAATTCATTCATGTTTTTAATTCTTTTATACTTTCGTCATTTCGCAGGAGGCACGACGGAGAAATCTGTTGCAATGAAAAGGAACTTGATCTGAATTACTGCCGATAGTCATGAGATTTCTCCACCTTTCAAAGATGCTTTTCAATTAAAATATAGAATAGGTGATCGTATTCTAGGTTTAACTTATTTCCAAATTTAATTTAAAAAAGATTTTCTTCAGGCTGCTCTCTTATAGTTTTCCACATACATTTCCCCTCTTT
>NZ_FNHH01000046.1 GCF_900103545.1 Daejeonella rubra
AAAGAGGGGAAATGTATGTGGAAAACTATAAGAGAGCAGCCTGAAGAAAATCTTTTTTAAATTAAATTTGGAAATAAGTTAAACCTAGAATACGAACACCTGTGCTATTTTCTAATTGAAAGAGATTATTGAGAGGTGGAGAAATCTCATGCCTAAGGGCAGTGATTTAAATGAAAAGCAGCTTTCGTTGCAACAGATTTCTCTTCGTGCCTCATCGAAATGACGACGTGTGGTATGCTGATTTCTCTATCGTCCCTTACACGCCCACGCGTGTGCTTGATAATAAAACCAGGTTTTCCTAAAAACTCAAATATCCCAGGTTTCACCCTTTGCCCTGGCAATCTTCCTCCTTTTCCTTTTATCCAGCAATACAAGTAAAGCAGGAAGCAGGGTCAGATTTGAAAAGAGTGCAATAATCAGCGTAATGGAAAGCAGTAATCCCAATATCATGGTGCCGCCAAAGGTGCTGGCTGTAAATATCCCGAACCCGAAGAACAGAACCAAAGCAATATGAGTCATGCTTATACCGGTTTCTATGATGGTATCTGAAATAACTTTTGATGTGCTGAAATCCGTCGACTGCAGTTCCTGCTGATACCTGGTCAGAAAATAAATGGTCTGGTCGGAAGCAAGGCCGAATGCAATGGTAAATATCAGAATGGTTGAAGGTTTAAGTGGGATATTGAAAAATCCCATCAGTCCCGCAGTAATGATCAGGGGAATAATATTAGGAAGCAAGGAGATGAACATGATTCGGATATCTTTAAACTGCGCGAGCCTAAGCAGGGAGATCAGAACAATTGCCAGAAGAATACTTTCCATCAGATGTCTAAGCATATAATCTGTTCCTTTAGAAAAAATAATGCTCGATCCGGTTAGCAGAACATCATAACGCTCCGGATTTAAGATAGAGTCGATACGGGGTTTAAGTTCTACCAGAAGTTCATTCATTCGTTTAGAACCCACATCAGCCATCTGGAAACTTACTCTTGTAACCTGTTTATTGCTATCGACAAAGCCTTTTAGCATATCATTATTTCCACCCGAATTGCCCAGATAACTCAAAACAAAGTTCTTCTCCATATCATTGGGGATGCGGTAAAATTGCGGATCGCCATTATAAAATGCCTGTGATGCATATTTTAATGCTTTATTCAGGGATACTGAACGTGAGAATTCGGGATATTCAGAGATCATTTCCTCCATTTTATCGACCTTTTTTATTGTCGACAAGTTCAGGATGCCATTTTTCTTGCGCGTATCAATGCTCACTTCCAATGGCAGGATCCCTTCGAAGTTCTTTTCAAAGAATTTAAGATCACGGATAATGGGAGAATTCTGCGGAAGATCATCCACCACATAGCCATTCACATTGATCTTCAACACCCCAATTACTGAGATCAGGGTAATAATAAGAGTAGAAATATAGATCAGCTTACTGCGATTGTGTACCAGATGATCGGTTTTTACAAGTAATTTATGTAAAAAGCTATTATCATGCTCTTCCTGTGCATTCAGTGCAGGTGCCGGGAGGTAGCTGAATATAATGGGGATCAGGCAAAGGCAAATAAACCAGGTAGCCATCACATTCAGTGCGGCTACAACACCAAATTCAACCAATAAGGCACTGCCTGTGAAAAATAATACTCCAAAACCAATGGCCGCAGTAATATTGGCGATCAGGGTGGTCTCAGAGATCCGCAGGATCGTAACGTGCAGCGCTTTGGCTTTGTCGCCATGCTTGCGAAGCTCATTATGGTACTTATTCAGCAGCAAAATACTGTTTGGAATGCCAATGATCACGATCAGCGGCGGTATCAGTCCGGTAAGGATGGTGATCTCATACCCGAACATAACCAGGGTTGCCAGGCTCCAGATCACGCCAACGATCACCAGCAGGATCGGGAAAATGACTGGATATAGCCGGCGGAAAAAGATAAACAATATCACTGCCGCGACTAATATGGAAAGACCCAGGAAAAGCACAAACTCCTTTGAAACCAGCTGACTTACTGCCGTACGGATAAAGGGCAGCCCGGAATAGTGGACTTCTATATTATTCCTTTTACTGTACGCATCAGCCTTATCAAGAATAGATTGAATGATTGGCCCTCTTTTTTTGGTATTCAGGATCTTAGTATCAAAATTGATCGCCATTAAAGTGGCATTGCTTTCTTTATTGTAGATCAGTCCCTCGTAAAACGGAAGCTCATAAATGCGTTGTTTGATACTGTCCATTTCAGCATCGTTCAGCACCGTGGTTCCGCTCAATTGTTTTAATACAAACCGCTGATTGGTGGTATCTTTCTGTAAGTCGTAAAGATTACCTATGGATAGAACCTGTTTAATACCTTCAACCTTTTGGATGTCTGCAGCCAGTGCTTTCCATTCGTTAAACTGTTCTTTTTTCAATAGATCAGGAGAACTGATCCCTAAAACCATCATGTTTCCATCTTCACCAAACTGGCTTTTGAAATTGTTATACTTGATGAAAGCAGAGTCAGTTAAGGGAAGAATTTTACTTCCTGTGTACGATAACCTGACGTAGCTGGCCTTCCATGCCATGAACAGCGTTATAAGAAAGAAAACTACAAGAATAGATATACGGTTAGAAAGTATAAATTTGGAAAAGTTATTCCACATACTGAACGTTTTAGGATAAAAGCGAAAGCCAGGTCGCAAAACTACAAAAATTCTTAAATTGGACTTTCAATAATCTGTTATTTAGCTATTGATACAGGAATAATACCATATTTAGCCTTGATCCTTGATAAAGTGTACATCAGAAAGATGAAATTCTAGAAAAGCATGAAGAAATTTTTAAAAGGGTTTTATTTTGCCTTTAATGGAATCAGCTATTCGTTCAGAACGCAGCTGAACTTCAGAATTCATTGCCTGATCTCATTGCTGGTTATTGCTGTATGTTTTTACCTCGGACTTACTACCGCAGAATGGTTGTGGATCATTGCAGCGATGGCGATCGTATTCATGGCGGAGTTATTTAATACTGCTATGGAAACCTTAGTGGATCTTGTTTCGCCAAAATTCAATCCCAAAGCAGGTCTCATAAAGGATATTTCAGCCGCAGCAGTTCTGATCGCTGCCCTCATGGCCCTGATAACCGGAATTTTGATACTTCTTCCAAAGATCATTCATGCTTCATAAAACAAGGGGAATAGTATTTAAAACCACCGACTACTCCGAAAGCAGTGTGGTGGTGCAGGTGTTTACTGAAAAGTTCGGTCTCCAGTCGTACCTGATCAATGGTATCAAGAGGCCCAAATCAAAGATCAGGCTGAACACCCTGCAGCCTTTGCATTTGCTGGATATGGTGGTCTACCATAAAACATCCGGAAGTATTCAACGCGTTTCGGAACTCAGGCATCAGCCGGTATTTCTCAGCATTCCTTATGATATTGTGAAAAGCTCCATCACGATGTTTCTGAATGAGGTTCTTTACAAATCGCTGAAGCAGCATGAAGCCGATGAGGTTTTGTTTGAATTTCTGTTTCATGCTATTGAGATCCTGGATAGCATTAGCAATGGATTGGCGAATTTCCATCTCTATTTTCTGTTACGCCTGACCCGCTTTCTGGGTTTTTATCCGGATACGACCCTGGCTTCTGCGGGCACTTATTTCGATCTCAGGGATGGGGGATATTCTAAGATGCAGCCTCCGCATGCCCATATTCTGGAACCTCAATTTGCAGCAGTGTGGACAGCCATATTGAATTCAAATTTTGATGATCTGGAGAACCTGAAGATCCCGGCAGCAGAGAGAAAATTCCTGCTGGAGAAGATCCTGGATTATTACAGAAACCATATTGAAAGCTTCGGACAGATCAGATCACATGAGGTTTTGGAGGAAGTATTGAGTTAGGGGGAAGATTCTTTTCGCTCCAATGGAGTCCCTCGGACTAATGCTGGACAGCATAACGGATAAAAAGTTGCAATCAATAATGGGATTTCTAGTTTACAGCAAATTCCCTATCCACCCAGTATCCACCGCTGGTCCGAAGGACTCCATTGGATCTGGTGAATAAAAGGGGGTGTTTTTAGGAATTCAAATAATCTATTATATCCATAAGCCTCTAGTTTATAGCTTATTAAATATATTTTCAAATTAATTTTGTGAAATTGAACGATACGTCTATATTTGCACTCCCAATCAGGGAGATTAGCTCAGCTGGTTCAGAGCACCTGCCTTACAAGCAGGGGGTCACTGGTTCGAACCCAGTATCTCCCACGGAAGAAAGCCCTTCAGATTAATTCTGAGGGGTTTTTCTTTTGTAGTCGCTATGACCCAGCCCAGCTAATCTCCCTTTTTATAGTACATTGATAGTGCAATGATAGTACAGAAGATGACCATAAACCTCAAATTATGGTTTACTACAAACTCATTTTAGACACTAAAAGGATTAAAGAAGATGGACTTTATACTATAGTCATCAGAATAACCCACAACAGAAACAACACTACTATAACGACAGGTTTAAGAGTAAAGTTAGATCAATGGGATAGTACATCCCAGTTAATAATTAAATCCCATCCCAATTTCCAAAAGCTTAATAGTTCAATTTCTGAGTTATACCTCAAGATCCAGAAGATTATACTCGCATTACAGGAATCTGGTGAATTTTCCTTTGAGAAGCTAAAGGATCAATTATCTAATAGAACAGTTATAAAGGTAGAGCAGATAACATTCCATGAATTCAGTAATAAGCTGATAAAGGATATGATACAGCTTAATCAGACTGGAAATGCCTTAATCTATCAAACTGCTTTGAACAGATTCATGTCTTATTCCAACAAATCAATAAAGTTTCAGGATATCGACTATAATTTGCTTAGTGGCTATAAAAACAGTCTGTTGTCAAGTGGAGTAAAGCAAAATACTATAAGTAATTACTTCAGAACAATAAAAGCGATATATAATAAGGGGATAAAAGCTAAAATAGTTGATAGAGCATTTTATCCATTTTATGATATCACAGTAAAACAGGAAAGGACTTCAAAGAGATCAATTAGTTTAGAAGCTATAAAAAATATTATGGGTGTGGATTTGGAATTAGGGACTGCTAAATGGCATTCCTGGAATTATTTTATGCTGAGCTTTTGTCTGATAGGGATATCATTTACTGACCTGGCTTATTTAAAGACGGAAAATATCATTAAAGACAGGTTGGCATTTAGAAGGAGAAAGACACATAAGCTATACAATATCAAGATTACTGGTCATGCACTATCCATATTTAGTATCTACAAAGGAATTAATTCAAATTACCTCCTTCCAATTTTGCCACCTGATATAATGGAAGATACTCTGGAAGCAAAAAAGCTGATTTCCCAATGGATTAAGACTACCAACAAATATTTAAAGCGTGTAGGAAAAGATATTGGACTAGATAGACCATTAACTACCTATGTGGCAAGACATACTTGGGCTACAACCGCAAAAAAGTTAGGATATTCAAATGAACTTATTGCTGAAGCGATGGGGCATGAGTTTGGGAACAAGACTACAGCTATCTATCTGGATACTTTTGACAAGGATGAAATTGATAAAATGAATGAAACTATCTGTCAGGTCATTGTCCAGATTATTAATCATAAATAGCCGTGAACTTATCTTTATTTTAGACCCGGTACACTTAACCGGTACTGGGTCTTTTTAAACCGATGCCACATGAAGATTAAAAATCAAGAACTGATTAAAGAATTTAAAGAGGATGAAGCTCCGAGAGTAATGATTTTGAAGGGTGAACCTTTTTTAGGGGATGTAATTGATGAGCTCCCGTCAGGGATTATTGATAAAAGTGAAACTGGTATTGGAGCAACGACCTTGGAAATAGATAGCAATCGAAATTCAATAATTGTAGTGCCTCTGAAGGCTATTGCTGCATCAAAGGCTAAAAAGCATAAAAGTTGCTTGTACGTTGGGGGAGATATTGGGGAGATTAAAAGGCCAACTGACAAACAGATTTTAGAATATAGCCAATCAAAAGGAGATAAAAAGTTCTTAGTAGTAGCGGATAGTCTGAAAAGATTATTTGATGTTTTGGGTGTAGAAACCTGTTTAACTTATTTCTTGATGATTGATGAGGTGGACTCATTCCAACTTGAAGGATCTTATAGAGAACGTCTTGAGGGCTGCCTGGATTATTATAAGATGTTTCCTCGGGAAAACCGGGCTTTGGTATCAAGTACGCTATTGAAATTCTCAGATCCTGAATTATTGAAGGAAGATAAATCTATCTTTAAATATGAAAACAGTCGGGTAAGGGATATTGATCTTTACTACTCTGACAATGAAATTGGAGCTGCTTTTGATCATATCGCCCGTTTATACAAGGAAAAGCCGAATGATAAAATTGTCATCGCGTATAATTCTGTACACGGCAGTATAGCTATAGCAGAAAAGTTAATTAATGATTTTGGAGTAGCTTTTGAAGATATTAAGATTTTATGTTCAGCAAACCGAAAGCAGGATGTCAAGCATTTTGTAAGTGAACTATCCAATGGAATATTAGAAGGCAGAATAAATTTTATGACATCTGCATATTTTGTTGGTGTGGATATCGAGGAAAAGTACCACTGTATCTGTATTTCAAATTCCCATCCAAATTTCAGGCACACATTATTGTCTGTTAGCAGATTACAACAGATTGCCGGGAGATGTAGGAAGCAGCCTTTATTATCAGAATCAATATTTTACGGTTCAACAATATTTAGTCCTGCTGACGTAATCAATATTGATTTACTGATCATGGCTGCTAAGGCCAAAATAAAATCCCTGGAATGTATTGCTGATAACTTTAAGTCAAATCAGATCCTTGCCAAGCAATTGATAAAAGTGAGAGAATTAATAATAGGGACTACTGATGTTCTGCAATATAATTTTGTAAGAACCAATCTGAACAATGAATTTGTCGTATCCTATTTTAATATTGATGCTTGTGTGGAAAATATGGAAACAGCTAAAGTGCTTTATACGGACAGATACACTTTACACCAATGGCTGCTAATATCAGGTCATAATGTAACTTGGAATTTTACACTTTCTGATACATATGTAGACGATAAACCCAGTAATTTTGACGAAGCCAAGCAAGAACAAGTCGAAGTTTCTTTGGCTAAACTCCAAGAATTGGTTGATCCAAAAGATGTTCTCCGGCTTATAATGACATCGGAATCTGGACATCAAACGGAAATTTTTAATAGATATCAAGCACTGTCTGGTTATTTTGAAAATAAGGAGGAACTAATAAATAATCTTAAGGAACTTTCTGAACAAAATGCTACTGCTTTTAACAATTTTAAGGATGCCTATAAATTTGCCTATGATACAACAGGATTTAAGGATCTAATTATGGAATTATTTCCCGAAGGCTCTAAACATAATAAAAGTCAAATTATGGAAGGGTTAAATCAGGCGTATTCAAAGACAGGATTACATACAATAAGCAGCATGACAACTGCCGTTAAAACGCTAAACAAATATTTTAAAGTTAAAAAAGACAAAAGAAACTATATTGATGGTTTACCAACCTTTGAGATTGGAGAATTGTATATTCAAATAAAAAAGTGAGCATTTTTGCCAGAGTTTTTTTTTAAAAAAAAATTAAATCTTGTGTTCCACTTACTTTCCTAATAATAAATAAAACTAAGTGGTACATTGGTAATGAAGGGATATGACTTGATTTTTTTACCACGGTTACATAATTAAAAAAAATTGTGTGGCTACTTTTATCAGCTTCCCTACAAACACTCCCCTTCCATAACTATGAGACCTTCCTACCGGGTACCTCTTCTGCATATCCGTAGAAAATAATTAACTGAATTTCTTAAACAATTAAAATCATTAAATCATGGTTACAGTAACGAATTATGTTGAAAAAAAAAGCAATGCTGGAAAGGCATTCTTTGCTTTAGAGCTTTCAGGAGATGTTGAAATGGCAATTTCTCAAACCTCAGGAAAGATGTTTGCTACAGTCAGAAAAAGCTTCATGGCCTGCACTTTTGATGAAACAGTCTGTAAAACCTTAATTGGTAAGCAGATGCCAGGAAGCATTCTGAAGGTTGATGCTGATGAACCGTATGAATACACGGTACCAAGTACAGGAGAAAAGATTTTATTGGACTACAGGTACGAATACAGCCCTGTAGAAGCTAACCAAAGTGTTGAATCTGCTGTGTTAGGTTAGAAAAACAAGAGCCTGCCAGAAAATGGTGGGCTTATTTATTAACTCTTAGATACTAAATATGGATGAATATAATTTTTACAGATATATAGACGATAAAAGCATACTGGTAATTACTCCAAAAAATAAATTAATCAGGATTAGATGCCCTTTTGCAGTAATTAATACAGAAAATAAGATTTTACAGGTAGATGCAGTTTCAGAAAAGAATAACCTGATTTATTATAAAATAAAGGGGAGCCATCAAATTTATAATGAGTTTACAATTATTGCAAAATGATATACCCAATTTACCATCCCAATCAATCACCTTACCCTCTGAGGTGGCTTAAGGAGGGTTAAGTTGATTCTTGGTCTTTATATCCTGCTTTTTTTCTGTTACTCCGTCATAACTCTTGTTACTTCCAGAATTTACCCCACACACCTGCCAGGCAGGTAAAAAGGCATTCCAACCTCCTAAGCTTCCCCTAAAAGCACGCCATAATCCCCAGCTTAACCCATCACTTATTCTGTCATGCTTTTGGTTTTAAGCAAAGTCGGTTTCCTTAAAAGCTGTCCTTGTATTTATCCCATGCTTAACCTCTGCTGATAAATACAACCGCTTTTAGTCTTTATATGCTCGCCTGCTCATCGCTAAAGGCTTCAAATTTTAAACCCTTAGCATTACCCACCTTGTTTAAAATTCTCGTGTCAAGACATACTCAGCATCGTCCTTACAGGACTTCTTTGCTGAGACCTTTAGCTCCACTCGCTTACGGCTTGCTAATCAATTGAATTTTTATACATTTACCTATATCAACTTGAAATATCATTCCGCAATTTATGCTTGAAAAAACAAATATTTTTATATCATACTCTCATGAAGATGAGATTTATAAAGAGAAGCTTGAAAAGCATTTGGGGTTATTACAAAGAAATGGAATAATTGAAACTTGGAATGATAGAAAGATTGTTGCTGGTGATGAATGGGATAAAAAGATTAAAGAAGAACTGGAGAATTCCCAAATCATTTTACTTTTAGTAAGTGTTGATTTCCTAAGTTCGGACTATTGCTATGATATTGAAATAAAAAAGGCAATTGAGAAACATGAAAGTGGGCGGGCACGGGTTATACCAATAATCCTTAGGGCATGTGATTGGCATGAAACTCCTTTTGGAAAACTTCAAGCTTTACCAAAGAATGCAAAGCCTGTAAAAAGTTTTGAGGATGAAGATGAAGCGTTTTATTCTGTAACTGAGGGCTTAAAGTTATCTATTTCTCAATTAAAAAAGGAAATTGGAAGTATTACACCTCATGACAATTCAATAAAAATATCATATAAATTTAAAGTAGAATGTGACACTCCTCCTAATATTCTACATTGGCGTGGCCGTCAAAAAGAAATTTCAGAGATTGAGCTTGATTTACATAAAGTTGTATTTATTTCAGGGATCGGGGGTCAAGGAAAATCAGCGCTTGCATCATGTTACGTCAGGGAGATTGCATTAAAAAAAGAAAAGTGGGAATTTTGGGATTGGCGTGATTGCCAGGAGAAGGAAAATAGAATTCATACTAAGATCGTCTCCATAATTTCGAGAATAACCAACAATCGAATCCAAGCAAAGGAAATTGCAAATGAGAAGATTGAGGACCTGATTGAATTATTCTTTTCAGAATTAGAAAACCGTAGGATAATATTTGTATTTGACAATATTGATGCTTATATAGAGTTTGAAAATTTTCAACTCACTGGAACAGTTTTAAAGCTTTATAAAGCAGCGCTATCCAAAATTCATCAGTCAAAATTCATCTTCACTTGTAGGTCATCTATAAATGATATTGATATTGAATTATTAACAATAAAGCTTGAGGGACTATCTAAAGAAGAAACGTTTTTACTATTCTCAGATTACCAATTACCGTTTAAAAATGAAGAAGTAGCTATTCTCTCTGAAAAATCATTTGCATTAACAAAAGGGCATCCATTATGGTTAAATTTGATCGCGGCCCAGGCGAGAAGGGGTTTGGAAGTAGCCGAGAAATTCATATTAGGTATTACTCCTAATACACATTTCAATGAAAATAATTTAACATCTATTTTATCTTACAAAATTCTCAGTGTTATTTGGGAAAGCCTAAATGATAAACAAAAAATATTATTAATGGCTTTTGCAGAAATCGTAAGGGCGGAGAGTCAAGCTAATCTCGCTAAAATACTGGCTTCAGAGCTTAATCATAACCAGTTCTTAAAAGCATTAAAAGCACTTAAGCAATTAAATCTGATAGTTGTAAAATCCATGATTGATGAGGAAGATACTTTTGAATTACATCCATTGGTGAAGGAATATGTGATACAAAATTTTGCAAGAGTTGAACGATCAAGGTTTATATCTCTCTTTGTTAATTTTTATGATAATTTAATATTAGTACTAAAGCCAAAACTAAGCTCTGACCAACCACTTAGTTTTTTTGAAAATTGGACAGCAAAGGTTGAATTAGACGTAAATATTGACGATTACAAGACTGCATTAATTGGGTTAGAAGAAATATCTACTCCAATATGTGATGCCGGGCATGTTGAAGAATATATTAGGGTGGCAAGTCTCGTCTTCATAACAATAAATTGGAAGACAGCAATTAATGAAGAATATAGTTATTTCAACTCCCAATTTTCAAAATTTGTTGACACCCTAACTCAATTTGGAAAGTTCGATGAAGCGAGTGCTTTCTTAACAAAATATGAAAAACATATTTTTGTTAAAGGACCTAATTACATCAGGTTTTGTGAAGCAAAGGGACATTTTTTATGGTTTCAGTCCAGCTATGAAGATGCAATTAAGCTTATTGAAGAGGGTATTGCACTAGAAGAACAAAGTCCAACTAAAAGTGATTTGAATTTAAAGCATCAGTTAGCTTTAGCCCTCCGCGATACAAAGGTGAAAGAAAATGTCAAAAGAGCTCTTGAAATATTTCTTAACAATAGGGAATTAGATCATTTAATTAATCATGATGAAGAATCTTTTATAGATGGAGAAATGTACGGAAATGTTGGAAGGTGTTTGCAGTATATGGGAAATATTTCAGATGCAATTGTTTGTTTTAAAAAATCATTAAAAAAGGTGAAAGATCCTATGAAACAAGGGTATGGATATCTCTGGTATGCAGAATGCCTAATAGCGCAGAATAATATTGAAACAGCTTTATGGTTTTATAGCCAATCGTATAATTTTTGGCAAAAAATTTCACCAATTAAAGCAATTTTTGTCGAAAAAAAGATAGAAGCCATTGTTGAAATTAATCCAAGTTTAACTTTTATTTTGGAAACCTCTGAAAAAGAAACAGAAAGAGTTTGTCTAGAGATTATTTATCAAAAATAGACATGGTGTTGTCAGCAGTTTAACAAATTGGAGATTTTAGCACAATTGCTTGAAAGTAATTCTGTAACATTTAATTTTCTATATCAACCAAAATAGGTAGTCCTTGGGAAATGAAAGCTCTTACTTGATTTTCTCTCTTAATTAAGACTTAATTTCAAAAAAGAATTCGAAAGTGAGAATTCAGGCGCCTTTTGTAGTAGCTAAAAGTTAAATACTCATCCAAGGAGCTATGCCTTACACCCATTATTTATTCTTCTAAGTCTTTATATCCCTTTATCCTTTCCTATGAGGATACAGTTATATGGAAAGTATTTAGCTGATTTATTTACCCGTGATAAATAAAAAAGGTTAAAGTCAAAAGATTGAAGCTCTTGCTGGTCTTATCATTCAGGCCTTATAACCAGAAAATTCTATTTCATGTGTTAGAAATCCAATTGGTAAACAGAAGTATGTACTATAAAACTAGTTGTCCCACTTACTTTCCTATTAAATAATAAAACTAAGTGACACATGATTGACTTAGTTTATAGATCCGTAGTATGATTTTTCTCACTTTACCATTATTATTCCTTATAAAAGAGTATTGAAGTGAGAATTTAGAGATATAATTTCAGAAGGTGCATCAAATCACCCCAATATCTATTCTTTAGCTCCTTCACAACCTTCCAGGACATAATATTAATATAGCTATTATTAAAAATAGCACCTCCATCTAGGTCTCCAATTTTTTCAAAATCAGACCAAATCTACATTCAGCAGGAACTAATCAAATTACTCATTTTAAACCAAAATTATGAAACAGCCAGAAATATCTAGCTATCCTGTGCAGGAGCTACAGGTATCTTACAAGCAAAAATTTAAGCCATCAGACAGACCAAAAATTACTACTTCAGCAGACTGCTTTAGAGTCCTTTTAAGCCTATGGAATTTAGGAACCATTGGATTTATTGAATCATTCAAAATCTTGCTTCTTAACAGGGCTAACAGGGTAATAGGAGTGTATGAGGTATCTACGGGAGGTATCTGTGGCACTGTTGTAGATCCAAGAGTAATATTTGCAGTTGCTGTAAAAAGTTGTGCAACGTCAATCATTTTAGCTCATAACCATCCAAGTGGAAATTTAACTCCCAGTGAAGCGGATCTTCAGTTAACCAGTAAAATAAGGCAAGGTGGTCTACTGCTGGATATTATGGTTTTAGACCATCTTATATTATCTGAAGATGGCTATTACAGCTTTGCAAATGAAGGATTGATGTAATATACACCAGTATCAACCAATATTGGATATTCCGCTCCATAGTACGCCACGATTCCGACACAAAGTACGCCGCCCATTCCGAAGCAAAGTACGCCACGATTCCGAGGGAAAGGTTAC
>NZ_FNHH01000007.1 GCF_900103545.1 Daejeonella rubra
GTAAATGAGCTACTTAAAAATATAGACTACAAAGATGTCAAAGAACTAAATTGTAACCAACTGTCACTCAGCTTGTTTTAAGTGGACAGTAATGAATTCTAATATAGAAAATATCCTCTGGAATCAAATTCATTGGACGCTAAAGAAATGGAAACAAAAAAGCCGCTTCCTTTTCAGGAGCGGCTATAATATTAGAAAATGTTTAGGATTAGTTGAAAACTACATTGCCACCCGGCCCACCGGTACTTCCCGGCCCGCCACCTGATCGGTTAAACATTCCAGGACCCATTTGCTGCTGTTGAGGCTGCTTTCCACTGAATTTTTGAATTCTCATGGTAAAACTTAACATGACATATCTGGATAAACGATTGCTCTGACTATCAGTGATTACGTTACCTGTTACGGAACGGGAAACGCTGGTGTTTTCATCCAGAAGGTCAAAACCTTGTAAACGTAGAGTAGCGCGTTTATCTTTAAAGAATTGTTTTTCAAGATAGGTATTGATAATAAAAGGGTTAACAGCTAATGAACTGCTGTATCCATTATTAAATGATTTGCTAAAATCAGAACCTATAAGCCATGTTTTAAGGAAGTATACCTTGCTGCTAAAGTTCAGTGAGTAGGTAGATACCTTGGTGTTATTGTTGGTAATGGCATCATTTGAATTACTGTTAAAACTATATCTTAAACCCGGATTTAATTCAAAATTCTTATTTGGATTGATCTGCATATTCAAACCCTGCGAGAATATCCAGTTTTTACCTGTGTTCTTTACATTGTCTGTGAAGGAGATATTATTGATATAGTTTGCAGATCCATTGAAAGAGAACACATATTTTTTCTCCTGAAATGGTTTAGAGTAATTATAGAATGCATTGGTAGTAAAATAACCATCTGTATTTAAATAGCGTGATTCCTGAACCAGTCCTATTGCCGGATCCATTTTACGGACAATGTTTGAAACGATCTTATTCTCCGTAAAATTACCTGTTAAGTTGAAGAATAATACGTCTCCGGAGGCAAAATTGAAGTTATTGTATCTGAAGTTCAGGATATGTGAAAATTCAGCACCCAGGTTTGGATTACCATAAACAGGGTATTGCGGATTAGAGATATCTGGTGTTGGTTGCAACTGAATATAGGTAGGTTCATTGGCTCTGCCGAAATAATTTGCATTAATTGCTCTGGTACGGGAGAAATTATAAGAATATCGTGCTGAAGGAATAAGATTAAATCCAGTATTCCGGTTCGGTGTAGTGACACCCATCACAACCGAGCTTCCTTCCAAAACGTTTGGCTGAGCACTTAGTCCGAAGGAATAATTATATTTTTTTTGATTTACCCTGTAATTAACACCAAAACGATTGGTGCTGAAAGAGTAATCAAAGTCATTACTTAAGGTAGTATTGAATGTGGATGCTCCGGCAGGAGTTATATCAAAAGTTTCTCTTTCATTTTTATAATTTGTAGTGCTATGATTATAATTGAATTCCAGATTTGTTGTAGCACTTAAGGGCTCATTATAAGACAGATTGGCATTGATATTAGAGTTTCTGTTATTGTCATATAATTCCTGATTCCTGTAAACGGCCGTGTTTCCTCCATTCACAATATAATTGATGTACTGAGTCAACTGATCATCTTCCTGTTTGGTCTTTGCATTATTTGCTGAAACGAATAAGGAAATATTCCGGCCTCTCTTTTGAAGCCGATGATTGAATAAGATGTTTGCGCCAAAATTAGGATTTTTAGAAACGGTATTGTTCAGAGTGGTACCATCTGAGCTCAAACGGCCATTGTCAGATTGAATATAGCTGGAGTTACCAACATCTGTAGATCCGCCATAGCTGAATGAGGGACTGAATTTAATAAAATTCATACTGTCCGGTTTGTATTCAAGATTCCAGTTAAAACGGTGATTGTCATTGATCAGATTTTTTATTGACGATTGATCAGTAGATATCAGCGAGTTTTGAAAATTATTTTGCTGAAGTTGATTGCTCAAAACATCATTATCACGATTTGAATAGCTGTAATTACCGTATGAACTTATTTTTTTGCCATAGTCCTTGCGATAGTTCAGGCCTATTGATCCAACTGCTGTAAGTCCGTCGCTGCTGCCTCCGATACCCTGGATGCCACCACCTCCGCCACCCATGAAGCGCATACCGCCGCCACCACCGCCGCCAGCAGTTTGAACACGGGCACCGCCACCACCGCCACCAAATCCACCACCGCCACCAAAATTAAATACGGAGCTATTGGTATTGTTCAGATTACCGATAAATGAAAATTGTTCAGTGTTATTATAAGTATTGGCAGTTAATGAACCCTGGTATCTGTCTTTATTTCCTCCTCCAAGTGTTCCTCTTGCAAAATATCCTTTGTTCTTATCAGCCCTGATAGTAAAATTCAGAATTTTCTCAGGATCTCCGTTTCTGATTCCTGTCAGGTTTGCCTGATCACCATAATCATCAATGATCTGCGCTGATTCAAGGATATCTGCAGGAAGCTGCTGAGTAGCAGTCCTGACATCTCCACCAAAGAAGTCTTTACCGTTAATTCTAACTCGTGTAACAGCCTTTCCCTGTGCAGTTACATTACCGTTTTGATCAACCTCAACTCCGGGTAACTTCTTCAAAAGATCTTCTGCAAGTGCATTTTCTCTCAGGGGATAGTCAGATGCTCTGTAAACGATAGTATCTTCCTTTATGGTAACAGAAGGAGTACCAGATATAACTACCTCGCCCAGCATTCTGTTTTCGGCCTTTAAGGTAATTGGATCAAGTACCAAAGGAGTTTCAGCATCCTTGTATAAGAAACGCTTATTTAAAGCCTGATATCCAAGGCTTGAAACAGTGATTAGAAATGTCGATGATTTAACGCCTTTAAAAGAGAATTTACCATCTATGTCAGTTCGTGTAAAAATGGTATCCTTTCCGGCAATAAATTTTACCGTAGCTGCTATCACGCTGGTTCCGGTTGAATCTTTGACCACCCCGCTTACATCACGGCTTGTTTGTGCCATAGCACCGTAACTGATAAAAAAACCGATAATTAAGGGTAATATTCTTTTCATATTTGTTTGTATTTGTTTCATAATTGGGTTTAATTCCGCCAGGTTAATTTAAATCACCGGACAGGTCATTTTCATTATCGTTTTACAGCCAGCACACTCTTTATAAAAAACTCAGGAGTAGTTATGGTTTTACTGTATGAATAATTTCTTCTTGGCATTCCGCCATACATTCCATTATAGTTTCGGCCGTACCTGCCATTATATCTTCCTCCATAAGCTCCACCGTACATATCTTCATAATCATTCATATCCCTTTGCTGAGTAGCTGCAGGTCCCTGAAATCCATTAATCCTTATTCTGTATGTTATTAGTTCAGTGCTGCCTGGTTCAATTCCCAGTAATCGGAGTGGAATGGCAATCTCCTGAATCATATTATTTTTTTCATCAAATGCAGTTGCAGCCTTTATACCATAGGTATTATAAAGAGATATTCCTCCGTCAACCAGTTCCTTGAACCCTTCTACTTTGATCTCTTTGATCTTCGAAATTATTCGCCTTTGTATTTCCTTAGGCTCCGGCTGTTCAGTTTCATTCAATTTTTTACCAGGTGTCCGGTCAAGAATCGGGAACGTTACAGTAGGAGGCACTTTCTTACTGTTCTCATAATTTGCAGAGAAGCTTATTCCCCTTGCAAGTATTTTAGTTAAACCCTCTTGTGAACTATTTTTAATAGCGAGGTAGATATTTTCATTGTCATTGGATAGACTATAGTACAACTTGGTTTCTTCATTATATAAGTCAAGGCTATCTTTCCAATCATTTATAAATCCATCAACCAGAACAGGTTTTTCTGCCCATCGTGTGTTGATCAGCTCTGCCTTTTTCTGTGACCAGACCTGAACAGGAATGGTTAGAAAAGCAATAATTAAGAGAATAAAAAAGCTATTGATTTTAAGCATCATACTTGGTTTAGACTGCATCAGCAGTGAAGGTTTAACGACTCTTCGTAATGATTTCATTACAATTGAAATTGTATAAAATAGAACAGGAAAATTGAAATTTTTGGCAATTGGTTTTCAGCAAAAGATGCAAATATACCTTAGTATATACTCTTTTTTGTTAAACTCAGGTAAGATTAACGTTAGAATGGAATAAAATTGATCAACTTTTCTCCTCCCAGATCGAAGCAAGGTTAACAATTGTTTGTACAGCCTTTTGCATATCCTGAACAGATACCCATTCCTGCCTGCTATGGAAGGCATGTTCTCCGGCAAAGATATTCGGGCAGGGCAATCCCATGAACGAAAGTCTTGAACCATCTGTTCCACCTCTTATTCTTTGAAGTTTAGCTTTTAATCCTGCCCGCTCAATGGCCTCTATTCCTAACTGAGTTAAGTTCGGGTATCGGTCAAGTACCGATTTCATATTCCGGTATTGCTCTTCCACAATAAATTCATAGGTGGAATTGGGATAAGCTTTCAGTACCTGTTGAACGGTTTGCTCAAGGATCTGCTCATGGCTTTTCAGAGATTCTGTATTAAAATCACGGATAATAAACTCAATTTCAGCTTCTTCAACACTTCCGCTTATTGAAACTGGGTGTATAAATCCATCAAGATCTGATGTGCTTTCGGGAGAAAGGGTTTCTTTTGGCAATTGAGATACAATTGCTGAAGCGATCTTGATGGCACTTTCCATTTTGTTTTTTGCAAAGCCCGGGTGGGCACTAATTCCATGAATGACCACTTTTACACCATCGGCCGAAAAGGTCTCATTTTCAATCGTTCCGGCGCTCTCACCATCAATGGTATAAGCAAAATCAGCACCCAGTTTTTTAATATCAACATGATCTACCCCACGCCCAATCTCTTCATCAGGAGTGAAAAGGATCTTTATTGTTCCATGTTTTATCTCCGGATGATTGATCAGAAAATTAGCTGCATCCATTATTTCAGCTAAGCCTGCCTTGTTATCAGCCCCCAGCAATGTAGATCCGCTGGCTGTGATCAGGTCATGGCCTATCTGATCTTTCAGGTCGGGATGATCCTTCATTGAGATGATCTGTGTTTGATCGTCTGGTAAAACAATATCCTGTCCCTGATAATTTTTATGAACGATCGCTTTTACATTTTCACCGGAACAATCGGGGGAAGTATCCATATGCGAGCAAAAACATATGACAGGTACTTCCTTGTCAGTGTTTCCGGGAATTGTAGCATATACATATCCAAAATCATCCAGGTGAGCATCCGATAAGCCTATTTCAAGAAGTTCGGAAACGAGCAATCTGCCCAGGTTTTTCTGCTTTTCTGTGGATGGGCAGCTTTCTGAGCCGGGATCAGACTGCGTATCAATTGCCGTATACCTTAAAAAACGATCTGTAACAGTATTACTTATATTTTCGGGAGCGCTCATTTTTATCTAGCTTTAGGTCAGTTCATGCAAAATTAAGTAAAACATACTGCATGACTGAACTTTAGCCAAATCCGACCAATATTCTTCTGATCGGTTGAATTATTATTGTCAAATGAACATTGAAAGTTTAAGAGATTACTGCCTTTCAAAGGAAAAAGCAGAGGAAAGCTTTCCTTTCGGTGAGGATACCCTCGTCTTTAAGGTTATGAATAAAATCTTTTTGCTATGCGGATTAGAGCATCCTGATCGTTTTAATGTGAAGTGTGATCCTGAAAGGGCAATTTTACTCCGTGAAGAATTTGAAGAGGTACAACCCGGATGGCATATGAACAAAACTCATTGGAATACTGTATTTATGAACGGAAGGTTAAGTGATTCTCAGCTAAAGGAAATGATCGATCATTCTTATGATCTCATAATAAGCAGTTTACCAAAAAATAAACGATTTTAAAATTTAATTATGAATTGGAAAGAAATTAAGAATACGGAAAGCGGTGATGAATATATTCAAAGGGAATTGGTCTTTAAGGATTTTATTTCTACCTGGGCGTTTATGAACAAAGTGGCACTTTTAGCCGAAAAGCTTGGTCATCATCCTGATTGGTCCAATTCATATAACAAGCTAACTATCAGGTTAAGTTCCCATGATGCCGGCAATAAAATCACAGAAAAGGATAGGAATTTCGCTGATCTTATCGATAAGCTAGGGCATTGATATTATATTTGTCTCTTCAAATATGATTAAAAGGTCCTTTCTTATATTCATTTTACTAGCTTGTTTTCATATGGCAGACGCTCAGATTAGTCCCTTTGAAAAAAATAATAAGGTCACCACTACATACAAGGAGCTTATTGATTTTTATGCCCTTCTTGATCAGAAATATGATCAGATGCGGATACTGGATTACGGGCTAAGCGATATCGGGAAACCTATCAATCTGATCATACTATCCAGGGATAAAGTTTTCGATCCGGAGATTATACGAAAACAAAATAAAAGGATATTACTTATCAATAATGGCATTCATCCGGGCGAACCCGAAGGAATAGATGCAAGCATGATGATGGTTCGTGATTTGCTCGAAAAGAATTCCATTCCGGACGATCTTGTAATATGCATTATTCCTGTTTATAATATTGATGGTATGCTGAACCGCGGATTATCCCGTGTAAATCAGAACGGACCGGAGGTTTATGGTTTCAGAGGTAATTATCAGAATCTGGACCTTAACAGAGATTTTATTAAAGGGGATTCAAAAAATTCCAGAGTTTTTCAGAAGATCTTTTCCGACTGGCAGCCGGAGGTATTTATTGACAACCATACCAGCAATGGCGCTGATTATCAGTATGTAATAACTCTGATTCCAACTCAAAAGGATAAATTAAACCCAATATTGTCCAGCTATCTGACTGGCAAAATGCTTCCTGCGCTTTACAAAAAAATGAAGGGATCAGGTTTTGAAATGACTCCCTATGTCAATAGCATTTTGGAAACACCTGATTCCGGCATTACGGGTTTTTTGGAGTCGCCCAGATATTCAACCGGCTTTGCTGCCTTGCATAATACCATTGGTTTTATGCCCGAAACGCATATGCTAAAACCTTATGATCAACGGGTTAAGAGTACTTACCTCTTTATGGAACATGTTATTTCAACAGTTCAACAGGATGCGGATCTAATTGGAAAGAACAAGCGGAAAGCTGATGCAGCGGTAAAAGACCAGAAATCTTTTCCTTTGAATTGGTCTTTGGATGAAAATACCTTTTCGATGTTTTCATTTAAGGGTTACGAGGCAAAACATAAAACTAGTGATGTGAGTGGATTGCCACGTTTGTACTACGATCGAAATGCGCCTTTTGAAAAAGACATTAAAGTTTTTGATAATTATGTGCCTTCCTTATTTGTAAACAAATCTTTGGCCTATATCATACCGCAGTCATGGCAAAAGGTGATCGACCTTTTCGAATTGAATGGTATTCAAATGCGCCGTTTGAAGTCGGATACGACTGTAGATGCAGAAATGTATTATATCGAAGATTATAAAACAGTTTCCGGGCCATATGAAGGGCATTATTTACATTCACAGGTCAAACTTAGAGCTGAAAACCAGGAGGTAAAATTTTTTGAAGGTGATTATATTGTTTTTACAGATCAGGTAAAGAATCGCTATATTATTGAAACCCTCGAACCTCAGGCTACCGATTCGTTTTTTGCCTGGAATTTTTTCGATTCAGTGCTTGGTCAGAAAGAACATTTTTCTGATTATGTATTTGAAGACGATGCTGCACTATTATTAAATCAAGATGCTGAACTGGCCAAACGTTTCAAGGAAGAAAAAGGTAAGAACCCAGCATTATCCGGGAGTGCTGAATCACAACTAAACTGGGTTTACCGCAATTCAAAATATTACGAAATAACACATAGAAGATATCCTGTTGGCCGATTGATCGCGCCAATAAAATTAGATTTGAAATAAATGGAGAGTTTTATCAACGATACCCCTGTAGCTACAATCATTTTTATTTTCACCATTGTTACAAGCATTTATGCTTTTTCAAATGCTGAGGTTTATGGAAAGTTCATGCTTCATCCATATAGTGTAAGCCGTGGCCGCCGACTATATAGTATGATTACAAGTGGTTTGATCCATAAAGACTGGACCCATTTACTGGTGAATATGCTTTCCTATTATTTTTTTGCTTTTACCCTTGAAAAAACCTTTGTTTCCCTGAGCAGCTGGGGCCATGTTCAATTTGGGGTATTGTATATTGTGAGCATCATTCTGAGTGATATCACCTCGATCTTTAAGCATAAAGAAGATTTTTGGTTTAATAGCCTTGGCGCCTCCGGAGCGGTATGCGCCGTGGTATTCAGCTATATTTTATTCTATCCAATGAGTAAAATGATGATCTTCCCGATACCAATTCCCATTCCGGCTGTTATTTACGGCTTTTTGTTTTTAGGATATTGCTGGTATGCTTCTCGTAATTCAAGAGATGCTATTAACCACGATGCACACTTTTACGGAGCACTGACCGGGGTATTATTCACCATTGTATACTACCCTGATGTGGCTGGTTATTTTATCAATCAGTTAACCGGACGATAATGTTCAGAATCTTGGGCCGGAATCCCTCAGGTGAAGATCTCTTACTTTTCAACGGTTCATCAAACTACAGAAAGGGAGCTTTTCAAAATGAGAGTTTCACGGATTTAAGGTTAAAAGATGCTTCATTTTTTAAAATGATGCGTCTTTTGATTAACAAACCAAAGACAGTAAATCCGTCTTTTTCTTTACCATCTGTTAAAACTGATCTAAGATTATTGGATTCTGAAGGTCCTTTGATCATTTGGTTCGGGCACTCTTCATACCTTATCAGATATATGGGGATGACTATCCTTGTGGATCCTGTTCTAAGCGGAAGGGTTTCTCCGGTTTCATTTTTTGGCAATTCATTTCCAGGGACTGATATATATTCACCTGAAGATTTTCCAGATATTGATCTCATGATCCTCACCCATGATCATTATGACCATTTAGACTATAAAACTATTTCTGCTTTTTCAGCTAAAACCAGGCATTTCTATGTCCCATTGGGTTTAGATGCACATTTAAAGTTCTGGGGAATTGATTCAGCAAAAATTACCAGTATGGATTGGTGGCAGACTGTTACAACCGCAGGTGGATTTCAACTTACATCCACACCGGCCAGACATTTTACAGGCAGAAGTTTGAAGAGGAATCAAACACTCTGGACTTCCTTTGTCCTGAAGATGGGTGCAGTTTCCATTTTTATTGGAGGAGATTCTGGCTATGATACACATTTCAAAACGATAGGAGACAAATTCGGTCCATTTAATATCGCAATTCTTGAAAGTGGGCAGTATAACGATATGTGGCCATATATACACCTTCGGCCGGAAGAAAGTGTTAGGGCAGCAATAGAGCTTCAGGCAGATCTGCTTTTACCAGTGCACTGGGGCAAATTTGCTCTGGCATTTCACGATTGGGATGAGCCTGTAAAAAGAGTTTTAAGTGAAGCTGCAGAACAAAAATTAAGTGTGACAACTCCTATGATTGGTGAGCCAATATTTCTGGGTTCAGTTCACCCGGACAAAGAATGGTGGAGTTTATGAACCTCTACTGTATCATTCAGGATGGCAATTCCACAGATCCAGCCTCAATAAATTCCTGATCATTATCAAGAAGATAGCTTAAAGGGTTTTCAGGATCCTTCAGGATCTCAAATAGGAGGATACCCCATGGTTTCCAGAAATTTTCCAGTACCTGTGCAAAGGTTTTGTTTTGCCAGATATCGAAGAGTGGTTTATTACTCATACCCCTTAAAGGCATTGCTTCTATAAAAACAGCTTCATCTGTAGGCATTATGGTATATTCCGGCAAGCGGTTGAACAGATAATTCGAATAGAAGAACCGAGCACAGATCTCTTCAAACTGAGCTGGATGCAAAGGATTGTTGTTGATCTTTGTCAGGATGTCTTTATGATAGATGGCATTTGTACCGTTATCCTGGAGGCAGGCTATGATTCCAAAATCTTTCATGGCCAAAGAATAAGTAAGTGTATTGATCTCATCACGGTAGTTGAAAAGATCCTGTTTGGCATCAATCTTAAAAACACGAATTGACCATGGCAGATTTCCTTCAAACTCGATAGCCTGTGTCAGTGACTGAAGCATCATATGGAGGTTTCCGAACTTATGTACGAGCGACTGGGAAAATATGAACTCCTCTCCTTTGGCCTTCTGTTGAATCATTCCGATGCGGATCTCATTGAACAGGATACCATAAACCATCTTGCCGATCCATTGAAATAATTTTATTTCAGGCAGCTTTTTTACAGAATCATATCCAGATAAAAAGGCAGTTCTTATTTCTTCTTCTAATGGCTCTATAGCCTGATCATAAACTTTTCCGGAGCATGGCAGTTTCATATGACTGTAAGTCGACATGCTTTCATCAAGAAGTTTGAATGGCTTATCCTGAAGCTCATATTCCTGCATGAGCCAAAGAGGGAAGACGTGGATCTCTTCCTCAGTTGATTGAAGTTTTTCGCCGCTCAGAAAGCAGGATTGTTTACTGAAGTTTAAACGTTCGAAAGGTTTGTAAAGTTGAACCGCCATGACTGGCAAAGGTAGTAAACCCGCTTATTTTATTTCGGGACTTTAGTTTTTGAATCGTAAAATTTTCGGATTTCATCACCTAAGCGACGGGTCATTTCCCTTTTCGACAATATCAGAATATATTCATCTTCTGTAGGTTCAATTCCCATTCCTCTTGACATGCTGATCGAAGGGTCGAGTGCGCGTGGATCACCCTGTATATTATCTACATAGGTATTCACATAGTTATAGCTGGCAATAAACGTTTTTTGAAATTTTACAGGAGTTTCTGCCTTAATTAACAGGGAGGTTTTAAACCGTGCATTGGTTCGTTGCTGGATCTGAACAATGTCAACGCTTGCTGTAACAGTCTGGTAAACAGGTTTCCCATTGGAATCAGTGCCAGCTACGATATTCCGGCTAACCCTTCTTCTTGATACCCGTTCATCTTTTGGCCATAGCGTGAAATTTTCAATAGTAATATCGAGTACTACATCGGGATTTTCATCGGCATCAACCAGCACAAAATTTATGCTCTGAAACTGCTCAAGCTCATTCAGCAACTGAAAGCGGTAATAACTCAGGTTGATAAAATTTGCACTTGCGCTGCTTTCGGCCTCGATATTTATTGCAATCGGAACATCAATTTTCGGCGCTCTGGTTTTTTTTTGGGTTTTGCAGGATATGCTTACAACTAAAAGAAACATTAAAATGAAGCCAAACTTTTTCATGGTTCATGTTTTTTTATTGTTTGAGCCTCCGGATTGGGCTCATTTTATTTTGATGCAGATTCTTTTGCGTCGTAATATCGTCTGAGTTGTAAGGACAACTTTCGTGTTAATTCCTTTTTGGTAAGCAGGAACAAAATGTCACTTTCTCTTGGTTCCGGGATACCTCGTGATTCCTTAGTAATGAATTGATCGCCCTGTACGGATTCAATATATCTGTTATCATAGCTATAGCTTGTTTCGAACGTTTCCTGATAATTGTATGGAAGGCCTGCAGAATTCGTGATACTCGCTTTCATCCTTGCATCTGCCTTGCGGCGGATTCTGGCAGTGGTAACGTTTGCTCTCATAGTTTCATATACCGGGTTGCCTTTGTCATCCTGCCCAGTCCTTATATCACGGCTTTGCATACTCGTTGAAACAGTCTTGTTTCCTGGCCAGAGCTTGTATTCTTCAATATTAAGATCCAATATTAATTCAGGATTCTCATCATTCTCTGCCAGTACAAAACTTGCTTTCTGAAACTTTCTGATCTCATCGAGTAACTGCAGCCGGAAAAAATCCAGATTGACCAGATTTTGTGTGGCGTTATTCTTATCGTGAATATTTATCGCTATAGTAACACTCTTAGGCAGGGGATTGCTGTTAACAGGTTCTTTTGCTTTACAAGTAAAACCTAATGCAAACAGAATGATGAAAATTGATCTGGATTTTTTCATGATACACTAGCACAATTAAACCATTGCTGGCTATTCAGCATGTCAAATACAATTTACGAAAATCTGATGATTTTTTATTAATTATTGTATACCTGAAGAAACCTCTTTTATGTTACAGAAAGGCAGATATTGCTTCCTGTAAGGAGATTTTTTGTTTTAAAAATTTAAAATTGTGCTCACCAGAAGTCCCTTATTATTTTGAAATACATTACTTCCGTTAACTTCTCTGGATAATTGTGCAATTTGGTTAAGGTAGCCACCTTCAATACGGACTTTTGATGAGAATCGATATCCCAGAAGTATACCTAATCTATTCTGGTCGAAAACATTTTCATTTACATTTTTACCAAAGCCAATTAATACCTCATCATATACTGCTGCATAAGGGGTATTGTCGCCAATTGATTTTCCTTTCAACGGGAACTGTAAACGAAACATATATCGGAATCTATTGGAAAAGACGAACTGATCTTCTTTTTCTAATAATGCATTGGAGTATCTTCCAATCCATCTTTGTTCCAGCATGAAACGATGGCTTATTTCAAAATTTTTGATCTTATCGCTCAGATTTACCATTTGCCAGGATCTATGTTCAGTGAATTGTTTCCCCAAATTATTCAGTGGAATATCCCCATAATTATATGTTTCTGCCAAGGCATAGCCAACCCGTATACCAAGTTTAGGGTTTACCGTGTAGTTTAAGCCGGTTCGCAAAAGGTTTTGCATCGGTTCTGTGATCAGCTCATCTCGTCTCCACTGAAATTCAGAATTTAAGCTCCACTTATCATTCAATTTAATGCTGGCAGTAAATGCATACCAGCCTATTGTATTCGGGTCAGTTATTCTGGTATTTTGGGAATATGAAACCAGTCCGTTCAGAAATAGGAAGGTAACCAGGAGTAGTTTTTTCATTTAGCTGCTCTCTTTAAAAATTAGAATATTAATATTTGGTTTGACCTCCCGGATATCGGTATTACTAATCTTCATTTGATTGTGATTAAATTAATAGGGTGCATTAAAATGCACCCCTTTTTAATTAGATAGAATTATTTAGGATCAATGTGTCTTCATAAAATTCAACTTCACCAGTGCTTATATCATGAGTACCTCCAACGATTCCGATCTGTCCGCTTTCGATCATTTCTTTTAAAATAGGGCTTCTTTCCATGATCGCCTTAACAGTACGCTTGACATTGATAGTAGAAACCTTTTCAACAAAAATTGGATTTCCTGAATTTCTGTCTGCTTTAACGGTATCCTCATCGTCAACAGCAGGTCTTATTTTTGTTAAAAGTGCGGTAAGATTCCCCATTTCAACATGATCGCATGCACCTTTTACGGCACCGCATTTGGTATGGCCAAGTACAACAATGATCTTTGAACCCGCTACCTTACATCCAAATTCCATGCTGCCAAGGATGTCTTCGTTCAGAATATTTCCGGCAATGCGGATACTGAATACATCGCCCAAACCCTGATCGAAGATTAGCTCTGCTGAAGTTCTGGAATCGATACAGCTCAGGATAACAGCAAAAGGATGCTGTCCATCTGAGGTTTCGTTAGCTTGCTGTAAAAGGTTGCGGTTTATTTTTAGATTACTCACAAAGCGCTTGTTGCCATCCTTTAAAAGTTCAAGTGCTGTGGATGGAGAGATCGCTTCCTGTAATTCTTTCGTTAGTGTTTTCATATTCTTAATTCTTTATTGGTTCTATAAAATTGATGGTTTCTACTTTAATATTTTTCGTTTTGGCATTAGTCCGGTAATTGACAATCAATTCAACTACATCATGTGCAATTGATTTAGACTTGGTACAATCTATTATCACTTTTGAATCAGCGGGGATCTCATCCAATACCTTTAATACACTAGCTTTATTGAAGAAGGAAACTTCTTCGGCAAGCTCCAGGTGAAAGGTCTTTTGACCATCTTCTGTAGTTGTATTCGTTTGTAAATGGTGTGAATTTCTGTAACTGTGACGAAGTGTATAGAAAATTCCGAACAGTAAACCGATAGTGATTCCTTTAAGGAGGTCAGTCAATAATATGGCTACCACAGTTGCTACAAATGGGATGAATTGTTCCCAGCCTAATTTATACATCTGTTTAAACAGTTCTGGTTTAGCCAGTTTATAACCTACCATGATCAATATGGCTGCAAGACTTGCAAGTGGGATCATATTCAATAAACCTGCAATGGTGATGGCACTGATCAGTAGAAATATTCCGTGGAGGATAGCAGACATTTTTGTTTTTCCACCAAAGGAAATGTTTGCTGAACTGCGGACAATTACCTGAGTAATCGGCAGACCACCAATCAATCCTGAAATGATATTTCCTAATCCTTGTGCCTTCAATTCTCTGTTTGTCGGAGTTACTCTTTTGAAAGGGTCTATTTTATCCGTTGCTTCAACGCAAAGCAGGGTTTCCAGACTTGCTACTATGGCCATCACAATGGCAATCTTATATATTTCCGGGTTTGTTAACTGGGTAAAATCAGGGAAAGTGAACTGAGTTAAGAACTGCGAAAAATTTTCTGCAACTGGTAGTTGTACCACCTGGTCATTCGCAAGGGTAAAGTTCAATATTCCATTTTGAAACAGATAATTCATTACTATACCCAAAATAACCACAACTATTGGACCCTGAATCAATTGGAAGATCTTATGTTTTTTTGTGAGCACAGTGTCCCACAATATTAAAAGTGCGATGGATATAGAAGCGATCAGTAATGCTCCCGGCGTGATCCATTCAAATGCTTTGGCTAATGCTGAAAAGGTGTTCTCTCCATCTGCCTGAAAAAATGAATCGTCACCTTCAGCGTCTTTATCATATCCCAAAGCATGTGGAATCTGCTTTAATACAATAAGAAGCCCTATACCTGTGAGCATTCCTTTTATTACTGATGAAGGAAAGAAATAGGCGATAAATCCTGCCCTGGCAAATCCCATTGCCAGTTGGATGATACCGGCTATAACCACCGCCAGCAAAAATGCCGGCCATGAACCAAGTGTGGCAATTGAAGTTAGTACAATTACTGCAAGTCCGGCTGCCGGTCCGCTAACTCCAAGTGCTGATCCGCTGGCCATTCCAACAATGATTCCGCCAACGATTCCTGCAATTATCCCCGAAAAAAGCGGTGCTCCCGATGCAAGGGCAATACCCAGACATAGTGGAACAGCCACGAAAAACACGACAATACTCGCTGGGAGGTCGCTTTTTAGTTCCTTAAACATGTTTTTTGGTTCCATTTTCTAATTTTTTATAAAACAAAGATAGTATCATTATTTTAAATGATAGTAATACTATTTCATATAATTGTAAAACTTTTATCTACTTTTGTAATCTGGAAATAATAGCAAACAATTTGTGTTTACTATTGAGAGATCAGATCTATGGAATTACAGCTTCAAATAAAGATGAATGAGAAATTGTTTGTTCGAAACCCCGAGCAGACAGAACTTGGCAGAAAAATAATTGAATTCAGTATTCAGCTTATCCATGAAAATGGTTTTGAAGCATTTACATTTAAAAAGCTGGCAGAATTGATTGGCTCAACAGAGGCTGGTATTTACCGCTACTTTGAGAATAAGCATCGATTACTGATCTATCTTACTGCATGGTATTGGAGCTGGCTTGAATTCAGAGTTACTTTTCATCTGAATAACATTTCAGATCCAACCATTAAGTTAAAGAAGCTCATTCAATTACTTGCTGCTAATGTTGTAGATGATGACAGTACAATTTATGTCAATGAAAGTCTGTTGCATCAAATAGTAATTGCTGAAGGTTCTAAAGCATACCTGACCAAACATGTTTCTGAAGATAACAAAGACAGATTATTCAAACCGTATAAAGATCTATGTTCTTTGATCGCAGCTATCATTCTGGAATACAATCCAACTTATACACATCCCCGTTCACTTGCTACCACCATAATAGAAATGGCACATTTACAAGTGTTTTTTATGCATCATCTGCCTTCACTCACAGATTTTGGGGATAGTAAAGATGAACAGCTAGTGGTTGATTTTCTGGAAGATCTGGTATTTTGCAGTATTCGTAAATAGTATATCAATTCTCTTTTTTACTTCCTGAATTTAGCCAGACCACATTCAGCTCAGCCTGGTGCTCTTTACCTAGAATATCTCTGTAAAGATCTGGCCTTCTTGCTTTTGTATAGCGATATCCTCCTGCCAATTTAAGGTTTTCGGGGATTAGTGTTGTGCTCACCAGTGAGTCATCAAAAGATCTGCACTCTGCCAGAATATCGCCAAATGGATCAATGATCATGGAACATCCATTTTTTAGCTGGTCATCATCCATCCCGATCGGATTAGAGAAAACAGCATATATTCCATTATCATATGCTCTGGAAGGCAGCCATTTCATCAGCCATTCTCTTCCTTTCATCCCATCAAATTCCAGGCGAAGTGAGGTTGGGTCATTTTCGCGGTTCTGCCATAAGGCAGGATCCACAAAACCGGCACCCGGTCTTGTAGAAGGAGTGCACATAGTCACATGAGGCATAAATATCATATCAGCACCCAATAATGCGGTAGCTCTTACGTTTTCGATCACATTATTATCGTAGCAGATCAGTATTCCGCATTTCCATCCGTGGAGTTCGAAAACTGTATAACTATTTCCGGGGTTTAAATGGGAATTGATAAATGGGTGCAATTTTCTATGCCTTGCAATCAGGCCATTTTTATCTACACATACATATGCCTTAAATATCTTATCATCTTTATCTTTCTCAAAAAGACCCGCCAGTATAGTGATATCATGCTTTTTTGCGATCTCAGATAATTTCAGGATACTTGGTCCTTCGGGAATAAGTTCAGATACCTCAAGCATCTTATCTTTTGTTAAATGCCTGGCAAAGGTGTATCCGGTAATTGAACATTCATGGAATGCAATTACTTTTGAACCTTCAGCTGCTGCCTGTTTGGCAAGTTTATCAATTACTGATAAATTATATTCTTTATCGCCGCTTTTGTTCTCAAACTGAGCTGTAGATATCTTTAATTTTTCCATTTCTTTATAAATATTCATTAGTATCCAGGTATAAATATAAAGATTTCATAATATTGAAATCATCCCGCTCATGCCGGGTGAGGGCACTTACTTTTCCCTTCAGCTGGAAAAGTAAGCAAAAGAGCCGCGGCTTCCCGGTATTTGTTGTAAATCCACCCTTTATCCTATCGGTGTAATCCAAGCCGTGTTAAGGGAAGTGAAATATATGAATGGATCCTGCAACACTTCTCTGGATTACTTAAAGGCAGTGACTCATGATCGTTAATGCAAAGATAAAGCACGTCTTTACTGCCAAATCCCAGGAGGCCGATCTCTGCAATCAGCAATACCGGTAATTTATGAACGGTTGTTACCCATCGCACTGCCCTCAGCTACCATTCATATCAGATAAACGGTTCCGAAGAACGCTTCAATCTCCAGTGCCGGAAAAATCATAAAAGAGTTGCAGGTACATTCTGATTGCACTGGCAAGCATTAGATTTTGGGATGATACCCGGGACGGCTTTCATATTTTGGTATCCCCCAAAAGCAGCGATCCCTCTTTTTTGATGTGTGTTGGACATGTGGCCAAAGGCACCTAGGGATTGAAGAAGGCTTTTGGGTACTTTTGGCCTTCAAAAGTACCGAGCCCACCCGGCGAAAGAGGGTGACAAGGATATGCAAGAGGCTTTCTTTAACTCAACAACACTCTCAATTTAAAGGCATAAATAAAGGTTCCTTGCTATTCCTGAATTTAATCCCAAAACAGTGATTAACACCCCCTGTATAACACGCTAAAAAATCCAGCACTAAAGCTATAAAATTAACAATCAGGCAGATTTTTACAGGCTTTGAAATGATTTTTTAAGGAATTTTGTTTTGGAAACAAAACCAGCGTTTTGAAAATTATTTTCACTAAACCATTTTACCGGATCAAGGGGAATAAAAATATCATAAAACAGTGGCTCCCTGCCATAAATTTCGTTATTTCGTGCATTAATTTATTCCCATGAAGATCAGCTACAAACCTTTTGAGCTTAACCTAAAGCACCCTTTTACCATTGCTAAGTTTTCCCGCACTTCTACTCCGATCATGCTGATGGAGATCAGTCATGAAGGGTATACCGGATATGGAGAAGCCTCAATGGTACCTTATATGGGTGAGAACATTGAATCTGCTACGGCATTCATGGCAAAAGTGGATCTTTCCTGGCTTAAAGCGCCTTTTGATTTTGATGAAGTGATTGCCTATCTGGATAGTATAGCTCCCGGAAATCCAAATATAAAAGCTGCGGTGGATATAGCACTCCATGACCTTCGGGGTAAGATCGAACAAAAGCCATGTTATCAATACTTCGGTTCAGATCCTTCAAAAATGCCTCCTACTTCCTACACACTTGGAATTGATACGCCTGAAGTGCTCTTGCAAAAGATCAAGGAAGGCGAAAATTGTCATATAATTAAGGTAAAACTGGGAAGAGATAATGATAAGGAACTCATCAATACGATTCGTTCAGCTACTGATAAACCATTATATGTAGATGCTAATCAGGGGTGGACAGATAAGCAGCAGGGCCTTGATATGGTGCACTGGCTGCATGAGCAGGGAGTTGTATTAATTGAGCAGCCGATGGCTAAAGACGACATTGATTCCAATGCCTGGATCACTGAACGAAGTCCGATTGCCATAGTTGGAGATGAATCTGTTCAACGATTTGCAGATGTAGAAAAAGCGCAGGGTGTTTATCATGCCATTAATATGAAGCTTATGAAAAGCGCCGGCATGCATGAAGGCTACCGGATGATCATGAAAGCAAAGGAGCTTGGATTGAAAACAATGATCGGCTGTATGAGTGAAACCAGTTGCGGAACACTAGCTGCCGCAGCATTAGCTCCACTCTGCGATTGGGCAGATCTTGACGGACCATTCTTAACCAGCAACAATCCATATAGAGATCCTGAATTTAAGGATGGGAAATGGGTGCTTTCTGACTTAGCGGGACTAGGATTAATAAAATCTTAAGGATAAAGATCTTATTTTCCTCTATTGGTAAGGCTTCTTACGCTTTTTACAAGCCTGAATTTGAGATAAATCAGCATTGCTAGTGGTGGTATTCCGGCAAACAGGTATAAATAATACTTGTTTTTAAATGACCATGCGAGAGAAATAACAACAACAATAATTGCTACGTTCAGGAATATATTTAATAAGATTTTTTTAAGCATATCGAATTAATAAACCGGCATATCTGGTTCAAATTCTGCTTTCCATGCAAGAATACCACCTTTTAAATTATAAAGATTAGTATATCCTAATTGTTGTTCCAACTGATTCAGGGCAGCTGCACTTCTTGCTCCGCTGCGGCACTGCATGATCACAGGTTTATCCTTGCTTATTTTTGATGCTTCAAGTATAACCCCTGCAAGCGGAATGTTCAAGCCATTCAGATTAGACATTTCATATTCAAAAGTCTCACGCACATCGATCAATTGGAAATCTTCCTTATTGTCGATCATCTTCTTAAGTTCCAGTACAGTTATTTCCTTCATGGTGATTTTATAAAATGTAAAGGTACGGTTTTCTATAAATATTAGTAAATAACTGGCATGTTGAAATATAATCTTTGATCTGTAACATGTTGGCACATCAGGCGTTTAATAAAATAATTCTATTGCTGTTTTATCCCAAATGGAAAATCTAACCCAATTTTTCTGGTTTTGCTCCGGTGCACATGTTGATACCTTAAAAAAGTATCCTACGGAACATAATAAATATGTAGGTATTGGTGCAACTATCTTTTTTACAGCCCTTTTTGCAGCATTATCCGGAGGCTATGCTATGTACTTCGTTTTTGCCGGAAGCCCAACTGCGGTTATTTTTGCTATTTTTTTCGGAATTATCTGGGGACTCGCCATATTCAATATGGATAGATATATCGTTTCCAGTATCAGTAAAAGCGGCAGTACAAATCAGCAGATCCTGCAGGCTACCCCCAGAATTTTACTGGCTATAATGATAGGAATTGTTATCTCAAGGCCCCTGGAACTAAAAATATTCGATAAAGAGATCCGTCAGCAGTTAAAAACAAGTTACCTCAACGGCCAGCGTTCAAGAATTGATACATTGAACAGGACTTTTGACCTTAAATATACTGCTGAACTTCAGAAGAACAGTGATCTGAAACGCGAAAAGGATTCATTGGAGAAGGATATTAACCGCTCCAGATATATTCTGAATCAGGAGGTTTTTGGTGATAAAACAAATCAAACATCCGGAATTACAGGCTATGGCACTTATGCCAAACAAAAGGAGTCGATCGTAGTTCAGAAAGAACAGCGGCTGGAGATCGTCCGAAAGGAATTAACTGCAATGGATTCTTTTTTCACTGGCAGGAAAGTTCTTGATGGTTTATCTGATCAACGAATGTTCAGCGGAAAACAGCTTGATAGCCTTGCTAATGTGGCCGGCTTTGCCGACAGGAACCGTGCCCTCGGTCAGCTAACCTTTCAGGAGGATGGCACACGGGATCTGGATAATTATCTTGCCATATCTTTTATTGGTTTCCTTTTCATACTATTCGAATGTTTACCGGTTTTTGTAAAGCTGATGAGCAATAAAGGCCCTTATGACATAGCGCTACAGAATACAGACGATACAGCCATTTATCATTCAGGCAGAACAATGGATAAAGATATATCTGTGATTGATGGGGTACATGATACCAGGGTAAATACTGAAATAGATCAGCAGAAGCGGCAGCTTACCCGCTCCGGAAATATTGACCGGGACCTGGATTAGTACGTTCTTTTTGATCCACAATTTTTCTAACTTCATCCCGCCAATTAAACTGATCAATGAGGACAAGCCTTTTTCTACTAGTATTTTTATTTACTACCCTGAACTTATCAGCTCAGAAACCACTTGAATATAAGATCTCATTTCCAAATGCTGTTCATCATGAGGCAGAAGTTGAACTGCTTATTCCCGATGTTCCTGCTGGTCCCTTAATATTTCGGATGAGCCGGTCTTCACCAGGCAGATATGCTACCCATGAGTTTGGTAAGAATGTTTATGCTGTAAAAGCATTTAATGGGAAAGGGATTGAATTGACAGTAATGCAGGTAGAAGGTGATGTTTACAGCGTGGATAAGCATGATGGAAACCTTAAAATATCTTATACCGTTTTTGGTAACTGGGTAGATGGCACTTACCTGGCAATTGACGAAATTCATGCGCATTTAAATATGCCTGCAGCTTTTATGTGGGTTCCTGTACTCTCCGGAAGGCCAATTCAAATTAAATTCAATGATCTGAATAAATATAATTGGAAAGTTGCCACTCAACTAAAACCTACAGTACTTACAGATACTTATACAGCTCCTGATCTGAATTATTTTATGGATAGTCCGGTTGAACTTTCTGACCATCATTTAACGAGCTGGACAGACCGTAATCCTGATAATACGGAACAGACCATTCGCCTGAGTTCACATGCCATTGATAATAAGGAAGTTGTATCTAATTATGCGAAAATGGTTGAGCGTATGGTTAAAGAATCAAAAGCAGTTTTTGGTGAATTGCCCAGGTTTGATCATGGTACCTATACTTTTTTGCAGGACGTAAGTCAGGATAATGCCGGTGATGGTATGGAGCATAGAAATTCAACTGTGATCAGTGATACTCAGAATAAGATCGCTGGTAGTGAGGAGGATCTTTTGGGTACTTTTTCTCATGAGTTCTTCCATGCCTGGAATGTGGAACGCATTCGTCCGAAGACCCTGGAGCCATTCAATTTTTCTCATGCCAATATGAGCAATGAACTCTGGTTTGCAGAAGGTTTTACACAATATTATGGTAATCTGATCTTAAAGAGGGCAGGTTTCCTTTCTGAAAAGCAATATCATGGGGTACTTTCCGGTATTCTGAATGGAGTATTAAATTCACCAGGTGCTTCAAGCTTCTCTGCACCTCAAATGAGCCGTCGTGCAGTTTTTGTGGATGCCGGAGTTTCTGTCGACAGGAATAATTATGCCAATACCTTCACTTCTTATTATACCTATGGAGCATTTATCGCCATGGGCCTTGATCTTCGTTTACGGTCAGAATTTAATCTGACACTGGATGATTTTATGCAGGCTGTATGGAAAAAACATGGGAAAACTGAAATACCGTATTCAATTCCGGATCTGCAAAATGTGCTCGGAACACTAACCAATACCATGTTTGCAGAAGATTTTTTCCATAGGTACATTCACGGTACTGAAAAGAATGATTATGTAAAGTTGCTGGCAAATGCCGGGCTGGAGCTTCGGAAAGCTGAACCCGGAAAGGCAAGTATTGGGAACCTCAGATTGAATTTGAGACCAACAGATGGAAGGAATATAGTCTCAGCTGCAACTGTCAAGGGAACCGCGGCTTATGAAGCAGGAATTGATATAGGGGATTATATTTCAAGGATTGGCAATGATGATGTGAACGGAAGGCTTGATAGTATCCTCAGTAAATACAAACCAGGCCAAAGCATTTCAGTTACGTTCGAACATAAAGGCAGAATAAAAACTGCCAGTTTAAAACTTCAGGAAAGCAATATACTTGAGGTAGTGGAAAATGAAAAGGCAAGTCCGGAGCAAATCAAGTTCAAAAATAACTGGTTATCATCAAAAATTAAATAGAAACTGAATAAACTCATCCAATGGATTTATTCATTGGGTTAACGCAACAATATGAAAAAAATATACGCAGGCTTAATTGCCATTTTATTTCTGGCATCCTGTTCAGTTCAGAAACCTGAGAAGATCGTTAAAGAGGCTGATGTTGCCCGGATCATAAAAACACTTTCTTCTGATGAAATGGAGGGCAGAGGTACTTTTACCCCGGGTATTGACAAGGCTGCGAAATTTATTGAAAATGAATTTAAGCAGATTGGACTCAAACCATTGGATGGTGATAATGATTTCAGACAAGATTTTAAAGTTAAGAGGTTTAAAGCAGGGGAAATAAGTGCCACAATTAATGGAAAGCTTATTGATCAGCAGAATGTATTGGCCATTTCAGATCTGCCTTCCTTAAAATTCAGCAATACTTCCGGGAATACCATCATTCGTATTGCTGCCGGAGAACAATTCATACAGCGATACAGGGAAATTAGTGCAATGAAAACGCAGGTTCTGGTACTGGTTGATAATCAGCATGCTGCAATCTTTAAACGTCTGAAAGATAATTTTTCAAGAGGCCGAATCGTTGAAAAAGTTAAAGATTCGGGTGCTGCAGTATTTGTACTTGGCGAATCTGATGCAAGTTCATATAGTGTAAGTGCATCTAATATCATTGAGGAGCTTCCCTTGTTTAACGTTGCAGGAATGCTTCCCGGTAAATCGAAAGAAAAGGAACTGGTATTGATCTCTGCTCATTACGACCATCTTGGTATTGTAAAGTCAGTTGATGGTGATTCCATCGCGAATGGTGCAGATGATGATGCCTCAGGAACCACAGCAGTTATCTCTCTGGCAAAATATTATAAGAAATTAAATAATAATGAGCGTACCCTGATATTTGTTGCTTTCACTGCGGAAGAAGTTGGTGGTTTCGGTGCCCGTCATTTTTCATCCTTATTGAATCCTGATGATGTTGTTGCTATGTTTAATATTGAGATGATCGGTAAGGCATCGAAATTTGGTAAAAATGCGGCATTTATTACAGGATACGAAAGGTCAGATTTTGGCGAAATACTTCAGAAAAACCTGGAAGGAACTGATTTCAAATTTCACCCTGATCCATATCCTGCTCAAAATCTATTTTATCGCAGTGATAATGCTACTCTTGCTGCTCTGGGAGTTCCGGCACATACGATTTCAACGGATGAGATCGATATAGATAAGTTTTATCATACCGTAAATGATGAATTTGAAACACTTGCTGTATCTAATATATGGGCAACAATTAAGGCAATTGCATTAAGTTCAAGAAGCATTATTGCAGGAACTGATACACCAAAAAGGATCCCGAAATTAAACAGCAGACCGTAATTTAGCGGCTAATCAGAGATTTTTCCTCATCACATAATCATTCAATACAAAGTGATGGTAATTGATATCTACAGTCTGGTAGATATCAAAGCCTGACTTTATATAAAAGTGATGTGCCGGATTTCCTCTGTTTACGTTTAATTCAAGGATCTTTCCACCCTTTGCTTTGGCTAATGAGGAAACCTGCGCGATTAGTTTTTTACCTGTTCCGTGGCCCTGTTCTGTTGGCAGAACATAGAGCTTATGAAGTTTAAAGACCTGATTTTCCGGATCTGTCAGAGAATATCCTGCAAAAGCAATCGGAATACTCTCTCTTTCAGCTATCAGGAATTCAATCCCTGAGTTCATTTGTTCTAATAAGCTTTCTGCAGAATACATATCATTCAGCATAAAACTGATTTGCTCATCAGAAATGATATTCCGGTAGCTTGGCCACCATATTTTTTCCGCAAGTTCATTGATCGCCGGAATGTCAAGTTCTGAAGCTTGCCTGATAATCATATTAAATAGATTCTGAAATAAAAATAAATGGCTGCTCAAAAGTCAGGGAATAGAAACCGTCTTTTTCTGTTTCCAGTATGTGATCTTCTAGTTTTCTTAGTCCGCTTGTTTGGAGCTTATGAACCTCATGAAGTATTTGTATTACTTCTCCGGCGGGTTGCCACTTACTAAAACCAGATCGTACCGGAAATATTTTTTTATCTCCAATGAAGACCACAATATCCAGATCATCCACAAACAGGACATAGTCTTTCAAAACAAACTCATTGGTAATAATGTTCACTGCCGGGTATTGCTCACCTACCAGAAATTTCAGGGCATCTTCAAGTGGTTCAATGTCTGTAAGGATCAGCCTGGTACTTTCCTGTGCATAGAAATCAGGATCCTTTGTTACCACAGCATCAACCTTAAATGCCATTGAATCAACGAGCTCATAAATATCTTCATGAACGATAACTGTTGGGCTCCATTCCAGTATCTGTCCCAGATTTTCATTCTCAAAACCATCAAGGCTTATGATCAGTAAAGCGGGCTCCTGTTTTTCGCGAACTACGTGATGTGAAGACATACATCAAAAGTAACAAAGCCTTTTCAATGTTTTGCTCTAATAGATCTTTTTGTAAAATTCTCTGATCATAATTCCTGGTGAATCCGAAGAGTTTACGGCTGCAGAAACTGCTATTCCATAAATTCCAGTGTTTAAAACTGCTTCGGTATCTTCAAAATTAATACCGCCAACAGCTAATAATGGAAGATCAATTCCTAGTTCTGTCATCTTATCAGCAATTTCTTTGTAGCCTTCTGTTCCCAGCAGTGGATAATCATTCGGTTTTGTTTTTGTGACAGAAAATGGTCCGCATCCTGCATAATCTACAGCACCCGAGGCATATATCCTTTGAATATCTTCAATGGTATTGGCAGAGGCTCCCAATGTTTTTTCATCGCTGATTATTTCGCGGATAGCAGAAAAGTCAGCATCCATATCTTCAATATGCACTCCCTGTGCATCCACCTGGTCAAGTAAATGATAATGGTCTGTTAGGATCAGCGTAGCCCCCCAATCATCGCAGATGGAGGCTATCTGATGTATTTCCCGGATCAACTCCTCCTCAGCTTTTGAAAAACAACGATATTGAATCCAGTTTGCTCCTGCTTTACAGGCAATTTCTGCTTGTTCAATATGAGTCCGATGCGGAAGATCCTGCGTCAGGTAATGGAATTTAGAGATGTATTTTTTCATAGATAACAATTTAGGCTTTCCCTTTCTGTCCCATTCCGTCCCGGATTCAATCCGGGACGGGATTAGGACAGGAAATATTAAAATTTCAAGCTCAATGAAAGTAAAAAATTACGGGTTGCCTGTGGATAATAAAAATTCTCCGTTGTAAAATCTCCTCCATACATGTAACTGAATGTATATCCGTTAGCTTCATACAATTCAGAGAATACATTATTAACCAAAAGTGTCAGTCCGATATTTTTTAATCCTTTGAATGATGTATTATATCTTAAACGCAGATCATTGACAAAAAAGGCATCCAGTTTGCGTTGCGAATTGGACGTATTGTCAAGATATTGCTCAGATACATATTTGCTCAGCAAGGCAATTTCTGTTTTTTTGAATGGAAGAAAACTGATTTCACTGGAGCTAATAAATGTTGGTGAAAATGCAAGATCAGTATTTTTGTAATTTGTTATGATCTGGCCGCCATTATCATAATCATCTGAATACTCAGTGAAATTTTTGATCTTATTATCACTTAAAGATGCGGTTAAACTCCAGAATAAACTATTGTTTATTTGAACCTTTGTATCCATCTCCAATCCATATCTATAGCTTTTTTCAACATTCTGACGGATATACTCACCTACATCATTCACTTTTCCGGTCAGGACCAGCTGATCTTTATAATACATTGCATAGGCATTGATCCCGGCAGTGAAATTTTCTGCCCTGTGCCTGTAACCCGTCTCGATATCAAGCAAATTTTCTGCAGATGGCCGATTGGAAAGGCTTGAATTTATATAATCATCACGATTCGGTTCTTTGTTAGCTATAGCTATAGAAGCATACACATTATTTCTCTTGTTGACTTCATAACTGAAACCGAGCTTCGGGTTGAAAAAATTCAGCTGATCATTCTGATGAAGGTTCATCCTGTTCTTATCAGTACCACTCACCTTGTAATTCACGCTTCGGTACTGAAGATCTGCAAACAGGTTTAGGTTTCCAAGTTTGAATTCTGCTTTTGCAAACGTATTAAAATCAGTTTTGAAACCATTCCCTTTGTAATAGGGTGTTATGCTGTTTCCTATCGGGATGAACTGCCCTCTGATCACTTCGCCAAAATGATCACCATCATATTCATTATATGCTCCGCCCAGGGTGTAACTGATGTTTCCTGATGGTCGGTAGTCTAATGAATAAGTCAGGCCATAGAAATTATTGTCAAGCCAGCGGCGCCTTACGAGGTCGCTTCTGTTGTTTGTGATCCCGCCTGCAGGAAATGGTGCAATTCCATAATTAGCAAGATTTTGATCTTCCTTAAACTCTTCATAATAGCCACGGCCTTTGGTATAATGCAGTGCAGTATTGGCTGAAAATACAGATGAAAACGTATGGGAATATAATAGCTGATAATGATCCTGAACATAATTATCTGTCTGGTCATCGTAGGTAAAACTATTAAAGGTTCTATTGGTCTTCAGCAAATTCTGCGGGACACCATTCCATGCCTGGTAAGTTTTTTCAGAGCCAGAGAATACGTTAGCGCGAAGCAGGTCTTTTTTACCATAATAGGCAGCACTTAAAAAGTATGATTTCAGCATGGATGAACCACGGTCAATATAACCATCCGACTGGATCCTGGAAAGCCTGCCATCAAAACTGAATTTATTATTGATCAGACCCGTGCCTGCATTGATCGTATTTTTTATAGTCTGATAGGATCCAAAGGTGTTATTCAATTCGGCATATGCTGAATCCCTTTTGGTGGTAGTCTGAATATTTAAACTACCTCCAAAGGCACCTGCTCCATTTGTAGATGTTCCAACACCACGCTGTATCTGAATATTATCAACAGATGATGCAAAATCGGGCAGGTTTACCCAATAGGTTCCCTGACTTTCTGGGTCATTATACGGAATGCCATTTATAGTAACATTCAACCGGGTTGGATCGCTTCCGCGGATGCGGATCCCGGTATAACCAACACCATTTCCTGCATCAGAACTAACCACCACTGATGGAGTCTGATTCAGCAGGAAGGGCAGATCCTGACCAAGATTATTCTTTTCCAGTTGCTCTTTGCTGATATTGCTGTAGGTACTTGCAGAGTTTTCGGAGGCCCTTGTTGCCCTGACCAAAACTTCATCGGCTAAAAGACTGTTTTGAATTAGTTCAAGGTTAAGACTGATATTTCCGTTCAAACTGATAGAACGTTCAAGGGTCTGATAACCAAGAAAGCTAACTTTGACAAGATAATTTCCGGGTTTTAAATTTTTAAGTGTGTAGTTTCCTGATGCATCTGTACGGGAGGAAGAATAGGTATTTTCTAAGCCGACACTGGCTCCGATAAGGGCCGAACCTGAATTTTTGTCTGAAATTTTCCCACTGATAGAAAATTGAGCTGAAGCCATAAAGGGCAGCAGTACCGCCGCAGCGATGAATAATAACTTTTTCAATTTGAATTGTTTAATTAGTTAAAAATCCTGCATAATGGGGTTATATGCAGTTCATTAACTTGTACCTCCCTACGCCGGCATTATCCGGATCAGGTGCTCTCAGGAGTTAAGAATTATGAGTTTGATTCTTAAGTGTTCTAGACCACTTATAACTTACCACTTATAACTTTTTACTCCATCGATGGGTATATTCTCAGCCTGTTTTTGTGTTTGATTTCGCAAACAAGGCACCCCTATTGATGTGGCAAATATATAGAAAAATTCATATTTTAGAACAAATCATTCAAGGCATGATAAAATCAGCAATGTTAAGACTCAAACCTGAATTGGTATTTTCACTACTCATTGCAGTCTTTTTATCTCTCTTATCTTTTCTATATAGATGAAGCTAAATATTCCTTTGACGGAATTTTTGAATTTACCAATCTGATTTTCCTGGGAGTTTATACTGTGATCTTCTTTTGTATCCAAAAGCTTATTCAAATGGGATTGGGAAGCATTGGATTAATCAGGAACAAATCCTTACTCGTTTAAAGTATTGTTTCTGCGTTTGTTTTGCCCGGACATTTATTTATATTTTTCATAATCATTTCATAGCAAAATACCTGAAATTCACCTTTGGGGTGAGATAATTTATCGTTTTTACAAAAATTCAATAAAATACTTATCATTTTTCTAAAAACTGTACTTTTGCGGATTAGAACAAAATTATGCTCAGAACACACACTTGCGGGGAACTAACCATAAATGATTTAAATAAAGATGTAACTCTTACAGGATGGGTGCAGAAATCACGAGATCTGGGAGGAATGACCTTTGTTGATATGCGTGATCGCTATGGAATTACCCAATTGACTTTCAATTCGGATGACAACGCTGAATTGAGAGCTCAGGCACGTGAATTAGGTCGTGAATTTGTTATCCGTGTGGCAGGTAAAGTGATTGAGCGTTCTAACAAAAACCTTAAAATGAATACTGGCGAAATTGAGATCAAGGTTGCAAAGCTTGAATTGCTCAATGCAGCTAAGCTCCCGCCTTTCCTAATCGAGGATGAAACCGATGGTGGTGATGACCTGCGATTAAAATACCGTTATCTTGATCTGCGCCGTAACCCGGTAAGAAATAATCTGGTTTTACGCCATAAAATGGCTCAGGAGGTTAGAAAATACCTGGATGGTTTAGACTTTATCGAAGTAGAAACTCCTGTTCTGATTAAATCTACTCCCGAAGGAGCACGTGATTTTGTGGTTCCAAGCAGAATGAATCCCGGTGAGTTTTATGCATTGCCGCAGTCGCCTCAAACGTTCAAGCAATTGTTGATGGTTTCTGGTTTCGACCGTTATTTTCAGATCGTAAAATGCTTCCGTGATGAAGATCTTCGCGCCGACAGGCAGCCTGAATTTACGCAGATCGATTGTGAAATGGCCTTCATTGAGCAGGAAGATATTTTAAATGTTTTTGAAGGACTGATCCGTCAGTTATTCAAAAATGTAAAGGGTGTTGAGCTGGCAGAGGTGCCAAGAATGCAATATGCAGATGCCATGCGCTTGTATGGTTCTGATAAACCGGATACCCGTTTTGACATGCAGTTTGTTGAACTTAATGATATTGTGAAGGGAGTTGGATTCCCTGTTTTCGACAGTGCTGAACTTGTTATTGGGATCAATGCAAAGGGATGTGCTGAATATACCAGAAAACAAATTGATGAGCTGACCGATTTCATAAAACGTCCCCAAATAGGTGCTACAGGTTTAATTTACTTACGTCATGGAGCTGATGGAAGCTTGAAATCATCTGTAGACAAGTTCTACAATGAAGATGAGCTTAAAAAATGGTCTGCAGCATTTAATACAGAACCTGGTGACCTGATCCTGATCATGGCCGGGCAGACTGATAAAGTTCGGAAGCAATTGAGCGAACTTCGTCTTGAAATGGGTAACCGTTTGGGCTTACGTGATAAGAATGTATATGCCCCACTCTGGGTTCTTGATTTCCCACTATTAGAATGGGATGAGGAAAGCCAGCGTTATCATGCTATGCATCATCCTTTCACCTCTCCTAAGCCTGAAGATATCGCGATGCTGGATACTAATCCCGGACAAGTCCGTGCAAATGCCTACGATATGGTAGTGAATGGTACTGAGGTAGGTGGTGGTTCGATCCGTATCCACGACAGAGATCTGCAGTCATTGATGTTTAAGCATCTGGGATTCACCGTTGAAGAAGCTCAAAAACAATTCGGATTCCTTCTCGATGCTTTTGAATATGGCGCTCCTCCGCATGGTGGTATTGCCTTTGGTTTCGACAGATTGGTTTCGATCTTCGCCGGACTCGATTCTATCCGCGATGTGATCGCATTCCCTAAAAATAATTCTGGCAGGGATGTGATGATCGATTCTCCTTCAACAATCGCCGATGAACAATTGAAAGAACTGAAGATCAAAACAACGGTGTAATGTCCTCTGGCAGCATTCTGACTTGATTTCTATTTTATATTTTAGCATAATCAGTAGTCTTTTTAAGACCATTTGCTGACGACTATTCTCCAGACTGATCTTTTTATACTATATTTATTTATGATCAGTCGCCGTAAATTTCTGGCTGCCACTTCGCTTACAGGAGCGTCAATTGTGGCAGGGAATAAATCTTTTTCAAAACTTGTTCAAGAAAGCCCAGTCTCAGCTGTCCTGAATTCACCAATAGTAATTTCCACCTGGGATTTTGGTATCGCAGCCAATGCAGCAGCCTGGGAGATTCTGAAAAATAAGGGCCGAGCCCTTGATGCAGTTGAAAAGGGAGTACATGTTCCGGAAGCCGACCCCAATAACCAATCCGTTGGATACGGAGGATTGCCTGATCGTGATGGTCGTGTAACTCTGGATGCCTGCATTATGGATGAATTGGGTAATTGCGGAAGCGTAGCAGCTCTTGAGCATATTTTGCATCCTATATCTGTTGCGAGACTTGTAATGGAAAAAACACCTCATGTTTTGCTGGTAGGTTCTGGTGCACTTCAGTTTGCTCTTGAGCAGGGTTTCAAAAAGGAAAATCTTCTTACTCCCTCTTCAGAAAAAGCCTGGAAAGAATGGCTGAAGAATGCGAAGTATCAACCAGAAATAAATATTGAAAACAGATTATTCAGTCCGACTAAACTACCCGGAAATCAATATAATCATGATACCATTGGAATGCTTGCTATGGATGCGGCGGGTAATATGTCAGGTGCCTGTACAACCAGCGGCATGGCCTATAAAATGCACGGACGCGTTGGAGATTCACCGATCATTGGGGCGGGTTTATACGTAGACAATGAGGTTGGTGGAGCTACTTCTACAGGAGTTGGTGAAGAGGTTATCCGTAATGTCGGGAGTTTTCTTGTGGTTGAATTGATGCGTCAGGGTTATCCCCCGGAAGAGGCCTGCAAAGAAGCGGTAATGCGAATAATCAGAAAAAAACCTAATACTGCAAAAGAAATTCAGGTTGGTTTTCTGGCCTTAAATAAAAAGGGCAAATATGGAGCTTATGCCATTCAGAAAGGTTTCAGTTTTGCAGTTTGTGATGATAATGATCAGAAATTACTGGTGAAAGCCGCCAGTTATTCCTAAACCAAATCATTATTTATGAGGACATGGTTCGAAAACAGAAGTACAACAAAAAAAGATATGATGCAGCTCCTGCATGCATATAAGCAGATAATTGACCTTAATGCCATTTGTTCAGTAACTGATCCCGATGGAAAGATAATTTATGTCAATGATAAGTTTTGTGAAGTAAGCAAGTATTCCCGAGAGGAGTTGATTGGGCAGGATCATAGAATTGTTAATTCAAATTATCATCCTTCAAGTGTTTTTAAAGGTTTATGGGATACCATACAAAGTGGAAAAATTTGGCGCTCAGATGTAAGGAGTAAAGCGAAAGATGGATCATTTTTCTGGCTGGATAGCACAATTGTTCCAATTCATGATGAAAATGGGGTAATTACTGAATTTTTCTCATTGCGTATTCCTATCAATGATAGAAAGAAGATTGAGGAAGAGCAGAAGGCCTACGTAAAAAATCTCGAAAAAATGCTTTTTATGGTTTCTCATGAAGTCAGACAGCCAGTTTCTCAAATATTAGGAGCAGTAAGTCTCCTTGAAGATGATAACTCGATTAGTAAAGAAAATTCTGAATTATGTTCCGCTCTTAAAGCCTCAGCAGCTAATCTTGATGTTTTTACAAAAAAGCTTACAGCCTTTATGAATGGCCTGCGACCTGAAACAGATAAAGTTTCAGATAGCTCATCTGATACGAACCTATAAATTTGTGCTTTTATGTTAAACAATTTGGAGATCTGTGTGGGTTCATGGCAATCTGCTTTGGCTGCTCAAACTGGCGGTGCAGACAGGATCGAACTTTGTGATAACCTTGCTGAAGGAGGTACTACACCTTCCTACGGGATGCTAGTACAATGTAAGAAACTACTTCAAATTCCATTTTTTCCAATAATCAGGCCCCGCGGCGGGGATTTTGTTTATTCAAAAAATGAATTTGAAATAATGAAAGAAGATGTCATCTGCTGCAGGGAAATTGGGTGTGAGGGAATTGTTATTGGGATCCTCAGGAAGGATGGCAGTATCGACACCGACAGGTGCTCTGAGCTGATCGCCCTTGCCGGAGCTATGCAGTTTACCTTCCATAGGGCTTTTGACCGCTGTAATGACATGAAAGGGGGTCTGGAGGACATAATACAACTGGGTTGTCACCGTGTGCTTACTTCCGGTGGCAGAGAATTTGCTTTTGAAGGAATTGAAGTATTAAAATCACTGGTACTTCAGGCAGGCTCAAGGATCTCTATTATGCCTGGTTCAGGTATTAATGAACTGAATTTGCATGCAATCGCAAATGAAACTGCTGCTTATGAATTTCATACTACCGCAAAAAAATTGATTGAATACGATATTGATCCGATCAACGGAGAACCTTACCATGCCCTTGAAACTTCTGTTGAAAACGTTTCAAAATTAAAGGAGATCCTATCCCTGATCTGATGAATCATTCATCTGATTGAATCTTGAATTTCTTATTCTTTTCTGTACTTTTATTTTCAAAACATTTAACATGAACAAATCATATCTGGCGGGATTGCTTTTACTTTCATTACCTGCATTTTCTCAAATAAGTCCAATAAAAACGAAGGTCAGTATGGCAGCTGATAAGATAGAATCAAAGGTCATTGAATGGCGCCGTGACTTTCATGAACACCCTGAGTTGGGAAACAATGAAACCAGGACAGCCGCAATTGTTGCAAAACATCTGCAAAGCCTGGGAATGGAAGTTAAGACCGGAGTTGCAAGAACGGGTGTTGTTGGTATTCTTAAGGGTGGAAAACCAGGACCTGTAGTTGCCTTGCGGGCTGATATGGATGGACTTCCTGTAACAGAACGAGGCTCTCTTCCATTTGCATCAAAAGTAAAAACACAGTATAACGGACAAGAAGTTGGCGTAATGCATGCCTGCGGACATGATTCTCATACTGCGATGCTGATGGGTGTTGCAGAAGTTCTGGCAGGAATGAAAGCCGACCTTAAGGGCAGTGTTAAGTTTATTTTCCAGCCGGCTGAAGAAGGTTCAGCCCCCGGAGTTGAAGGCGGAGCAGAATTAATGGTTAAAGAAGGTGTACTTGAAAATCCAAAGGTTGATGTTGTATTCGGATTGCATATCTGGGCACAAACAGAAGCAGGAAAAATCACCTACCGTCCGGGTGGAATGATGGCAGGAGTTAATGATATGCAGATAATTGTTAAGGGAAGACAGGCTCACGGTGCAGCACCCTGGGCATCAATTGACCCAATTGTTGTTTCAGCACAGATCATTAATAATTTACAAACAATTGTAAGCCGAAATCTAAATATCACTGAAAATGCTGGGGTAGTGACCATTGGCTCTATTCATGCGGGTGTCAGATCAAATATTATTCCTGAGCAGGCCGAAATGCTCGGTACTATCAGGTCGCTTAGTGTCGAAGATGAGAAATTACTGATCAGTAGAATCAGAACTATTGCTACAAAAACGGCTGAAGCTGCAGGAGCAACTGCTGAGGTTAAAATACCTTACAGCAATCATTATCCGGTAACATATAATGATCTTGCACTGACAGAAAAGATGCTTCCAAGCCTTGCAAAGGTGGCAGGCGCTGAGAATGTGAAGTTAATACCACCAATAACCGGTGCTGAAGATTTTTCGTTTTTTCAGGAAAAAGTACCCGGATTGTTTTTCTTCTTAGGAGGAATGCCTAAAGGAGCTGATCCAAAAACTGCCCCTTCGCATCATACCCCTGATTTTTTCATCGACGAAAGCTCTTTCAAGCTTGGAGTAAAAGCATTAACAGGCTTGACTCTGGATTACATGGATATGGCAAAGTAATAATCCTCTTTGCATTTTTACGGAAACGAATAACAATAAAAGCAAATTACTTTTATTTTTTTGGTAACTGCTTCATAAGCTCATCAGCAGCAGCCTTCAACTGCTCATCAACTCCTTTTGCCTTATAATCTATAGAATTATCTATGATAATATCAGGAACAGCAGGGCCAAGTTCCTGATTTTCATTAGTTGCCTTTACATACCAGCCTCTGCGGGGTATGCGTACTGTTGATCCGTCAATCAATGTTTTTGCACCTGTAGAAATAACAGATCCATTGGTTGGGGTACCCACTAGTTTTCCTATACCTAACTGCTTAAATGCATGGGAGAAGATTTCGGCGTTGGAATAGCTGTTTTCATTGCATATTGTTATTGATGGCTTCATCCATGCAGCAAACACCAGCCGTTCGCCAACAGGATAGTAATCACGAAACTTCAGTTTGTCTTTTTCAAGATCTTCAGTGGCTCCCCGTGGAACAGCATAAGAATGCTGCTTATAGTTGAGAACAGTCATCAGGTAATCAGTAGTGCTGCCACCACCATTATAACGAACATCTACGATCAAACCGTCTTTACCATACCCTGCAGCTGTGAATTCTCTTTCAGTATCCTCGAAGCTTTCCATATTCATAGCTTGTATATGAATATAGCCTAACCTTCCATTTGAGTATTTATCAACCAGTTTTCTTCGCTCATCCACCCATTCATCATAAAGTGCTTTAGATTCGCTTGCCACAGGCCTGATTACTACTTCTCTGCTTATCCCATTGCTTCCTTTTACCTGCAGTAACACTTTTTCATTTACTGTCCCTGTCAGATAGCTATAGAAGTTTTCATCCTTTTTAAGGGCCTCTCCGTTAACTGAGGTAATCATATCACCCTGAATTAAACGGCTGCCTGTTCTGCTTGCCGGTGCATCAGGGATAACGCGAACCACTTTCATTCCCTCAGATGAAGGAATTAGCTCAGCGCCTAAGAGTCCGGTTGTTTCTCTTTGCGTTTCTGTTCTGTCAGCGGGATTAAAGCCCATGTGACTACTGTTGAGTTCACCCAGCATCAGGTTAAACATATCCCTGAAATCAGCACTGGTTGACGCGGAGACTGCTCTTTTCTTGTATTTATCATGAAGGGCATTCCAATCATAACCATGCATTTTGGGGTCGTAAAAATCATCACGAATTGCTCTCCATGCTTCTTCAAATACTTGCTCCTTTTCTGTTGGATAATCAATTTTTAACCTGGCTGAATAAGGTAATGATTCCTGTACAGATGTTTTTGCATCTATCCTTGCAAGTGAACCACCCTGTCTGAAGAAATAGACAGATTTACCTTCATTGTCGATCGACAGAGAAGAGGGATTCGATCCGCCCTTGCTGAGCTCCTTCAATTCTTTTCCATCCCATTTGATACTGTACAGATCCCTGCCTCTTGCTGTGCTGGTTGTTGCTGTATAAAAAAACGTCTGCCCATCTTTAGAAATAGCCAGATCGCCCTCATCGCCCGGGAAGCTGGTTACCTGTACAGTTCTTTCACTGATGCCTTCAAAATCTATTTGAACAGGCTTAATTCCAGCTTTTACTGATTTACCTGCGGTAGCCGGTACAGCAGCAGGTGCATCCTGCCAGTCTTCATTTACTTTTTCCCAGTCTTCTTTCTTTAGCCAAACGAACCAAACGTCACTGCTTAAATTGTTTCTTGAGGAAAGGAAACCGAGTTTTGAACCATCAGGGCTCCAAACCGGACTTCTTTCTGTCCTGGGATGCATGGTTACATTCACAGGCCTGGAAGAATTATCAGCTGCCTGCACGTAAATCTCATTGTTGGCGTATAGATCACTTTGTGAATAAGCCAGCCACCTGTTATCAGGGCTCCAGGCTATTCCTGAGGGTGCAGCCCAGCTGTCGCTTAAGATTTTTTCATTTTTCAACTGGCCATTTCCGGAAATATCCGCCACGATCAGCTTACCTCTTCCTCTTATAAAAGCGATCTTTTTCCCATCATAAGATACTACAGGTGATGTTTCATCTTCTGAATTACTGGTTATCTGAATGATTTCAGTTTTCAGTGTCCTGAACAGATTAGTTTCATTTTTATCTATGGAAACGGCCATAAAAAGATTGAAGTTTCCGGCTGTTCGGTCTGAAGTGAATACCAGTGAAGAATCATTCAACCAAACCGGATTCATATCTCTGTACGCATGATTAGAAATATTAACGCTTCTGTTCTTTTCTTTATCAGTTTCCTTAATAAATACTTCCCCCCGGATGGTGTATGCAAATAACTTTGCATTGGGTGCGAGTGAATATTCGGTTGCCCCGCTTGTTAAAATTTTGCTTTCTGAAGCATCAAGCCGTTCATCAGTATTCATTCGTATATCGATCTTTTCTGCCGGTCCCTTATTGTTTTTCAGGAGGTATAGATTCATGTCTTTTTCAAATACTATACTGGATGCATCTTTGGAAATTGCGTAATGCCTGATAGCTTCATCCTTATAATTTGTGATCTGCTCTGGTTTACCTGAGGCTTTTCCATTACCATCAATATTAATCCTGTAAAGGTTATATGTACCTGAATTAGAACTGAGGAAATACAGCATATTGTCACTGCTCCACTGAGGCATTATATCATTGGTAGAAAAAAGCGGAAGCTTGTTATAGCTCTTGGTTTTAGTATCCATTATCCATATTTCTCTGTCGGAAGAGCCTCTATAGTCTTCTCTTGCAACAGGATTACTTCCGCCACGCGTAAAAGCAATAAATCGGCCATTCGGGGAAGTAACCGGCTCAAATCCTAGAATATCTGTTATTCGCTGCTCGGTTCCACCAGTTAATGGAATAGAATACATTTCAGAATCCCTTTCAATCTGCCGGAATTCCCTGCTTGTTGTAAAAATGATAGAACCATCATTCGTCCAGCTGGCAATATTATCTGGAGCCGAATGATAAGTTAGTCGCTTTGATGTACCTCCGTCAACGGGAATGGTATAAATATCATTATTGCCGTATCGGCTTCCCGAAAAAGCTATTGATTTACTATCGGGACTGAAAATAGGGTTGCTTTCATATGCTTCGTGAATTGTAAGCCTGACCGGACTGCCTCCTGTTACCGGAACGGTCCATATATCACCCTGGTAAGAAAATGCTATAAGCGATCCGTTACCATTTATTGAAGGATGACGTAACAATAAATTTTTCTGACCGTAAGCCACTAAGACAATAATCCAGGCTAAACCTGACAACAAAAAATGCTTTTTCATATACAGTCCACTTAAAAATAAAGAATGAAAGTAATAAAAAAAAGCAGCAAGCCATGAGATAGATCTTAAACAGGAATTTGCCATGACTTTTGATGGTATTGAATAAACATTTTCAGGAATTTGGCATGTTCATTCCTGAATTCTTATGGGCTAAGAATTAATTAAATTTTCTATGAATACATTCTGAAAAGATTTAAAACGGCAAATCATCATCAGCCGCCGTTCCTTTGTCATAGTTCATTGGCTGGTCTTCCTTTGCAATTCCATTTTCTGATTTATTCTGCTGGGAATTGTCGCCATGTTCGTTTTCAAAATCACTTTTTCTGCCAAGCATGGTAAAGTTTTCGGCAACAACTTCAGTGGTATATTTTTTATGACCCTCCTTATCTTCAAAGGAGCGTGTTCTTAATTTCCCTTCAATATAAACCAGCTTGCCTTTCTGAAGATATTTCGATGCAATATCCGCCAGGCCCCTCCACATAACAATATTATGCCATTCGGTCTGTTCAATTTTTCTGCCGTCTTTATTGTAGGTTTCTGAAGTTGCTAAGGGGAAGCTAGCAACTGTAACACCCCCATCCAAATGCCGTACTTCAGGATCCTTGCCTAAATGCCCGACTAAAATGACTTTGTTAATTCCCGACATAATATTTGAAGTGTAAAAATTTTAAGTATTCAATTTATGGAAATTTTCGAAGAAATGGAAAATTAGTTTTGGTTGTGCCAACTTTTCAAGCTCATCCTGACCTACATAAAACCACGATCTTTCTGAAAGAAATCTATCAGAAAAACTTTCAATTTCTATAAAGCTGGCATGAAGTTTCTGGTGGCTGAGAATATGTTTTACCGGTGCTGAAACAGACCGTATTTTCACCTTCTCTCCAAAACAGCTGATAAATTTTTCTGATCTGATCAGATCGTGTGCATGGCTTGGAAATTCAGTCTCAAAAAGTGGAAGATCGAACATGTTTTCCCAGATATCCCCAGCTCCCCGCTTGTTAATGAGGATCTGCCCATCTTTTTGGGCAATTATGTAATTAAAGTATCGCTCCCGGATCTTCAGGGATTTAATTTTGACGGGAAGCTCATTGATCCGGTTTGTTTTTCGGGCCTCACATGCGGCCTGTAATGGACAAGAAAGGCAATCAGGGTTTTTGGGCTTGCACTGCAATGATCCAAACTCCATGATGGCCTGATTGAACTTTCCTGCCTGTGATTTATCCAATAATTCATTTGCCAGATCAGTGAATAGTTTTTTTCCTTTTCCTGTATTGATCGGAGTATCAATGCCAAAATATCTGGATAACAGTCTGAAAACGTTTCCATCTACCACAGCCCTTGCTTCATTAGATGAAAATGAAGAAATGGCGGCAGCAGTATATTCACCAATTCCTTTTAACTTGATCAGTGAATCATAGTTTTTTGGAAAATATCCGGCATGCTCTTCCATGACTAGCTGGGCGGTTTGATGCATATTTCTCCCCCGGGAATAATAGCCTAAACCCTGCCAGAGCTTTAGTATTTCATCTTCACTGGCAGAAGCGAAAAGTTCAACTGTCGGGTATTTCTCAGCAAAGCGATTAAAATAGGGTGTTCCCTGCTCTACCCGGGTTTGCTGCATGATGATCTCTGATAGCCAGATGATGTACGGGTCTTCTGTTTTTCTCCACGGAAGATCCCTTTTATTCCTCTGGTACCATTCAATTATTTCTTCAGCAAAATTCATTTGAGATAGAGTGTATTAGCACATTTAACAGTGCAAAAGTATCTTACTATTTGTTTTATAGCGAATTGGTTTAAAAAAAAGCAGATTTATTTCCCAAATTCAATTAAAACCAATACTTTTGCAACCCCAAATAAGTTAAGTATTTAGGATAAAAAATAAAAGAAATTAGATATGACCAAGGCAGAAATCATAACAGAGATCTCTAATAAAACCGGAATCGAAAAGGTAGATGTACAAGAAGCTGTAGAAGCATTTTTCAAAGTGGTAAAAAATTCCATGATAAATGGAGAGAATGTTTACGTGAGAGGTTTTGGAAGTTTTGTTGTGAAGAAAAGAGCTAAGAAAACAGCCCGTAATATTTCAAAAAATACAGCAATTATTATTCCTGAGCACTTCGTTCCAAGTTTTAAACCTGCTAAGGTTTTTGTTGAGAAAGTAAAAACAGGCAACAAATAATTAAATTTTTATCAACCAGAGAATGTTAAACAGGAAGCAAATAATTGTTGTGGGTTCAGTAGCTGTGCTGATGGGCCTTATGCTTTCCTTAGATATTCAGGGTTTGGTTAAGCCGGGCGAAGGTGAAGGTGCTACGGCTAAGGCTGCTGCTCCTGCGGCGTCGACTGTTAAAGCAATTTCATTGGATGAGGTATCCCTGACCGCAAAGGAAGGTTTAACTGCCAGCCTTAAGTCGCAGATAAGTGATCTTGAGGCTCAGTTGAAAAGCGCCTCTGAAGGCGATAAATTAGATCTTTATAAGAAGCTTGCCCAGCAGTGGGATGATGTTAATCTTTCTACTCCATCTTCATTGTATTATGAGATGATCGCTGAAAAGACGCCTGATTTTAATTCATGGCTTAAAGCCGGAGATAAATTTACAGATGCTTATCAGCAAAGTATGGACACTCTGATCCAGCCTGCTTTAGTTCAGAAGGCGATCAGTTCGTATCAGAAGGCTGATAAAATAAAACCTAATACCCTTGAAGTGAAAACAGGATTGGGTATAGCTTACGTTACCGGGACCCCAAACCCAATGCAGGGAATTACTTTATTACTTGATGTAGTAAAGCAGGATCCTAAAAATTTAAAGGCTAATTTGAATTTAGGCTTGTTTTCAATGAAATCAGGTCAGTTTGATAAAGCTGTTGAGCGTTTTAAAACAGTAATTGCAATAGCTCCAAGTGCTGAAGCATGGTTCTACCTTGCTTCAAGCTATGAAAGCATGGACAAGAATGCAGACGCAATTGCTGCTTATTTAAAAACAAAAGAGATTGCAGCTGATCCGAATATGAGTCAGTTTGTTGATCGGAAAATAAACGAATTAAGTAATTAGATTATAAAACATTTTAAAAAACAACATTATGCCAAGCGGTAAGAAAAGAAAAAGACATAAAATGGCTACCCATAAGCGCAAAAAACGCTTAAGAAAAAACAGACATAAGAAAAAATAGTCTGAGTGACCTGATCTTTTAAGGTCAGGTTATTTTTAAGACTCATTGAATAATTAAACCTCCCGCATCACTGCGCCGGAGGTTTAAATCATTCGTTTGTTTTTATTTTTCCTATATTTTAAACGTATGCCGGTCTTCGACCGGTGTCTTAAATTTAGCCATTGGTAAAGGAATTAATTATCAATTCATCCCCTAGCGGGGTTACTATTGCTTTACTGCAAGACAAGCAACTCGTAGAACTAAATACAGAGCAAGTCAGCAACAATTATGCTGTTGGCGATATTTATCTCGGTAAGATCAAGAAGATCATGCCCGGACTCAATGCCGCTTTTGTAGATGTAGGCTATGAAAAGGATGCTTTTTTGCATTATCTAGACCTTGGTCCGCAGGTTCAGTCGCTTTTAAAGCTGACTAAGATTGTAAAGGGAGGCAGTTACAAAGATAAACTGCTCAATAGTTTCAGACTGGAAACGGATATCAGTAAATCCGGAAAAATTTCAGAAATTCTGAACCGGAATATGTTGCTGCCTGTGCAGATAGCAAAGGAACCAATATCAACAAAGGGTCCGCGTTTAAGCTCAGATATTTCAATAGCAGGCCGTTTTGCTGTGCTTGTACCTTTTTCGGATGTTATTTCGATCTCCAAAAAAATAAAGAGTAATACAGAGCGTAATCGTCTTAAGAAGATCGTTGAAAGTATTAAGCCAAAGAACTTTGGTGTGATCATTCGTACCGTTTCTGAAGGAAAAGGTGTTGCAGAACTTCAAAAAGATCTTTTGGATCTTATCGATAAGTGGGAGAAGTTTACTACCCGCTTACCCGGTACTGAGCCTTCCAAAAAGATCCTTGGTGAAATGGGGCGGACCTCAACTATCCTGAGAGATATATTGAATACTGACTTCACCAATATTCACATTGGAGATCCTGCATTGTTTGAAGAGATCAGATCTTATGTTCATGAGATTTCTCCTGAAATGGAAAAGATCGTTAAACAGTACCGTGGTAAAGAGCCGATATTCGAGCATTTTGGTATTGAAAAGCAAATCAAATCAGCGTTCGGCCGTACAGTAAATCTTCCTGGAGGAGCTTATTTGGTGGTTGAACATACCGAAGCTTTGCACGTTATTGACGTAAACAGCGGTAACCGTACTGCAAATACTGAAAATCAGGAGCAAAACGCCCTGATGATCAACATGGAAGCTGCAAAGGAAATTGCCAGACAGTTGCGCCTTCGTGATATGGGTGGTATTGTGGTAATCGATTTTATCGATATGCATAAACCCCAGAACAGAAAGGAACTGTTTGATTACCTGAAGGATCTGATGCTTCTCGACCGTGCTAAGCATACTATTTTGCCGCCGAGTAAATTCGGGTTGGTACAGCTCACACGTCAGCGTGTGAGGCCTGAAATGAATATCGTAACAAATGAGAAATGTCCTGCCTGCAATGGTACAGGAGAGATCAAAGCGAGTATCATTTTAATGGACGATATAGAGAACAACCTGAACTATATTCTCAATGAGCAGAATGAAAGCAGTGTTACTTTATGCGTTCATCCTTATATTGAGGCTTACATTAAAAAAGGATTAATTTCAATTCAATGGAAATGGTTCTTTAAGTTCAGCAAGTGGATCAAAGTGAAAGCGATACCTTCCTACTATCTGACTGAGTTTCATTTTCTGAATTCTAAGGAAGAAGAAATTAAGCTGTAAAGCTTACCTTGACATTATAAATGTGCAAATGAGATAAACCCATTTGCACATTTTTTATTTACGAATACTCTGTTTTGTATTTGATAGCTTTCTTTTCAATAAATTAGCAATCTAAATTTTAAAACCATGGCTAAAACACGTTCCGCTTATTTCTGTCAAAGTTGCGGATACGAATCTGCCAAATGGTTAGGAAAATGCCCATCCTGTAATCAATGGAATACATTTGTTGAAGAAATAATTGAGAAGGCCAATCAATCTGTTCCCGACTGGAAAGCCGGATCTACAAGTACGCAGCGCTCCAATAAACCTGCTGCTATTCATGAAATTGTATTTTCTGAAGAGAACCGGCTAATTACTCCCGATAAGGAATTAAACAGGGTATTGGGTGGTGGTATTGTAAGTGGTTCCATTGTTTTAATTGGCGGTGAACCTGGTATCGGGAAATCAACATTAATGCTGCAAGTTGCGCTTAACCTGCCAGGGCTTAAAGTACTTTATGTTTCAGGTGAGGAAAGTGAGCAGCAGATAAAAATGCGCGCCGAACGCTTAGTACCTGATTCAGGGAAAAAAGCTTCAGAATCTGCTGATACCTATATCTTAACAGAAACCTCAACTCAGAATATTTTTAAGCAAATTGAGATCCTCCAACCCGATCTGGTGGTTATAGATTCTATCCAGACCCTATATTCTGCTCATATTGAATCTACACCAGGAAGTGTTTCACAGGTGAGGGAATGCACCGCAGAACTTCTTCGTTTTGCTAAGGAAAGCGGGACTCCGGTTTTTCTGATCGGTCACATCACTAAAGACGGGATGATCGCTGGCCCTAAGATTCTGGAGCATATGGTTGATACCGTATTACAGTTTGAAGGCGACAGACATCATGTTTACCGCATCTTACGTGCAGTGAAGAATCGTTTTGGTTCTGCTTCAGAGCTGGGCATCTATGAAATGCAGGGTAGTGGTTTAAGAGAGGTGTCTAATCCTTCAGAGATCCTCCTTTCACAGAGAGATGAACCCCTGAGTGGTATTACAATATCTGCCATGATGGAAGGATTAAGGCCGATGCTGATCGAAACACAGGCATTGGTCAGCGTTTCGGCATACGGAACTCCCCAGCGCTCTGCAACTGGCTTTGATACTAAAAGAATGAATATGCTGCTTGCCGTTCTTGAGAAGCGTTGCGGCTTCAAATTGAGTGCAAAGGATGTTTTTCTGAATATTGCAGGCGGACTAAGAGTCGAAGATCCTGGTATCGACCTGGCTGTGGTAGTGGCAATCATATCATCTCATGAGGATATGCCAGTTGATTCTAAGATCTGCTTTGCTGCGGAGGTTGGCTTATCCGGTGAGATCAGGGCCGTTAACCGGATTGAACAGCGTATTGCGGAGGCTGAAAAACTTGGATTTGAGCAAATATTTATCTCTAAATATAACCTTCCGGCTGGCAGAGGTGTTAAAACATCCCCTGAATGGCAGAAGTATAAGATCGCAATAAAAACAGTGGCAAAAGTGGAAGAGGTCTTTAATGCTCTATTTGGTTAATAGCCTATTCCCTCTGTACAATGTCATAAGACATATTTTTAAGGAAAAAGATAATTATTATTGCGAAATTTGGCAATTGAAAAATTGAAAAAATGAAAACAATAGTACTATCAGTAATTGCATTGGCTTTTCTTTCCTCATGTAATACTACGCCAACAACAGCATTACAGGCTGTTCAAAATGTAAAGGGAACCGCCGTTTATGGTGATTCTGTTAAGAATGATAATGTTATTGAGATCACTGCTCTTCAAACGGCAATGGTCGGCGAAAGCAAGAAGGATATTAAGATAAAAGGACAGGTAAAGGAAGTATGCAAGAGTAAAGGCTGCTGGATGATCATGGATCTGGGCGATGGTAAGGAAATTCGTGTAACTTTTAAAGATTATAAGATTTTTGTTCCAAAGGATCTTACCGGAAAAGAAGTTATTCTGGATGGCTTTGCTTATACTGATACAACATCAATTGAAACACTCAGGCATTATGCAAAAGATGGCGGTAAAACTGCAGCCGAAATCGCTGCAATCACTACACCTAAAGAGCAATTGGCCTATGAAGCCAAAGGTGTGGTTGTAATAAATTGATTTTCATCAAATATGATTTAAAAGGGAGCTTTTCGAATAAAGAAAAGCTCCCTTTTAATTTAGAACCCATTTCAGGTCATTAACAAACCTTCACCACCTCCATATTCAATAATTGACCGAGCTTTTCAATTTTTGAACTGATATGCCCAATGCCTACAGCACAGTGATGCGCCGGGCCATGACTATTCCAATTATTTACAAAATTTCTTGCCCCGATCGGGAATTTATACCGGCTGTTGGTATTGCCGATCTGGAGCACAGGACCCGAGACAGATTCGCCTTCTGCAATGAGCAGCATGAGTCCGCCACCTCTTTTTTCTGCTACTGAAAGCATTGTTACCGGACCATTTTTTACCATCATTTCTACCGAAACGCCTTTACCAACTTTACCATGATATACATGCAGTGGGCGTACCTTGGTTTTCCCTTCTGATATGGCAATATGCCCGGGACCATCATGCCCCATTAATACGACATCTTCATTAAAGTCCATGGCATAATATTCGGTAAAGGATCCGCCAGCGCCAAAGGAGTCCATTATTTTCATGGCCTGAACATTTTTTATTTCATATTCTCCAGCAACAGGTATTCCATTTGCTGTCAGTAATGAGTTGCCCAAAATTATAGATGCGATCGCTTCTTCATTTTCTACATTCCCTGTGCCTTTATAATAATAGGCTAGTGAACCAAGCTGATGTTTTTCTGCCAATCTGTCCAGCGCCACTGAGGTAATAGCCGCCTTTTCAAGGTCTTCCTGCGGGCAGCCCTCCTGCACATCAAAGGTTTCGTAAAACAGTTTTAGCCTTTCATTTATTTCCTTTTCACTTACCTCTTTTCTTAGAATTGCAAGCTCTTCAACTTCAATCAGTTCTATATGTCCCCCGAAATGGGCGTATTGCTGCGTAAGGTCTGTATATATATCCAGCATTCCGCTATAGTAATGACCCATACATCCCATACGGTTATAGGCCATGATATTGGCAACTCTGGCAGCCTCAACCCACTCGAACACCTCTTTCCAGCATTCTTCATCTTCATGCAGCATTCCGGTTATCTGATGAAATTTAATGCCAACACGGTTAAATACATTGGCAATTTCCGGAACTGAACAGGGTGAACAATAGGAAAGCCATTCCCCTGTCATTTTGGTGCGGTCGGACATGGAATTGAAAACTGTATAATCAATGGCAGCTTCGGGAGATAGGTTTAAAATGATGACCGGCACCTTTGCCCGCTGTACCACAGGAAGTACTGTGGAGGATAAGGCATAAGTTGTGACGTATAAAAAGATCAGATCAACATCTTCAGTCTTAAACATTTTACCTGCCTGAAATGCTTTATCAGTAGTGTCTACTAAGCCGGCATTAACAATTGCAGGATGAATTTGTGATAGCTTTTGCTCAACGATATTAAGATAAGCCTCCAGGCGTTCCTTCAAGCCGGGAAACTGTGGCCAGTATGTATCCAGACCGATACCGAACAGACCAATTTTCATCCCTGAGTTGTATGCCGAATCGTCCTTGTTCAATTTATTCATGAATGCTTTATTAATTGTTTAATAAAGATGCAATAGAAAAATTCAATTTCGAATTTTTATTCATTCAATTCAGGATAAACAATAAAACCTTTTAACCCTGCATAAAAAAAGGCCCGCAGATAATTCCGCAGGCCCATTGTCTTTGTTCTTTAGTCTTGACTCCAGGTTCATACCTCCTACCTCCTACCTCAGACCTCTTACCTCAGTCCTCCTACTTCGACAAATACATCGATTTCTCCTTATATAAATGTCTGAAATATGGATCCTCTAAATCACGTATGAAACGTATAGCTTCACCCGTTGATTTCATTTCAGGCCCCAGTTCTTTTTTAACTTCAGGGAACTTATCGAAAGAGAATACAGGCTCTTTAATGGCATAGCCTTCCAGTTTACGAACAATGGTAAAGTCTTTCAGTTTATGGGTGCCAAGCATGATCTTGGTAGCAATATTGATGTATGGAACATCATATGCTTTTGCAATGAAAGGAACAGTACGTGAAGCTCTTGGGTTTGCCTCGATCACGTAAACTTTTTCATCTTTTATAGCGAACTGAATATTTAATAAACCCCGAACATTGAGTGCTTTTGCAATTCGCCTGCTGTATTCTTCCATTAAACCGATAACCTTATCAGATAAATTGAAAGGAGGTAAAACTGCATACGAGTCGCCGGAGTGAATACCAGCAGGCTCAATATGTTCCATCAAACCAATTATATGACAATCATCACCGTCTGATATGGAATCTGATTCAGCCTCTTCGGCTCTGTCAAGGAAATGATCGATCAGAACACGATTACCCGGAAGGTTTCTTAATAATGTAACAACTGCTTTTTCAAGGTCTTCGTCATTGATAACAATACTCATTCCCTGTCCGCCTAATACATAACTAGGACGAACAAGTACCGGGTATCCAACTTTATGAGCTACTTCCAATGCTTCTTCCGCACTTTCTGCTACTCCATACAAAGGATAAGGAATATCCATTTCCTTTAATAGATCAGAGAAACGTCCGCGGTCTTCAGCAATATCCATGCTGTCGAATGAGGAACCAATTATTTTGATCCCTTTTTCATGAAGTTTCTCAGCCATTTTAAGTGCTGTTTGTCCGCCAAGCTGAACAATTACTCCTTCAGGTTTTTCAAGTTCAATGATCTCACGTACATGCTCCCAGAATACCGGTTCAAAATATAGCTTATCAGCCATATTGAAGTCGGTTGATACAGTTTCAGGATTACAATTGATCATGATCGCTTCATAACCGGCTTCTTTGGCTGCCAGTAATCCATGCACACATGAATAATCAAATTCTATACCCTGTCCGATACGGTTCGGGCCGGAGCCAAGAACGATGATCTTTTTCTTATTGCTTACAATCGATTCATTTTCATCTTCGAAGGTGGAATAGAAATAAGGTGTTTGAGCAGGGAATTCAGCTGCGCAGGTATCAACCATTTTATATACCCGGTGTATACCTAATTCCTTACGGCGGTCATATACTTCATCTTCAGTTACATTTCCAAGCAACCAGGCGATCTGCATATCAGCGTAACCTTTTTGCTTTAATGTGATGAAGAAATCTGTTGGTATGTTATTTAATGAATAGCGCTTTAGTTCTGCCTCCATGGTAACGAGTTCCATGATCTGCACCAGGAACCATTTATCAATATGAGTTATCTTTCGGATAGATTCCAGGGGAACTCCGAGGCTCATTGCATCTTTAACATGGAAAAGTCGATCCCAGCTTGGATGTTCCAGACTATGCATGATCTCTTCCAGGTTGCGGCTTTGACGACCGTCTGCGCCAAGTCCAAGGCGATTGGTCTCTAAACTCTGACAAGCTTTTTGCAGGGCTTCGATAAATGTGCGACCTATAGCCATTACTTCACCAACCGATTTCATTTGCAAGCCGAGTTCGGTATTCGCGCCTTTAAACTTATCAAAGTTCCAGCGAGGTATTTTAACGATCACATAATCAAGAGTAGGCTCAAAATAAGCAGAGGTTGTTTTAGTGATCTGGTTTTCAATTTCATCAAGGTTATATCCTACAGCTAATTTAGCTGCGATCTTTGCGATCGGGTAACCAGTTGCTTTTGAAGCAAGCGCCGATGAGCGTGAAACCCTTGGGTTGATCTCAATAGCAATAATATCTTCTGTAGCTGGGTCAACGGAGAATTGCACATTACAACCTCCCGCGAAATTACCTATGGCGCGCATCATTCGTATCGCCTGATTACGCATATCCTGGTAACAGCGATCACTCAATGTCATGGCTGGCGCAACGGTAATTGAATCTCCTGTATGGATACCCATTGGGTCAAAATTCTCTATGGAACAGATAATGATCACATTATCATTTCCATCTCTTAGTAATTCAAGCTCAAATTCCTTCCAGCCTAAAACTGCTTTTTCAACTAGTACTTCATGAGTCGGTGAGGCCTGTAAACCACGGCTTAAAGCCTGGTCAAATTCCTCTTTTTTGTGAACAAAACCTCCTCCGGAACCTCCAAGAGTATAAGAAGGACGAATAACTAGCGGATAACCAATTTCCTGAGCAGCTTCCTTGCCTTCAAGGAATGAATTGGCAATTTTAGATTTTGCAACTCCAACTCCGATCTCTACCATCAGCTTACGGAACTCTTCACGGTTCTCAGTCTTTTCGATCGCTGCGATATCTACCCCAACGATACGAACATTATGAGCCGCCCAGATACCCCTTTCTTCAGCCTCCTTACAAAGGTTAAGAGCAGTTTGTCCGCCCATAGTAGGCAAAACAGCATCAATTTTCTGTTCTTTTAAAATTTGTTCTATACTTTCACAGGTTAAAGGAAGCAGATAAACATGATCAGCAATAACCTTATCTGTCATAATCGTGGCAGGGTTAGAATTGATAATGGAAACCTTAATTCCTTCGTCTTTCAGGGAAAGTGCAGCCTGTGATCCTGCATAATCAAATTCGCAGGCCTGGCCGATAATGATTGGTCCTGAACCGATGATCAGGACTGAACGGATGGAAGTATCTAATGGCATAGTTCTTCTAAGAGTCTAATTTTGACTAATCAAATACGAGATTACTATGCTTTGAAGAACAAAAATCCCGATTGCTTCGTCGGGATGCAAAGTTATGTTTTTTTATGCTAATGAAGCCTGTTTTTTTTAAAAAGCATCCATTTAAAACAAGAATTTCTACCGATTTTCGATTTAAAATTTCATGCAATTGCTTATGCATGAAATTTCATGGACTTAATTTGCCGATTGGAACGGTATTTGGGTAAGGTCATGTACTTATTCACAAAATTCATTTAACTCCTGAAAGTAGATTCAGACTAAAAAAAATATTACTATGAAAAGATCAATTTTAGCGTTCATTGTACTGGGTACAATCTTAACCGGATGCTCAGCGGTACAATCTATTATACGTTCAACTTTCCCCTATACAGCCACTCTGGTAGTTCCTGCAACTGCTAAAGTCAATGTAGAGCAATCAGCAACAAGTCAGGCGAGTAGTTTCGACCAGATATTTACAGGTCAGGGTTCCAATACTGAATCTATAAAGGATGTAAGGGTAGCTTCTGTCAAGCTTGATGCAAGTTCCCCTTCCGGTCAGAGCTTTGGAGTATTTAAATCAGTCAAAATTTATCTTTCGCGTGGTGATAGTAATAAAGAGATACTTATAGCTACCAGAAATGATATTTCCACTACTGTTGGAAGTAGTATCATGCTTGATGCCGATACAACTGTTTTACTTGATGAATATATTAAAAGTTCAACTGTTCGTATCAGAATGGAATATACACTTAGAAATGCCATTTCATCAGATATAACATTGAAGGCAAGTGTTGGATTTAACGTGGCACCGAATACTGCAAAATAATCCTAGATTTACCCCGCTGCTTCCAGCAGTGGGGTAATATTTAGACAGATGATTTTTATTCTCGCTATAACCGACTGGCTGAAAAGTCAAAGTGTTTTGGAAATATCCGGTGTGATAAGCGGGATATTATGTGTTTATCTTGCTGCCAGGAATAATATCTGGAGCTGGCCTTTTGCTATCATCAGTGTTTCCCTCTATATAATCATCTTTTTTGAAGCAAAATTATATGCTGATGCAGGTCTGCAGGTGTATTTTTTAATTACTAATATCTATGGCTGGTACTTTTGGAGCAGAAAGTCTGAACAGGAAGATAAGGTTCCGGTTTCATTTGCCACCAGAAAGTCACTACTAATTTCTTTGGCAGCCATATTGATCTTTACACTTTTACTGGGTACCTTCCTGTATAAAGGAACCGATGCCTCATTTCCCTATCTTGATAGCTTTTGTACTGCCTGCAGCCTTGTTGCACAACTGTTTCTTGCCAGAAAGATCATTGAAAACTGGCTGATATGGATATTTGTGGATGTTATTTATGTGGGTGTTTATCTGGTGAAAGACCTTCATTTAACCGCAGGAATGTATGCTTTATATGTTTTGATTGCCACAATGGGCTATATTAACTGGAAGAAAGAATACAAGCAATCCAAATTGCCGCTAAATACATAGGCTTAAGAAATAGGATGACTTTAAGAATGACACTATGGAATTGAGCCTGATCAGAATAGCTATCGTCGGACCGGAATCAACTGGTAAATCAACCATTTCAGAACAACTGGCAAATCACTATCAAACAGTTTGGGTACCTGAATATGCACGCGGCTACTGCGAAAAACTAACAGCTCCATGTACCTGGGAGGATGAGATCAATATGTTCAGGGGGCAGCTGGAACTAGAAGAACAAATGGCAGCCAATGCTAATCGACTTCTGATCTGCGATACCACATTCATTACAGTTAAGATCTGGAGTGACCACATGTTTGGCAGTGCACCCCAGGAGGTACTGGATAAACTCCCGCAGCATTCATATGATCTTTATTTGCTCATGAACATTGATCTCCCATGGGAAGAAGATCCATTGCGCGATTTTCCGGATATGCGGGAACATTTTATGGAAGTTTGGCATACTGAATTAAGATCATTGAATGCAAATTATTCTCTGATCTCAGGATCTGATGTAGAAAGACTGCAAAATGCAATTCAATGTATCGACTCTTTTATGATCAATAAATAAATTTCTCCATTTGCTGATGAATTGATTTCATCCGGCATGGTTATGATCTATAAAATGTACTGATATGAATTTACTGGGATCAAATAACACAGCGTTTAGTCTGGCTTAGGGATAGCAGTGGAAATACTTTTTTGGGAAGCAAAAAAGATTGCAACGAATAGCCTGGCACCGCTCCCGCGGGGCAAGCCCAATTAAACCAAACAATTAAAAAATTCATTTATCTTTAAACAGGGGCCAATATATTGAGGTTCAGGCCAGTTATTACTTCCCTGTTTGAAGACATTCATATGCCAAACTCACCTTTATACTATTTTTTAACCCACCATGCAACGCAGGAAAATAGTCTGCGTCTTGTAAATAAGAAAGCGTAAAAAATTTGGAAGCTGTTTACGTAGATCAGCATTACGGCCTTGTGGTTGAATGCAGAAACGGTAGTAGGAAAGCATATAATGACCTGTACAAGCTCTATTCAAGAGCCATGTTCAATATCGCTATGCGCATTCTTAATGATGCAGATGAGGCTGCGGATGTGTTGCAGGAAGCATTTGTTGATGCTTTTGCCCGTATCGCCGATTTCAGGCAGGAAACCACATTCGGGATGTGGATGAAACAGATCGTGATCAACAGGTCGATCAGTCAGTTGCGAAAGCGCAAGATGGACTTGATATCAATTGATGAGACAGATGTTGAATCTATTCCTGATAATGAAGGGCCCGACACTGAAGAACTTGAATTGCAGGTACGGCAAGTACGGGCGGCTATCCAGGAGCTTCCAGATGGGTACAGGGTAGTATTAACACTGTACCTTCTGGAAGGATATGATCATGAAGAGATCTCGCATATTTTGCGGATCAGTGAAAACACTTCAAGAACACAATTTATGCGGGCGAGAAGAAAACTAGTTGAAATGTTAAGGAATAAAGGAATTAGTTATAATTAATTAAAGATCCGGATCAATCATCCCCGGATCAGGGAGAGGCTAATGATGAAAGAAAGATTAGAGAGTTTTGTAAGAAATAATAAGAAAGAATTCGACCAGTTTGAACCACCGGCAGATCTTTGGAACAGGATCGAAAAGCAGCTTGATGAAAAAAAGATCGGGATGCAGAATGAGATTGGGGTAAAAAAAGAAAGAGTTGTTCGTGTGAGCTTTTTACTAAAAATGGCCGCTACTGTTATTCCACTACTTTTTGCAGGTTTATGGTTCTATCAATATCAGTTTAAGCAATCGACTGATCTCAGCAGTATTGATCCGGGGCTGGCTAAACAGCAGGTCCATTACGCTACACTTATAGAGGTTAAGCGAACTGAATTAAAACGTATTGAGAAGGAAGAGCCTCAATTGTATCAGGAGTTTTCATCAGAAATAAAGAAGATGGATGAAAGCTATCAGAAATTGAAAAATGATTTGCCTGCAAGTCCGAATCAGGAAGAAACCGTGAAAGCGATGATCAGAAATCTTCAGATACAGACAGAATTGTTAAATCAGCAACTGCAAATAATTCAACAGATCAATCAGGTTAAAAAAGAACAGAAAAATGAAACACAGAATATTTAAAAAAGCACTGCTATTTGCTCTGACACTTTTGTTCATAGAGATAGCCTCCGGGCAGTCTAAAGAAAAGGCCCAGCCCAAAGATTCAAAGATCACAATTGATCTGAAAAACATTGAATTTGGTCTCAACGAAGCTTTCAGGGCGGTAGCTTTTGAGCTGAAGAATATTGATTTTGAGAAGATCGGAACAGCAATTGAGATAGCCAGCAGGGAAATTGGAAATATTGAGGTTGAAGTCATTGATGCAGATAGTGAAGAGGAGCATGAGTATGTCGGCACTGCAGAAAAAACAAAGCGTATAATTAAGACCTATGTGGTTAATAAGGATGATAAATTGGCGATCAATAATCAGTACGGAAAAGTTGCAGTACACGTATGGGCAAAGAATGAAATTAAAGTTGAAGTAGAGATCAAGGCATTTGAGGCATCTGAAAATAGTGCTACCGAACTATTGGAAAGTGTAAATATTGCAGAATCGCATAATGGTAATCTCATCAGTTTTAAAACCAATTTTGAAAAGACTTCGCTGAACTTTTGGTCAAGAATTAAAAATGGTAAAGAAGAAAGAAGGGGAGTGCAGGTTAATTATATTATCTACATGCCGGCTAAAAACGCCCTTGATATAAATAATCGCTATGGTAGTACAGAGATCGATGATTTTTCGGGTCCAGTTAATATCAGCAGTTCTTATGGTTCATTTTCATCCGGCAAACTTGATCATCCGGCAAATCAGGTCAAAGTGAACTATGGTTCTGCAAGCATAGAGAATTTTTCCAATGGGAATTTGACGATCAGTTATGGTAGTTTAAAACTAACTGAGGGTGATAAACTTAATGCAACAATCAGATACAGCAGCTCTAAAATTGCCCATCTAAGTAATGGAGGCACATTTAATGTGGCCTATAGCAGCGGCTTTAAAATTGATGAGGTGGATAAAAATGTCAAAAATCTTAATATTACTTCATCTTATTCCGGGGTAACACTGGGGATAGATGAAACTGCAGATTTTGATTTTGATGTAACTGTAAGCTATGCTGGATTTAACTATTCAGGTAACCGGGTAAGTGTAGCTGATCAGCTCTCAGACTCGAACAGCTCTAAAGGGTGGAACCCAACTAAAAATTTTAAAGGTCAGGTAGGTAAAGGTTCCGATTCACGTATTATTATCAAATCTAATTATGGGGGTGTAAAATTTTTATAATTCCTTGTTTATAGAGCTAAAACCTTTCGCTTTTCGGCGGGAGGTTTTTTTGTTTTTATTCCTGATCACATTTAACTTACTTTTACAAAAATTTTAAACTATGGAATGGTTGTCAAACCCGGAGATCTGGATATCATTAGTCACGTTAACAATATTGGAAATAGTCCTTGGAATAGATAATATCATATTTATTTCAATTATGGCGTCTAAACTTCCTGCCAGCAAGCAGAAAAAGGCTCGTCAGCTGGGATTGGCTCTGGCTATGATCACAAGGGTGCTATTACTTTTATCTTTAACATGGATTATGACATTGACCAGTCCGCTGTTCAATATGGGCGAATGGATGGCCTTAACAGATGCAGAACTATTGAAACAGTTTGCAATTTCGGGTAGAGATCTGATCCTGATCATTGGAGGTTTATTCCTTATTTATAAAAGCACCAGTGAGATCCATGATAAACTTGAAGGAGAAGAACATCATACTGATACAAAAGCGGTGGTTACTTTTTCAGGTGTAATTGTACAGATCCTACTTCTTGACATCGTTTTTTCACTTGACTCAGTTATTACGGCTGTAGGAATGGCAGATCATATTGAGGTGATGATCGCTGCTGTGATCATTGCAGTATTAGTGATGATGTTATCAGCTGGTGGTATCAGTGATTTCGTAAATAAACACCCAACTGTCAAGATGCTGGCTTTATCATTCCTTTTACTAATTGGAGTTTCACTTTTAGCTGAAGGTTTCGATCAGCATATTCCAAAGGGTTATATCTACTTCGCTATGGCTTTCTCGGTTTTAGTTGAAATGCTGAACCTGAAAATGAATAAAGGCAAAAAGCCTGTTCATTTACATAATTTGCCTGAAGAAAAGTAAATCGGGAATTACATAACGCGGCAAAGCAGTCCTTTAAGATATTCTCCCTCAGGGAAAGATGATCTTACCGGATGATCTGCAGGCTGAGAGAACTGCTGAATGAATTGTACTTCTTTTCCTGCATCCAGGGCAGCCCATGCAATGATCTGTTTGAACATGCTGATATCAACTGCTCCTGAACAGGAGTAGGTTGCCAGAAGTCCGCCTTCCTCAAGCAAGAGCATTGCCATTCTGTTAAGGTCTTTGTATGCTCTTGATGCTTTTGTTAAAGCTGAGCGTGATGGTGCATATTTTGGTGGATCCAGAATGATGATGTCGAATTTTTCATTCTCTTCCCTGAATGCTCTAAGCTGCTTATTCACATCTGATTGTATGAGGCGATGTGGAATATTATTAAAGTCATTGATCTCCATGTTTCGCTTTAAAGTATCCAAAGCCAGAGCTGAACTGTCAACGCTGATTACCTCTTTTGCCCCTTTAGCAAGGGCATTCAGGCTAAATCCGCCTGAGTAGGAAAAGCAATCCAATACTTTTTTTCCTTTTACATGATCTGCAACCCATTTTCGGTTATCGCGCTGATCACAGTAAAATCCTGATTTTTGGCCTTCTGCAATATTAACCTGATAGAAAATGCCATTCTCTTTCACGCTGACAAATTCAGGAGGTTCTGTGCCAAGCAGGATACCACCTGAAGAAGCTTCCATTCCTTCATGTGCGCGTGCTGAGGCATCACTCCTGTCAAAGATCCCTTTCGGACTTAACAATTTCTGTAACTCATCCAGGATAATATGTTTGATATTTTCTATACCGGAAGTAAGTATCTGTACAGAGAGGAAATCAGCATACCGGTCAACGATCAATCCCGGAAGGAAATCAGCTTCACTGAAAATCAGACGATAGGTATTTGTTTCTCCAGTATTCAGTTCATCTCTGTGTTTCACTGCAGTCCTGATCTTTTTTCTCCACCAGCTTTCATTGATCTCTGTTTCAAGGTTCCATTCAAGAAGGCGTACTGCTACTCTGGACTTATTATTGAAAAAACCATAGGCAAGGAAATTATTATTACTGTCTGTGACCATAATAATATCACCATTTTCAGGATTCCCTTTGATCTGATCTATTGCACCAGAAAACACCCAGGGGTGTAATTGTCTGACTGCTTTTTCTTTGCCTTTTTTTAATTTTACAGAATGCATGGCGCAAATTTACAATTTATGTTCCAATCATTAGGGGCCATCCCGATGATGCCTCTCCATAAATTCACAATTCATGCTTAACTTTGAGCATGGAAGAAATAAGCTGGTCTGATTTTGAAAAGGTAGCCTTAAGGGTGGGTACAGTTCTTGAGGTTCTTGATTTTCCTGAAGCAAGAAAACCGGCCTACAAGCTTAAAGTAGATTTTGGTGAATATGGAATTAAATGGAGCAGTGCACAGATCACTAAACACTACTCCAAAGAAGATTTAATAGGCAGGCAAGTCATTGCAGTGCTGAATTTCCCAAAAAAGCAGATTGCAAACTTTATTTCAGAATTTCTGGTCACCGGATTTGCAGATCAGGATGGTAATATTGTTCTGACTGCCGTTGAGCGTCAGGTTCCAAATGGTTCATCTTTAATTTAGTTTTATGAAATATATCAGTTTTACAGATGAGCCGGCCATTAATCCTGATGATTTTTTTATGAAGGAAGCATTGAAGGAAGCACAAAAAGCACTTGCTTTGGATGAAGTTCCGATTGGTGCGGTGATCGTTCATGGAGGAAGAATTATTGGCAGAGGACATAATCTCACTGAGCAGCTGAATGACGTTACCGCCCATGCTGAAATGCAGGCTTTTACAGCAGCGGCAAATTATACAGGTGGAAAGTATTTGAAGGATTGCACCTTATACGTAACTATTGAACCTTGTGTAATGTGTGCCGGCGCATCGTACTGGACACAGATAAGTCGCATAGTATATGGTGCCAGGGATGATAAAAGAGGCTTTTCACAGGTTTCTGACAGGATCATCCATCCTAAAACTGAGGTGGTCGGTGGTGTCAGCTCTGAAGAGGCTGCCAGATTGATGAAAGACTTCTTTATTTCCAAACGTGATAAATCTTGACAACAAATTGAATAAGTTCTAACTTTTCAGTCTTATATTTGTTATAGAAAATAGTATAAACCCTAATTATAAAAAGATGGCTTTTGAACTACCCGCGTTAGCTTATGCAACAGATGCATTAGAACCGCATATCGATAAAATGACAATGGAAATTCACCATGGCAAACATCACCAGGCTTATGTGGATAATCTGAACAAGGCTTTGGCCGGTACTGATGGTGAAAACCAGAAGATCGAAGATATCATCAAGAATATTTCAAAGTATGCTATGGCAGTTAGAAATAACGGTGGCGGTCATTTCAATCATACTCTTTACTGGTCTATTATGTCACCAAATGGCGGTGGTGCCCCAACTGGTGATCTTGCAAAAGCAATAGATACTGCTTTTGGTTCATTTGATGAATTCAAAAAGAAATTTGCTGAAGCAGGTATGACTCGCTTTGGATCAGGCTGGTCATGGCTTTCTGTTGCTGCTGATGGAAAATTACAGGTAAGCTCAACTCCAAATCAGGATAATCCTCTTATGGATATTGCTGAAGTAAAAGGTACTCCAATCTTAGGAATGGATGTTTGGGAGCATGCTTATTATCTTAAATATCAAAACAGACGTGCTGATTATGTTGCTGCATTTATGAATGTTGTAAACTGGGATGCTGTATCTGAAAGATTCGCGAAAGCAAAATAATTTCAAGAAATAAAACTTTATTGGAAAAGTGATGTATTAGTAATACATCACTTTTTTATTTTAAAGATTATGAGAAAATTATTCTGGATTCTGGCTATTACTTCGGTTACCTTTTTATCGTCCTGCGAAATTATTGGAGGCATCTTCAAAGCAGGTGCTTATACAGGCATTTTTGTCGTTGTAGTAATTATAGCTTTGATTATATGGCTTTTGTCAAAACTTATGAGGAAGAATTAATTCAGGAATAGATCTCTAAAATTTCCTTTTTATTTTTGTTGCGCATCCGCTTAGGTATAGCGTCGAGAATTTCTTTTTCCAATGCCATGATCAATTTTCTCTTTAGAAAGTTTCGATGCGTTACAATACTGATTTCACGGCTTGGTTCAGGCGATTTAAAATAGCGTACCCTGTCTAGTTGCTTCACTGTGAAATCACTTATCGATAATTCAGGCAATAAGGTTATTCCATTATTCATCTCTACCATACGTTTGAGTGTTTCTACACTATCAGTATTATACTCAAATGGTTTATGATCATCTGATTTTTTTCGCTTACATATATTGAGAATTTGGTTGCGCATACAATGACCCTCATTTAGTAACCATAGATCATCCAGATTTATGTCGGAAGGCATGAGATTCTTCTTGCCCATCAGCGGACTGGATTTTGAAAGATAGGCAACAAATGATTCGTAGAATAAAGGGATTTCCTGCAGGCTCTTATCTTCCAGTGGTGTAGAAAGGATCCCGCAGTCTAATAGTCCATTTTTAAGTTCATGAATGATCTGATCTGTCATATATTCCCAGATCACCAGTTGAACATCCGGGTACTTATCCATAAAAGCAGAAATTACTTTTGGCATCAGATAAGGTGCCATAGTAGGAATAATTCCAATTCTAAGTTCTCCTGATACAACACTCTTTTGATTACTTATTAGTTCTTTCAGCTTATAGCTCTCCTTGAGAATATTTCGTGCCTGCTCAAGAACCTCTGCTCCGATCTCTGTTGGTGTGATAGGTTGTTTGCTCCTGTCAAATAGTTTTACTCCCAGTTCTTCCTCTAATTTTTGAACCTGCATACTCATTGTAGGCTGTGTAACAAAACATTTTTCTGCCGCGATCCCGAAACTTCGATAAGTATCAAGGGCAACAATATATTCAAGTTGAACTAAAGTCATTTTATAGATTTAAACTATGTAAATATAATAAATATTGATAATATCTATAATAATATCATGAGTAAACTATGATTTACAGACATATGCGAGATAAACAAAATCATGCTATTGATTTAATCTATAGAAATATAATAACTATCAATAATGTCTATGGTATTATTTGCAATTCTAAATCTTCACGAATTCTATTCGCAATATTTTTATTTGCGCTCTCCTATATATCCAGATTTTTTAGCCTTAGGGTTAATTTATATCATTAAAAATTAGCTTGTTTTATTCTTTCGTAGGAAGCATTCAGTATTTATTCTGCAACTGATCTATTGTTAACTAAATATTTATAGGTTTATTTGATAAACCAATTCTGATGAAAATGCTTTTCCAATCTCTCAAATTAAGTAAAACATGGATCGTGTTTACAATCCATATCATTTCATGCAGTATTTCTATGGCACAGTCAGGAATTACCATTGCTGAAAAAACAAAGAATATGAAGCCGTATAATGGCTTTATAAATTATTATTGGGATGAGAGCACCGGGAAGATCTGGTTGCAGATCGATGAGCTTGATAAAGAAATTTTATACCAGACCTCTCTTCCGGCTGGTTTGGGTTCAAATGATGTTGGCCTCGACAGAGGAGTTATGGGTACCACCTATATTGTTAAATTCAGCCGCACAGCTAATAAAGTGTTAATGATCGAGCCCAACTACGCGTACCGGGCAGTGAGTGGTGGTGAAGCTGAAAAAAGAGCTGTCGAACAATCGTTTGCCCAGTCGACGATATGGGGTTTTACTGTTGCTGCCGAAACTGGAGGTTCAGTCCTTGTTGATGCAACTGATTTTATCATGCGGGATGCATTAAAAGTCTCTAACCGTTTGAGAGGCTCAAAACAGGGGAATTATAATTTAGATGCCGGCCGCTCGGCTATATATTTGCCAAGAAGTAAAAATTTCCCATTAAATACTGAGCTGGAAACAACGCTGACCTTCATTAATACTGATGGGCAAACTGGTAATTTTGTAAATTCCGTTACTCCTGCTCCGGAAGCAATCACTCTTAGAGTTCATCATTCATTTGCGCAATTGCCCGACAATAATTTTCAAACGAGGCTTTATGATGCACGTTCTCCATATATCACGAATTCCTATTTTGATTATAGCAGTCCTGTGAATGAACCAATTCAGAAAAACACGATTCTTCGTCACCGTCTGGAAAAGAAAGATCCTTCCGCTCTAAAGAGTGAAGCCATAAAACCGATCATCTATTATCTTGACAATGGTACTCCGGAACCCATCAGAAGTGCTTTAATGGAAGGTGCCGGCTGGTGGAACCAGGCTTTTGAAGCTGCAGGTTTTATCAATGCTTTTCAGGTAAAAATTCTTCCTGAAACGGCCGACCCGATGGATCTGCGCTACAATATGATCAACTGGGTACATCGCTCAACAAGAGGCTGGAGTTATGGTGATGCTGTTGTTGATCCGCGGACAGGTGAGATAATCAAAGGAAATGTAACATTGGGATCTCTGCGTGTTCGTCAGGATTATCTGATCGCACAGGGTTTACTCGCTCCTTTTGAAAATAATGCCTTGCCAGCTGATGATAAAATGTTGAAAATGGCCTTGCAGAGGTTAAAACAGTTGTCGGCGCATGAAATAGGACATACCATTGGTTTAATGCATAACTATATTTCGAGTTCTCAGAACAGGGCCAGTGTAATGGATTATCCGCCACCCATGGTTACATTAAATGCAAGCAATGAAATCGATTTGAATAATGCCTATACCAATGAAATTGGGGAATGGGATAAGGTAAGTATCCAATATGGATATTCACAATTCCCAAAGGGGACCAATGAAGCCGAAGCTTTGAATAAAATACTGAGCAATGCGGCTAAAAATGGACTGACATTTATCTCTGACAGGGACGCCCGTGATCCTGCGGGACTTCACCCTGAAGCGCATTTATGGGACAATGGAAATGATCCGGTAAAGGAATTAAAAAATGTGATGAATGTTCGTTCAAAAGCTCTGTCAAAATTTGGTTTGAACAATATCCCGCAGGGTACACCAATGGCAATGCTGGAGGATGTTCTGGTTCCTGTTTACCTTTTCCACAGGTATCAGGTAGAGGCGGTTTCAAAGCAGGTTGGCGGGATGTATTATTCCTATGCAATTAAAGGAGACGGGCAAATGGTAACACGTTCTGTTTCTAAAGAAGTTCAGCTTGAAGCCTTGAAAGCTCTCGCAGATTGTATGGATCCTAAAGCTTTAACACTCCCGGAAAGTATTATCAGGTTGATTCCTCCCCGTCCGGCAGGCTATGGAAATTCTAAGGAACTGTTTACCAGGAGAACCGGTCTGGTATTTGATCCGCTGGCTGCAGCAGAAACAGCTGCCGATATGCCTCTCTCGTTTTTATTCAATGCGAGTCGCCTGAATAGAATGGTTCAATATCAGGCTTCAAATAAGGGTTTGGGTGTGGATGAAATGATCAGTTTACTGATAGCAAAAACCTGGAAATCACCCAGACTTAATGGGATGGAGGGTTTGATACAAAAACAAAATGAGCAATTACTGCTTACCTATCTCCTTTCAGCTTCTATCAATGATGATGCATCTTTTGCTACTAAAGCACAGATCCATAAATCGCTGGAGGATTTGAAAACATATGCAGGAGCTCAGTTGAAGGCTACAACAGATAATACCTATAAAGGTTACCTGATTCTTACACTGGATCGAATGAAAACTCCAGAAAAGGCAAAACCAACACTTCATCCTATAGCACCTCCGGGAGCTCCCATCGGCTGTATGATGGATGAAATATAATTTATTGGAATACTCTTTGCCTGATTTATTTAACGGGCATTGGGGCTGTAAAATGGAATACTGTAAAAATGACTTCTGAAGATACTACCAGAATAAATAAATATCTGAGTGAGATAGGTTATTGCTCACGCAGAGCTGCTGATAAGCTGATACTTGAAAATAGGGTTACTATCAATGGGAGCGTGCCTGAAATGGGGACCAAGATCATCCCTGGTGATATTGTGAAAGTTGATGGGAAACTGGTCTCCAAACCTGAGGAAAAGCCTGTTTATATAGCTTTTAATAAGCCCATCGGAATTGTTTGCACCACTGATACCAAGGCTGAAAAGAATAATATTATTGATTATATTAAGTACCCAAAACGCATATTCCCGATCGGCCGTTTGGATAAACCAAGTGAAGGATTAATTCTGCTGACAAGCGACGGAGATATAGTGAACAAGATCCTCCGTGCCAGAAACAACCATGAAAAAGAATATATAGTCTCTGTTAACAGGCCTATTACCCCCGAATTTCTGAAGAAAATGAGAAACGGTGTGCCAATTCTTGATACCATAACCCGGGAGTGTGAGGTTGAACAGATCGATAAAAATAAATTCAGGATCATTCTTACTCAAGGCCTAAACCGGCAGATACGCAGAATGTGTGAGTTCCTTGACTTTAAGGTTACGAAGCTAAAAAGGGTGAGAATAATGAATATTAAGCTCGATATCCCGATAGGAAAATGGAGATACCTGAGCATTGATGAAATGAATGAGATCAACAGACTGATCTCATCCTCCTCTAAAACTCATACAGACTCTGAATAAAGGGTTATTTCAATTCCCTCATAGGATACTTTAAAGCCATATACAGACTTAAAAACAAGCCGACCAGGAATACTCCTCCCATATATCCAAAAATTGCAAAGGCCTCCTTAGCTGCTTCACGACCCATTTCAGGGCCGTAGATTGCCGCAAAAAGCCATATAAATGGATAAAGAAAACCTCCAATTGAAACTGTATATGAAGTAATTACTTTAATTCTGTCTGGAGCTGATAAAAAGGAAATAAACAAAAGTACTCCCATGATCATTGCACCAATCCCGGTAGAATGGAAGTGAAACCGTTGATAATAACGCCAGTTTTTGTCCGCTTCAGATTTAAGTAGCGCTGCCTTTTCAACCGGATCCTGGATCTGATTTATCTTTTCATTCTTTTTAAGGCCTTCGTTGATATTATCCTTAAAATAATCTTCGTTTGCTCCGAAAATAATGGAGATAAAAACACCCCCTATAAGTGTTAAAATAGCGATTACGTATGGAATTCTATGTGTCATAATAATAAGTTTATAATATTTTACTTATAGGTTAAGTTAGGCATTTTCTGAAATATTTTTTGATTTTTTCATCTTGTTATTGTCTTTACATAAAAAAAGGGCCTTTTTTAGGCCCCTGTTTTATATGTAATAAATACTTTTTATCTGGTTACTTCAGTTTGTTAGTCTCCTCATCCGGAAAAATAACAATCGGTTTATAATTTCTGGCTTCTTCTATCTCCATTATGGCATAAGTTATAATGATTATAACATCACCTCTCTGTACCCGTCTGGCAGCAGCGCCATTCAGTACTATTTCTCCGCTACCTCTTTTGCCCGGAATAGTATAAGTTTCAAACCGCTCTCCATTATTGTTATTTACAATTTGCACCTTTTCACCATGCAGGATCTGTGCGGCATCCATTAAATCCTCATCTATGGTAATACTACCTATATAGTTAAGATCCGCATCAGTTACCTTGACCCTGTGAATTTTTGATTTTAAAATATGAACTTGCATATTGCAAAGTTAATGATTTAGATCGATTCCTATAAAGAATGCCATTTTCATTATATTCAGTATAGTTTATGCTCACTGGAATTGCATGCTTTTTTAAGCTATTAAGTCTTATTGTAGTTATTAATAGTTTACACACCCTGGCATTAAACCAAAATCCCCGGCTTTATTAAAACCGGGAATTTGCAATAATTATTCATTTGGAATGTACTTTATTTCTTTTTTAAATTTATTTCAATAACACTTTTTCCGTTTAGATCACTGTATCTTTTACTGGCACTTTCTCCTTTTATCACATTAATAGAATGAATATTACTGGGATCAACTCCTTTGAGTTTGGAGTTTTCAACTCTTTTTCCATCCACTATATAAACAACATTATCTGGTGTGTTATTTTTCCCCTTCGAAGGAATAAAAGAAATAGAATCAGCGATAAGCCGAATATCACCCTCTTGAATGCTGACCTTTTTGGGATCAGTCTCATTTTCCAGTTTTTTACCTTTGAATTCATTTATTAAGCCATTGATCTGTACTTTTTCGGTTCCTGCTTCTAAGGATTGACCCCTAAATTCAATAGTTTCCACACGGTTTACCTCCCTGGAAGCAGCTGGTTCCTGATTGAATTTAACTTGATCATTCTTTGTGGTAATTTCAATTGCTCCTGTTCTGCCATATAAGTTATACTTTCTGGCAGCTTCTTTCTCCCCAATGACTCTGATAGTTGCTATTTCATTTTTTTTGAGTCCCATTGTTGAATTGGCAATCCGACCATTAATTAAGATAACTGGCTTTTTTTTGTCGTCTTTTGAGTTTTCTATCCTTAAATATACTTCGTCATTGTTTTCGAAAGATTTTACCTCGGGCATCGGTGGCATCGGTGGCATCGGTGGTGTTGCTGGCATTGCTGGCATCGGTGGTAATGCAGGCATCGGTGGCAATGCTGGTATTGGGGGCGTCGGCGGCATTAAAGGTTCAGGAACTGCCGGGAGTTTAGGTTTTATGGTATCTGTCTGGTTTTCAAAATATACGTTTTCAAATTGTTCTTCCAGGATTTTAACTCTGTCTACCGCATTGACCCTGATCGAAAAAATTCCAAGGGCTATTATTATGACTGGTAATACCATTACCCTTCTTAGGTATGAATACCTTGTGTTATTTGATTTTGTTAACATAGCTAGTCTTCGTTTAATGGATGAATAATTAAAGGCATGAATTGGGTTTAAGAAATGTGTACCGTAATGAGTTTCCAATAATAGTTTTGCAAATGCCTCTGTATTGTTTTCACCAACTGCTTCTTCGTCTGCAATAAACTCATGAATTGTTTGAAGCTCTTTCTGTATGATCCAGTTGAATGGGTTGATCCAAAATAAAGAACCAATGATCTGGCAAAATAACCTGTCCCATGAATGCTTTTGCCTGATATGCGTTATTTCATGCTTAAATATTTTTTGTCCGTTCTCATCGTCTAAGTGGATTGACTTTTTCCAGAATAAGTTATTGAGGAATGAGAATGGCGCATTTTCGATATCAGTTTCAATAAATTCTATGCCTTCGAAATGTTGGACAAGAGATTTATTCTTTATTCTGTAAATCTTTAGAATACTGATCACTAATAGTATGAGAAGTGAAATACCGATCATCGCGATGAAAAGAAATATCCAGTCGCTATAAGCTATGGCATTCGCCGGACTTTGAATCCCAGGCTCTGCGATCATTAATAATAATTCTTCGCTAGTTGTTTCAGCTACCGGCTTTTCAAATGTGAACCAGTGAAAATTTAACAGTGGTACGATCAGGCTTAATGCCAGGCTGATTAAAAGATAGAAGCGATTATAATAATGAAATTTATTATCCTTCAAGGCTAAACGGTAATAGCCGTACATGATCGCTGTAATTACTGTCGATTTGAGAATGTAGATCAAAATAATTTCACTGCTCATGGCTTTTTGTTTTTGAGTTCTTTTAAAAGCAGTTCCAGATCTTCAATTGACATTTGTTTTTTATCAACGAGGAACGAAACCACATTTGAATAAGATCCGTCAAAATATCTTTCTGTGAGCCCTTCGATACTTTGCGCAGAATACAATGATTTTGAAACCACTGGATAATAGAGATTGTTTCGGTTTGGATTTTTGATACCAACAAAACCTTTCTCAACCAATATCTTAAGTAAGGTTGCAACAGTGTTGTTATGTGGTTTGGGATCGTCAAGCATTTCGAGGATGTCTTTGACATAGCCACCCGCTTTGAGTGACCAAAGTACCTGCATTATTTGCTCTTCTGCCTGTGTGAGTTTTTTCATTCTAACTAAATAATTAGTCAATATTATGACTAATTATTTAGTTAGACAAATTTTTTGCAAAAAATTTTAAATACCGCAATGAAATACGGTTTAAGGAATGGAATTTACTATTGATTTTTATTCTACCGTAACCGATTTAGCAAGGTTTCTTGGCTGATCTACATTGCAACCTCTCATTACTGCAATATGGTAGGAAAGCAGTTGTAAAGGTATTGTAGCCAGCAATGGCAAGAATATTTCATCCGCATCAGGTATTTCAATTACGAAATCTGCCATATTCTTAACTACGGTATCTCCTTCGGTTACAATGGCAATTACTTTACCTTTCCTGGCTTTTACCTCCTGGATATTGCTGATCACCTTTTCGTAAGAAGAGTTCTTTGTGGCAATAAATACTACAGGCATCTCCTCATCTATCAAAGCAATAGGACCGTGTTTCATCTCTGCTGCAGGATAACCTTCTGCGTGGATATAGGATATTTCTTTGAGTTTCAGTGCGCCTTCTAATGCTACCGGAAATCCGCTTCCTCTTCCAAGGAACAGGAAGTTTCTGGCATCCTTAAATTTTGCTGAGATCTCTTTAATACTGTCGTTTGAAAGCAGACATCTTTCAACCATGGTAGGAATATTGTCAAGTTCAGTAAGTAAATGAATTAATTTACTTTGTGTGATAGTACCCCTTTGCTGGGCCATGTATAAGGCCATCAGCGTGAGCACCGTTACCTGAGCGGTAAAGGCTTTGGTGGATGCTACCCCTATTTCTGGTCCCGCATGAGTATAAACTCCTGCATGGCTGAGCCTTGGGATTGAAGCACCCACTACATTGCAAATACCAAATATGGTAGCACCCTTTTCCTTGGCCAGCTCAATAGCTGCCATGGTATCGGCTGTTTCCCCCGATTGGGATACTGCGATAACGATGTCTTTTTCTGAAATGATGGGGTTACGATACCTGAACTCCGAAGCATATTCTACCTCAACAGGGATGCGTGCATATTCTTCTATGAGATACTCTCCAACCAGACCTGCATGCCAGGAAGTACCACAGGCAACAATAACGATCCGATCAATATTTTTGAGTTTTTCAGCAAATTCTTTGATGCCACCAAGTTGCACCAGACCTTTTTCAGGATAGATGCGGCCGCGCATACAATCCTTTATGGAGCGGGGTTGCTCATAGATCTCCTTCAGCATGAAATGATCGAATCCGCCTTTTTCAAGCATCTCAAGTTTCAGCTCCAGCTCCTGAACATATGGAATCTGAATCACATTATCTATGCTTTTGATCAGCAGTTCATTTCTTTTAATATAAGCGATCTCATTATCATTCAGATAGATCACATTTTTGGTGTACTCTATGATTGGAGAAGCATCAGAAGCAATGAAATATTCTTTTTCGCCAACGCCAAGTACCATCGGACTTCCTTTACGGGCTGCAATAAGTTCATCGGGTTCATCTTTGCTCATGATCACAATGGCATACGCACCAATGACCTCATTCAAGGCTATTCTGACTGATTCTCTGAGATCCAACCCAGTTTGCTCCTGTATGTCTTCAATCAGGTGAATAAGAACCTCTGTATCGGTATCGCTTTTGAAAATATGGCCCCTTGATAGGAGGGCTTCCTTTAATGAAGAATAGTTTTCGATGATACCATTATGAATAATGGCTAATCGGCCATCTCCGGATGTATGAGGGTGTGAATTTCGGTCGGAAGGTTCTCCATGGGTTGCCCATCTTGTATGGCCCATACCAATTGTGCCTTTCAGATCCTCGCTTTCAACTGATTTTTCGAGATCGCTGACTTTACCCGCTTTTTTATAAATATTCAGTGTTCCATTCATCAGCGCGACACCTGCGCTGTCATAACCGCGGTATTCCAGGCGGTGTAATCCTTTAATAACAATAGGCCAGGCTTCACGAAAGCCAATGTAACCAATTATTCCACACATGTTGGTCAGAAGTTTAGATTTTACTAAACTACTGATTTGAATGAATATTTTAAGGGGAGTTGGGAATTAGAAGCCTAATTTATTTTGCTGTAAATAATATTTAGCTTCATCTTATAACTAACTCCCGCTTTACCACTACCGATTACAGCACTTTTGGCAGTTGTTCCTGATGAAACAGGACCTGATTGACGATTATAATTCAGGCTTACCGGAGCAATGAAGGTGTCATATTGCTTTAATTTACCTTTAAGTATATTCTGAATATAGGTTGTAATTACAAACTTATATCGCTTGTTAGTCGTGTCATAAAAACCTCCAAAATCAAGGTCGGTCATTGAAACTACAGGATCGGTACTGAAATCCGGGATAAATTGCCTTTGGTTGGCTATGTCTGTCTGGTACAGCAATAACCTCTGGGCAGGTTTGAAATTATCAGTTCCGCCTACAACGGATACTATTAGCTCAGCCTTATTGATTGTGATATTGCCAAGACTTTTTAACTTATCAATATAGGGAAAACGAATACGTGTACGCAGCCCGCCTAATCCTTGAACATAGGTATAATCAAATTTCGTGTTAGGGTTATTCAGTTGTGCCTGAATATTTGTACCAGTATAATCATGTTTAAAATCTGCAATTACAGGCGATGAATTATTCTTAATAGGGAATTTGTGAAGGGTTGTATCTATTAAGGTGCCATTCTGGCTTTTATAGTAAACTTCAAGCCTGCTTGAATCCGTTAGGTTCAAAAATGCTATTCCTCCAGGGCCAGTAGTCTGAGCTTTATTAACAGTAAGGTACAGCCCCTTTATTGCTTTATTTAGTTCTGTATCACTGGATAAAACTGTTGAAGTGGCATTCAAAAAATTAGTGGTAACGAAGTTTCGATCTAATTGGATACGGATATGAGGTGGCTTTGTTTTTTGCACATCAGCTTTTCCTGTAACTAATTCGTAAACTCTCACACTATCTTTTAAATTGAATCTTAAAGATTTGCTGCCAAGTATTGTACTGCTATAACCTACAGCTTTTGTGTTATAATACGGAGTTGACTCACTCAGTGCATCTGTAAGTTGGTGAACCTCAACCTGAAATTGAGAAGTACTGTCACCATGGAATTCATTACCATAATATAATACCAATACTGCTGAATCTAACACCGGGCTTGTACCAAATGTAAGTCCCGGAGGATCAAGTGTTAGAGACATTGCAATGTTAGCAGTGGTTTTACCCATTATTGGATCATTCAGATATCCAAGGGGATACTGTTCCAGGGTATTGGTAATGATAGTATCTTCAGTTACAGTTGCAGCATTAACTGTAATGGTGTCTATAAAACTTCCTTTGATCTCTGTAGCAGGGTCAACATTAAGTCCGATTGACTCAGTTTCCTGACAGCCACTTAAAATAAAAAGACTTATCAACAGCGTTAATAAGTCCAGTTTGTATAATTTCATCTGTATTACATTTTTTTTTAAAAGCCTCATGACTCTATTTTTACTTCAACACTGACCAATATTAAATCATGTCAGTAGTTCAGGTCATTTGCTTATTTATTTTTATGCTAATGAAATAAGTTCTTCGCTAACTATTTCTTCGTAAAGGTTGTAATAATTTTCGTAATCTGAAGTAGAATTGAACTCCAGGGTCGGTTTATTGCCTTTTTTAACAAACTTTAACACTTCTTCATTAATGTTCTCACTTGCATAAACAACAGCATCTGAGTATGAAATTGCACCCAGGTTAAGAGCTGTATTGGTAGCCTCTGAATACATTTCAGTATGCTCTGCATTCATTCCATTCATTATTGCCTTTTTTGCAAAATCAGCATTTAATGAATTCTGGAAATGGTCATCGTAAACAGAGTAAACAACTTTTGAATTTTTAAAAGTAGGATCGTCTTTGTATATAGTTTTTAAATAAGCAGGTACTAATGAACTCATCCAGCCATGGCAATGAACAATTTCTGGCGACCAACCTAATTTTTTGACTGTCTCAAGAGCTCCTTTACAGAAGAAAATAGTACGTTCGTCATTATCTTCATAGAACTTATTGCTATTATCTGCGAAGACATGTTTTCTTTGAAAGTATTCCTCATTGTCGAGGAAATAAACCTGCATACGAGCTGAAGGGATCGAAGCAACCTTAATGATCAGAGGATTATCATTGTCGTTAATGATAATGTTCATACCTGAAAGACGAATTACTTCATGAAGCCTGTTACGACGTTCATTAATATTTCCGAAGCGGGGCATTAGTATGCGGATTTCGAATCCTTTGTCCTGCATCGCCTGTGGCAGGTGACGGGTAATCTCAGCAATTTTGGTTAATTCTAGGAAAGGCGACATCTCATGCGTAATAAAAAGAATCTTGGTTTTTGCCATCTCCGATTTGGTTAATTTGAGGTTGTGAAAAATTTTAGAAGAGCAAAGATAAGCATTATCTTATGAAATATCAATGATTTACGCAAATCGTTTTGGTTCTCGGGAAGTATTTAACCATTTTTGAGGCCAGTAAAATCAGTTTATATTTTGAAAATCTTTAATAGCAGACAAGCGGTTCATAACTATCTGAATGAATTGAGAGCATCAGGTAATTCTATAGGATTTGTTCCGACTATGGGGGCATTACATGCCGGGCATTTATCCCTGATTAAACTTGCAAGACAAAAATCCGATGTTATTGTTTGCAGTATTTTTGTAAATCCTACTCAGTTCAATGACAAGAAAGATCTCGAAAACTATCCGCGGCCGGTTGAAGATGATATCAGAAAACTGGAAGAAGTTAAGTGTGATGTACTCTTTATCCCTGGTGTTGCTGAAATGTATAACAGTACCGAGAAATGGAATATTGAGCTTGGTAACCTGGATAAGATCCTTGAAGGAAAGATCAGGCCGGGACATTATCAGGGTGTTACCCAGATCGTTAAGAAGTTATTCGATACAATAAACCCGCATTATGCCTTTTTTGGACAGAAAGATTACCAGCAGTTTATGGTTATTTCTTACATGGTCAAAAAACTTCGGGTAAAGATCAAGCTTGTGCTTTGCCCGATTATCAGAGAAAGTGATGGATTGGCAATGAGCTCCAGAAATATTTATTTATCACCCCCAGACAGGAAGAATGCACTTGCATTATATAAGGCACTATCTAAAGTAGTGGAATTATATAAAACTAAAACCATTGCACAGATCATAAAGGAAGTAAACTCTTTTTTGAAATCCGCTCCTGGTATAGAACTCGAGTATTTCGAGATTTTTAATGCAAAATCATTTGAAGCTGTTACTTCTAAACGTTCCGCAAGCCTTATTGCCCTTGTTGCAGCTAAAGTTGGGTCGATCCGTATTATTGATAATATGATACTTAAATAGGGTCACGATTTTTGAAAAAGTTAATAGCGAATAGCTTCAAATATTTCATTCTCCTGATTATAGGCATAGTACTTTTGTTCTTTGCCTTCAAAGATCAGGATCTGAATTTACTGCTTGAAGATTTGAAGAAAGCTCAGTATAAATGGGTATTTGCATCAATTTTCTTCGCAAATCTCGCTCATCTACTGAGGGCATATCGCTGGAGAATGATGATCAGTTCGCTGGGACATGGAACCCCTACGCTAATGAACACCTTCTATGCCGTACTCATTGGCTATCTGGCTAATCTTGCCTTTCCCAGGATGGGTGAAGTATCACGATGTGGGGTAATCAACAAAACTGATAAAATTCCTATTGTAAAACTAATAGGTACAGTAGTTGCTGAACGCCTGATAGATCTCCTGATGCTTGGGATTATTACATTTTTGGCAGTAATACTCCAGTTTGGTCTGCTATCAGATTTTCTCTATAATAACTTACTGATAAAACTAAGTGGAAGTACCGGTCAATTCACTCTTCTGGTTTTTGCATTCTGTATGATGATCCTTACACTGATCCTTTTCTATATTTTTAAAAATAGGGAGAAAATGGGAATTTGGGTTCGATTCCATAATTTCTATCTGGATATCAGGAGTGGAATTCTATCAGTTACGTCTATGGAAAATAAAGCTGGCTTCATCATTTATTCAATTTTGATTTGGATAATGTATGGATTATCCATTTACTTATGTTTTATTGCTCTTAAAGCTACTTCCGGTCTTGGAGCACTTGAGGCACTTTCAACGCTTGTTTTCAGTAGTCTGGCAATGATTGCTCCTGTTCAGGGAGGCATTGGGGCATTTCACTGGATGGTTTCAGAAGGATTGACCATTTATGGGATTGATAAAAGTAATGGACTTGCATTTGCCTTATTACTTCACTCATCTCAAACATTAATTATTCTGATTACTGGTTCAATAAGCTTAATTTTGCTATTTATCAGTTCACCAAAAAAGATCAGTAATGAGCAAGCTGGAAATTATTAAAGGAAAGGTCTTTCGTACTGAAGAGCTGCGCGCCAGACTGAATATTTGGCGTCTGCTTGAGAAGAAAATAGTATTCACCAATGGTTGCTTCGATCTGCTGCACCTTGGCCATATTGACTACCTTTCAAAAGCTGCCGATCTGGGGGATAAATTAGTTATCGGACTCAATTCAGATGCCTCAACATCGGCTCTTAAAGGTCCGGGAAGACCAATAATTGATCAGTACTCCCGCTCGATCATGCTTGCCTCCCTTTCATTTGTTGATGCTGTTATCCTGTTCGATGAACCTACACCAATTGAACTAATTGCCAAAGTCAGGCCAGATGTCCTGGTTAAAGGTGCCGATTATACAGTCGATCAGATCGTTGGATCAGATCTCGTTTTAGAATATGGCGGTGATGTTCAAACCATTGAATACCTCTCAGGTTACTCCACCACTATTATTGAAAAAAAGATAAGATCACTCTCCTAACCCTTTTTTTTCATCCTGAAGCAGCAAATTGTTTTTATTTTTAATTTTTCGTTTCCCCTGCATTCAGGAAGTCATCCTGAAGCAGTATTCCATTATTTTGATTAAATAGTTATGTTCCTGCATTCAGGATGTCCTCCTGAAGCAGACCTCAATTATCATATTAAGCATTCATAACCCCTGCATTCAGGAAGTCATCCTGAAGCAGAGTTCTATTATTTTGATTAAACATTTATGTTCCTGCATTCAGGATTTCCCGCTTGAAACACTATTTTTGAACAACTAAACCAATTAGTATGTATTTTGAACTATCCGAAGAGCACCTGATGATACAACAGGCTGCAAGAGATTTTGCCAATAATGAATTGAAACCAGGGGTAATTGAGAGAGATGAACATCAAAAATTTCCTCATGAACAGATCAAAAAACTAGGAGAGTTGGGCTTTCTTGGTATGATGGTCGATCCCAAATATAATGGCTCAGGAATGGATACCATTTCGTATGTTCTTGCCATGGAGGAACTCTCAAAAATAGACGCTTCTGCTTCTGTTGTTGTTTCTGTCAATAATTCCCTTGTTTGTTTTGGCCTTGAAAAATATGGTAACGAATTTCAAAAGGAAAAATATCTGAAGCCATTAGCTGCCGGAGAAAAGATCGGCGCATTTTGTCTGTCTGAGCCTGAAGCTGGCTCAGATGCTACTTCCCAGCATACCACTGCCGTAGATATGGGCGATCACTACCTGTTGAACGGAACAAAAAACTGGATCACAAATGGTGGTAATGCTTCTACATACCTGGTAATCGCTCAAACTAATTCCGCACTAAGACATAAAGGTATTAATGCGCTTATTGTTGAAAAGGGAATGGAAGGTTTTAGTGTTGGGCCTAAAGAAAATAAACTCGGTATTCGCGGTTCTGATACTCATTCTCTGATGTTTACAGATGTTAAGGTACCTAAGGAAAACCGGATTGGTGAAGAAGGTTTTGGCTTCACTTTTGCAATGAAAACTCTTGATGGGGGAAGAATAGGTATTGCCTCTCAGGCATTGGGCATAGCTTCCGGTGCATATGAACTGGCATTATCCTATTCAAAAGAACGTAAAGCATTTGGGAAACCTATTGCAGGCCATCAGGCCATACAGTTTAAGCTGGCAGATATGGCAACTGAAATTGAGGCTGCCAGGATGCTTTGCTTAAAAGCTGCCTGGTTAAAAGATCAGGGACTGCCTTATGCACAGGCAAGTTCAATGGCCAAGCTTTTTGCCTCTGAGGTAGCCATGAAAACTACCGTTGAAGCTGTTCAGATACATGGCGGATATGGCTTCGTTAAAGAGTATCATGTTGAACGACTTATGCGCGATGCCAAGATCACTCAGATATATGAAGGTACATCGGAGATACAGCGTATAGTTATTGCACGCGAGATTTTGAAATAATATAGTACATTCAACTATGAAATATATTTTCAATATTACATCATTATGGGTACTTATTACGGTATTTTCTTCCTGTAAAGGTACTTCTGACGACGGGTTAAAGGAAGGAATATGGCGCGCTACCCTCAAAACAGGATCCGGTGCAGAGATTCCTTTTAATTTTGAAGTGACCGATTCTGCAGATCAAAAATTTCTGGATATTGTCAATGGAAAAGAGAGATTCAGAGTTAATGAAATTTCTACAATATCAGATTCTTTAATTATTCAGATGCCCCTTTTTGATTCAGAGATCAGAGCAAAATTCAAAAATGAAACTCTTAGCGGACGATGGATCAAGCATTATGGAGATAGTGATGAAGTTTTGCAGTTTGACGCCAGACAGGGTGATTCATGGCGCTTTTTCAAAGTTAATTCTGAATCAAACACCGGCATAAGCGGTCGTTGGTCGGTAACCTTTAATAATATTGATAAAAAAAGCAGCTATGCCGCAGTTGGTGAATTTAGCCAGGAAAATGGCCGTGTTTTCGGAACATTCTTAACTGCAACCGGTGATTACCGCTTCCTGGAAGGAACAGTTTCTGATAATAAACTGTATCTCTCTTGTTTTGACGGGAGCCATGCTTATCTATTTACAGGTAAGCTTATGAATGACAGTACAATAACGGATGGTAAATTCTATTCAGGATTTTCTTCCATTGAAACCTGGACTGCTAATAAAGATGCTAATGCAATTCTTCCGGATGCTTATTCATTAACGGATCTTAAAGATGGGTATGATAAAATTGATTTCTCATTTCCGGGTCTTGACGGGGAAAAAGTATCACTTTCTGACGAGAAGTTTAAGAATAAGATCGTGCTTGTTCAGTTTTTTGGATCATGGTGCCCTAATTGCATGGATGAAACGGTTTACCTGACCAGCTTTCATAAAAAGTATCAGAAAAAAGGAATTGAAGTTGTTGCATTGGCTTATGAGCGTTCCAAAGATTTTGAACGTTCAAGAAAAAATATATCCCGATTGAGGGACAGATTTTCTGTGCCCTATGATATGCTGATCACAGGCTTTACGAATGATAAAGTTGAGGTTTCAAAAAGTTTACCGATGCTTAAGGAATTTATAGCTTTTCCAACTCTCATGATCATTGATAAAAATGGCAAGATCAGAAAGATCCATACCGGTTTTAGCGGACCCGGAACCGGAAGCCATTATGCTGATTTTGTAAAAGAGTTCGAGAAAACAATTGATGATCTTTTGGCAGAAAAATAATGATGAAATATAAATTAATACTATGCTGCCCCCTTGTGGCAGCATTTTTTCTGTTATCCTGTTCTGCACCCAAAATGGTGAACCTTGATCCGGTAACAGTTACTGAAAATATGCCCGGTTCAACAGTTTATCGCGGAAGCTATTCAAGAACGAATGACATAATAAATACCAGGCTTGACCTGAGTTTTGACTGGGACAGTGCTTATGTTCATGGGAAGGCTACAATTCTTGCAAAACCATATTTTTACGCCACAGATCAGTTGCTGCTTAACGCAAATGGTTTTCGTATCAATACTGTTTCGCTGGTTAACAGTTATGATAAAAAGCCTCTGCGTTATAGCTATGATGGCAAAATACTCTCAGTAACCCTTGATAAAGTTTATAAAAGGGATCAGAATTACACAGTTTTTATTGATTATGTGGCCATGCCAAATAAGTTGAAGGTCGGCGAAGATATTTCGTCCTCTGGTGACCGTGGGATCTACTTTGTCAACAAAGACGGTAAAGACAAGAATAAACCAAGACAGATCTGGACTCAGGGTGAAACCGAATGTAACTCAAACTGGTTCCCTACAATAAATGACCCTCAGGAAAAAATGACTCAGGAACTGAATATTACAGTTCCTAACGAATTTGTCAGCCTTTCAAACGGCAGCCTTGAATTTTCAAGTATGAATGGTGATGGAACACGAACTGATAGCTGGAGACAGGAGCAGGCGCATTCTACCTATCTGACCATGCTTGCTATTGGGAATTTTACGATCACCAAAGATAAATGGCGCGATAAGGAGGTAAGTTATTATACCGAACCTGCATATGCCTCAACGGCCAGGCTAGTTTTTGGAAATACTCCAGAAATGATGGAGTTTTTCTCTGTGAAACTTGGTGTAGATTATCCATGGGATAAATATTCGCAAATTGTTGTGAGAGATTTTGTGAGCGGAGCCATGGAAAATACCAGCGCTACAGTTTTGTACGAAGGATTAAATATGTCCGAAGGGCAGTATCTTGATCAAAATCATGAAGATATAATCGCCCACGAGCTCTTTCATCACTGGTTCGGAGATCTGGTAACTGCAGAATCCTGGGCAAACCTTCCTTTAAATGAGTCATTTGCAACCTATGGTGAATATTTATGGGATGAATTTAAACATGGACGAGATCAGGCGGATTTTAAGGGACTTCAGGATCTGTCGGCTTATATAAGTAATAAAAGTAAAGAGGATGAGGATGTAATTCGATTTAATTACGCTGACCGGGAGCATATGTTTGATGAGATCAGTTACCAGAAGGGTGGCAGGATCTTGCATATGCTGCGTAAGACTGTCGGAGATGAGGCCTTTTTCAAAGCACTGCATCTATATCTGACCCGTAATGCATATAAAACCGCTGAAATACATGATCTGAGACTTGTATTTGAAGAGGTGACAGGTACTGATCTTAACTGGTTTTTTAAACAATGGTTTCTGGCATCGGGGCACCCTGTGTTGAATATTCAAAACAATTTTGATCCTGAAAAGAAAGAAGTTTCTATAACGATCAGGCAAAACCAGGACCTGTCAAAAACTCCGCTTTACCGTATTCCTATGGCAATTGATATTTATTTAAATGGGAAGGTTGAGCGCAAAGAGATCGTTTTGGATAAGCAAAAGCAATCTTTTATTTTTCCTGTAGCCGGATTACCGGACCTGGTAAATGTTGATGCTGAAAAATACATTCTTGCAGAGAAATCAGAGGTTAAAACCCTGCAGCAATATGTATTTCAATATGGGCATGCGCCATTATTTATGGATAGAATGGAAGCGGTGATCATGTTATTGCAGATGAAAGATGAAAACCTTTCAAAAAGGACATTGATTGCGGCAATGAAGGATAAAAGCTGGGCAATTCGTAATACAGCTTTATCGGTAATTGAACACCTTTCAAACGAGGAGAGGACCTCGGTTTACGGAGAAATTAAGGAGCTGGCTCTCAAAGATAGTGTTTCGCAGGTCAGGGCTTCAGCTGTTGAAATTCTGGGAAAATATTACAGATCTATGGATAATCGCGGTGTATTCGCAATTACAGCCAATGATAAATCACCCGCTGTAAAGAAGGCTACTTCTGATGCATCAGAAAAATAAAGGAATCCAATCTCTGATTTTACAGGCAGAGATTGGATTTTGATAAAGCCTTAAACAGCTTTATCTGAACGAAAAGCAGAAAATACCATTTGGATCAAAGCAAGAACCACGGCAAATAATAAGGCAGAGAAAAAACCTTGTGTGTTGAAATCATCCATTAATTGATCAACCATTAATACCATCAGTACAGTAATAATAAATGACATTAGTCCGAGGGTTAAAAAGTTGATCGGGAAGGTCAGAATACGAAGAATCATACCGATTGTGGCATTGGCTAATGCAATGAGAATTCCGGCAATAATTGCACTCCAGAAATTTTCAACCGTTACTCCGGGAAGCAGGTATGCAGCAATGGCAACAGCAGCTCCCATTAATAATATTTCAATGATTAGTCTCATATTCTTTTTTTTTATGTAAAATGTAATTAACAATGAAATTGAATAATCTGTTTCACATTTTCATATTTTTTTTTCTGGTACTTAGTTCCTGCAGCCAGGAAAAGCCGAAAGACAGTACAACTAACGATTTGCTGATCGGCCTTTCTGCCGATAGTGCAGAAGTGGTATTATCCAGAGTGCCATCTTTTATAATTGATGAATTTCGCGCCGATTCCCTGGACAACATCCAGTGGGTCAATTTCTTTGCTGTTTATAAAGACACCACCGACCAGGAAATGAGAGATTTTCAACCCGCTTTGGAAGGAACTTATACGATCGCTGAGGGAACGGTCAGGTTTAAGCCTGAAACGGAATTCAATCCTGGCATTCCTTACTTTGCAAGGTGTTACACCAAAATGCTTCTAAGAAAGCCTGAGGATATTATTTCTACAAGAAAAATATTCACTACCGGTGACTTCATTGAATTTAAATTCAGTACAGATAAATAATATAAATGTATTGAAACCAGCTATTTGCAATGCCGGATAGTTTTTTTATATTTGCATCGATCTGAGAAGAGCCCCGACGTTATCGGGGCTCTTTTTTTACCTTCCCATTTTTCAAAGGGATCAAAAAAGGTCGATTATGAATATAGAGAAAAGGGTTGTTGAATTAGTTGAAGAGAAGATCGCTGATCGTCCGGATTTGTTTTTGGTCGACGTGCAGATGCATGGAAGCGGAATTTTGTCTATTTTAGTAGATGGCGATAATGGTGTTGCAATAAGTGATTGTGTTGCAATTAGTCGCCATGTGGGTTTTCATCTTGAGGAGGAAAATGCAATTGAACAGGCTTACAGGCTTGAAGTTTCTTCTCCGGGTATTGACACTCCGCTGAAATCATTTCGTCAGTTCCAGAAAAATATCAACCGTTCCCTGAAAATTAAGTTGACAGACGGTAATACGAAGGAAGGTAAATTGATCAATGCTGAAGAATCAGGGATCACCATTCAGGAAAGTGTGAAAGAAAAAGGGAAAAAAGCAGAAATGATAGAAAGCTTTATCCCATTTGAAAATATATCAGAAAGTATAGTTTTAGTGAGTTTTAAATAACGTCAGTCCCAGACTGACAAATTCAATAAAAAATGAGCAATATTAATTTAATCGATTCATTCCAGGAGTTTAAAGACTTCAAGAATATTGACCGTCCTACGGTTATTAGTGTGTTGGAAGAGGTTTTTCGCAGTATGTTGCGTAAAAGGTATGGTACCGACGAGAATTGCGATGTGATCGTCAACCCGGATAATGGTGATTTGGAGATCTGGCGTACACGTACTGTGATGGAGGATGGATTTTCTGAGGATGATGATCTGGAGATTGAACTGGCAGAGGCAAAAGCTATTGATGCTGATCTTGAAGTTGGGGATGATTATATCGAACAGATCACACTTGAAAGTTTTGGCCGTAGAGCAATACTTGCTGCCCGTCAGACCCTTGTTTCAAAAATTCTTGAACTTGAAAAGGACGAAATATTTAAGAAATATAAAGATCGTGTTGGCGAAATAGTTACCGGTGAGGTTTATCAGGTTTGGAAGAAGGAAACACTGGTACTTGATGATGAAGGTAATGAGCTTTTATTGCCTAAAACTGAGCAGATCCCGGCAGATTATTTCAAAAAGGGAGATTCTGTACGTGCAATTATCGAAAAGGTAGAAATGCTGAATGGCAACCCTAAGATTATTATCTCACGTACTGCACCTGAGTTTCTTCAGCGTTTATTTGAAATGGAAGTTCCTGAAATTTTTGATGGTCTGATCACCATTAAAAAGATTGTTCGTGAACCGGGTGAAAGAGCAAAAGTTGCTGTGGAATCTTACGATGACAGAATTGATCCTGTAGGTGCATGTGTGGGTATGAAGGGATCACGTATTCATGGTATAGTTCGTGAATTAAAGAATGAAAATATTGATGTTATCAACTTTACAAACAATATTTCATTGTATATTCAAAGAGCTTTAAGTCCGGCGAAGATCACAAGTATCAAATTGGACGAAGAAGAGAAGAGAGCGGCAGTATATTTGAAACCAGATCAGGTTTCCCTGGCTATTGGCCGTGGCGGACATAATATCAAGTTAGCCGGAAAGCTGACAGGATATGAGATCGATGTATATCGTGAAGCACATGAAGATGATGAGGATGTGGATATTGAGGAATTCTCAGATGAGATAGAAGGCTGGATCATTGATGAATTCAAGCGTGTTGGACTGGATACCGCGAAGTCAATTCTGGCACTGAATGCTGAAGAATTGGTAAAACGTACCGATCTGGAAGAAACAACTGTTAAGGATGTTATAGAGATTCTGAAGTCAGAATTCGAATAAGTTATTTGATCCGGGATATTTGGAAAAATTACCGGGCAGAGAAATTGCCCGATCCTAAAACATATAACATATAAAAAACGTACTTTTGTACAAAAATAGCGAGGTTAAATAATAAATGTCAGAAGGTAAAAGCACAAATTTACTTAAAACTGCGAAGGAGCTGAATATTGGCTTGTCCACAGCGGTTGAGTTTTTAGGAAAAAAAGGTTTCAAAGTTGAAGCCAGACCCAATACTAAACTCACCGATGAGATGTATGATGTTCTTCTTAAGGAGTATCAGGGTGATAAGATTGTAAAAGAGGAAGCCAAACAAATTGTTATAGGCAAGATCCGGCGCGATGATGTCCCTGTTGCTGTTGAGAAGGCAGAGCCACAGCATTCAAAGGAGTTTGAACAGGAAGAGATCCTGATCAAGAATGTAAATCCTTTTACTCCTCCTGTGGTTGAGAAACCAAAGGAGACTGCAGTTGTTGAACCTAAACCTGAAGAGGGTTCTTTGCCTGGTGTGAAGGTGGTAGGAAAGATTGATTTAGATCAGCTTAACTCAAAAACCCGTCCCGAAAAGAAAAGTCCTGAACCAGAAAAGCCTGCTCCGGTAGCTGTTGTTGTTCCTGAGCCTGTTGCTCCGGCACCAGTAATTGCTGAGCCGGTTGCAGTAAAAGAACCAGAAGTGGTACAAGCTGTAAAGGTTGAACCAGTTGCTCCGGTAGCTGAGGTTATAGAAACTCCAAAAGCTCCTGAGAAGGTTGAGCCGGTAGCAGTGGCACCTCCGGTTGTGGTTGCTCCGCCAGCAGTTCCGCCTGTACAGGAAAAACAAGAAAATAAACCGAATACGCAGGAGGGTAACCCCAATGCGACAGTTATACGCGCTAAAGCGGAACGTTTAACCGGTCCTAATGTAATCGGACGTATTGAATTGCCAGTAGCACCGCCACGCCGCGGTCAGCCGGTAGCTTCATCGTCTGCTGCTGCAGGTGCCGATCATAAACGTAAGCGTAAGCGTAAAGATAATGCTCCCGGTCAGCCGGGACAAGCTCCTCAAGGACAGGCAGGAACTGCTCCGCGTCCGGCACCTGGTGCTGGATATCAGGGAAACCGTCCGGATTTCAGAGGAAGCAGACCAGCACCTGGTGCTGGTGGAGCTGCTCGTCCGGATTTCAGAAACAAGCCGCGTACACCCGATGCTCCAAAAGCTGAACCTACGGATAAAGAAATTCAGGATCAGATCAAAGCAACACTTGCCCGCTTAAGTGGTGCAGGTAAATCAGGAAAATTTGCACAACGTGCTAAATTGCGCCGTCAGAAGCGTGATGACGTTGCTCAAACAGCTGAAGATGCTGCATTAGAACTTGAAGCACAATCCAAAACCATTAAGGTAACAGAATTTGTTACTGCAAATGAATTGGCACTCATGCTTGATGTTCCCGTAACTCAGGTTATTTCTACCTGTATGAGTTTGGGAATGTTTGTTTCCATCAACCAAAGGCTTGATGCTGAAACCCTGACCATTGTTGCTGATGAGTTTGGCTATGAAGTAGAATTTGTAAAACCTGAAGACGAAGAAAGCGGATTATTCGGAGAAGAGGATAAGCCGGAAGATCTGTTGCCAAGAGCTCCAATCGTAACCGTAATGGGTCACGTGGATCATGGTAAGACTTCCTTACTTGACTTTGTTCGCAAAACCAACGTGATCGCCGGTGAAGCCGGAGGTATTACTCAGCACATTGGTGCTTACGAGGTTACCCTTGAAAACGATAGAAAAATAACATTCCTGGATACTCCGGGTCACGAAGCCTTTACGGCCATGCGTGCAAGGGGTGCAAACGTTACCGATATTGCAATTATTGTAATTGCTGCAGATGATAGTGTGATGCCTCAAACGCGCGAAGCTATTAATCATGCACAGGCTGCCAATGTTCCGATCGTATTTGCCTTCAGTAAGGTAGATAAGCCGGGTTCAAATGCAGATAAGATCCGTGAACAGCTTTCTGCCATGAATATTCTGGTTGAAGACTGGGGTGGAAAATATCAAAGTCAGGAAATTTCCGGTAAAACGGGAATGGGTATCGACCTTTTACTTGAAAAAGTTTGTCTTGAGGCCGATATGCTCGAATTAACTGCTAATCCTAACAAACGCGCAGTAGGTACCGTTATTGAAGCTGCCCTGGATAAAGGACGTGGTATCGTTACCACAGTATTGATCCAGTCTGGAACACTTAAAGTGGGTGATGCCATACTTGCAGGTGGATATAGTGGAAAAGTGAAAGCTTTACATAATGAACGTGGCGTTAAATTAGACCATGCCGGACCATCAACACCTGTTCAGGTGCTTGGTATGCAGGGCGCACCTACATCAGGTGATAAATTCAACGTGATGGAAAGTGAAGTGGAAGCACGTCAGGTTGCAAATAAGAGATTACAATTACAACGTGAGCAGGGATTACGTACCCAGAAACATATCACTCTTGATGAGATCGGACGTCGTTTGGCGATCGGAAACTTTAAAGAGCTGAATGTGATCGTTAAAGGTGACGTGGATGGTTCAATTGAAGCATTATCCGATTCATTACTGAAACTCTCTACCGAGCAGATCCAGGTTAATATCATTCATAAATCAGTTGGTCAGATCTCCGAATCTGATGTATTGCTAGCTTCAGCTTCTGATGCGATCATCATCGGTTTCCAGGTTCGTCCTTCAGCAAGTGCACGTAAATTAGCCGAAGCTGAACAGATCGATATCCGTCTTTACTCTATTATTTACGATGCTATCAATGAAGTTAAAGCTGCAATGGAAGGCATGCTTGACCCTGAATTTGAAGAGAAAATTACTTCCAACGTTGAAATACGTGAGGTCTTCAAGATCAGCAAAGTTGGTACGATCGCAGGTTGTATGGTATTGGATGGAAAGATCACAAGAAACAGCAAGGTGCGAATCATTCGTGATGGTGTAGTTGTTTATACCGGAGAGTTAGCTTCATTGAAGCGCTTCAAGGATGATGTGAAAGAAGTTGCTACAGGTTATGAGTGTGGTTTAAATATTCAGAACTTCAATAATATTGAGGTTGGTGATATCGTAGAATCATACGAACAAGTTGAAGTGAAAAGAAAATTATAATTTTAACAGATATAATTAAAAGCGATCTTTTGATCGCTTTTTTTGTTTTGGTGATTTTTTAGAATCAATTTATTCTATCATTTGTGGGTTTAAGAAAAGAATTCAGAAGGCTTAAAAGAAGTATAAGTTCAAGATTTAATGCGGGTGATATTAAACTCGAATTAGGCCGTATTGCTGATTATAAGCACTTTACTGTGGGGTATGCTCATGTATTTGATAAGCCCTTTAAATTTCACCACGGACCAAGTTTTGCTGAGTCTTATCATGAACTCTTTGAAACTGATATTTATCGCTTCAAGCCTTCCGGAACTTCCAGAACAATTCTTGATTGTGGTGCAAACATGGGACTGAGTGTTTTGTATTTCTCTCTCAATTACCCGGAACATCATATTATTGCCTTTGAGCCCGATCCTGAAATATTCTCAATTCTGGAGGAAAACGTTAAGACCTTTGGATTAAAGAATGTCACTCTTCATCAAAAGGCTGTATGGACAAAAACTGAAACTTTAAAGTTCTATACCGATGGCGGAATGGGTGGACGAATAGGCAATGAATACGCTCATCAGGAGCCCAAAATTATAGATGCAGTACCACTTTTGGACTTCCTTACCGAGGATGTTGATTTTCTAAAGATCGATATTGAAGGTGCTGAAGATACTGTATTAAAATACTGTGGCAAAAGTTTACAGAATGCTAATCATATCTTTTTCGAATACCATAACAATGTGAATTCAAAGCAGACCCTTCATGAACTTCTTGCACTGGTCGAAAGTTTGGGATTTCATTATTATATTAAGGAATCTGCTACACGAAAACGCCCTTTTGTAGATACAAGGCTGATCTGTGAAAGCTTTGATATGGCAATTAATGTTTTCTGCTATAAACAGCAGGATAATTAAGCTATAATGAAAATAGCTTCCTGATTTTTCCACCCCAAATTTCTTTGAGTATAAAATTTAGTTTACTGTAATTACTTTTTTTGTTGATTTTGAAAAGCAGAGAACGGTTAAGATAGATCAGTTTAGCGAGCCCTGCCGAGATATAGGTGCTGTCATTTTTGATGATCTCTTCGTAAATTTTTTTAATCAGTTTAGTGTTCTTATTAAAAGGATATTCTGCGCAGGATTTAAGCCATTGAACCTTTCTTTTGTATAGTTCTGACGATTTAATGCCTGCTTTTTTCCTTTTTTTTAGATCTCGCTTCAATATATTGGTATCTGCATTTTCATGCTGCCTGTATTTTACAAGGGCTTCGCTGATATAATCAATGCTTCCGGCATTGGTTGCTACATAACCCATCCACCAATCATGAAAATAGGCATCCGGGAACGGAAGCATCTTATCCAGCAACTCCTTCTTCAGTAAAACAGAATGTCCGGAAATACAGTTGAAAAATAAAAATACTTCTGGCTCATCTCCCCGGTAGAGATTCATAACATCAGACATGTATTTATTGAGGGACTTTCCTTGCTGGTCAATAAATTCGGAGTCATGGTAGATGAGCATATTGTTACCGATGGACTGAACCTGTTTTTCGATTTTATCTGATGACCAAATATCATCCTGGTCAGATAGTGCGATCAATGGTCCATTGCACAGTCGCATGGCTTTTTCGAAGTTTCTGATATAGCCAAGGTTTTCAGTATTGGAGAATACCTTTATAAATGGATATTTTTCGGCATAATCTCTGAGTATTTTGAGGGTGCTGTCTGAGGAGCAATCATCCACAGCTATTAGTTCAATGTTCGAATAACTTTGATTGACAATGGAATCAAGTTGCTCCTTTAGAAAGCGTTCGCCATTATAAGTACATAAAGCAATAGAAACCAGGGGTTTTTCGTCCATTTCTATTCATTGAAAGTTTGCATCTCGATGAGCCTTTTATAAAGTCCATCTGCCCGGATCAATTCATTATGTGTACCCTGTTCTGCTATTTTTCCGCTTTCAAGAACTATGATAAGATCAGCTTCTTGTATAGTGCTCAGGCGGTGTGCAATGACAATGGAGGTACGGTTTTTCATCAGTTGTTTTAAGGCATTTTGAACAACCTTTTCTGATTCTGTATCTAATGCTGATGTTGCTTCATCTAATAAGAGTATCGGAGGGTTAGCAAGCACCGCACGGGCAATACAGATTCGTTGCTTTTGTCCTCCTGAAAGTTTCATTCCCCTGTCACCGATATTGGTTTGGTAACCCTCCCCTGTATTACTGATGAACTCATGGGCATTGGCAATTTTGGCAGCCTCAATTACCTGTTCAGTACTGAAGTTCCTGCCGAAGGCTATATTGTTTAAAATTGTATCATTAAAAAGAATGGATTCCTGATTCACTATCCCCATCAGCGACCTGACATCTTTCATATAAATGTCTCTGATGTTGATTCCATCAATGCTTATCTCACCCTCGTTTGGATCCATAAACCTTGGAAAAAGATCCATCAGGGTGGTTTTTCCTCCCCCTGATGGCCCTACTAAGGCTACAGTATGACCCTTCCTGATTTTAAAGTTGACAGAGCTTAATACTTCTTTAGGACCATAAGAAAATGAAACATTTTTCACCTCTATCAGCTCGTCGAAGGAGTTTTTAGAAACCGCATTTGTCTTATCAGTAATATTTTCGGGGGCATCTAATAACTGGAATACACGCTCCCCTGCTGAAATCCCTTGTGAAATATTTCCGAAAGCTTCAGAGATCGCCTTTGCCGGATTAATGATCTGTGAAAATATAATGATATAAACTATGAACTCGGCTCCCTGAAGGTCTGACCCTTCCTCTAAGATCAATGTACCTCCATAAAATAAAAGTGCTGCCACGGTAATAACACCCATCATTTCTGAAACTGGTGCAGCTAGAAGAACTCTTCTTGCAAGTCGTCTGTGGATCTTGCTTGCCCACATATTAACGGAATTGAATTTTTCCTGAATGAAATGTTCAGCATTAAAAGATTTAACGATCTTGACTCCGCTTATACCTTCCTCAATACTTGATACCAATACCCCTAATGATTCCTGTGCGGCAGTGGCATGTTTCTTTAATCGCTTAACTATAAAGGTGATCATTAAGCCTGAAACCGGAATGAGTATTAAGGCGAATAATGTCAGTTTGGCAGAAATGGTAAAAAGAACGGCGAAGTTCAGGATGATAGCAATGGGCTCCCGTAAAATTACCTGCAGAGAGCGGATAATAGAATCCTGAATAGTCACCACATCCGTCATGAACCTCGAAATAAGATCCCCTTTGCGCTGGCTGTTGAAAAATTGAATATCAATATTTGTCAGCTTTTTAAAAATACTGCTTCGTATCCGGGTTACGATCATGAGCCTGAAATTCTCAATGACCCTTGCTGATAAGTATTTAAAAAGGTTGCTTAAGATCACAGAAATAACAATGGCAATACTGACCATTTTTAATGCTTCAACCTTGCCGGAACTATTGATTATCGTCTGAAAATAGTAGTAGAAGATATCTTTGAAATAGCTAAGGCTAAGTTTAAATACTGGTGTCGCAGTCAGTGTTTTGCTTCCAGGATCGTTGGCTTGATTGAACAATAGTTCAAAAACCGGCATTAGAAGTGTGAAATTTAATAAGCCGAATATGATACCTAATATGGAAGTAAAAAAGAATGGAATTGCAAATTTCTGAACGGGTGTAGCAAAGGCGAATAGTCGGAAAAATGTCTTCATTTTTTGAATTATGCGCTAAAGTTAATCATTTTGCAAATTAGCTTCCTTTCTTTATTCCCGGGTAAAATTTCCAGTCCAATCACAAGTATTTACAACCCTTTTTTTAGCTTTTGTTTGATAAAGCTTTAATTTCTGAAAAATGTAATTTCTTTGTTTTTCAAAGATTGGATAATGGTTTTTCTAACATCATTCAGACTTAATTTAAAGTCGGTTTTTTCGCAAAGCTTATCAAAATCTGCACAGGATCGTTTTATCGCCTCCCGATTTTTAATCAATTCTGAAAAAGATGTAAAATAATCCGTTCTCAAGGTTAATAGCCGGAAAATGAGTTCCAAAAGTGTTTGCAGAAACCAGCCTGTGAAGGCCCAGCCTTTCAGATGAATAGCATGAAAGTATAATTTATTCCGGTTGTAAATGGTCCGGATATTAATCTTCTTTTCTTTTGTTCGGATACTTTCGGATGTTTTATGAATGCAAACTGAATTTGTTTCGAAATAGCACTTAAATCCGCAGCGCCATGCTCTTACTGAAAGGTCGACATCTTCAATGTAAAAGGGACTGAATAACTCATTAAAACCTCCCAATAATAAAAGTTTATCTCTGCTAACCAATGCATTTGCTCCTGAGAGATACAAACTAAAAAAATTATTGTCTCTTTGATTTCCATCCGGGAGGTAATTCAAAGAGGTTTTAAGTTTGAATCCTTCAAATTCCGGATACTTTGCTCCATCCTGAATTTCCTCATTCTCCCATCCTATGATCTTGCCCATTACTCCAAAAGTATCAGGCAGGTCAAAATATTTGAATTGATCTATAAAGTAGGATTCTGATAATTTTACATCACTGTTCAATAATAAAATAAGATCATATACGGCCGCGAAGATCCCTTTATTGATGGTTTTAGAAAATCCTGAATTGCTTTCATTTTGCAGCAGTTTGATCTCAGGGTAATGCTGTCTTAAAAAATCTACTGAAGCATCAGATGAGCAATCGTCAATTATTATAATTTCATATTTCTTTCCTGTATATTCCAGTGCTTTATACAGGGCAGGAAGAGTTTCCGGAAAGAGGTGCACACCATTATAGTTTGGAATGACAACTGAGATGTTCAAATCTTTCAAATCCTTTGATGTGATTAATTGCTTTTATTTGTACAAACTTAGGTAATTTGTTCAAATGCAGAGGCCGGATAGCAGAAAAAGCCCCCTTCATACTTGAAGAATTAACTGAGATTAATTTAAATTTTTGATGATATCAGTTTCCCAATTAGTCAGTCAGGTAAAATCAGGTAATTACCTTGGTTTGGCCAGAGCTTTGACTTTGGTTGAGAATGATTTGGAGGGTTCTGCAGATTTGCTGAAAGAGATCCGAACTTCAGATACTCCTGTTATAGGTATTACAGGTCCTCCGGGAGCAGGGAAAAGTACACTGGTTAACGCGATGATCAATCATTTAAGTTCAGAGGGTAAAAGTGTAGCAGTTCTTGCTATTGATCCGACATCACCTTTTAATCTTGGGTCTTTACTTGGCGACCGTGTTCGGATGGCTGAACAATTTAATAAACCTAATGTGTATATCCGTTCTTTGGCTACCAGAGGATCATTGGGCGGCTTATCAGGTAAGACAATTGAAATGACTGATGTCCTCAAGTCTGCGGGATTTGATTATATATTGATTGAAACTGTGGGTGTTGGGCAATCGGAAGTAGAGATCGCCGGCCTTGCAGATATCAGTGTGGTGGTGCTTGTTCCAGAGTCTGGCGATGAAATCCAGAGCATGAAGTCGGGATTGATGGAGATTGCCGATATTTTTGTAGTAAATAAGTCAGATCGTGATGGAGCGGATGCATTTGCCAATAATCTGAAGAAACTTGTACATCAAAGGACAGAGATCATCCCTGTTATTAATACCATTGCCGATAAGTCGGCAGGAATTGATGAGCTGATGCAGGCAATAGAAGATCAGCCCATTAAGGATAATACCCGTCGCGTTTTTCTACTTGCCGAAAAAGCATGGAAGCTTATTCAGCATGAAAAAATGAAAAATATCAACAGAATGAAGCTCCAGGAAGAAATCAGGACTGCTTCAGTTGATCCTGAATTTAATTTATATCGCTTTGTAGACAGGATACTGAGCAGCACTAAGAATTCATAATTTCTTCAATTTCCTCTGCTTCTATTGGAATATTGGCCATCAGATCGATATTCCCATCTTTTGTTAGCAGAATATCATTTTCCAGCCGGATTCCCAGACCCTCATTCTGAATATAGATCCCTGGCTCACAGGTAAGGATATTACCTGCCTCAAATGGTTTGTAGCGGCTTGCAAAATCATGTACATCCAGTCCAAGGTGATGTGAAGTGCCATGCATAAAATACTTTTTATACAGAGGCATTTTGCTGTCCTGTTTTGCAACATCGTGTTTGTCAAGCAATCCCAATTTGATCAGTTCAGATTCAACAACTTTTCCAACTTCAGTATGATACTCATTCCAGATCGTTCCCGGTAAAAGCATTTTCTTTGCTTCTTTCATGATATGAAGTACAGAATTATAAACATCCTTCTGTCGTTTTGTGAAACGGCCGTTTACCGGAACCGAGCGACTGAGATCAGCATTGTAATTTCCATATTCGGCACCAAAGTCGAATAGTATCACATCACCATCCTTACAGATCTGGTTATTGTCATTGTAATGTAGAATATTTGCATTTTTACCTGATGCAATAATAGGATTATAGGCATGTCCGCTTGCTCGCTGCCGTATGAATTCATGAATAATTTCTGCTTCGATCTCATATTCTGCTACCCCCGGTTTAATAAACTTAAGTACGCGGTTAAAGGCATCTTTAGTAATGTCGCATGCCTTTTGAGTTAATTCAATTTCAATATCAGACTTTACAGGCCTTAGATCGCGTAAAATTGTTGCTGCGCGTTCATAGCGATGTAAGGGATACAGATTTTTTAGTTTTTCAATAAAGCGGATATCGCGGTAGGGTACCTGATGGGCATACCTGTCATTCTCATTGGTGTTAAGAAAAATTATATCCGCATAGTTAATGATTGATGGCAGAATATTCCAGAATTCGTCCAGCCAATAGATATTTTCTATACCAGAAACCTTTTTTGCCTCCTGAATTGTCAGTTTATGGCCTTCCCAAACAGCAATGTGTTCGCTGGTCTGTCTTAAAAACAGGACTTCTTTGTATAGTGGATTAGGGCAATCAGGAAATAAAATTAAAATACTTTGCTCCTGGTCTACCCCACTCAGATAGAACAGATCGGGGTTTTGTTTAAATGTAAAGGGCTGGTCGCCACTTCTTGGGAATTCATCATTGGATTGAAATATAGCTATAGAGCCCTTGGGAAGCCTTTTTTTGAAATTTTGGCGATTTAATTCAAACAGCCGATTATCTATGTGAGAATATTTCATAATTGTAACTTTATTTAATGCAGGGAGTAAAACATTTTGTCTACTGTTTTTGTTGTATAAAATAATTGGAACAGTATTTGATTATTTGCACAAGTCAAACTTATGACTATTTTTGTGTAAATTACACTGATGAAATTTGTTAACCTTTAAAACAACAATTATGAATTATTCTACAATTAAGAAAACCCTTGTGTTTTCATTAGTAGCTATGCTAGGCCTCGGTGAGGTTTCTCTGGCACAAACGGCTACGAGCTCCTCAGCCAAAGTATTTGGTGGAAGAAGCCAGTACAGAACATGGAGTTTAGGCATCAATGCTGGTGTTTTAGCTCCTAAGGTAGTTATCGGCGGAACCAACGATTTCAACAAAGCTAATCTAAACCTTGGTTACGGATTAAGTCTTCGTAAGCAGTTAGGTCATGCTTTCGGATTAGAGTTTGCTGGTGTTGCTGGCAAATTGTCTGGCGAAAACGAAACAGGAAAATCATCTATCGTAGGTCTTCCTACATCATTTGAGACTGATTTGGGATATGCTTTATCACTTTCCGGAGTTGCGAATGTTGCAACTGTTGATTTTTTACAAAGAGAGAATTCTGTTAACTTCGTCGTAAAAGCCGGTATGGGTTATACAGGTTTTGCTCCAAGATCCCCACAGGACTGGAAAGATAAGGCTGGTGAGCCTTATGGTTCAGGAACAAATAAATATGTTAAAGAGCTTTATGTTCCTGTAGGTGCAGGCGTTAAATTCAAAGTTTCTGAGCGTGTTAATTTCGACTTAAGTTATGTTATGAACTTTCTTGATGGAGATAACCTTGACGGAACTTATGCTAAAGGTACTTCAAAAGATAAATGGTCATACACTTCAGCTGGTTTAGAATTCTCTTTAGGTTCTGCAGCTAAGCCTAACCTTGATTGGGTTAATCCTTTAGCTTTGATGTATGATGAATTGAAAGATCCAACATTACGTCAGGAAGTTGAAGCATTAAAAGGTCGTGTATCTGCATTAGAAGCTGCTGATCTGTTAAAAGATTCAGATGGTGACGGTGTTGCTGATAAATTAGACAAATGCCCTAACACTGAAGCTGGAATTAAAGTTGATGGTTCTGGTTGTCCTTTAGATGTTGACGCTGATGGTATTCCTGATTCAAAAGATGCTTGTCCTACTGTTAAAGGTACTGCTGCTCTGAACGGATGTCCTGAGTTTGCTTCATCTGGTCCGGTTGTTCCAATCCAGTTCGAATTTAACTCTTCAGTTTTGAAAACTTCTGCTTACTCTACTTTAGATAAATTGTCTTCTGACCTTAAAGCAAATTCATCTGCTATGGTTCAGTTAGATGGTCATGCTTCTGCTGAGGGTACTGAAGAATACAACATGTCTTTATCAAGAGACAGAGCTAACTCAGTAAAAACTTACTTAGTTAATTCTGGAATTGCTGCAAGCAGAGTTGCTGTGACTGCATATGGCGAAAGCCGTCCGGTTGCTTCAAATGCTACTGAAGCAGGACGTGTTGAAAATCGTCGTGTTGAGATTAAACAACAATAAACAATATTGTATATAAGCAAATTGTAAAAAAAAGAGTCCCGATCATTCGGGACTCTTTTTTTTATTTAATAATTTTGGCATTATGTATTTTTTTAGAAAGAACGATCCGAACAGGCCTAAGAATTTTAATCTGAAGGTCATGCACATCATAAATACAACGGCAATTATTATTTTCTTAGCCGGTATCATTTATAAACTGCTTGAATGGTATGTCTTCTGATTTTTGCCCGGAAATTCTTTTGATCATTCTAAACTGAACTACTATTTATGAAATCTATAATCTATACCGAAAATGCACCGGCTCCTATCGGGCCTTATAGTCAGGCTGTGCAAACAGGAAATATGCTGTTCATTTCCGGGCAAATCCCAATTGATCCTGAAACAAACCAATTAATAAGTGGCAGTATCAGCGACGAAGCGAAACAGGTTATGCAAAATCTGGAAGCTCTTCTTACAACCGCTGGGTTTTCATTCGAAAATGTGGTAAAAACCACTATATTTTTAAGTGATATGAATCATTTTGCTCAGGTAAATGAAGTTTATGGTTCATATTTTAAATCAGACTATCCTGCCAGAGAAACAGTTGCAGTACTTGGATTACCAAAAAATGTAAATGTTGAGATCTCTTTAATAGCTGTTAAAGCCTGACCTTGAAAGAGGGCAGACTGAAATATTTTCTTGCTGCATTTTCTGCGGTAGTAATTTGGGGATTTTTTTCAATTCCCCTGCGAATGCTCCGGGATTATCCCTCTGATCAAATATTATATTACCGCATTTTTACTTCCCTGATATTAACGTGGACATATATTCTCCTTTTCAGGAAAAAACAGATCCGATCCGATATTCAATACATTCAAAACGAAGAGAAATTTAGCCGCAGGAAGATCATATGGCTTAGTCTGCTTGCCGGGTTATTAATAACCGGAAATTGGTTCACGTATATTTATGCTGTGAACAATGTGAATCTTAAATCTGCGGCTTTCGCCTACATGGTTTGCCCTTTGATCACAGCATTGGGTGGTTTCCTGATCTTGAAAGAGAAGCTTTCTGCTATGAAGCTGATCGCTTTGGGATTTGCATCTATAAGTATTGTTGTTCTGGCTCAGGGCTCCATGAGAGATGTATTATGGTCGGTACTTGTAGCAGCACTCTACAGCTTCTATCTGATCATACAACGGGTAATGATTCGAATCGATAAGTTTAATATGCTGGGCTTGCACTTACTTATTGCAACGCTGTTAATGCTTCCGTTTTTCATTTCTGATTTTGAACATTTTCCTTCTGATCCTGATTTCTGGATAATTATTGTAGTAATTTCCATTTTCTTTACCATTATTCCACTTTTTTTGAGCCTTTATGCTCTGATAGGGATGCCTTCCTCTACTTTAGGAATTATTATTTATATAAATCCCATTGTTGCTTTTGCAGTCGCATTTTTCTATTTTCACGAAGGAATCAGCCTGCATCAGCTTTATTCTTATTCGCTCTTGCTGGCGGCGGTCATAGTCTTTAACTGGGCTACGATCAAAGAAATATTATTTAAATCGCCGGCCGAAGAAAAGCCGGTAAATACCCCTTAACCGGATTGGCAGAACAGATCTTTAAAACCCCTGTTGAGTATTTAAAAGGTGTGGGTTCTCAACGTGCTGAGATCCTTAAGAAGGATCTTGAGATATTTACCTATGCTGATCTCCTTCAACATTATCCTTTCCGATACATTGACCGAACCCGTTTCTATAAGATCAGAGAGCTTAATCCGGATCTTCCTGCAATTCAGATTCTTGGACGGATCGTTTCAAAAGAAATTATTGGGGATAAACATGTCAAAAGGCTGGTTGCACGGTTTAAAGATGATACAGGTACTATGGAACTTGTTTGGTTCCAAAGTATCCGCTGGATCGATAAGATCGTTCAACCCGGGGCAGTTTTTATTGTGTTCGGGAAGCCGACACTGTTCAACGGACATTTTTCCATTTCTCATCCAGAGCTTGAGGCCTATCAGCCCAATGCTGTAAACCAGGGAAATTTAACTCTCCAGCCAGTCTATAGTTCTACTGAAAAGCTGAAGCAATTTAACCTCGATAGCAAAGGGATACAGCGGGCTCAGGCTGCACTGATCGATCAGGTGATCAGGCAAGTAGAAGAAACTCTTCCTGTTTATCTGATGCAAAGGCATGAACTGATCAGCAGGCAGAAAGCTCTGTATAATATTCATTTCCCTGAGAACGTAGAAATTCTGAGGGAGGCTCAGAAGCGGCTTAAATTTGAAGAGCTTTTCTTTATTCAATTGAAGCTGCTAAGAAGTAAAGTGCTGCGTACGCAAAAATTCAAAGGTTCCGTTTTTAATAATGTCGGAGATAATTTCAATACTTTTTATTCGGAAAAATTACCATTTGATCTTACTGGTGCCCAGAAGCGTGTAATTAAGGAAATTCGTCAGGATACTCAAAGAGGAGTACAGATGAACCGTTTGCTTCAGGGTGATGTAGGTAGCGGAAAGACTGTCGTTGCCTTGATGATCATGCTGCTGGCTATTGATAATGGATTTCAGGCTTGTATCATGGCCCCGACAGAGATTCTTGCTCAGCAGCATTATTTTTCGATTAAAAGCCTTTTGGGAGATGATTTTGTAAGTGTTGAATTACTTACCGGCTCTACTCCAAAAAAGGCAAGGAGGGGTCTGCACGAGCGTCTGGAGAGTGGTGAATTGAATATTCTGGTAGGTACTCATGCATTGATTGAAGATGCGGTGCAATTTCAGAACCTTGGACTGGTGGTTATTGATGAGCAGCATCGTTTTGGCGTAGAACAGCGGGCCCGCTTATGGCGAAAGAACATTATTCCTCCACATGTTTTAGTAATGACCGCTACTCCAATTCCCCGGACACTCGCCATGACGCTCTATGGCGACCTGGATATTTCAGTGATCGATGAACTTCCTGCAGGAAGAAAACCCATTAAAACGGTGCATTTATATCATAGCCAGCGTTTAAGAATGTTTGGCTTTATGCGTGAAGAAATAGCCAAAGGCAGACAGGTTTATATTGTTTATCCGCTGATCAAGGAAAGTGAAAAGCTTGATCTTTTGTATCTTGAAGCCGGGATTGAAGCGATATCTAATGAGTTTCCTCTCCCTGAATATAGGATCAGCATAGTACATGGAAAATTGGCGGCAAAGGATAAGGCTGCCGAAATGCAGCGTTTTGTGAAGGGTGAAACCCAGATCATGGTTGCAACTACAGTGATAGAAGTAGGGGTTAATGTCCCAAATGCAAGTGTCATGATCATTGAAAATGCAGAGCGGTTCGGACTGTCGCAGCTGCATCAGCTGCGTGGCAGAGTTGGCCGTGGAGCTGAACAATCTTTTTGTATATTGATGTCGGGTATGAAGCTTAGTCCGGATGCAAAAATTCGTTTGGATACCATGGTACGTACCAATGACGGATTTGAGATCGCTGAAATTGATCTGCAGCTTCGGGGACCGGGAAATATCGAAGGAACACAGCAAAGCGGTGTTCTTGATCTTAAATTAGCCGATCTTGCTCTCGATCAGCAATTATTAGCTGAGGCCAGAAAAACTGTTATTCAGATCCTCGAAGATGATCCTGAATTGGTTAATGATGACAATCGTATTCTGAGACAGTATTTTGAGACAAGATCAGGTGGCATAAGTTGGGATAAAATATCCTGAGGAAGGTGATTTGATAAAAAACAGTATAATCTATAAAAATGAAATTCTATAAAATCCTGATACCAGCTCTGTTTTTCGGAGCTTCATTATTTGCCCAAAATACTGATTCTGTAATGATCCGAAAGATCTATGATGAGGCATTGGCCAATGGACATGCCTATAAAAACCTTGAGTATTTGTGTAAAAAGATCGGTCCCAGGCTTAGCGGCTCCGTCAATGCACAAAAATCTGTCGAATGGACCAAAAAGCTTATGGAGGACTATGGTTTTGACAGAGTTTACCTGCAGGAATTGATGGTGCCGGTCTGGGAGCGTGGTGCAAAAGAGCTAGCCTATATTATTGAGGGTAAAACGAAAATACCTGTTCCTATTGCAGCCCTTGGTGGTTCCATAGCAAGTCCGATGCAAGGTATAACAGCTCCGATCTTGGAAGTCCAAAATTTTGAAGAGTTAAGAGCATTAGGTGAGCAGGTGGTTAAAGGGAAGATCATATTTTTCAACCGCCCTTTTGATCCTAGGCTATTTAATACGTTCAATGCATATGGTGGTGCTGTAGATCAGCGTGGTCAGGGAGCAATTGAAGCGGCAAAACTCGGAGCTGTTGGGGTGATCGTTCGTTCCATGTCAAGTATTGTTGATGATTTTCCTCATACAGGAGGAATGAGATACCAGGAAGGTGTTACAAAGATTCCTGCTGCTGCCATCAGTACAAAAGCTGCAAACTTACTAAGTCAGAAATTAAAACTTAGAAAACTACCTGCCATTCAATTTTATTTTAAGCAAAATTGCCGCACCTTACCTGATGCGGTTTCTTATAATGTGATCGGTGAGATTCGAGGCAGCGAAAACCCTGAAGGGATCATTACTGTCGGCGGGCACCTGGATTCATGGGATCTTGCTGAAGGAGCTCATGATGACGGAACCGGGGTAATGCAATCTGTTGAGGTTTTAAGAATATTTAAAAAGCTGAACATCAAGCCAAAGCACACGATCAGGGCAGTTATGTTTATGAATGAAGAGAATGGCTTACGTGGTGGATTGAAATATGCAGAAATTGCAAAGCAAAATAATGAGAAGCATATTGCTGCTTTGGAATCAGATGAAGGAGGATTCACTCCCCGTGGTTTTAGTGTAGAGAATGCCCCTCAGGCGCTGGCACATTTTTCCAAATGGAAACCACTTCTCGCTCCATACCGTTTAAATGAATTAGAGGCGGGGGGCAGCGGAGCAGATATTGGTCCCTTGAGAGTCATCCCCGGTGCAGTTCTCATTGGTTTCAGACCTGATTCACAGCGATATTTTGATATTCATCATTCAAGTAATGATGTGTTTGAAAATGTAAATAAACGTGAATTGGAGCTTGGGGCAGCATCCATGACTTCCTTGATCTATATGATAGATCAGTATGGTACTAAATAGGTAGATTATCACAATAATCAATATATCTCCGAATGGGTGATTTTAAGTCAGAGGCAGTTAAAACAGATCCGTATATAGCCATGCGCTTTCCCGAGTTCCGCTCGTATATAGCTATGCGGTTTCTCTTTACCTTTGCCTATCAGGTTCAAGCTGTCGTGATTGGCTGGCATATATATCAGCTAACAAAAGATCCCTTATCATTGGGTCTGATCGGTTTGGCTGAAGCTATTCCTTCCATAACGGTGACTCTTTACGGGGGATATATTGCCGATAAATCAGATAAGAAAAAGCTTTTAGTATGGATCATTGGCTCAATGCTTTGCTGTTCGGCAGTACTTGCTGTTGTAACTACCAATGATATGTTAAGTCTGCTTGGCCAGACACCGGTGATCATTATCATCTATGTGATGATATTTTTTATAGGTATCGCCCGTGGCTTTTATTCTCCAACAGCCTTTGCTTTAATGGCCCAGATCATACCGAAAGAGCATTATGCAAATTCATCTACCTGGAATAGCGGCAGCTGGCAAACAGCATCCATCATTGGACCTGCAGTTGGAGGTCTATTATATGCTTTTAGCGGGATAACAGCCTGTTTTATTGTGATCGTTACATTTGTAGCCCTTGCTTTGGGGTGTATCATATTTTTCGTTAAAAATTATCCGGCTTATTTTGTGCCTAAAGAAAATATCTTTAAAAGTCTGTCTGAGGGCATCCGCTTTGTTTTCAAAAGCCGAATGATCCTGGGAGCATTAAGTCTGGACATGTTCTCGGTATTTTTTGGTGGTGCTGTGGCTCTGATGCCAATTTTCGCTCATGATATATTAAAGGTGGGTGCTGAGGGACTTGGCTTTATGCGGGCGGCTCCTGCGCTTGGGGCAGTGATTACCATGTTTATTTTGGCAAAATATCCGCCAATGAACAAACCATGGAGAAATCTCCTGCTTGCAGTTGCCGGATTTGGAATTTCGATCATCTGTTTCGGGCTATCCAGAAATTTTTATCTCACTCTCTTGTGTTTATTCTTTGAAGGCGCATTTGATAGCGTCAGCGTGATCATACGTTCCACTATTTTACAGATTCTCACTCCGGAAGAAATGCGAGGCAGGGTATCGGCGGTCAATGGAATATTTATTAATTCCTCTAATGAAATAGGCGCTTTTGAGTCGGGAGCAACCGCAAGACTGATGGGAACTATACCATCTGTGATCTTTGGCGGAAGTATGACTCTTCTAATCGTTATTTTTACCTATTTCAAAACCAAAAGGCTTATACCCTTAAGTTTAAAACAGATAAACAGCCATTAAATTTGTTTGTTTCTTCCAACCACAAAGTAGATGATCGAGCCCAGAATTGGTGCGATCAGGATGACGATCAGCCACAATAGCTTAGTGTTTGTTGGCAGGTTGCTCTTGAGCAGATCCAGAAGGGTATATACGATCAGGATAAACCAAAGGATACCCATCAGGAAGCGTAAGAAACCCCCTATAAACAGAATTATTATTAATGTACTCATATTGCTTTTTGTTTACGGCCCCAGAAAAGATAGACAACGGCTCCCAAATATGGGGCTACCAGAATAAACAGTATCCAGAGGAATTTTTGTGTGGTACTTAGATCTTTTGATCTCATTGTATCAAATATTGCAAAAGGAATGACCAGAAGCAACGCAATGACGGCAAAGGCAATCATAATTAACTCCCATAAACCAAAGCCGCTTGTATATTCTGATATCATGTATTGCTTCTTTTTTGACTTTTTCCCAGAGTCAGGTACAATAATGCGCCTATTAACGGAGCAAAAAGAATGATTATTACCCAGATGATCTTATTAACAGGCTCACTGAACTGTGATTTCGTTAAATCAATCAGGGAGTAGACCATTAATACTAAAGGAAAGAATAAAATTATCCACTCCGATATCCCAATGTTCATAAACAGTAATGTGTTCATCATCTCTAATAAATTTACTTAAAAATTTATATTTACAATGAATATTTCTCACCTATCTGCTGACGCCACATGGCATAATACAATCCTTTTTCAGCAAGAAGCTCTTCATGTTTGCCAGCTTCGATGATGTGGCCCTTTTCAAGAACGAAGATCTTATCGGCATGCATAATAGTTGAAAGGCGGTGTGCGATCAGGATAGTAATATGATCACTGATCACTGAAACATCACGGATGGTCTCGGTGATCTCTTCCTCAGTTAAAGAATCAAGAGAGGATGTTGCTTCATCAAATACCAATATGTTTGGATGTCGAAGTAATGCTCTGGCTATTGAGAGACGTTGTTTTTCTCCGCCGGACACTTTTACACCACCCTCACCTATGATCGTATCAAGGCCTTTATCTGCACGCGCAAGAAGATTCTGACAGGCAGCTTTTTGTAAAACGAGCATACAATCTTCATCGCTTGCATCAGGACGAACAAAGAGCAGGTTCTCACGAATGCTTCCCGAAAACAGCTGGGTATCCTGGGTCACAAAACCAATTTTCTCACGTAGTTCATCCAGGTCGATACTGGTAGATGGAACCTCATTGTAAAGTACCTGTCCGCTACCCGGATGATATAGGCCTACAAGAAGTTTTACCAGAGTAGTTTTACCAGATCCGGAAGGCCCAACAAATGCGATAGTTTGCCCTTTTTCTGTTTCAAAAGAGATATTTTCAAGTGCATTTCGGTTTGAGGACTGATGTTTAAAGCTTACAGTATCAAATTTGAGGCTGTTTATTCGGCCTAAAACTGCCGGGTTAGCTGGTTTTTTCTCCTTAGGAGTACTTAATATTGCTTTGAAATTTTCCAGTGATACTTCAGTCTCCCGATAAATATTGATAATATTCCCAAGCTCCTGCAGAGGGCCGAAAATAAAGAAGGAGTAAATAAACAGAGAGAAAAACTCTCCTACACTGATCCTTCCGGCGAATATCAGGTAAAGCATCAGTAGCAGGATCATGTTACGAAGCAGGTTGACCAGAGTTCCCTGTATGAAACTGAGACTTCGTACATACTTTACTTTTTTAAGCTCAAGTTTTAATATTTTATCTGTCGTATTGTTGAGTCGTTTGATCTCCTGACTTGAGAGCCCAAGGCTCTTTACCAGCTCAATATTACGAAGTGATTCAGTTGTTGAACCTGCTAGCGCTGTGGTCTCACTCACAATGGCTTTCTGAACAACCTTGATCTTTTTACTAAGTACGGAGCTAATTACCCCAAGTACAGGTATAACAGATATATAAACTACTGCGATCGACCAGTGGATATTAATTGCATAAATAAATACAAAGGTCACACCAACCAATGAGGTGAATACAATATTGATGAGTGCAGTGATCAGTTTTTCACTATCCGTTCTTACCTTTTGGAGAATACCTAAAGTTTCTCCGCTTCGCTGATCTTCAAATACTGAATAGGGCAATTCCAGCGAATGTGCCAGGCCGTCGGAATAGATCTTTGCTCCCAGGCGTTGTGTGATCACATTGACATAGTAATCCTGGAAATTTTTCGCGATTCGCGAAACCATTGCTACACCCATTGCTGCCAGAATTAATAAACCAGCACCCTTAAAAAACTCTTCGGTTGTATATTCCTGATAGCGGGTCACATAGGTATCTATGATCTTTCGAAAGATCCAGGGATCGAGAAGAGAAAAGATCTGATTTACTGCAGCAAGAAGAAGTGCCAGAAAGATCAGGCTTTTATAATTCTTTAAGTAGTCTATTAATAGTTTCATCTTTTTGATTTTTTCATTAAAAAAGAAAGGGAACAAGCTAAATTCCTATTCCCTTTCTATTTATAAGTGTATCAAGATCAGACAGTCATTACATCTTTTTCTTTGGCCTCCATCAGGCGGTCAATTCGAACGATGCAGCTATCTGTTAATTTTTGTACTTCACCTTCACCTGTTTTGATCTCATCATCAGAAACTCCTTCAGATTTAGAGCGTTTGATCTTTTCATTCGCATCTTTACGGATATTCCTGACTGCAATACGTCCTTTTTCTGCTTCTTCTTTAACTTTTTTTACCAGGTCTTTACGACGTTCTTCAGTAAGAGGCGGAACATTTAAACGGATCACTATACCATCGTTCTGTGGGTTGAGGCCGATATTTGCTTCCATAATTGCTCTTTCAATAGGAATCAGCATTGTTTTTTCCCAGGGCTGTACCACAAGAGTACGGGCATCGGGTGTATTTACAGTTCCAATCTGATTCAGGGCAGTTGGGGTACCATAATAATCCACATAGATACCATCAAGCATTGTTGGCATTGCTTTTCCGGCACGGATCTTTACCAGTTCATTATCACAAAACTCAATGGCTTTTTCCATATGAGCTTTCGCATCATCCAGTTGTTTCTTTATTAGCTCGTTCATAATATATCTGTTCGATCTGTAAAATTAATTAAATTCCTGTTATTCTCAGGTATTTAAGCTTTACTCAGTCTTTGATTTCTTAGCCTTTCACTAATGTACCAATAGGTTCACCATCAACCAGACGCATTAAATTTCCTGGTTTATTCATATCAAAAACGATGATTGGCAGGTTATTTTCCTGACAAAGGGTGAATGCGGTCATGTCCATAACATTCAGGTTCTTTTTATAAACCTCATCGAATGTTATTTCATCGTATCTGATAGCATCTGGTTCTTTCAATGGGTCAGCAGTGTAAATTCCATCTACACGTGTGCCCTTCATAACAACATCTGCATTGATCTCAACTGCTCTCAGAGAGGCTGCAGTATCAGTTGTGAAATATGGATTACCTGTACCTGCACCGAAGATCACGATCCTTCCTTTTTCAAGGTGGCGGACTGCCCGGCGGCGAATGAAGGGTTCACAGATCTGCTCCATTTTAATAGCTGTTAGAAGACGTGTTTTTACACCTGTTTTTTCAAGTGCATCCTGTAAAGCCATACTGTTAATTACTGTTGCAAGCATCCCCATATAATCTGCCTGCACCCGATCCATACCTGCTTTTTCTGCACTTAATCCGCGGTAGATATTACCACCACCAATTACCAGAGCAATCTCTATTCCTTTAGCATGAACATCATGAATATCTTTGGCATACTGTGCAACACGGTCAATATCGATTCCGTATTGTTTTTCGCCCATTAATGCTTCACCACTTAATTTTAAAAGGATACGTTTGAACTTCATGAAGAGATTTTTTTAAAGTTATTAAATTATTTTAGTTCAGATTGCCTGAAATATAAGTGCTATGATGTTTGAGATTTTCATCGAAAACAATGATGTCGGCTTTATAACCTGCTTTTAACAGTCCGCGAGCACTATCTTTCATTAGTCGTGCTGGGTAGGTAGAGCCCATTCTTAGGGCTTCATCCAATGGAATGTTCACTTTTAACACGCAGTTTTCTACAGCTTTCAGCATGGTCAGGCAAGATCCGGATAATGTTCCATCGGGCATGGTATAGCGGTCTCCGGTAAATAAATGAGGATAAGCACCTTCCCGGCTCTCAGTAACAGCATCGGTGATCAGAAATAATCTTTCACCCAATTCACGTTTGGCCAGTTCGATCATAGGGAAACTTACATGAACTCCATCGGCTACGATACTGGTATATGGTTTCAGTTTAAAAATTGCCGGGATAAGTCCCGGTTCACGGTGATGAATTGGGGGCATTGCATTGTAAAGATGGGTAGCTGCCTGTACCGGATTATTTAAGAAGGTTAAAGCTTCTTCATAACTGGCATTACTATGTCCTGCCGATATAATGATATTATTGGAGTGGAGGTAATCAATTAATTCCTGATCCTGGAGCTCAGGTGCGATGGTCATCATTTTTAGTTCACCTTCTGCACGATCCACCCAGCTTTTGATCTCTGCAAGAGTTCCCTTTTTGATATATTTTTCAGGATGGGCACCTTTACGTTTTACGTTCAGGTAGGGGCCTTCCAGATGCAGGCCCAGAAAATTGCCTTTTGCTTTTTTGCGGTATGCTTTTGCTGCATCAATTGCTTTAAGTACCACTTCATCACTATTGGTTGCTGCTGTGGCGAAAAATCCGGTTGTGCCCTGAGCGAGAAGATCTTTTTCCATCTGTTCCAGACTATCCTCATCCGGCAATGCTCCGAATAATTTGCCTCCGCTGCCATAGATCTGCAGATCTATTAAGCCGGGAGCAATGGATAATCCATGAAGGTCAGTGATTTTAAAATCTGCAGGTATTGCCGATTGGTCGGTGATCGAGAATATCAGTCCGTCCTGAATCAGGATTGCTTTGTTCTCTAATTTTTCTTCCCCGGTAAATATAGTGGCGTTTATCAGTGCAATATTCATCCGTTTATTTTTTTGTTTTTAATTATCAGATGGAGCCTTTTATGGTTAAAATAATCATAACCTCGTATGTTTAATGGTTATTTTAATCATGTCGGGTTTATGACGCAGGAATTTTCAGACAAAAAAAATCCTCTCCGTTTTGGAGAGGATTTTAAATATTAAGCTCCTAACTGAACCCGCTTGAATGCGGTAACGGTGAGGCCTTTTTCTACATCATTTAAAAACTGTGCGACAGTTTTAGAAGAGTCTTTAACAAACTCCTGATTTAGTAAAGTAGAATCTTTATAGAATTTATTAAGCTTACCTGCTGCGATCTTTTCAACCATTTCTTCAGGCTTGCCTTCTGCACGGATCACATCTTTAGCAATTTCAAGTTCTCTTTCGATAGTTTTTGAATCAACATCTCCTTTATCGATAGCAACCGGGTTCATTGCAGCGATCTGCATTGCAACATCTTTACCAACTTCATCAGCACTAGCAGGATTAGAGTTTAATGCTACTAATACGCCTAAACGGTAATTTCCGTGGATATAAGCGATAACTTTTTCACCTGTTACAGACTCAAATTTAGAAACACCAACTTTCTCACCGATCTTTCCAATTTGTGAAATGATGGTATCAGCTAATTTTTCGCCATTAAGTTCAAGTTCAACCAGTTCTTCTAATGAAGCAGGATTTTTCTCAATTGCCAGATCAGCAATGCTATTTGCAAATGCAACGAAGTCAGCGTTTTTTGCAACGAAGTCGGTTTCGCAATTGAATTCAATAACAACTCCACGTTTTCCGTCAGCGGTTGTTTTTGCGATAACTACTCCTTCATTTGATTCACGATCCTGACGGCTGGCAGCAACTTTTGCACCTTTCTTACGAAGGTTATCAATTGCAGCTTCAAAATCACCGTTTGCTTCGGTCAATGCTTTTTTGCAATCCATCATACCGGCTCCGGTTTGCTGGCGTAATTTATTTACATCTGCGGCAGTAATTTGTACTGTAGACATGTTATTTTCCTTTTAATCCTTTGAATCCCCGCCTTGGGCGGGGATCTAAGGAAATATTATTAAAATTAATTTGATTGTCGTTGCGGATAGAATCCGTTTGTGATTGAGGATTTTCTCCCTTGTCGTTGCGGATTAATTCCGCAATTATTCTTCGCTTTTAGCTTCTGGTTCAGCTTCTACTGCAACACCTTCAGGTCCAGTAGCCTTACGGGTACGTTTTCCAGGAGTAGCTGCTTCGTCTTTTGCTTCGCCTTCAGTATCTGCTTTTGCTTTTGCAACTGCAGCTTCTTTATCAGCTTCTTCTTCTTTCTCGCGCTTGCGCTCATCTAATCCTTCGTGGATAGCTTTCATGATTACATCTGTGATCAATGTGATTGATTTAGTTGCATCATCGTTCGCCGGGATAGGGAAGTCGATATTTGACGGATCAGAGTTAGTATCTACCATTGCAAAGGTTGGGATGTTTAATTTCATCGCCTCAGCAACTGAGATATGTTCTTTCTTTACGTCAATAATAAATAAGGCTGCAGGTAAACGGTTCAGATCAGCGATACCTCCAAGAAGGGCCTCTAATTTGATACGCTCACGCTGAATCATTAATTTTTCTTTCTTTGATAATACGTCAAAAGTTCCGTCTTTAGTCATCTTGTCGATGTTTGACATCTTTTTGATCGACTTACGTACAGTAGCAAAGTTAGTTAACATACCACCTAACCAACGCTCGGTTACATATGGCATATTTACAGAACGAGCTTGCTCAGCAACAATATCTTTCGCTTGTTTCTTTGTAGAAACAAATAAGATCTTGCGTCCTGATTTTACGATCTGTTTGATCGCAGCAGCAGCTTCTTCTAATTTTGTTAAAGTTTTATTTAAGTCTATAATGTGGATGCCATTACGCTCCATGAAAATGTACGGTGCCATTTTCGGATCCCATTTGCGGGTAAGGTGACCAAAATGTACACCTGCATCCAATAAATCCTGATATGTTGTTCTTGCCATTGTCTGATCCTCCTGAGATTAACGTTTACTAAATTGAAATTTCTTACGGGCTTTCTTACGACCTGGTTTCTTACGCTCAACCATACGGTCATCGCGGGTCATAATACCTTTAGCTCTCAATGCAGGTTTTTTCTCTGGATCCAGCTCTACAATAGCCTTGGCAATTGCTAAACGAACGGCTTCTGCCTGTCCTTTAACACCACCGCCGGCAACGTTTACAATCACATCGAATTTTCCTGTTGATTCAGAAACTTCGGTTGACTGCATTACGATATATTGTAATGGCAATGTTGGAAAATATTCCTTGTAATCTTTACCGTTTACGGTAACCTTGCCGCTTCCATCTGTTAGATAAATGCGTGCAACTGCTGTTTTTCTTCTTCCTGAAGTGTTTGTAGTTGACATTTCTCTTAATTACGGTTTAATGGTTTGAGGATTTTGTGCTGCATGCGGATGTTCAGTTCCTGCATAAACGAACAGGTTCTTGTACAATGCACGGCCCAAACTGTTTTTTGGTAACATTCCACGTACAGCCTTCTCTACCACGCGGGTAGGATGCTTTGCCATTAACTCTTTTGGAGAAATGAATTTCTGACCTCCAGGGTAACCTGTGTAAGAAACATATTGCTTGTTGGCAAATTTGTTCCCTGTCAGTTTTACTTTGTCTGCATTGATAACGATTACATTATCTCCGCAGTCTACGTGTGGGGTGAACGATGGCTTGTTTTTTCCTCTGATGATCATTGCGATCTTAGAAGACAAGCGCCCCAAAATCTCGCCCTGAGCGTCAACAACTACCCATTCTTTGGTGGCGGTCGCTTTGTTGGCAGAGACAGTTTTGTAACTTAACGTATTCACTTGCTTGAATTTAAATTATGTATTATTTATTAATTGCCCTAAAAATAGGGACTGCAAAGATACGAGAATTTGATTAATTGGCAAGGGGGAAATGGAAAAATTTTGATATTGAATTGAATACCGCTCTTTTATTATGAGTTGAGTTCAACACCATCTGTTAAGTGAAAATAAGTATTGGGAATAATGTGTTTAAGGTTGAAAGTCAAATGTTATGGATCTTTATACTAAGATATAGGCTTAAACCCTTTGAATTCTGCAACAAAGGCTTCTGCTTCATCCGGACTGATAAGTATCTTTTTGCTGTCCTTTTTTATAATTAATATAGGTTTATCCCTGCGGGTTACATACCAGGTCATATTGCCTAATTGAGTATTGGCGAATTTTCCGAACCAGCCGAAAAGTCCCCCAACTCCAAATGTTCGTATTGAGCCCGAAATCGCACTTTTGTCTATCAATTTCAGGCTTTCAATATCAGACCTGTTAATATGAACACTTTTGAGCAGCCTGCGTATGATCAGCTCATCTTCAGTGATCTCATAGCTTAAGGGTTTCAGAAGCAGGCATATTAAATAGGTAAGCAGTAAAATAATGGCAAGCGGCAGGATAAAATTAAACACGATCAGGGCGCCAAAAAGAAGGGTTACTATGTTGGTTATAATGACTGCAGTTTTGTCAAGAGAGGCTTTGTAAATCATAGGACCAGATTATTTTTGATAATATTTTGTATCATAAGGTATAAAATATTAACCTGTTTCTGATGCTCTTTATCAATTTTGAATAAAATCTGATAGTGTGCTGAAGGTGTAATTCTTTCGTTTTAAATCACCAATAAATAGATCCATTCTTTCGATCATTTTTATTCCTGAGTTTTTACTCACATATCCGGGGAAGCCAAATCGATTTTTATCTTTCAGATCGGTGAATTCCCAGGGGTGGAAATAGATGTTCAGGTAGCCATCCTTTTTATAGGTTCTTTTGGCGAGCCATGTATAAATTCGGAGTGGCAGATTATGAAAAGATAGCCAGAACAGGGGGAAGCGCAATACAGGACTAACAGAGGCCGGGATTTGCCATATGCCAGCCTCTTTAAAACGTGTTCTTGGCCGGCCTAAATTATTATACCGTCCGGGCAGCCAGGTCGGGTTGATGGAAGAATTATACAGATAGCCGGCTTTTCTGACTTCATTTTCATCAACAGGCTTCATTCTGGGCATTCTAAATCCGCTTATTTCCTGCGATGAAATCTCCTGAAGGGCTTTTCTGGATGTTGCAAGATGTGCCGGCTCAAATGCTGAATGGAAATAACCATGCGAAGCCAGCTCATGTCCGCTTTTGATTAATCGTTTGATCACATCAGGAGCATTTTGTGCAAAGATTACCGTACTGAAAAAGGTAGCTTTTACCTCATGTTTTTCCAGAATATCTAGAATATGGTTGGTTCCTCTTATGGATATCTCCATCTGGTCCTGAAATGATATTTCTTTTCCATATTCCAGAGGCATATCAAACTCCTCTATATCAAAACTAAGAAGAATCAAGACAGCTGTTCTTTAATATTAGTGGAACGAATGATATAATTTGGCCTGTTCTTTACCTGCATGAACATCTTACCGATATAGATTCCGATGATCCCTAAAATGATCAGTTTCAATCCGCCAAAGAATACAATTGTCATGATTATAGATGCCCAACCTGAAACCTCCTTCCCGGTATGAAAAGCATGTATCACATAGGGGATATAGAGAAGAGACAGGAAGGAGAGTGTAAAACCAAGATAGATAGCTGCATATAAGGGTTTGACAGAAAAGGAGGTTACTCCCTGAAGTGCAAATTTTATCATTTTTTTTATGCTGTATTTACTTTTTCCGCAGTGGCGGGCACATGGAGCATATTCTACAGAGGTTTGCTTAAAACCTATCCATTTAAAGAGGCCTCTCAGAAAGGGTTCATTCTCATGAAAATTCCGGATCACAGAAACTACTTTTCTATCGAGTAATCTGAAATCTGCAGATCCTGTTTCCAGCTCCACGTCAGACAGGCTGTTTAATGTCTTATAGAAGAGTTTTGATGATATTCGCTTCGCCATTGGAAGTTTTTTGTCCTCTAAACGAATGGTATAAACCACTTCAAAGCCTTTTTCCCATTTTGCCAATAATTCTGGTAAGAGTTCCGGTGGATGCTGAAGGTCGCAGTCCATACTGATCACACAATCGCCTTTCGCATTATCAAGACCAGCCTTCAAGGCAAGCTGATGACCGAAATTTCTGGAAAATTCAATAAAAAAAATGTTGTCACTTTGGGGAATAAGTTTATCAATTGTTTCCATGGTAGTATCTGTGCAACCATCGGCTACAAGGATAATTTCATAGGAGTAATGGAGATTACTGAAAACTTTTTCTATCTCCGAACATATTCTTACAATGTTTTCTGATTCATTGAATGCGGGTATTACTATAGAGACTAACTTATTCGATACCATAGTTTTTGTAATTCTTGAAATCCAATTTTAACATTTGATAAATTATTGTGAACCAGATCAACACACAAGGAAGCGCTTTGAGTGAATATGGTTTGATATACTGATCGCGAATGAACTTTGGGAATAGGTCTGAAGGAGACATACTGGTTAAAATAAATGCGAAAACGAATAAAAAGATGATTCCTTTATTTTTAGGTGAAGGCTGGATCATGAACCAGATCGCAACACCCGCAAAGGCTATGATATAGGTTGGCGACTCAGAGCCGGAACTAAAGATCACTGTAAATATTAAAACGGAGGATAAGAGCATCAGTCGGAAAGGTGTATGCTTGAACTGGTCTATTCTTGTATATGGCAGAAGGAATAAAAGTAATCCTCCGGCGAGGAAAGGAAGATTTGGAATGCTTGCATCCTGCATCACCCGTCGTACGATTCCCATCAATGAGATGTCCTGCATGGATGTTAAAGAGGCATTATGCATATTTTTTTCAGTAAGCGAACTGTACCAGTCGGCATAAGATCTGATCACATAATCAGTTGATGACAGCATGGCTGGCAGGATCAATAGAACAGCAATGGAGGCTATGCCTGAGAAAATGAACCTCCACTTATTCCTGCTGAAAAAGAAAAATGCCAGTCCTACTATTCCATACAGTTTTATAAGGGTCCCTAAGGCGATGACAAAGGCCGATTTTGCTTCTTTCTGACTGATCAGATAGGAGAAGCTAAGCATAATCAGGCCAGTCAATCCAACATTGAACTGGAAGCTTAATAAGGCTACCAGAGCTTCATGGGCACAGACCAGGGCTATGATGGACCTTGTTCTTATGGGTAAGGGCAGACTGTAAAAGCCCAGGCACAGAATGAGCGCATTGGCAATATTCCAGAGTGAAGTTCCAAGGGCATCAGGTAATAACGCGAAGGGAGCAATGATCAGAGCGAAAACGGGACCGTAATGATTTGAATCGCCATATTCAAGGGGGTATTCTTCATAGAGCGACTTTTCTTCCAGGCTATGCAGAAAGGTATATTTAAAAATCTTATAGTTGTTATAGTGACCGCGTGTGTATTGCTTGATGCCCGTGACCAGGGCAATAGCAATGAACAGAGACATAACAAATCTCTTATCTAATAAAATCGTAATGATCCTTTTGATTTTTTCTGAATTCACCTTATAAAAACTCTAATCTGTAAAATTTCCATTTTAGTTAAAATCAAAAGGTTTAATTGTAATTGAAATATTACACTATCTAAAAGTAGAAATATTTTTAAGAATTCACAGGAAAAGAGTTTTTTATAACAGTAGTGGATGAGGACCGCTGGTTTTAATTTGAATGTTTTATTTTGCTGATGCCTATCATTAAAGTAAAATACAGGCTATTTAACAAAATAGCCCATAGCGATGGACTTGAGTCTTTAACTACGAGCAACTCAATCAAAGGTGTCATAAATTAGTAGAGTATTCTTTAAACTTTATTATTCACCTCCTGTGTCAGGATCTCTATGGGGTTGCTCAATAACTTATGGACAGGGCATGCATTGGCAATTGCGATCAGTCTTGCCCTTTGCTCTTCACTTAAGTTGCCGATCAGTTCAATTTTTCTTGAGATATCAGTTTGGCTTCGGGCTTCACTCTGTTTTACCTCAATTTCCAGATTTACTTCCTGCAGTTCCCAGGCTTTCCTATCGGCATACATACGCAGGGTTGCAGATGTGCAAGCAGCCAGTGCGGCACCAATCAGTTCTAATGGTGAAAATCCTGCATTCTGACCACCTGATGAAACAGGTTCATCAGCTATGATTATATTTCCTCCCGGCGACCAGATCTTAACTTTGTATAATTCCTTGCCGATATGAGATCTAACTGAAGCCATATAATTTATTTTTTGATTCTTGATGGGTAGGGAACAAATTCATTTTCTTCTCCCTTTATTTTCGGGAATTTTTGTGCGATCCATTTTTCGCGTGCTTCCGCAAGTGTTTCTTTACTGCTGCTTACAAAATTCCAGTCGATAAAACGTTCTTCAGGGAAAACCTCTCCACCAAAGATATAAATGACAGTGTTTGCTTCCATAACGAATTCGCAAATTGAACTGTCCTTCGCAACTAAAAGCTGTTTAGGCTGGTAGGTATTTCCATCGCTTTCAATGCTTCCTTCAAGAATATACAATCCCGCTTCTCCATATAGTTCATGTCCGATCGTAATGGTTTGTCGTTTACTGCTCTTAATTTCAAGCATATACAATTTACTAAAAACCGGAACTGCAGACCTTCTGCCAAATGCCTCTCCTGCTATAAGCTTAAAATCAATATCTCCCTCAGTCCAGGAGGGGATCTGTGTACTGTCAATATGAAAGAATTCAGGCTCCATCTGCTCGAGTTCTTTAGGTAAGGCAACCCATATTTGCAGTCCATGCATATGTTTTTCAGAATGACGCAGGTATTCTGGTGTACGTTCAGAATGAACTATTCCTTTTCCCGCTGTCATCCAGTTTACTGCTCCCGGCATGATCTCGACTTCGTTCCCGAGGCTATCCCTGTGCATGATGCTTCCCTCAAATAGAAATGTGAGAGTGGAAAGTCCGATATGTGGATGAGGTAAAACATCGAAATTTTCGCGTTCAGACATTTTTATCGGTCCCATATGGTCGATGAAGATAAAGGGACCGACCATTCTTTTCTCGCGGAATGGAAGTAAACGGCCAACCAGGAAGTTTCCTATGCTGGCTGCCCGTTCCTCGATAATCATTTCAATTGTTGACATAAACAGATCTTATTTATTTTTTCAGGCCATTGGTACTTCCATCAATAGTATCTCTGCATCTGAGTTAGCACTGATCGTAAATTTATCAATATCCCAGATGCCAAAACCATCTCGGGTATTCAGTTTTTGGTCATTGATGTTTACATCCCCGCTAAGAATGAAAGCATAAACGCCATTTCCTGTACCATTTATTGCGTAATCAGTATTGAACCCTTTGTCCAGTTTACCTAAGTGAAACCAGGCATTCTGCTGGATCCAAACTCCCGGATCTTTGGGATCAGGACTCAGGATCTGCTGGAGTTTGTTGTGTCGGTCTTCCGGATTTAAAGTGATCTGATCGTAGCGGGGTTGTACATTTCTTTTGTTTGGAAGTACCCAGATCTGTAAGAATTTTACACCTTTATCAGCGTTTTTGTTGTACTCGCTATGCGTAATACCTGTTCCGGCACTCATTACCTGTATATCACCCTTTTTGATCACAGTTTTATTGCCCATGCTGTCTTTATGTTCCAGATCACCCTCCAATGGAATAGAAATAATTTCCATGTTGTCGTGAGGGTGGGCTCCGAATCCCATTCCTGCATCTACACTATCGTCATTTAACACTCTCAGAGCACCAAAGTTCATTCGTTCCGGATTATAATATCCGGCAAAGCTGAAGCTATGTTTACTATGCAGCCAGCCGTGATTTGCATCACCACGGGTATCGGCCTTATGAAGTACTGTTTTCATTGTTCTTGTATTGTAAAATTAAACAAAACCGTAACTGTTTGACTGCCCGCCATCAATGGCTATTGTTTGTCCGCTTACATAAGAACAATCCTCGCTCATTAAAAATACAACAAGTTTGCCAACCTCTTCAGGCAATCCCAGGCGTTTTGTTGGGTTAAACTGTGCATATTCGGTTTCTGCTTTTTTCGGATCAGCTGGATTGATCTCTCTGAAAGCTTCGGCAACCATTGGGGTAAGGATCGCTCCCGGGGCAATGGCATTTGTTAAGATACCATATCTGCTGTATTCCAAAGCTGCATTTTTGGTAATTCCGCTAACAGCATGTTTGGTTGCAACATAGGGAGTTTGATTCATAACACCACGTATTCCACCAACAGATGCCACATTTACTATGCGACCATAGTTCTGTTTTTGCATGACCGGAATAATGTAGCGCATACCGTAATAAACTCCCATCAGGTTAATGTCTATCACTTTTTTGAATACATCTAAATCATAATCGGCTAAGAGCGCCTGTTTGCCTTCAATTCCGGCATTATTATAAAATCCATCAATTCGTCCATAGGTTTTTACGGTTTCATCAACATAGGCCTTTACTGCCTCTTCTTTTGAAACATCAGCAACAAGTGTTAGAACTTTTGCTTCAGGGTAAGCTTTTAGTATGCTTGTTTTTGCATCTTCCAAAGCTTTGGCATTATAGTCTATCAGACTAAGTTTTGCGCCTTCCTTTGCAGCCTCAATAGCAGTAGCTAATCCCAGTCCCATACCGGCACCGGTAATTACAATGATCTTATTCTCTAATTTTTTCATGATCGTTATATTTTGTTCATTCAATGAATAAAAGGACGTTTGTTCAAATTATTTATCGGATGAAGGTTTAAAATTATGCTTGTTTTACAAACTGTACTTCAGCGTTGATCCTAACCTCCTCGCTGACCATTACTCCACCGGCCTCAAGTGCTGCATTCCAGTTCAATCCCCAGTCTTTTCTGTTGATCTTCCCGCTGAGCGAAAAACCTGCTTTTTCATTTCCATAAGGATCTTTCATCAATCCGCCGAATTCAACATCGAAGGAAACCTCCTTAGAAACATCTTTGATTGTTAGCATTCCTTTTAACTGGTAGTTATCCTCATCAAGTTTTGTAAAAGATGTACCCTCAAAGCTTAGTTCTTTATAGGTTGCTGCATCAAAAAAATCGGCACTTTGTAAATGTGCATCACGGTCGGTATTATTGGTAAAGATCGATGAAGCATCAATGTTTGCCTTAACTTTAGCTTTACTAAAGTCTGTTCCAACGGAGGTGATGCTTGCATTAAAATTTCTGAATTCACCTTTAACATTGGTGATCATAAGGTGCTTTACCTTGAACACGATCTCACTATGCGTAGGGTCTAAAACCCAGGATGTTTGGTTTTCCATTTTCTTATTTTATTGTTGTGAAACTTTTTTAGTTGTTTTGACAATACAAAGGTCGAACAAACTCAAAGGCTTATTGTTCACATAGGTTAATAAATGAAATGGCTTGTTTTTATTTAGAATGCCCCTTTTCATTGCGGATCCGGCTCAGCGACTGGGGTTTTATTCCCAGATAGGAGGCAATTAGGTATTGTGGGATGCGCTGGATAAAATCAGGGTGAAGTTTAGAAAATTCATGGTAACGATGCTCTGCATCTTCACTATTTGTTTTTGCGAGACGATACTGCTGTGAAATGAAGGCATTCTGGATCAGAATTCTGAAAAAATGCTCAAAATGATGATTGCTATTGCAGATATTCTCAAAATTTTCTCTGTTCAGCACTAAAATTTTGCTTGGTTCCAGGGTTTCTATTGAATAAATGCCTGGTTTTCCTGAGAAAAAACTGAAATGGTCAGTAATCCAATATCCCTCCAGTGCAAACTGCATGGCATGCTTTTCACCATGTTCGTTGACAAAATAGCTATAGGCTGATCCTTTCAGAATAAAGTAGACGTATTTACAGTGTTCTCCTTCTTCTGCCAGAAATGATTTTTTATCAAAAGTACGGGTAAATAAATAGCTGCTGAAGAGCTCAAATTCCTCATCCTTTACCAGTTTTCCGATAGTTCGCTGAATATTTTGTCTGAGTAGATCCTCCATTTAACTCAAATTAGGCATTTATATTATTTATTGCAATCTATTCCATCCAGCATATGTGCCAGAATTGGCTGACATTTTTCTTTACAGCAGGGATAATAATTTGTATGCTTCCATTGAGCTGACTTTGGCGATTTTCCCCACCAGAATTCTGCAATGGCCAGTGGTTTCATTTGATGCTGAAAAGCATACTGCAAAAGTTTTGGCCCTGCACATTCGCCTGCCCCTGCAGGTGGATTTTTATAAGATGCAGCCTTAAAAATTTCATTCAGGCTCTTTATTTCTCCTCTTTGATTCAGAAAATTATAGTGATTGAAGAGTTCATTTTGCAGGGTATTAGAATGGATTTTTCTGTTTTTTTTAAGAAGGCTGATCTTTTCTTTTTGATCTTCTTCCATCAATACTTCAGCTTCTTTGATCTCTTTATTCATGCGGTTTAGCTCCGCCATTCCATCGTTAAGGAAGCTATCCTGATGAAGACTGTCATAAACCGGCGGTACAAATTTGGAATGATGATTTCCTCCTGCCAGTTTACCAGAAAATGCGGCAAGGTATCCCAGTTCATTTTTTGAATTTTGAACAGCTAAAACACCGAACATCTTGCCAATTATACTTCCTTCCTGTCCCGGACTTAGGCCAAAATTATGTTCCCAATCTTTCTGATTGCTAAGATATGCCTGTAATTGCTTTGCAGCTAGGAGGCATAGGGGATGAGGTTTATTATCCTTCAGGAAACTAAACCGCTCAGGCACTTCTGTTGAACTGCTAAATGGTGTGAAGAATGGATCCTGAGAATCTGTTGTTGGAGACAAATTTTATGGTTGATGGCTTTATTATTCCAGCGGGACAAATATATTAAACCTGATCCGCCAGATAAATTTTACTTATTGAATGATTTACATTTCAGGACAATCATTTATTTTTTACTTAAGTCATTTACCCTGGCAGCTAATTGCTCAAATGATAAGCGGTCACTGTTATTCTTTCCTACATAACGATAAACTTCTTTGCCATTTGGCCCGAAAAGGATGGTTGCCGGATAATGTACCAGCTGATTATGAAATTTATAGCCATCAGGAATGTTCAGCTGTTTAGCCAGCTGGGCATCCGGATCACGGTAGATTGGAAAGTTTTTCAGGTCTTCAGAGGCCAGCTTTCCCGACCAGGATCTGATCTCCAGCTCACTGTCAGGCTTAATAAATACCTGTACTACATTTTTAAGAGTTTTTGCTTTGCTGAAATAGTCCTGAGTATGGCGAATACAATATGGACATTCTGTTTTAAGCAGGAAATGGAGGGCAACGAATTTGCCTTTTTCTTTGCTTAATACAAACTGACGGTCATCTGTTGCTGAACTAAGTCTGATGATTGCCGGCACCTGAGCTTGCACTATTGAACTAATAACAGATATTAAAAAGAGTATGGTTAAAATGCTGTATTTCACTTTCATAAAACAATTTTTATTTTGAAAATCGATGTTTGACAAGGTCAATTTCAAATCTGCCAACTCAGAAGCACTTAAATTAATTTCCTCCTAATATGATTGGTGCATTTTTACCGCTTCCCATGATGATTACCTTAGTGTTTGGCGAAAGTGCAATTTCCTTCTGAGCCTTAATCGTTTCATATTGGAGCTGTTTATCGCTTAAACCTGTAGACAAGATCCGTTGGTAATCTGCGATACCCTGAGCTTCAACTCTTTTTCGTTCTGCTTCCTGTCTTTCTTTTTGGAGCACAAAGGTCATTTTCTGGGCATCCTGCTCTGCATTGATTTTTGACTCAATCGTCGTTTTTACCGATGCGGGTAAAGTAATATTTCTGACCAGCAGCTGCTCAAGTTCAAGTCCGCGTTTTGAAAAGCTTTTATTTATCGTATTAAATATTTTATTCTGAAATTCATCTCGTTTGCTTGAATAAAGTGCAACAGCATCATAAGAAACCGCATTATCTCTGATGGCGGTACGTGCAATTGGTCTAACGATTTTATCCAGATAGTCTGTTCCGATTGTGCGGAGAATTTCAGGTGCAGAAGAAGGATTGACTTTAAATAACACGGAAAGATCGATGATCACTTCCAGTCCGTCAGCAGAAAGAACCCTGATAGCATCATCAGCAGCAGATCCTTCTGAATCATTCACACCCGACATGGTATAATTTTGAGTCTTAACGTCAAAGGTGGTAACCTTCATCATAGGGTTTACAATATTCAAACCACTATACAAGACATCACTATTAACTTTTCCGAAAAGTGTTTTAACTCCAACTTCACCTGATTCGACCACTTTAAACATCGAAAAAGATGCGCCGATTATTACTAATATGATTGCTCCAATACGGGTTATAGTGCTGAATCTTGCTGCAGGGCCGTCCTGTGAGGCCATAAAAAAACTGGCAATAATGGCGAAAATTCCAATGATAATTAAAAACATGATTGCTGGTTTTAGGTTTTTACTAATTTAAGCTAAATGATTAGCTAATTGAAAAGTTAATATCATTTGAGGAATCAGTTCTGTGAAAATTACTCACCGGAGACAAACAACATAAAAAAGAAAAATCACGATCATGCGAAAGTTTTTGTGCCATTAAAGAGGATTTTATACTCCCTCAAAATCCTCTTCCTGGCAAATAAGAGATACATAAGTCCTGCTATGTAGTTCAATACAATTAAACTTATTGTCCACATGATCTTCTCGAACATATTTATTCTGTTTGAATGGTATATTTCCTTAAGAGCCATAATGATGTATGTCAGGGTTAATGGAAGTATGACTATAATTAATAGGTTTCGGCCTGGTAAGTTCATAAAACCCATTATGATTTGTGCAAATAGCAATGTCAGGCTAAGGAGAAATGCTGTTTTAAACATGGTATGGATTGTTCATATTAATACACCTGATTAATAAATATATCCTTTTTATATGTTTTATTTCTACCCAGCGCTGAAGATCCCTTGTAGCTGAAAATTATTCTGATTACAGCCCTGAATAGAACAGGTAACTGTTTAACATGAAATAGGATAGAGCCGGTAACGATTGCCAGAAGCCATCTTTGATCTTCAGCCTGACACTAAAGCCAAATAACATTAAGATTGATAATCCTGCAGATGAAATTAATAGAATTGGATGAACCAGAAGTCCGACAATTAGTCCAATTCCTCCCAGCATCTGTAAAATACTCGTTAGTAAAGCAAATTTCTCCAGTCCATAGCGTTTGAATTCATCCTTCATATGACCGGAAGTGTAAAAGCTTAAACCATAGAATAGAAAAGAGAGTGCTGAAAACCAGGTAAGGATTAGATCTATCACATTCATTAAGTGATGATCTCAGCATGAAATCCGGCAATAAATAGAGAGATTATGAGAAGGATAAATGAGGGGATATGTTTCGAAATTGGATTTTTAATTTTGAAATGTGCAAGCTGTGCACAAATCATTAAAAATGCCATTAAAAGTGCAGAATAAAGCACCAGGTCCGGATACCAGATTCCAGCAATTAATAAGGTAGCCAGTGCTATTTTAGAAGCACCAACGATGTTTCTGATCAGATCTGGCAGACCATATTGCTTAAATTCCAGAACAATGTTATCGAATCTGAAGATCCAGACATAGGCTACAGATAAAGCAAGCAAGAGCTGGGCAATAATTACTAAATTTTCCATGTTATTGTATTTGATGTTCTCAGGTCTATTGGCTTTCAGGTTTATGCCCTTCTGAGCCAGAATAAATTAGTCTATATTTTTTCGTCAGGATTGATTCCTTTTTGGAATTAATTTAAAGCAGAGTGAAGGTATATATAGTATATGAATAATTTACCTGCTGATGATTTATTAAAATGTCATGTAAATCAATGGTCGTAGCTCACTACTCTGGAGATCTTCCATAGTCCGTCTTTTTTCTGCCAGATCATCAGAAATTTGAAGGTTCCGACCTCCTCTTTGCCGTTTTCAAAATGACGAAATTGATGTGACCCGATCTGAATTGCACCATAGCCTTTTATTGGATGGACTTCCAGGCTTCCTTTTACTAATTCCCTGCTGAGCTTATTTTCATTCCGGAAGGTATTCCCGAAATTTTCAAATACAGTTTTGTAGGATATAAGTCCGCCGTTATCCTGAAACCATTCCAGATCCTCAGTGAACATTGCCTTGAATGTAACCATATCCTGCTTATTGAAGGCATTGAACATAATACTATCGGCACGTTCAATTTCTTTATATAATTCCTGAGATGTGACAGCAACTTTCTTTTCCTGTGCAGCGACAGACATCGTCATTAAAACTGCTAATAATATAGTGTGGAATATAACTTTCAATTTCATGGGAATTATTTTTGTTATGATGAACAAAGGTTTGCATTTGTTACGCAGCTAATCCCTTAATTGTTGAATCTTTAGCATCCATGGTTATTGCCATACTCATAGTCATTTATTAAGAATTCAATAGGATGCCAGCAGAGATAAATTTTGACCCGCAAAAAAGATGGAGCCGGCGCTAAAGACTCCATCTAAATTTCTTAATGTTGGAAGGCACTGAAACTTCCAAAGCATTATCTCAATTACATAGCTGGTTTTGCCGGCATGGAGCTTACGCTCATATCACGAATACATATATATTTACCATCACGCTTTTCGAAAACTGACATAAAATGTCCCTTATCTACTTCTTTACCGGCTGTATCTGTTTTTGTCCAGGTCCCAACTTCAACTGCCTGCATTCCTTCTGCAAAAACATCAACTATGGAGTACGAATAAACATCGCCTGAAGTGTCATTAGCAATACGCGAAGCGATTTTTTCCTTGATTGCTGCTTTACCTACAGTTGGTTCTTCATTAGAACTATAATTTATTGCGTCATCGCTGTAATAGGCGGCGATTGCATCCGCATCTTTGGCTTTTTCTCCAGCTGCGTAGCCATCTTCTAATTTCTGAATTTCAACTTTAACTGAATCCAGATTTAATGCAGTTTCCGGAGCTTTTGTAGTGTTCGTGCAGGATGCAAAAAGGAAGGCCGAAATTGCAAAAAATGCGGTTAATTGTGTTTTGATTTTCATAATATTTCGTTTAGGTTAATTAAAATATTATAGAAGGTAATAATAAAATTATTGATAATCAGCTGTTTATAAAATAATTAAAATATTTTATAGGTCAAAATATAAATACAGTATAGGTTTTAGTTAAAACTATTTCAATCATATTTTCTGCATACTGTCTTGCTATTTATTCTGCATCAGAATTTAAGTACTATATTCGAAGTAAGTGAATAGTTCTTGCTAGAATTGTTACTGAACTCCCTTTCTCCTGCATGGTAGACCTTGCCTTCGATCCTGAATTGAAGTTTTTTGCTTATTTGATAGTCGAAATTGCCCGAAATGCCTGATACTCTTAGCCCATAAAGAGTATTTGTTGCAATGATGATGCGGTTCTTATCGTTGTAATATTCTCCCCGTATGGCCAGTTTAATCTGCTTACTGGCCGAATATCTCATAATCAATACCGGCGAATACCAGATTCCGTAATCGCTGCTGTTGTATTTGTCGTTGCCTATATCAAAACCGGCAATCATGCCAAGTTTTTTGCTCATATCAAATTGCATATATAGATTATGAAATGTTCTTATTGCACTATAATTATTTTGAATGTCTGTACCCGTGAAGTTGCTATAGTTCAGAAGTAATTTTTCGGAAGGCTTATAGTTTACCTGGATACCAAATGAAGGCTTTTGAACTAAATTAAGTTTCTTAACTCTTTGCCATCCGTTTAAAACCAAAAATGCCAGATTGAGATTTCCTTTTTTTGTTGAATAGCTTAGTTTGATCCCTGTTTCGTAATAGGGAGAATTTTCAGCCAGAATACTTCTGGTTAGAGTCCAGCAGTCGGCACTGATTGCACTTTCAAATCCAATATGGGAAGGCAGGATGCCTGCATCTAACCATAAGTTATTTTCCTTTGATAATTTAACCCCAATATTGGCTTCATACAGATGTCGGGCCCAGGCTGGCTCTGCACTAAGATTGTATCTTGAATAATTACCTGCCATTAAACCCAGATTTGCCCTGATATTTGTGGCCGAATAATTTGTTTTAAACAGAATGAGGTTTGCATTAATCTCATTATGCCTTTTGTGATTATAAATAAAATTCGGTTTTTCATGATTTGCAGGTTTCGCAAAATCATAGCTGTAGTATAATTCAGCATAGGCACTAAATGTCAGATTTTTCAGCGAGTCATTCTGGGCAAATATGCTGGCCGACTGAAGAATAAAAACGATCAATAATATTATTTTCATTTGACCTGGTTTCATCTTCATCTGGATTCAGGCTTTCCTATACTTTATTTACGGTTTTTGAATGATTTTTTCAAAACAGACGACATGGATTTATCGGACAAATACACCGTTTATCATCACTTTCTCAATATTTCTCATCACTTTGATATCTTCCAGTGGATTTCCTTTCACCAGGATCAGATCAGCGAGCTTTCCTTTTTCGATGCTACCTAAGTAATTATCAATCCTGAAGAAACGTGCATTTTCCATGGTGGCGGCATGAATGACCGCTGCGTTTGATATTCCGCTTTCCACAAAAAGCTCCATCTCCCGCTGATAAGCCCAACCTTTTTCGGCATATGGGACCATTGAATGTGAACCAACTACAATATTTACCCCCTCTTTTTGAAGTTTTGCCGTTAGTTTCATCATCTTATCGAATCCTTTCAGCTTGATGCTGTCAATGGTGCCCGGTCCGGACTGGTATTCAAAAACTGCCAGGGTCGGACTTACAAATGTGCCTTTTCTGACGAGAAAGCGGGTTAGGCTGTCTGCCGCCGGAGAGTTTAAATCAATTGCTGCCCAGGATTCATAGCGGCCTTGTTTCCGGTAATTATTATCGGCAAGCATACCCTGACGATATTTTTCGGCCTCGCGTTTTGGTGTGAGTGACAATCCGAATGAAGTAATGTGTTCAATTCCATCCAGGCCAGCTTCAATGGCATGTTTCGCTTCAGTAATTTCCAAATGTCCGGTAACCGGAATCCCGCGTTTATGCGCCGCATCGGTGATCGCTTTTATCATTCCTGGTGGCGTTCTGAAATAGATCTTAATAACTGTAGAGCCCTGATCCGCAACTTCGTTCACTTGTCTGACTGCTTCTGCTTCATCACGAACAACATAGGCATCATTAGGGTATGCAGGTGGCGAACCATCCAGATGCGGACCGCTTAAAAAAAGTCTTGGATTGTACTTGCCGGATTTTCGTACCTGATCATACACTTCGATCCATAGTCCGGGATCACGAATTGAAGTAATGCCATTTTGCAGAAATATTGAGGGAAGGTCTTCTGCACCATCGATGTGGAAATGTGAATCTATAAGGCCAGGTAAAAGTGACATGCCTTTTCCCTGAATGATTTTAGCTCCCTCAGGGATCTGAATACTTTTTGATGGTCCTGCTGCAATAATTTTATCCCCTTTAACCAGCACTGAAGCATTTGGAATCGCTTTTCCACCATTCCCGTCAATCAGATTAACATCGACTATGGCTATGGTCCCGGTTCCCCGGGGTAACTCAGCCTCATTAAGTGGTTTGATAGTTTTTTGTACTGGTTTTTGTGCGAAAAGTGCGGTTGCCAGAAATATAAGTACAAGAAGCAGGATGAGTAAGCGTTTCATGCAGCGTTGGTTTTAGGTTTTATGTTTTGGAAAAATAAAGATAATCCGGAGTATAATTATGGGTTGACCAATATTTTTGCGGGTTTATTTTTCTTCAGTCTTTGTAATTTTTTTAAAACCATAATTGTAGTTAAGATGTACAAAATGACCCGAATCTTAGAATACCATTCCGTTTTGTCTTTACCTGCTTTAATTGAGAATTTATAATCTATTTTTAATCAAATAGTTGCAGTGATACTGAATAGCTAAATTTAGAATCTAATTCTTTTATATTTCTTATAAGTAAGATCCAAAAATAATTTGGATACTGAAATCCTTAATTATTTCATAGGGATTATCTTCCTATGAAATAATTGATTCACGTTGAATTAGCCGTTTTTGGTGTTATAGTTTACCATCCAATTGATGCCATATCTATCTGAGAAACTTCCAAAGTAAGCTCCCCAGAACATGTCCTGCAATGGCATAGTAATATTTCCACCAGCTGATAGTTCTTCGAAAATCCGCTTCGTTTCTTCCTTCGTTTCTGGCTCTAATGATATATGCATATTATTCCCCTGAATTACGGTAAATCCCATTTCTTTTGGAGCATCAGTCCCCATAAGGATATGATTGCCTGTTATTGGTAATTCAATGTGAATCACCATGTTTTTTACAGCATCAGCTATAGGCGGATGATCTGCATCGGCTGGCAAATCCCCAAATCGCTGGATACCATTTCCGCTAAATTCTGTTTTAAATACTGATTTGTAAAATAAGAATGCTTCTTCTGTATTTCCGGCAAAGTTCAGGTAAGTACAGACTCTTTCTTTGTTGTTGGTACGTAACTCGTTCCTGAGTTTGAACTGTGTTTCAAGATATTGATCAAGATTACTCAATGCCGCAGTGAAGCCTTCTTTGAATCCTAACTGGATGATCTTTTCCAGATCAGTAAGCTCCTTATATTCTACTACAATATCTACGGTGGTCTTATCCGCATTTTCGCTGAATGAACTCGTCCAGAGAGAACGCGGGAATTCTATATTGATATTCCCGTCCTCATCGCAAAAAGCGTCTAATCCCGAAAAACTTTTCAGGATATCTATATTTTTATAATCAGCCCTGCACCAGTGTACTGTACCTTCAGGCCCTATCATCGAATAAAACCAGGAACCGCCTTCCCTGAAGTCCATCGATTTCGTTTTTGTCTTATAAGGTTTAGGCGCCCACCACAGGTCGAGTAGTTCGGGTTTTGTCCAGCAATCCCAGACTAATCCAATGTTCGCTGCAAATTCTCTCTTAATTTCAACGGTTTTGTTTTCCTTATTTATGGAAAAATTGAATAATAGATTATTGTTCATTTTCTCTATTTTTTAATGTTAACAATACATTATCAAGTTCGATGAAACGGTTTTCCCAGATCTTTCTGAACTTTTCAAGCCATTCATCAATTTCTTTCATTTTGCTGATTTCAAGTTGATAGTAAATTTCTCTGCCCTGTACTTCCTGTTTTACAAGCTGGCACTCATTCAGAATCCGTAAATGTTTGGAAATAGCTTGCCGGCTGGTGTCAAAGTGTTCTGCAAGTGCATTGGGTGTCATTGCCTGCAGGGCAATAAGTCCGATAATAGCCCTTCTGGTAGGGTCGGCAATAGCCTGAAAAACATCTCTTCTCATTTATTAAACTATTTTATGAAATCAATCGGTTGCAAATATACGCAACTATTCGGTTTCGCAAAATATTTTTAAGCAGTTTTTTGTTTTTTGAAATAATAATAAACCGGAACACCGCTGAAAATAAACAACAATCCTACTAAGGACTGTTCGGGCTGGACCCATATTGTATTGATGCTTAGCACAATAGAAAAAAATAACAAAGCGAGGGGAATAAAGGGATACCCGACAACTCTTGTTTTGATTGTTCCGTTTCTTTTTAGTTTAAGTACTGCAAATGCCAGCAGTCCGTAAAAAATGAAGTTCAGAAAAATCACCATGTTGGTGAGGATCTCAAATGAACCCGAAATGAGCAATACAATACTAAAGATCATCATGTAGATCAGGGATATATGTGGTGTCCTGAATTTTGGATGCACCTTTTGCAAATGACTGAAAAGAAAACCTTCCTGGGCCATGCGATAGAATTTTCGCGGGGCGGTGACAACATTACTATTCAGTGCACCGAAAACACAGATGACAAGCAGGATCACAAGCATTACCTTCCCATAGGTTCCGAGTAAGGTTTCAGCTACAACTAATGCTCCGATCTGATTCTCGTCAACAGCTCTGAGCTGATCAAGAGAGAGCACATTCATGTAAGAATAATTAAGTAAGGTATACATCAAGGCAACCAGTGATAAGCCGATCATCAGCGCCAGGGGTAGATTACGTTTGGGATTAATGATCTCGCCTGAGATATTGGTGGCTGTTTCCCACCCATTATATGCCCAGAATGCACTTAACATGGCCGCAAAGAATGCACTGAAAAATAACATCCCGGATGGTTCCTGAACGGTATCGATCAGACTGCTTTCATTCAGCACTTCGGGACCTGTATAACTAATGCCCACAACGATAAGCACAAGAATCCCTCCAATTTTTGCGCTTGTTATGATGGAGTTGAACACCCCGCTTTCACGGGATCCTAAAGAATTGATCCCTGTAAGAACCATAATGGCCGCAATTCCGGCCAGCTTCACTCCTGAATTGGCGAAGGGGAAAATAAAACCTAAAATAGAAAAGTCTTTCCAGGCATCTAAGGGATTTGCTAATAGGAAAAAGGAATTTATAATTTCTCCGAAGAGAAAGGCGAGTGCAGCAATGGCAGCGGGACTAATAATAATAAAATCGGCCCATCCTGAAACAAAAGCAAGAAAATTACCAAATGATAACCTGAAATATTCATAAAAGCCTCCGGATTCTTCGGTCAGTGAAGCTAAAGCACTCACGGTGAATGCACCAAACAAGCTGATCACACCCGCCAAAGCCCAGGCCATTAAGATCGAACTTTCATCCAATCCAGTTTGCGACATGGGTACGATCTTCTTAAATACCCCGCTCCCAATTACTATCCCGACTACCATTAATGTGCTCGCGAAAAGTCCTAATGTTCTCCTTAGTGATGCTTCAGGTTTTGTTTTTTCATTCATGGTATTTCCTTGATATTTTAAGATCTATTTCCTGGGTTTGATATAGTTCATAGCAACAAGATAATCAGGTATATACAAGCAATTTAGAAAATATGTTGGTGAAAATACCAACATAGGAGTAGAGATCACGCTTTGACCTGTCCATCAAATTGATTTTATACTAATTAAAGCTTACATTACATATGAGAAAAAGTATAATAGAATAACTAAACAATAAAATCATATGAAAACAATTTTTAAAGCCATCCGAATGCCTGTGATTTTTGCTTTTCTTTTTATACTTAGTGCATTCTCAACCAAAGAACAATATTATAAAGCGGAAGATACGGTAGATGTTATTTCGGCCGGTGCCTGGAATCCTTCAACGGTGCTGGAAGAAAAGTTGGAATTTTATAAGATCTACTATAAAAACCAGAACAGCAGTTTGGTCACATGGGTTGCAAACGACCAAATAAGCCCCAGCGAAGTAAGCACAAACCAAAATATCATTGAGAAGGAAGCTGCCATTTCAAAAAATACAGAGGAGATGATTGGGGATCTTCCTGAAATAATTGGAACGAGCTGGAGTCTTCTTAGTATTTATGAGAAAGGAGCCCAGCCAAAATATTTGCGCATCTTTCCCGAATATCTTTTCTGTAAAAATGGCCGTTGGGAATTACATTCAGATTCTAATTCTATGGGCCAGATGGGAACATATACTATTAAGGGGAATCAACTGATAACCATTCACGATGGGGCCGATAAATTAACCGGGAAGTATTCCATCACCTGGAATGCCACCGAAAAATATCTTGAACTGAATGATGGGAAACTGATTTTCAGATTGCGTTACCGGACAAAAACAAAGTGCTGATGCTTTCCTGTAAATGCTTACTATTTATTCATATTCCTTAAACGGTTAAACAATCAGTTATCAATACTTAAAGTATTTACTTCAAGGATAAGTCCTGCCCAATATTCACAATTCCAATGATTTCATTGTCTGCAAATAGTTTTGAGGGAATTTTCCCTAAACAGATATTTTTGCGTTAATCAATATTTTCAATATTCATTTTTAGTTTCCAATTTAAAAGTCTTTCAGTTTCTCCAATTTTCACAAACATATTTTTTTCTAGCACTTTGAAAGATGCACTATTAGTTTTGTCTGTTGAAGCAGTTATTGTTTTTGCTTTTCAACCCTTTCGATAATTATTTTTACAATTGCCCTTCTAGCTTTACCCTCAAAACTGATACAAATCTTCAAACCTTTCCCCTTCTGGCAGGGTTTCTGCTTTCATTAATTAAAATATAAAATAGTATGAAAAAGCTCATTAATAGTACCCTAATTTTTGCGTTTGCAGCAATTTTGTTAACTGCCTGTTCAGCTAGCAAGACAGCGGTAAATACACAGCAGGTATCCCGTTCGGATGTTTCGGGCAAATGGACTGTTAATAACGTCAGCCTGGATGGTTTTCCGGCAGGCTATTCAGTAAGGAATGTATTTGATATGGCTGCTTACGGAGATTTCCAGGGAAGTACCTGGGACCTGAACGGAAACGGAACAGGATCGATCAGTTTAACCAACGGAGCGGTACAGCCTATTTACTGGTCGGTTAATAAATCCGGCGCAGTGCATACCTTCCAGTTCAAGAAACTGGCCGATGGTCAGAAGCCGAAAGAGGTAACCACCGGTTATTCACTGCAATTTGGAGATGTTTCAGGCGGTACAGCGGTATTCAAAACGCCGGTTAGTTTACCCGGGGGACAAACCGCTTATATCAATTTCAGTTTCGCCAAGCAGTAATTGCGGATCATGTCCGCAATGAATGAAGCAGGATCAGGCTGGGGCGGACAATTATGGAAGTTATGTCTTTATTGAGGGTGTCATTGCGGGCTTGACCCGCAATCCCCTTAATCCGGCAAAGTTTGAAACCTGGTGGGTACTTCATGGCAGCCATTATCAGGTTCGGGCTATGTCCCTGATGCTATTAAATTGTAATATTTAATCCCCTGCTATTATTAACCCCTGGGTAACCGGAGCCATCCTGCCGGCAGGTCAATCAATTAAATTATAAAAAAAGCCAGCTTTGATTTAACTTATTAAAGCAGAAGGTCTCCTCTTTTGATTAAAATTTCTATCCCATCTATTTTTTTGATAGTCAGTTCAGAGTTTTTATACTGGTACATCCAGAGCAGAAAATCACAATCATCTTTAAAGTCTGCAGGAATCTTGCCGTTAACTGACAAGATCACATCGCCTATCTGCAATGGGCTTGCTGAAGAATTGATGCCGGTATATATATCCGAAACAGTGAATTTTCCATTTTTCATGCTCAGCCGTGCATCCAATGCAGGAATATATGGTTCATGAGTTTCACGGGGCAACAGGTAATATTTGCTTTCGCTATGGTTCAGGATCGCGATCCTGGAAAAATTTCTGAAGAATTTGATGCCTAGTTTTGTTTCTGCTGCTTCACTTATGGAGGCCAGGACCTGATGATAAGCCACATTAGTAAATCGGACACTATCCAGAAGAAAATTGCTTTTCTCAGCCGCTTTATTCAGTCCATGCAATCCCATACTTGCCGTGATGTAAGGGTTTACCTTGTTCAGTTTCTTTTTCTCTGCAAGTATAAGTTGCCCATCGGGATTAGCGATATGGATATCAAATACACCATTAAAACCCATATCAATAAGGCAGTCGGTGTAATTAGTATTGTTCAACTTAAAATTCACATAAGGCCTGTTTCCACGATAGAAAATTGGCCAGGTCTGCATTTTATCTGTTGAGACAAAAGGCGCTTCAGAGAGAAAGATCAAATTCTGATCAAAATCTATTTTCCAATTGAATTTTTTAATGAAATCCTGCCCCAAAAGTACCAGATTGGCGCAATATAGATAGGGCATATCGGCAGAGACTCCCTTAACTTTAGTGATGTGATGACTGCCAACTCCCAGATCATCAAAAACGATATTCTGTAATTTAGTTACATTCTGATTGGCATCTGTTATCCCTTTTTTACCTCCTTTTTCACGAATAGAAAATGCCATATCTGACTTAGAATTTGATACCGTGATAGCAGCGCCTGTATCAAATGCGAAATCAGCTTCAACACCGTTTACCGTGCCTTTAAATACAAGCAGAAGTTTATCAAGGGTAAAAGGGATGGTGTCGATCCGCTTGCTTTGTGCGCTGGAATCAAGAGACAGTAAAAAAAAGAAAAGGGCGAATAGGTATTTCTGCATGGATGCGTTATTATATGGATCGGGTCAGCAACGAAACTAAGCAAATTCCTAAATCCAACCCTCTCTTTTTTGTTAAATATATTAACTGTTGATTAATAGCATGATGTGTATTGTCAACTATTATTGTCCTGGATTGAAGGGGCAATTAGGCAACCTTAAAATTGGATCCAATTAGTATTGGAACTTGCTATGCTACGCCTGCTTACTGTGGGGGAGGTGGATTGCAATGACAAAACAGTATTAAAAAATTGTAATATTATCCCCTCACTATTGCAGATTTCAGTATTTTTTTTGTTTTTTTGTAAAAAATTTCAATAACACTTATACTATTAACAATGAATAGTTTAAACTACCAGGCCAATACAGGATCATTAACCCAAACGGGTTATATGAGGGGTATTGTTTGTAGTAATTTCAGGCCTGAGAAGTTAGTGTTGCGTTTCCGACGACCCTTTATGCCGCGGACTTGAATCTTGGCATTAATCCCTAGGTAACCGGAGCCTTCCTGCCGGCAGATCAATCAATTAGATTATTCACAAAAGGAAAGAAAAAACGTTTCTTTTTTCCGATTCAAAACCGGATTTTTTTCTTTAAATCAATGAAAGAAAACGAGTTTGTTGTCATCCCGGCAACAGAAGACCATATTAAATACGCAGAGCAGATATGTGATGAGATGGCAGAATCTGCCAAAGCCAGGGGTACGGGCATAGCCAGAAGAACTCCTGATTATATCACTCAAAAAATGCTGGAAGGCAAGGCGGTCATCGCCCTGCACCTCGATGGAACCTGGGCTGGCTTTTGCTATATCGAAACCTGGAGTCATGGAACTTTCGTTGCCAATTCAGGGCTGATCGTTAACCCGCAATTTCGTAACAGAGGTCTTGCCAAAATGATCAAGAAGACCGTCTTTGAACTCTCCAGACAGAAATACCCTGTAGCAAAGATCTTCGGACTAACTACCGGACTAGCAGTAATGAAGATCAATTCGGAGCTTGGATATGAGCCTGTCACCTATTCAGAGCTTACCCAGGATGAAGATTTCTGGAAAGGCTGCCAGAGCTGTGTTAACTATGATATCCTCATGAGTAAGGATCGCAAGAACTGTATGTGTACTGCCATGCTTTGGGATCCTGAAGAAAAGGCCAGAGAGATCGAGCAGAAAATGAAGGAGGCAGAAGAGTTGAAAAACAAAGCTGCTGAAGAACATTTGAGCAAAGTGGCTCGCAAGCAAACGCTTTTTGAGCGCATAGAAGAGAAATTACGCAACTCATTGAAAATGGTTGTAACTATAGGTGCATTATTCGTTAAACTTTTACAAAATTAAATGATGAAGAAGAAGGTGGTTTTAGCTTTCAGCGGAGGTTTAGATACTTCCTTTTGCTGTATTTACTTATCCAGAGATCGTGACATGGAAGTACATTCTGTGATCGTGAATACCGGTGGTTTTTCTGAAGAAGAGCTTAAGCAGATTGAGCAGCGTGCTTATGCCCTGGGTGTTACTTCTCATGCAGTAGTTGACGAAACGCTGAACTATTACGAAAGCTGTATCAAATATCTGATCTATGGCAATGTGCTCAAGAATGCAACTTATCCGCTTTCAGTGAGTGCTGAGCGTGTGAGTCAGGCTACTGCAATTGCTAAATATGTGAATATGATCGGCGCTGATTATGTGGCTCATGGTAGTACCGGAGCTGGAAATGATCAGGTACGTTTTGATATGATCTTTAATATCATGATCCCCGGTGTGGAGATCATCACTCCGATTCGCGACCTTAAATTAAGCCGTGAAGCGGAGATCGAATACCTGAACAAACACGGTGTTGAATATACCGCCGAAAAGGCCAGATACTCGATCAATAAGGGAATCTGGGGAACATCCGTTGGAGGTAAAGAAACTCTTACGTCAAATCAAACTCTACCAGAGGAAGCATGGCCTACACAAGTGACCGAAACAGAAGAGTGTGATATTGAATTAACGTTCGAAAAGGGTGAATTGGTAGGTATCGATGGTCAGAATTTATCACCAGTGAAGGCTATCCAGAAATTACAGGAAATTGCTCAGCCTTATGGTGTCGGTCGTGATATCCACGTAGGTGATACCATTATCGGTATCAAGGGTCGTGTAGGTTTTGAGGCGGCTGCGCCTATGATCATTATCAAAGCGCATCATACTCTGGAGAAACATACCCTAACCAAATGGCAGCTGAGCTGGAAGGATCAGCTGGCAGCATTTTATGGCAACTGGCTGCATGAGGGACAGTTTCATGACCCTATCATGCGTAATATCGAAGCATTCCTTTCGGATACCCAGGATACCGTTTCAGGAAAAGTATTTGTTAAATTAAATCCTTATCGTTTCCAGATCATTGGTATTGAGTCTAAGCATGACCTGATGTCGAATAAATTCGGAAGCTACGGTGAAATGAATAATTCATGGTCGGGCGAGGATGTGAAAGGGTTTTCAAAGATCTTCGGTAACCAGACGATGATCTGGCATCGGGTAAACGATAATAAATAAGGAATGGAAGCTATCAGGATTGGAATTGCAGGTGGTGCCGGATATACCGGCGGAGAATTGCTCAGAATATTGATCAATCATCCTCATGCGGAAATAGTTTTTGTGCATAGCAACAGCAATGCAGGGAAGTTTGTTTCTGATGTGCATACCGACTTGTTTGGTGATACTGATCTTAAATTTACGAATAGCCTTTCGCAGGATATTGATGTTTTATTTCTCTGCGTGGGACATGGCGATGCAAGGAAATTCCTTGATGCCAACCATATCGTTGAACGTATTAAGGTTATTGACCTTTCTCAGGATTTCAGACTAAGTCAGAATTCAGTACATGGCAAGCGGGAATTTGTTTACGGTTTGCCGGAATTGAATAGAGAAGCAATCAAAAGTGCCAATAATATTGCCAATCCAGGTTGTTTTGCAACCTGCATCCAGATTGGATTGCTGCCATTGGCAGCATCCGGAAACCTGAATGCTGAGGTGCATATCAATGCTACAACGGGCTCAACCGGCGCAGGACAAAGTCCAGGTGCCACCACCCATTTTAGCTGGAGGAACAATAATCTTTCCATCTACAAGGCATTTGAGCATCAGCATTTGAATGAGATTGGCGAAAGTTTAATACAGTTACAAAAAGGCTTTGACAAGGAACTCTCTTTCATACCGCAAAGGGGTAATTTTACAAGAGGTATTCTGGCTGCAATTTATCTGGAAAGCGACCTGTCCCTGGAAGAAGCACAAAAGATCTATACCAACTATTATGCTTCTCATCCGTTTACGCACCTGAGCAAGAAGAACATTGACCTGAAGCAGGTGGTGAATACCAATAAAGCATTGGTTTACCTGGAAAAACATGGCGGTAAACTATTTATTATCAGCATTATAGATAATTTACTTAAAGGTGCCAGCGGGCATGCGGTACAGAATATGAATTTGATGTTTGGGTTGGATGAGATGGAAGGGTTGAGGTTGAAGGGGGCAGGTTTTTAAGGTAAAAGCTAAAAGCTGAAGGGTGAAAGGAGTTAGACAAATGCATTCCATTAAAAATTTTGGCCTTAGATAGATTACCGTACAATAAATGATTTAGATATTCTCAGACGGCGACTATAAATTTACTTAAGTAAATTTTATGAAACCTGATTCAGGAAATGGAACTCAAAATTGTTTCATTGCCTAGGTTTCAAAAGTCCAAAATCAGGGGAAAATGAGAGATTTTAAAAAATTGGCGGTTTGGAGAAAATCGCATGAATTAACATTATTGATTTATCATGATATACTTCCAAAGTTTCCAAAGCATGAGGTTTTTCATCTTGCATCTCACACAAAGAGGGCTGCATACTCTATTCCGATGAATATCGCAGAAGGAACCGGAAAGAATACCGATAAGGATTTTACTGGTTTTTTAGATATAAGCTTAGGTTCTGCACACGAACTGGAATATTGCTGTTTACTGGCAAAGGACCTGGGTTATTTGACGGACGAACAATTTAGTATCGTAAACAGTGAAACCAATCAGGTAAAAGCAATGCTGATTGGTTTAATTAAATCAATAAGGAAATAGTCCGGGCTTTCAGCTTTCGACTTTCCACTTTTAGCTTAAAAAAATGAAATTATTCGACGTATACCCACTTAACCCAATTGAAATTATAAAAGCCAGCGGTAGCAGCGTATGGGATGCTGATGGTAATGAATATTTAGACCTGTATGGAGGTCATGCCGTTATCTCAATCGGACATACGCATCCACATTATGTTAGCAGACTTACGGACCAGCTGAATAAGGTTGCTTTTTATTCCAATTCGGTGATAATTTCTTTGCAGCAGGAGCTTGCAGAGAAGTTGGGTAAATTATCCGGTAAGACTGATTTTCAGCTGTTTTTATGTAATTCAGGTGCTGAAGCGAATGAGAATGCTCTCAAACTTGCTTCTTTTTATAATAACAGAAAGAAGATCATCGCTTTTAAAGGGGCTTTCCACGGTAGAACTTCACTGGCTGTTTCGGTTACGGATAATCCGAAGATCATTGCACCGGTCAACCAAACTGAAAATGTAACTTTTCTTCCTTTGAATGATGAGCAGGCATTGGAAAATGCTTTCAAGGAATTCGGTAATGAGATCTCTTCGGTGATTATTGAAGGTATTCAGGGTGTTGGTGGGATCAGGGAGGCTTCACAAAGCTTCCTTCAGAAGATCAGGACACTTTGTGATCAGTATAATGCAGTTTATATAGCTGATTCTGTGCAATGCGGGTATGGCCGTACCGGTAATTTCTACGCTCATGATTATGCCGGTGTTGAAGCAGATATCTACTCCATGGCAAAAGGAATGGGTAATGGTTTCCCGATAGGGGCAATATCTATCTCTCCGAAGTTCAAACCATGGCATGGAGAGCTGGGAACAACTTTCGGCGGAAATCACCTGGCCTGCGCAGCTGCACTCGCGGTACTTGAAGTTATGGAGCAGGATGATCTGATGAAAAATGCCGAAGAAGTTGGAGCTTATCTGATCTCTGAGCTGAAAAAGTTTGAAAAGATCATCGAAGTTCGTGGCAGGGGATTAATGATCGGTATCGATCTTCCCGAAGAGTATAGCCACGTGAAAAAAGATTTGCTTTTCAAACATCGTATCTTTACGGGAGAGGCAAAACCAAACGTTATCAGGCTCTTGCCGGCATTAAACATAACAAAAGCACATGCTGATCAATTCTTAGAGGCATTAAGGATCGAATTAAACTAATTATTGCCTGCATTTTTGATTTAATATTATGAAATTATTTTCTTCGGTAAACGATATCTCTGACCTGAAAGGTTCTGTTGAACAGGCACTGATCCAGAAGGCAGATCCTTTTGCAAATCAGAGTCTGGGTAAGAATAAAACCCTTGGACTGGTATTTTTGAATCCAAGTTTGCGTACCCGTTTAAGCACGCAAAAGGCAGCTTTGAACCTGGGAATGAATGTCATGGTGATGAATCTTGATAAAGAAGGATGGGCATTGGAGACTGAGGACGGTGTAGTGATGAATGGCACAACGGTAGAACATATCCGGGAAGCAGCAGCCGTAATGGGTCAGTATTGTGATATTCTGGGTTTCCGTTCATTTCCTAAATTGCAGGATCGTGAGGAAGATTATAGCGAAGGTCTGTTCAATAAGTTCGTTAAGTTTAGTGGTGTTCCTGTGATCTCTCTGGAGAGCGCAACCCTGCACCCTTTACAGAGCTTTGCCGATCTGATCACCATCGAAGAAAATAAAAGGACTGCGAAGCCTAAAGTGGTATTAACCTGGGCGCCTCATGTGAAATCTTTGCCCCAGGCTGTTCCTAATTCTTTTTCGGAGTGGATGTGCAGAGCACAGGCTGAGGGAATGCTCGATTTTGTGATCACCCATCCTGAAGGACTTGAACTCGCTGAAAAATTCACTCCCGGAGCTAAAATTGAATATGATCAGGATTCTGCTCTGCAGGGTGCTGACTTTGTTTATGCTAAGAACTGGTCTTCCTACCGTGATTATGGTAAAACTGTTCAGGGTGCAGAATCATGGATGATCACACATAAAAAGCTGGAGCAAACCAAAGTAGCTAAAGTAATGCATTGTCTGCCTGTGCGTCGTGATTTCGAGCTTTCTGCCGAAGTGCTGGATGGTCCGCATTCGCTTGTGATCAAAGAAGCAGCGAACCGGGTATGGTCGGCACAAACGATACTTAAAAATATGCTTGAGGGACTGAAATGAAACCTTTATATGTTATAAAAATTGGCGGAAACGTTATTGATGATCCGGAAAATCTTAAGAGTTTTTTGTCGGACTTCTCTGCATTGAAAGGCGATAAGATTCTGATACATGGTGGTGGTAAAATTGCCACTAAGCTTTCGAGGGACCTGGGTATCAAAGCAAAATTGATCGAAGGGCGCCGGGTAACTGATGGAGAGACCCTGAAGGTTGTAACAATGGTTTATGGCGGATTGATCAATAAAAATATTATTGCAGCACTCCAGAATGATCAATGTAACGCAATCGGACTGACGGGGGCGGATGGAAACTTTATACGTGCAAAAAAGCGTCCCCTGGTAGAGGTTTATTCAGAAGAAAAGGGTGCCAAAATAAATATTGATTATGGTTTTGTAGGTGATCTGGATGATACTTCGGTAGATTCAGAAGCACTCTATAAACTGCTGGAAGCGGGTTTTACCCCTGTTTTTTCTGCGATCACTCATGATGGTAAAGGGCAGCTTCTTAATACCAATGCTGATACAATTGCTTCTGTATTAGCGGTTTCCATGGCAAAGTTCTATGAAACATCACTTATCTATTGTTTCGAAAAGGCAGGTGTGCTTATGGATGTGGAAGATGAAAGCTCCCTGATCAGATCGATAGATCCGCCATACTATCATGAATTGAAGAGGCAGGGAATCATAAACGAAGGCATGATACCCAAGCTGGATAATGCTTTTGAAGCTATTAAACAGGGATTGAAAGAGGTTTGTATTGGAAAATCAGACTCCCTATCCTTATTGAATGAACATAATTTTGGTACCAGGTTAACTAAGTAATATGAGCACATCGAAGAAAACAGCAATTTTAGGAAGCGGTAATATTGGTATGTCACTGGCTAAAGGCCTGGTGAAATCTGATTATTGCCTCCCCGGAGATATTACACTCACACGTCGTAATGTTCAGCATTTAGCGGCACAGGAACAGCAGGGTTTCAAGGTGAGCGATGATAATTTTGCAGCTGTTGCTGATTCCACAGTAGTTATTCTTGCTGTATTACCTCAGCAACTCAATATTTTGCTGGATAAGATCGCAGGGGCTATTGATCCTGCCAGGCATCTGGTGATCTCAGTGATCTCCGGAGTTAGCTGTGCGGATATCCGTGCAAAACTGGGAAACGATGTTCAGGTGGTTCGGGCAATGCCTAATACAGCCATTGCAATCGGTGAGTCAATGACCTGTATCGCATCAGATAATGCAGAGGCTGAAAATATTGCAGAGGTTACAAAAATGTTCAAAACAGTAGGTGAAGTGATCAAGATCAATGAAGACCTGATGACTTCTGCGACTGCTTTATGTGCATGTGGAGTGGCTTTCTTTTTGAGAGCTGTTCGTGCTGCATCGCAGGGAGGTGTGGAAATCGGTTTTCATGCTGATGAAGCACTCAGAATGGCGGCTCAGACTGCCAAAGGAGCAGCTTCTCTGTTGTTGGAGTTGAATAGTCATCCTGAGCAGGAGATCGATAAGGTTACGTCTCCAAAAGGTTGTACCATCGCCGGATTGAACGAAATGGAACACCAGGGCTTTAGTTCATCGATGATTAAAGGAATTAAATTATCGGCACAGAAGGCCGGTGAATTATATACAAAGGAATAATTACCATGCAGAACAAGCTCTTTGATGATAGCCTGGATCTTTTGCAAAATTTGATTAGCCTGCCTTCTATAAGCAAGGAAGAGGCTTTGACGGCTGAGGCAATTGATGTTTTTTTGCAGGACCGGGGAGTTAAAACCCATCGTAAGGAGAATAATATATGGGCATTTAATAAATATTATGACGCCTCAAAGCCAACAATTCTGCTCAATTCGCATCATGATACAGTAAAACCAAATCCAGGTTATACCCGCGACCCTTTTGCTGCGGATATCGAGGATGGAAAACTATTTGGCCTGGGCAGTAATGATGCGGGAGGATGCCTGGTTTCATTGATCGCTGCTTTTCTGCATTTTCATGAGCAGGAAAATTTAAAGTACAACCTATGCCTGGCAGCAACAGCTGAAGAAGAAATTTCTGGCAAGAATGGGATTGAACTGGTCGTTCCTGAACTTGGTCTGTTGGAATTCGCCATTGTTGGCGAGCCTACATTGATGGATCTGGCCATTGCTGAGCGTGGATTGATGGTACTTGACTGTGTTTCTCATGGAAAAGCTGGTCATGCTGCACGCGAAGAAGGCGACAATGCTATTTATAAAGCAATCAAGGACATTGAGTGGTTCAGAACCTATGAGTTTTCTAAAAAATCAAGCTTATTTGGGCCGATAAAAATGAGTGTCACAGTTATTGAAGCAGGCTCACAACATAATGTTGTACCAGCTGTCTGCAAATTTACTGTTGATGTGAGGGTTACCGATGCCTATCGGAATGAAGAGGTGCTGAAAATCATTCGTCAGAATGTGAGCTGTGATGTTAATCCGCGTTCTACCCGCTTAAAATCATCTTCCATTAGTGAAGATCACCCGATCATAAAAGCCGGAATTGCCCTCGGAAGAAAAACCTATGGTTCACCTACCACCAGTGATCAGGCATTACTGGATATCCCATCGCTGAAGATCGGTCCGGGTGATTCGGCAAGGTCGCATATGGCTGATGAGTTCATTTATGTGGATGAAATTGAACAAGGTATTGATCTGTATATCCAATTAATTAGTAAGATTGTGTGATGGCAAAAGATCTGAATGTAAGTTTGGAAAGTGAAAGAGCATTATTGCGACCTCTTACCCTGGAAGATGAACATGCTTTGCAGCAGGTTGCTGCTGACGATTCTCTGTGGATATTTGGGCTTCAGGATCTTTCACAGCCGGGAGAGCTGAATAAATATATCCATGAGGCTATTGCTGATCGTGAGAACGGCACTTCTGCGGTATGGGTCATCATTGATAAAAAGACAAATAAGGTGGCAGGATGTACACGACTGGCAGAGATCTCCTGGAAAGACGAGCGGGGACAGATCGGCTGGACCTGGATAGGCCGTGATTTTCAGGGCAGTGGCCTTAACAAAGAAATGAAGTTCCTGATCCTGACCTACGGTTTCGAAGTTCTGGGACTTAACCGCATAGAATTTAAGGCAGATGAACGTAATCACCAGTCGAGGCAGGCTTTGCTTGGGATTGGTGCAACCCGCGAAGGTGTATTACGGCAGCACATGAAAATTCATAACGGATATATCAGAAACACTGTTTTTTACAGTATTTTGAAGCCCGAATGGGACACCATTAAAGAACAATATTTTACAAATTTCAAAGCGATACTATGAGCAAACTCTGGCAAAAGGAAACAGAAACTGAACGGTCAGTAGAAAAGTTTACAGTTGGTAATGACAGAGAACTGGATAATCAGCTTGCAGCTTTTGATGTTCTGGGATCTTTGGCGCATACCCGTATGCTTGAAAGTATAGGTCTCCTGGATAAGAATGATCTGGATCAGGTTCAGGCTGGCTTAAAGGTTATTTTTAAAGAGATTCAGGAAGGCAAATTCAGCATTGAAGCGGATGTGGAAGATGTGCATTCTCAGGTTGAGCTTTTGCTTACCCGCAGGGTTGGCGATGCAGGAAAAAAGATCCATAGCGGAAGATCACGTAATGATCAGGTTCTTGTAGACCTTAAATTATTTTTCAGGAGTGAGATTCAGGAGATCGTAAAAAATACAGAATCACTTTTTGATCAGCTGATTGATCAGAGTGAAGAACATAAGAACAAGTTGCTTCCTGGTTATACGCATTTGCAGATCGCAATGCCTTCTTCTTTCGGATTATGGTTCGGTGCTTATGCAGAAAGCCTTGCCGATGATATGGAGATGATGCTTGCTGCCTGGAAGGTGTGTAATAAAAATCCATTGGGTTCTGCTGCCGGATATGGGTCATCATTCCCATTGAACCGTACCATGACCACCGAATTATTAGGCTTTGATTCGCTGAATTATAATGTAGTTTATGCGCAAATGGGTCGTGGTAAAACCGAACGGATTCTGGCGCAGGCAATGTCATCAGTGGCAGCTACACTTGCAAAACTGGCAATGGATGCCTGCCTGTTTATCAATCAGAATTTTGCATTTATCAGTTTCCCTGATGAACTGACCACCGGATCGAGCATAATGCCTCACAAGAAAAATCCCGATGTTTTTGAACTGATCCGTGCGAGATGCAACAAGATTCAGGCTTTACCAAATGAGATCGCTCTGATGACCACCAACCTTCCATCTGGTTATCACCGCGACCTGCAATTGCTGAAGGAAAATCTCTTCCCGGCATTCAAGTCATTGAATGAATGTCTGGAAATGACAGCTTTCATGCTTCAGTCAATTCGTATAAAAGAGGATATCCTGAAGGATGAGAAATATGCTTATTTGTTTAGTGTGGATGCGGTGAACGAGGAAGTTCTGAACGGAGTGCCTTTCCGTGAAGCTTACAAAAATGTTGGTGCAGCCATTGCGAAGGGAGAATTTAAAGCACCGGCAAGTGTAAAACACACCCATGAAGGAAGCATTGGGAATTTGTGTAATGAGCAGATCAGCGCCTCTTTTAAAGCTGTGATGACGGGTTTTAATTTTGAAAAAGTTGATAAAGCTGTCAGTGCTTTAATTGCCTGACCATAAAAGAAGAATTTAATTAAAGATCCTAAGAAGATCAAAAGCAGAAATGAATATATCCAGATTAGCCAATACCCTTGAGGGTTCAGAAATTATAAAAATTGCCGGCGAGATCAATGAGCTGAAGCGTAAAGGTGAGCAGATAGCTAACCTCACTATCGGTGATTTTGACTCCAATATTTATCCGATACCTGATGAGTTGAAGGCAGGAATTGTGGAAGCTTATAAAGATAATCAGACTAATTATCCACCTGCAGAAGGAGTAGCTGTGTTACGTGATAATGTTTCGGCATTTTTGAAAGAGCGCTTCGGTCTGGATTATAACAGTAAACAAATTCTGGTTGCCGGTGGTTCTCGTCCACTGATCTATGGCACTTTTATGGCATTAATTGATCCGGGAGATAAAGTGATTTACCCTACTCCATCATGGAATAATAATCATTACTGTCGTTTTACCGGTGCGAAAGAGGTTCCTGTGATTACATCTGCAGGAAATAATTTTATGCCTACGGCTGATGATATTAAGCCGCATTTAAAAGCCGCAACACTGCTTGCATTATGCTCTCCCTTAAATCCAACCGGAACCATGTTTGCAAAGAAGGATCTGGAAGAGATCTGTGACCTGGTAATTGAAGAGAATAAGAGTCGTGCTGCTGATGAAAAACCTTTGTATATTATGTATGATCAGATCTACTCTCTTCTGACCTTTGGAGAGCATTTTCATTATGATCCGGTAAGCCTCAGACCTGAGTTAAAAGACCATGTTATTTATATTGATGGTATTTCTAAATGTCTTGCTGCAACAGGAGTACGTGTTGGATGGGCTTTTGGTCCCGAGCATGTAATAGACAAAATGAAAACTATTGTAGGTCATGTTGGAGCCTGGGCACCAAAGCCAGAACAGGTTGCAACAGCTAAATTTCTGACCCAGCCAGTTGAATTAAACGTCTACCTGACAAATTTCAAAGCAAAGGTTCAAATGAGTTTAGACGCTCTTTATCAGGGAATGATTCAGATGAAGGCTGATGGTTTCGCTGTGGATGCCATTAACCCTATGGGGGCCATTTATCTAACAGTGAAGGTTGATTATATCGGAAAAACTACACCTGAAGGAGAGGTTTTAAAAAATAGTGCGGAAGTGAACTTCTATCTTATCAAAGAGGCCAAAATGGGCATAGTTCCATTTTCAGCATTCGGTACAGACAATAGCGTGAATTGGTTCAGAGCATCTGTTGGTGGTTGTTCTCTTGATGATATCCAGCAAATGATCCCAAGAATGAGATTGGCGCTTAGCAAGTTGAAATAAGGCTAACACAATAATTTCACCCCTTCAGGGTTCTGGTTTTAGCTCTGAAAAGACTGAGCATAAACCCCGAAGGGGTGAAATTATTGTGTTATTGAACTCTTCCTGGTCTGCCTTCGTTTCTGCTGCTTCGTTCACCATTGGAAGGTGAATTTCCCCGACTTGGCTCATCTCTTTGTACTCTGTTATTTTGAGAAGGTGCCTGACGGGATTCCTGACCAGACGACCTTTGTTCTCTCGATGCAGGTGAAGCCTGTGACTCACGCGGAACATTGTTTCTGCTTGGTTCATCCCTTTGCGCTCGGCTATTTTGAGAAGGTGCCTGACGGGATTCCTGACCTGATGACCTTTGTTGTCTTTCAGGAGCCTGAACCTGACGTGGAGCCTGAGCTTGCCCTGTCCTTTCCGGCCTCGATGCAGGTGACGCCTGTGACTCACGCGGAGCTTGTTGCTGACGCTCAGTTATAGATCCGGATTGTCCTCCCTGACGAGTTTGGTTGCCGCGAATATCCTGATTATCATAGGTTCTGTCAGATCGTTGTGAAGATGCCGGAATCTGCCTTGCAGTTGGCCTGACAGCACCCTGATCGTTTGGCCTTTCATTGATTGAACCTCCATCTCTGCCAGCGGTTGCTCCTCTGCCTGCTCCATTATCGGATGGACGCTGGGGCCTCGGACTATTCACTGTGCTTCCGCTACGATCCGGGTTTCTGTTCACTTCCGGCCTGTTATTGCCATTTGCATATCCCTGAGGCCTGTTATTTCTTACCTCATTGATTCTCACCGGCTGGTGCGTTACTCTTCTGATCTCTTCAGCCCTTGGTCCGGTATAATACCTGTTTCTGTTGTAAACATAGGTGTTATTAATGATGACCGTATTATTGTAGATATTTATGTTCCTGCGTCTGTCATAGCTTGGATACCTTGAATAATAAATAGAACGCTGAGGCACGAATACCCAGTAATAATCAGGGATTCTCGGACCAATGTTGATATTAATATTTATTCCGGGTCCCAGTGGTGCCCATCCATAATGGCCTCCTCCACTTCTCCAGCTAACCCATGCAGGCCCCCATTTTGTGTCAGGAATCCATATCCAGCCTCTGCGACTGCTATGGTGCCAGCGTCCATAATGAAATGGTGCCCAGCCCCAATCGTAATCAGATACCCAGGTATTTCCATATCTGGTCATCTCCCAATGTCCATTACTATAATAAGGTCTGAAATCATCCTGATCCACATCCGGTCGCCAAACATATCCATATTGTGGGTCATTGATCCAAACACCATAAGGAGAAAGCTCATCGTAAAAGGTTTCGAGAGAAACATCTTCATACTGAGCTTTAACTTGTGAAGGGAGCATCATGGTCAGTACCAGTAATAAACTGAACAAATATTCCGGGAATTTAATTATCGTTTTCATAGCTCCTAAAATTTAATTTGTGTATTGATATAGGGTAGAGTATAAAATTTTGCCAAAGGTTGTATTGTAATTAATTTATTACGTAATAAAAGATCAAACGGAATGAATGATTGTCTAGTATCCAGTATTTGTAAAGATATAGCACCGTTTTGCATTGATTTTGATTAATTTGTACGAAAAACTATCCATGCTTTCAGGCACTCTATATCTTATTCCCGTTCCATTGGCAGAAAATGCATCTGCAAAATCATTTACGCCATACCTTGTCGATACCATTAATCACATTAATGAGTATATCGTTGAGAACAGTAAAACTGCACGCAGATTCCTCAAGGAGGCTGGTTTAAAAACCCCACAGAGTGAGCTAATTATACATGATTATGGCAAACATAACAGGGATGGTAATATAAACGAATTCTTTCAAGGCTTATTATCGGGTAAAGATGTTGGCCTGATGAGTGAAGCCGGTTGTCCGGGAGTTGCCGATCCGGGAGCAGAAATTGTAGCCTTAGCACATGCAAAAGGGATAAAAGTAGTTCCATTGGTCGGCCCAAGTTCGATATTGCTGGCTTTGATGGCTTCCGGTTTTAGCGGACAGAGTTTTACGTTTCATGGTTATCTGCCTATTGATAAGCTGCAGCGGGCAAATAAAGTGAAGGAATTGGAAGCTGTGGCAGAACGCCATAGCCAGACACAGATGTTCATTGAAACACCATTCCGTAATGATTCGATGCTGGAAGAGGTCTTGAAGAGTTGTAAGCCCGAAACAAGATTATGTATTGCCTGCGATCTGACATCAGAAGATGAATTCATTCAGACAAAAAGTATTAAGGAATGGAAACTGAAGGTCCCGCAATTACATAAACGGCCTGCTATATTTCTATTGTTTAAGAAATAGTTAAGAAGAGTAATTCGTGCTTAGTTGTTTGATTGTTCGATTTGATGACAACATTAACGTCATCTCGAACACGTTAAAAGTATGTTTCCCTTTAAAAAACTTTGAATCGTGGAGAGATCTGCTGATGAAATCTCTGTTTTACTCAACAGATTCCTTTTCGTTCCTCATTCGGAATGACGTCCATTTTAACGTCTTTTCAATCACCTGCGCTAAGTTTTAATTTAACGGTACTGTTGAGAGGTGGAGAAATCTGTTGGTCATAAACTGCTTTTATTGAACAGATATCTCTTCGTACCTCATCGAGATGACGAGTTGGTTATGAGTAGATTATACCCAATTATCAACCATGTATCGTCTCCGATTTTCCGTAATTCTGTATCACCTTTGCTTCATACTCCAGAAATTCTTTCCAGCGTTTTTCTACATCGATGCCATCTGCATATTTACGTGCCAGTCCGATGAACATCGTATAATGCCCCGCTTCACTAACCATCAGCTCATAATAGAACTTCGAAAGCTCTTCATCATTGATATGTTCAGACATAACTTTGAATCGTTCGCAGCTTCGTGCTTCGATCATGGCAGAGAATAAGAGCCGGTCGATCAATTGTTCATGCCTGCTTCCGCCTTTGATCACAAATTGCAGGAGTTCATTCACATAATGGTCCTTACGTTCCCTGCCGAGCACGAAGCCCCTGGCCAGGATCAAATCATGTACCCTTTTAAAATGATCCATTTCTTCCTGCACCAGCATAGCCATTTCCTGTACCAGGTCAGAAAGATTTGGATTTTGAACGATCAGAGTAATGGCATTGCTTGCGGCCTTCTGCTCGCAGAATGCATGATCTGTCAGGATCTCCTCAATATTGCTTTCAACTACATTCTTAACCCAAAGCGGGTCGGTGGGAAGTTTTAGCTTAAGTATGGTTTTTTCGTTACTCACAATGATATTTTTAACTTTTCAACGTATTAATTGCTGGGATAATTTAGATTATTACCGGTATAAATTTTTGCCATCAATGAATTTAAGCACCTTATCAGGTACAAAATATTGCACATTATTCCCTTCCTTAACTGCTTTCCGTATAAATGTGGCCGACAATTCCATGAGAGGAGTTTCAGTGATAGTTATTGACTGATGGTCTTTGAATTCTTGTATTTCAAACCCGGGCCTTGGATAAATATGAATATGATAATCGCGGAGTATCAGTTCATAATTTTTCCATTTTTTTAGCGAAGCCAGATTGTCTGATCCCATGATCAGGCTGAACTCATGCTCCGGATATTTTTCGTGCAGATAGGTCAGGGTATCAATGGTATAGGAGGGCTGCGGAAGTTTTAGCTCCACATCGCTTACTCTAATATTTATCGCATCCTCTGTCGCAAGTTTTGCCATTTCCAGACGATCATACATATTGATCAGGTCACTCTTCTCTTTCAGTGGATTATGAGGTGAAACGACCAGCCAAACTTGCTGAAGATCGGTGTAATTGGCCATATAATTGGCTATGATCAGATGACCAATATGAATGGGGTTAAACGAGCCGAAGAATAATCCTATTTTCATACACCTGAAGATATGAGATGGGAGATATGAGATTTGAGATAGGGTAATCTTGACATTCTATTTTTATTTTTGAAAAAGAAATTCTGTAACCAGCTTTTCGGCCTCTTTGCAGGCTGTTTCCAGCTCGTAATTTTTCAATATCACATCAAACTGATCAGAATATTTAAGTTCTTTATCAGCTTTTTTAATTCGTTCAGCCAATTTCTCAGGAAGATCAGTACCGCGCCCGGTGAGCCTTTCAATTAAAACTTCCAGTGATGGTGGTTGAACAAATACAGCAAGTGCACTTTCACCATATTTTTTCTTAAGATGAAGTCCGCCGATCACGTCAATATCAAATATCACATGTTTTCCTTCAGCCCAGATCCGCTCTATCTCAGCACGCAGTGTTCCATAAAAAGTGCCTGTATATACCTCTTCAAACTCAACAAATTCTTTCTGTGCGATCTTATGAAGGAAACTTTCCTGGCTGATGAAATAATAGTCCTTCCCATTAACCTCATCTCCCCGCTGCTCCCTTGTTGTAGCCGATATCGAAAAAGAAAGAGCAGGTATTTTCTTTAATAAATGATGTACAATCGTGGTTTTACCTGCACCGGAAGGTGCTGAAAATATGATGAGTTTACCGTTCACTTGAGTTTTAAGTAATAAGTTTTAAGTAATAAGTAGTAAGTTTTAAGTTATAGGTTTTAAGTTGAGGCTATGGGTAGAAACTTAAAACCTATAACTTACAACTCTACAATACGTTTAACAATTGTTCTTTGATCTTTTCCAGTTCTTCTTTCATTCCCACTACGATCTGCTGCATTTTAGCATCATTCGCTTTTGAGCCCATCGTATTGATCTCCCGACCTATTTCCTGTGATATAAATCCTAGTTTTTTGCCGTTTGCATCTTTGTCCTGCAGCGCAGCAATAAAGTAATCGCAATGGCTTTTTAAACGGGTTTTTTCTTCAGTGATATCCAGCTTATCGATAAAATAGATCAATTCCTGCTCAAAGCGGTTATGATCAATATTTTCTTTGCCAACAGCATCTTCCAGAAACTGGTTTAAACGATCTTTAATCGAAGGAATACGTAGCGGTTCCTGTTCCGAAACCAGCCTCATCCCTTCTATTATATTTGTTATCCGCAGGATCAGGTCCAGTTTTAGAACTCCCCCTTCATCCTGACGAAAATTCTGAAAATTTGCCAGTGCCTGCTCAAAAGTTTTATAAACTATCTTCCATTCGTCTTCGCTGACCTCATCAACCGAATACTGAACAACTTCCGGGAAGTTCAGGGCCATTTGAAAGAGGTTACTACCCGTATCACCTAAAGCATCTGCTGATTCCTTAAGTTGAGCATAATAATGTCTGAGTAATGACTGATTGATGCTGGAGGTCTTTAGTGTAGTTTCAGCATATTCGATGTTGATACTAATATTTACCTTTCCGCGTTCGATCTGCCGGGTACATTCATTTCTTAATAAAAATTCTTTATCAGAGAATGTCTTTGGAATTTTTAAAGAAAGTTCCAGGAACTTACTGTTTAATGATTTGATCTCAACCGTATATTTTGCATGGGCAAAATCATTAGTAGCCAAACCATATCCTGTCATGGATTTAATCATTTTGCAAAGATAAGATTTAATTGGAAAGGCTTAGAGCCTTATTAATTACGTCATTTAACATTATTTAAGATAATCCCAGCCTATGTTTTGCTAATTTTGACGAAGATGAAACATGTTCTGATCTTATTTCTGATTGCTATTCAGCTTATTTGTTCTGTTGACAGCTCATTGTATGCTCAGGAACCTGCTGTCAGGGGACTTATCATGGAAAAGTCCGGGGTATCAAAACTTGCCAATGTTTACATCCTTAATAAAAGAACAAAACGTGTTTCACAAAGTGACGATTATGGATTGTTCAGAATACCAGCCTCCAGGGGCGATACTCTTAGTTTTTCAAAATCAGGTTATACAGAACTAATTCTGGTTTTACCTGACCTTTCTGATCTCGTTTTGAGACTTCAGCCTGTTATAAGGCTTTCAGAAGTGATGGTTCAGGGTCAGAGTAAAAAGCAGGAACTGGATGAAATAAAAGATCAGTATCGTAGAAAAGGTTCTTATTACGCTGGGAAGCCTCCTGTACTTGCTTATATCTTTCAGCCTCTTACTGCATTGTATGAGCTTGTTGGGAAAACTCCGGGTCAGGCACGCAGATTTAACGCTTATTATACAAATGAACTCCAGCAGTCGGAGGTCGATCGAAGGTTTAACTCCTATACAGTGCGGAAAATTACTGGATTGGATAGTCTTGATCTGAAAAATTTCATGGCTGTTTATCGCCCTGATTATAATTCTTTGTCTACCTGGGATGAATACGCTCTGATCAATTATCTCAAAAGATCACTTCAAACATTCAATAATTCCGGGCGTCCAAAGGGACTTAGAAGTTTGCCACCATTGCCCAAAGCTAAGGACCTAACTGAGAGAACACTAAAATATTAAACCGGGTTTTTCATTAAATCTCCCATTCGTTTACGAACCTTTGCCTTCAGATCTTCCAGATCTTTTGCTTCCAGGCCGGCTACTTCAACGGGTTCATCAAAAACGCAGGTGATCACTCCTGGCCTAACGCTGATGGGATTAGCTCTTGGAAGAAGTTTCCTTGCTTTTAGTATGACCATAGGCACTATATCAGTTTGTGTTTCAATGGCAAGCCTGAAAGCACCATCATAAAAGTCGGCAAGGTCAGCTTCAGTTTTGTTCATTGTGCCTTCAGGGAATATCAGGATGGATTGTCCCCTCGATAAGTCGATCTTAAGTTCTTCCACACTGCGGGCGCGACTTTCCTTATTTTTTCGGTCTATCAATACTACCACTCTCCTGTAGATCATTCCAAAAAGCGGAGTTTTAACCATTTCAATCTTCCCCAAAGGCTTTACGGACCCTGAAATACCAATAACAACTGCGATTGCGTCTAAATATGAATTATGATTACAAACGTATATATATGCTTTTTTCGGATTTTGGTATTTGTATCCACGAGTCCTGACAGGAAAGAAACATAAAATTGAAAATATCCATGCCCACAGTTTGAGGAATAGGAAAAGGATATCCTGTGCCTGCTTATGTTTAAATAATACTGAACTGATCAGAATAAATGGAAAGACCAGAATCATGGCAGAAATAAACACCAGTAAACTATAGGTCAGGAATAATACTGCCAGTCCTCTTTTTAAAATTCTAATCATTTTCTAAATATTTAAAAAGAATGTACCATTGATCTTCCTTGTTGAGGCGGTTGTTAAAACGGTAGTAGATTCGGATCGAGTCTGGATTGACACGCTTTTCAACCCGGATCGGGTCCGGGTTGACAGAATTAGTAGTCCGGACTTGATCCGAAATAGCCCTGTCAGTCCGGACTTGATCCCTGTCAGTCCGGACCTGATCCGGACCAATATAAAACCCCTCCTTCTCCCTACCCTGTGTATATTTCAAGATTTTTCCTGTATACCTGGACAGATAAAATGATGTTTGAAATGCCATATAGGTTGGCTCATTGCGTGAATAGCTTGTAAAGTGAATGCCTGCAAATTGCACATTATCAGTCTTTGGCTCTGGAGGGCCGATCAGATAAACATCTTCATTTCCAATTATTTCTGACATTTTCAGTGCATCTGCCCGGTAAGGATCATTTTCTTTTTTGGTAGGAAGTATGATCAGGTCGAACCCGATTCTTGCTATCAGCACAATAAGTATCCCGGCAAGGATCCATTCGCCTGGTTTTTTGAATTTTATAAAATATACCCCTGCAGCAAGGATCAATCCTAAAATAACACAAGCTATTGTAACTACCCATTCCTGTCTGATCATCCCGAAAATTGCTAGTCCGAATAGACCTGCAGTAACGCTTATCCCAAGAAAGTAATAAAAGCCTTTGATCCATTTCTGCTTGTCAATGGCCGGTTTTTCTAATAAACTGTAAGTCAGTAAGGAATAAATAAATGGAAAGAACATGTAAAGATATCTTTCTCTGGTACCCGGAGAAAGCAGGTAAATCAGACCGTTTGCCAGGCAGAACCAGAGACAATAAGTGAGAAATGGATTTTCTTTAAGTATTTTTTTCCATGGATTGCCTATTGTAATAAAAAAAAGAAGGAACCAGGGTGCTGAGATCTTGATTAGCTGCACAGGAAAGTTCAGAAAATGCTTAAAATTATCCAGAAGGCTTGACTCCATGCCAGTTCTTGAAAAGGTTTCGGTGAACAAACGTGCGAGATAGGGGCCGGCATCGTGTTGAAGCGAATACAAATAAAAATATCCCCCTGCGCTTAAAGCGAGAATAGCAATTCCTGCAAAGTGCCAAATGGAGAATAATCGCTTATAATCTTTATTGATAATGAAGATGGCGAGCAAAGTTATTGCCTGAAAAAATAAGGATGGAATACCTTTGGTAAGTACCCCTGCGGCTGTTAAAAGATATGAACAAATAAATAGCCAATGCCATTTCTTTTGCTGATAGAAGTGAAAAATCAGTAAACACTGTACATACACAATGAGAGCATAGAAAATGTCAATCTCACCCAATAGTGAAAAATAGAACAGGATATCAGCGCTCGTCAGGTAGAAAAGTGCTGAAAGCAATGCGGCATTTTTGCCAATATACTGCCTGCTGATCCGGTAATGAATGAAGGCCGTAAGGAAAAGTGAAAGGATGGAGGGCAGTCTAACAACCCATTCTGCCTTGCCCAGCAGACTAAAAAACCCGATCAATACCCAGTTATAGAGGGGAGGTTTATTATAATACAACTCTCCGTTGGTTGTTGGAACCATCCAGTTATTCGCCAGGAGCATTTCAAGGGCTACTAATGCGCGTCGTGGTTCCTCAAAAATGAGTTGATAGGAGTTTAATCGAAGAAAATAGGCAATGGGGATCAGGATTAACAGGGCAATCAGCAGTTTTTTCTGGTAAGGATTTGCTGAACTCTGTTCCATTTTAAATATTCAGGAACTCACAGGCCTTTTCTGCCGCCAGTTTCTCTGCGTTCTTCTTATTATAGTCACGGCCAATTGCACAACTCTCTCCATCCACATTTACACTGATAGTGAAGAGCTTGGTATTTTCTCCCTCTTCATTAGGAATAATTTCAAAAATTACATCTTTTCCATGGCGCTGGCACCATTCAATCAGCTTGCTTTTGAAATTTGTTTCAGTAAGTTCTAGGGTATGGATGTCAACATGAGGTTTAATAATGCGGTTAAGAAGGAAGTTTCTTGTGAAATTATAATCCTTATCCATATAAACAGCTCCGATCATCGCTTCAAAAGTGTCTCCTAAAAGAGAGCCTTGTTTGTTGTTATGACCCAGGGCCCTGTTATCAAATTCAATATGTTCGTCGAGCCCAAGACGTTTGGCGAGTTGATTCAGGTTTGAGCGACTCACTATTTTCGAGCGCATTTCGGTTAAAAATCCCTCGTCTTTATAGGGGTACATTTTAAATAGCAGTTCAGCTACTACCGAACCTAATATAGCGTCTCCTAAAAATTCAAGGCGTTCGTTACTGTTTTTAGCTCCGTTCTTAACTTCCACAGCCACAGAACGGTGTCTGAAAGCCATGCGATAAAGTCGTAAATTTCCTGGAACATAACCTAATAGGTTCTCTAAAGATCTTATGTACTTGCGATTTGGCGAAAAGTAGAGCTTATAGATTCTTGAAAATGGCATTAATGACCTTAAATCAAATTGATAGGAACTAATATACAGGTTTAAACAGATACCGAAAGGAAAAATTAATGGCTAAGATGATCAGGCCTTGTATTTTTTAAAGATCACAGAAGCATTATGACCTCCAAATCCGAAAGTATTGCTCAAAGCAGCATTTACGGTACGTTTTTGAGCCTTATTAAATGTGAAATTTAATCTTGGATCAAAACTAGGGTCGTCTGTAAAATGGTTTATTGTCGGCGGAACAATATCATTCTGAACGGAAAGAATTGCTGCGATTGCTTCAACGGCTCCGGCAGCACCAAGAAGGTGGCCTGTCATTGATTTGGTGGAGCTAATATTCAGTCTGAAAGCATCTTCTTCGAACATATGAAGGATAGCTTTTACTTCACTAATATCTCCCAGAGGAGTAGAAGTTCCATGAACATTGATGTAATCAATATCAGCAGGGGTCATATGTGCATCTCTCAATGCATTGGTCATTACCAGTTTGGCACCGAGGCCTTCCGGATGTGGAGCAGTAATGTGATTTGCATCAGCACTCATACCACCACCTACCATTTCGGCATAGATTTTAGCGCCTCTTGCTAAAGCATGCTCTAATTCTTCCAGAATGATACTTCCTGCACCCTCGCCTGCAACAAAACCATCACGGTCTTTATCAAAGGGACGGGAAGCGGTTGTTGGATCATCATTTCGTGTAGAAAGTGCATGCATGGCATTGAAACCACCCATACCTGCCTCGTTTATAATTGCTTCCGAACCTCCTGAAACGATTATATCAGCCATATCCAGACGGATATAATTGAATGCATCGATCAGCGCATTGGTAGAAGAAGCACAGGCAGAAACAGTAGAGAAATTCGGACCGCGCAACCCATGTCTTATAGAAATATGGCCCGGTGCAATGTCCAGAATCATTTTGGGAATGAAAAACGGATTGAACCGCGGAGTCCCATCTCCATTTGCGAAGTTCATCACTTCATCGGTAAAGGTTTTTAAGCCACCAATACCTGAACCCCAGATCACCCCAATTCTATTCGTGTCGAGATTTGGGAAGTCTAAGCCTGCATCTTTAATAGCCTCATCAGATGCAGCGATTGCATAATGAACAAATGGATCTAATTTACGAGCCTCTTTCTTTTCCAAAAAATCCTCCGGATTGAAGTTTTTTACTTCACAGGCGAACTTCGTTCGAAATTTTTCAGGATCATAATGTGTTATAGGAGCGGCACCGCTTACCCCATTGATCAAACTGTTCCAGTATTCCGGAACAGTATTTCCAATTGGAGTAAGCGCACCTAGTCCTGTAACAACAACTCTTTTAAGCTCCATTTATATGAGGGTATCGTAAATTACTTTACGTTCTTTTCTAAATAAGCGATAGCTTGACCAACAGTACCGATAGTTTCAGCCTGGTCATCAGGGATAGCTACATTAAATTCTTTCTCAAACTCCATGATTAACTCCACGGTGTCCAATGAATCGGCACCAAGATCATTGGTGAAAGATGCCTCTGGTGTAACTTCACTTTCGTCAACACCTAATTTTTCAACGATAATTGCTTTAACTCTTGAAGCGATATCAGACATGGTTTTATAATTTAATTGTTAAATAATTCTGTGCAAAGAAAAATAAATTCTATCAATTTTCAAACCTTTTTGTTTTTAGCAATTTTATATGTCAAACAATTTAAATGTTTAAGCTGATTACATTTGTAATTTAGCATAAAAAATAAACGTTGAATAGAACTACTTTAAAATTTGAACTTGACCTTGACTTCGTGTTGCTGGCTGTTACTTCGCAACTAAAAGACTATATGTTTTGTTTTAAAATTAATAAGCAACTTGGAACTGATTTTTGCAAGGTTACTGATTTAGAGCTTCCCTTCAATGCCAGCGACGAAATATTTTATTTTAGCAGATATTTTTTTCTGATGCCTGAAACGGAAACAGAGCTGTATATCATCGCCAATAAAGGTACGGAAGGTTTTCTGGTGCCCGAAATGAAAAAGGCAGATTTCTTTTTATTAATCAGGAATTACATTGATGAGGACGACCTGAAGCTGATAATTAGTAAGTTAAATAAGATTCCGGAGGTGCTGGTTGCAGTGGAAGTTGACCCTAAAAAATTGAAATCCAAAGAAAATCTCATATTTTAGCCCTTTGGTATTGGTGTATTTAGTACACAGTTACTTAAAAAAATAATTCAAATAAATAAATTGCTGATGAAAACGGTTCATAACAGAACTAAAATTGTAGCCACATTAGGCCCTGCTTCTTCAACGAAAGAAGTCTTGTTAAACATGATTAAGGCTGGTGTTGATGTTTGCAGATTAAATTTTTCCCATGGTAGCCAGGAAGATCACCAAAAAGTGATCGATGTTATCCGGGATATAAATAAAAAATATAAAACCAATGTTGGGATACTTGCCGATTTGCAGGGACCAAAGATCCGGATTGGTTTAGTGAAGGATGGGGGTGTTAATCTGGCGAGTGGCCATAAGATCGAGATCACGACCAAAGAAATGATCGGTGATGAAAAACAGATCTATATCACGTATCAGAGTTTCCCGAGTGATGTTCGTTCGGGCGAGATCATTCTGCTTGACGATGGTAAGATCCAGATGAGGGTGCTTAGCACCAACAACAAGGATACTGTTCAGTGTGAAGTGGTTTATGGCGGTGTACTTACATCCCGTAAAGGGGTGAACCTTCCCAATACTAAAGTTTCAATTCCAAGTTTAACGGAAGAGGATCTGGCTAACCTCGAGTTTGCTTTGAAAAATGATGTGGAGTGGATCGGATTGTCATTTGTACGTTCTGCTGAAGATATCATTGAGCTAAAGAGAATAATTGCAAGAAGTGGTAATGCCGCCCGTGTAATTGCCAAGATCGAGAAGCCGGAAGCCATTGATAATATTGATGAGATCATCGAAGTGACTGATGGTGTGATGGTTGCACGTGGTGATCTGGGTGTTGAAATGCCTATGGAGCAGGTTCCATTGCTGCAGAAAATGATCGCCAGAAAATGCCGTGCTGCTTCAAAGCCGGTTATTGTAGCAACTCAAATGCTTGAAAGCATGATCACTTCTCCGCGTCCTACACGTGCTGAAGTGAATGATGTAGCCAATTCTGTTCTGGATGGCGCTGATGCAGTGATGCTGAGCGGTGAGACATCTGTGGGCGAATATCCATTGATCGTGATCGAAACAATGCATAAGATCGTCAGGAATGTGGAGGAGAATGATTATCCATTCAGTACTGCTAAAGTTTTGAATGAAAAATCTCCGACCTATATGGGTGATGCAGTATGCGGATCGGCTGTGTTTCTTGCAGAAAAAACCAATGCTGTGGGTATAATTTCAATGACTTCTTCCGGCTATACAGCCTTTGAAATATCTAGTTATCGCCCTAAGGCGGCTACGTTTATCTTCACCAGTAACTTAAAACTTTTGAATACCCTGAGTTTACTTTGGGGTGTACGTGGATTTTACTATGATAAGTTTGAAAGTACCGATAAAACTATCCGCGAAGTGAACCAGATTTTAAAATCAGAGAAGCTGGTAGAGCCCGGAAATGTGGTGATCAATACTGCGGCTATTCCGATCGAGAAAAAAGGGAAGACCAATATGATCAAAGTAACGATCATTGAATAGATCCTGATCTTTACAGAGTATTTGTACGGGTTTAAAGCCTGTTAAAAAAGCCGGTGAGAACCGGCTTTTTTTTTGTAAATTCAAGTGTAATAAAAATCAGCTAAAAGCTCACTTTTTTCGAGTTTTCCACATAGTTAAGTTCCTTTAAACCATTGCGTTAATATCTAATTGAGTGCTGGAGTATTGATACACTAACAATCTGTGGAAAACTCTGATTACATATAAATGTCGCCAACATATAGATTTGATTAAAAACCCCCAAACATTTTTTTTAGGGTAACTAACTCAATTCCAACATTAATCAATTCAAGATGGGTAAATCTTCTACAAAACCAGCTGCAAAAGGAACCGGAAAAGGTCTCGGATTCCAAAGATATTTCACCAAAGAGGGTGTAAACGTTTATGATCTCTTCAATTATGAGAAACGTACCTCGGTGATTCGTAACCCAGCAGGAGATGCCGTGTTCGAAATGAAAAATGTAGAAGTACCCGATAGCTGGAGTCAGGTTGCTACTGATATTCTGGCCCAAAAATATTTCCGTAAAGCTGGAGTGCCTCAGCCAGATGGAACAACTTCATCAGAAAACAGTATCAAGCAGGTAGCACATCGTATGGCTCATTGCTGGCAATCATGGGGTGAACGTTACAATTATTTTGCAAGCAAAGAAGATGCTTCCATATTTTATGATGAGTTGGTTTACACGATTGTAGGCCAGCTGGCCGCACCAAATTCACCACAATGGTTCAATACAGGTTTACACAGCTCCTATGGCATCACAGGAAAGCCACAGGGACATTACTTTGTAAATCCTGACACTGATCAGCTTGAGAAATCAACCTCTGCCTATGAACGTCCTCAGCCTCATGCCTGTTTCATCCTTTCTGTAAGTGATGATCTGGTTAATGATGGCGGTATCATGGATCTATGGGTTAGAGAAGCAAGAATATTTAAATACGGATCCGGTGTAGGTACAAACTTCTCAGCTATCCGCGGAGAAAGTGAAAAACTTTCAGGCGGTGGCTACTCCTCAGGATTAATGTCATTCCTGAAAATAGGTGACCGCGCTGCAGGAGCGATCAAATCTGGTGGTACCACACGTCGCGCTGCGAAAATGGTATGTCTGGATCTTGAACATCCTGAAATTGAAAACTTTGTTAACTGGAAAGTTGAAGAAGAGAAAAAAGTTGCAGCCTTAATTGCAGCAGGTTACTCATCAGATTACGAAGGCGAAGCATACCGCACAGTTTCAGGACAGAACTCAAATAATTCTGTTCGAGTTCCTAACACTTTCTTCAAAGCACTTGAGGAAGGGGGAAACTGGGATCTGATCGGCCGCATCAGCGGAAAACCGGTTAAATCGATCTCAGCAGAAAAATTATGGCAGGATATTTCTTTTGCTGCCTGGGCATGTGCTGACCCTGGTATACAATACGATACAACCATTAACGAATGGCATACCTGCCCTGAAGGCGGTCGTATCAATGCATCAAATCCTTGTTCAGAATATATGTTCCTGGACAATACTGCATGTAACCTGGCTTCAATCAACCTGGCGCATTTCTTTGATCCTCAAACATTAGTATTTGATGTGAAAGGTTTTGAGCATGCATGCCGTGTATGGACCGTTGTATTAGAGATCTCAGTTTTAATGGCACAATTCCCTTCCAAAGAGGTTGCGCAATTATCATACGATTATCGCACACTTGGTTTAGGTTATGCTAACCTTGGATCTATGCTGATGGTTGCTGGTATTCCTTATGACAGTGATAAAGCCCGCGCAATTGGTGGTGCGATCACAGCGATCATGACAGGAACAGCTTATTCAACTTCAGCAGAAATGGCCAAAGAGCTGGGAACATTCAAGAAATTTGAAGAGAATAAAAAGCATATGTTACGTGTGATGCGTAATCACCGTTATGCTGCCTACAATAACGATGCATACGAAGGACTTGAGATCGCGCCTCCGGGAATCGATCCTAAATACTGCCCTGATTATTTATTATCAGCTGCATGTAATTCATGGGATAAAGCAGTAGAACTAGGTGAGAAATACGGATACCGCAATGCGCAAACTACTGTAATTGCACCAACCGGAACAATCGGTCTGGTCATGGATTGTGATACAACCGGTATCGAGCCTGATTTTGCATTGGTAAAATTCAAAAAATTATCAGGTGGTGGTTATTTCAAGATCATCAACCAGGGTGTTCCTGCAGCTTTGCGTAATCAGGGTTATAAGGAGCATGAAATTGAGGCGATCGTTAATTATGCGAAAGGTGCTGCAACACTTGAAGGTGCCCCTCATATCAATTTCGATAGCCTTGCTGCCAAAGGATTCACTCAGGATGAACTGGAGAAAATTGACAAATCATTGCTTGCAGCATTCGAAATTGGTTTTGTATTCAACCAGTGGAGCCTTGGCGAAGAGTGCTTAAACCGTTTAGGCTTCAAGTCTGAGCAGTATTCTTCTCCTGATTTCAATCTGTTACGTTCAATCGGATTCAACCGTCAGCAGATCGCTGAGGCGAATGAGTTCATTTGCGGAACAATGACAGTTGAAGGTGCTCCATATTTAAAAGAAGAACACTATCAGATATTTGATTGTGCTAATAAATGCGGTCAGAAAGGTGAGCGCTATATTCATGCTCACGGACACATTAAAATGATGGCCGCAGCACAACCGTTCCTGTCAGGTGCAATCTCTAAAACAGTTAACCTGCCAAATGAGGCTACTGTTGAAGAGATCAAGGATTGCTATGAATTATCATGGAAATTAGCTCTTAAAGCAAATGCATTGTATCGTGATGGTTGTAAATTATCTCAGCCATTATCTACTAAATCATCTGACAGTAAAGAGGATAAGTTAGATACTGTTGAAGAAGTATTGGGTCAGGCTGCCAATGTTAAATTGAGCGATCTTACCGCTGACCAGGTATTGGAGGCTGCAAGAGCAATTCTGGAGCGTTCTACCGATACCAAGTTCAAGCGTCAGTTATCTTCTGTTGTGGAACGTAAGAACCTGCCTGGCAAACGTGGCGGATTCACGCAGAAAGCGGCAGTTGGCGGACAAACAGTATTCGTTCGTACAGGACAATACGAAGATGGTACATTAGGAGAGATCTTTGTGGACATGCACAAGGAAGGTGCAACTTTCCGCTCATTGATGAACTGTTTCTCAATTGCTGTATCTGTGGGTCTTCAGTATGGAGTTCCATTGGAAGAGTTCGTCGATAAGTTTACGTTCACCCGTTTTGAGCCATCTGGCATGGTTAGCGGTCACGATAACATCAAAAGCGCAACTTCAATTGTAGATTATATCTTCAGAATGCTTGGATATGAATACCTGAACCGTACTGATCTGGTACATGTACTGACTGAGCAGAAAGTTATTTTAGGCAATCCTCAAATGACTGATGAAGATGTGAATACAGATACTACCAACACATTTGCAGAAAAGCCGGTGAGTGTTTCAACTTCTACTTCCGGTTTAAAGCTGAAGCCTGTACTTGATATTTCAGGTGGCGGCCAGTCGGATGCACCTGCATGCGGTAATTGCGGTCATATTATGGTTAGATCCGGTACTTGTTATAAATGTTTGAACTGCGGTACGCAGGGAGGATGTAGTTAAGATTAAAGTTTAAAGGCGAAAGCTAAAAGCTTAAAGCCCTGCCTGAAATGGTGGGGCTTTTTTGGTTGAAGAGATTTAATGTAAAATTTTATGTTTGGATAATTTGTGTTTAAACGTGTAGATTCCTTTATAAACTGATGTGGTTCAAGCAGGTTAATAGTTAGCTGAAAGTCTTGAAAATATTTCAAATATCTTCCGAAAGCATGAAGGATAAAAGCAGCCTGAAATGAGGGTTTGATTGCTGAAGAAAAATTTAAGGAAATCTTCGTATTATATTTGAAATTGTAAATTACACTTTATATAAGGTTTTCGGAATGCTAAATGACAGATTAGCCAGATATGTTGCCTAATCATTTATAAGACATAATAATCATTCAAAATTGCATATCATGACAATGGGAAATAAAAAGGAATTGTCGCCGGGACATTTTGAAGAATTGCTCAGAGTAATGAAAAGCCGTTTTGAGAAGAACATGAACCGCCATAATGGTCTTGAATGGTCTGATGTTCAGACAAAACTTGAAGCCTGTCTGATGACTGGCCGTGAAAAACTATGGTCGCTCAATGAAATGGAAAGAACAGGTGGTGAACCGGACGTGGTTGGCTATGATAAAAAGACGGACGAATACATTTTTTATGATTGTTCAGCTGAAAGCCCTAAAGACCGCAGAAGTATTTGTTACGACCATGAGGCTCTGGAGTCAAGGAAAGAACATAAGCCCCAAAATAGCGCTATTGATATGGCCGCTGCCATGGGCATTGAACTTTTAACAGAAGAGCAATATCGGGAATTGCAGAAACTTGGAAATTTCGATACGAAAACATCGAGCTGGGTTCAAACACCTCCAGAAATCAGAGAGCTCGGTGGGGCTCTCTTTTGTGATCGCCGTTACAATCATGTCTTTGTGTATCATAACGGTGCGGAATCTTACTATACCGCCAGGGCATTCCGGGGCTTGCTAAGGGTCTGAATTGTCCGGACAACTAAACTCTGATCTTATATCCTCATTGTCAGATAATTGTTAGTTTTAAGGGATAGCTTGGTTCTTTTATATATATTCAGTTTTTAAATTCTAAATTTATCTCATGAAAACACTTCTCTTAGTACTTGCAATGTTCATTACCGCGCCGCCATCGATCCATACCTTTAAGGTTCAGGACATTGACGGAAAAAATCTTGATCTTAAGAAATACAAAGGCAAAAAGATTCTGATCGTTAATACTGCTTCAAAATGCGGTTATACCAAACAATATGCAGATCTTCAAAAGCTTGCGGATGCATATAAAGATAAATTGGTGGTTATCGGCTTCCCGGCAAATAATTTTGGCGGACAGGAACCTGGTGAGAATTTAAATATTAAAGAATTCTGTCAGAAGAATTTCGGTGTGACCTTTGCACTTGCTGAAAAAAGCAGCGTGAAGGGAGCTGATATTTCTCCGCTGTTCAAGCATCTGACCACTGCAGAAAATCCTGATTTTACAGGTGACATCAAATGGAATTTCGAGAAATTCTTGATTGATGAAAATGGACAGCTGATCCACAGATTCCGTTCTGCCGTTACACCAATGTCTTCTGAGATCACTAAACACTTATAATCAGGAAACTTGTGAAAAAACTCTTAATTCTATTATTCGTTGCTTTCTCTTTTACAGAAGCACGTTCGGCCCAATTCACATCAGGTGATGAGGATCAATTGAGCAGCCTGATCGATAGCTTCTCTGTTGCTATTGTTAAAAAGGATAAAGCATGGATGTTATCGCACCTGAGCGATGCCTGTAAAATGTATGAACCTACAGGCAATACACTGAACCGGGCAGGTATCATCATGACCTTTACTGAAGGAGTTTATAATATCAGTAAGTCGGATGCTGTAAACAGGACCTTTAAAATTGATGGGGCAGATGCAGATGCCTCAGCTGATTTTAATGTGGAGGGTATTGGTAAAGTAAATGGTGGTGAAATGGATATTACAGGCAGCTATCGCTTTAACCTCAAGTTTAAAAAATCAGATATCGGTTGGCAGATCTCTGAGATCGTTATTAACCAGAGCTAATATCATTTCTGAAATCGCAAATTTCAAATCAATAAAAAAAGCCATCCGAATACGGATGGCTTTTTTTATTAAACAGCTTTATTATTTAAAGCTGTAGGCAAGGCCAAGATTAATGACCTGATTCTTTAGATCACGATTGTTAGTATTCTCTTTGTAAAGATTCTGCAGATCAGCAGCATAACTCGCATTAAATAATACAGAACCAAAGTTATAGCTCAGTCCGGCTTTTGCTCCAGCTAATGATTTGCTGTAATTGCTATTATCGCCTTCAAAAGTTGTAGTTGAACCATTGGCATTCACAATTTTAGTCTCCTGATCAACAAAGAATGCTACCTGCGGACCAGCATAAATTCCAAATGCAGGTGTTACATTGTATTTAGCCATTAATGGCAGGTCGATATAAGAGATCTTCGTCTTAACTTCGGCATTTCCAAAGGTTGTAAATTGAGATCCTTTCTGTGAAAATTCAACAGAAGGCTCGAATGAAAAGCCTGAAGCAACCGGAATATTACTAAATAAACCTGCTGAAAATCCAGCGGTAAAATCACTGTTTGGATCAGGGCTGCCTGAAAACTTAGCGATGTTTAGTCCGCCTTTTACACCTAATGTAGGTGATGTACTTGTCTGTGCCTGAGCAAAGCCTGCAAATAGCAGACCTGCACCCAAAATCATTATTTTTTTCATAGTCTTATGTTCTAATTTAATTACAGGACAGTATGAAACAATCATGCCAAAGAGCTAATATTATTAATAAAAAAATATTAAACTATTGATAAATAGATGGTTAAATATTTTTTTATTTAGTATGATAGTTTAGAATTTTGATCTCTGTTGTCCGGATAAAATTGCTGGATGTCTTTTTTAGCAAAGGTTAATTTGATTTGCGCTCATCGCAATCGGGTTCTGATAATTTTTCATTGATGAAAATTGAATCAGGTCCTGGCGGGTATGGGTAGGTAAAGGGTTTTAATTAATTGAATTGCTTGTTAAAGAACTAATGACTAAAAAATTTAACTATTGAGGTAATTAAGAATAATGCGCACACGAGCGCATACGTGGATACCATCAACTAAAGGTAAAATATCGGTTGGTGTACCGAAGGCAACACCAACCGAAGGATGATTTAGAATTTAAACCCTAAACTAACCTGATAAACCTGATTTTTATAAACAGGTGTTTCATTCGTTCCGTCTCCATTGTTTTTCTGGAAATCAAGAGCATAACGACCATGAAGACTTACTTTATCAGTTAGACCTAATCCAACGCCAACTACGCCTCCAAAAAGACTTTTCTTTAAGTTATCGTTCTCAGCTCTGATGGTATTTTGGTAAGAATCAGATCCTTGCGTAAAGCTTTCCTTGGTAGAAGTAAGGAATGAAACCTGTGGACCAACAACTATACTGAACTTATCAGTTGCATTGATCTTTGCCAGGATTGGTAGTTCAATAAAATTGGTAGTTACTGTATACTCATTTGGTCCTCCCAATAAGCTGTTTCCGGAGGTTTTATAACCTTTTTGGGAGAACATCAATTCTGGAGCGAAGTCAAGGCTCTTAACGATAGGGATCACAGTAAAGATACCTGCATTAAATCCGGTCTTAATTTCTGTATTGAAATCAGAATCACCGGTCTTTATAATATTTGAGAAATTCAAACCACCTTTAACGCCAATTGATTGTGCATTTGCAGCTCCTGCAAATAATACACCTATAGCCAAAATCATTACTTTTTTCATAATCGTATGTTTATATTTTTATCCTGATTAAGAAATAATGGTGCCAATTAGTTTATTTATTGCATTAAATCGACTTTAAGCTCCTTTATGATTTTCGTTTAGTAATTTTGCCGCAAAGAAATTGTATTTAATATTATACATTCAAAACGTGTTTTATGATTTGGCTGATTTTGGCTTTCACTTATTTGACAATGAATGTTATAGGTATATACCTCTTCTACAAGTACTTAATGAATCGCCTTCATGATAAACTTTCTATATGGCTATTCAGTATATCTTTGAGCCTTGGTATCAATTTTTTATTGGTACTGGCTGGGCTTATTCTGCTTGTTAATTTTAATTTCACAAAAAATTTATTGATCCCATCTTCACATGTTTAAAAAGTTAAAACAAATAGTATTCTTGCTGGCATTCCTAAGCCCCTTCATCGGCCTTGCCCAAACTCAAAATACCTTCATTGGAGGTTTGAATGAGCCAAATGCCTGGGTTGATTCAGTATTTAAAAAATTAAGTAAACGTGACCGCATAGCCCAAATGTTCATGGTCAGAGCACATACAGATAAAGGGAAAGCTTTCGAAGATTCGATAGCGGGTGTGATAAAAAAAGAGCGTATTGGCGGTTTGGTGTTCTTTCAGGGAGGCCCGGCCAGGCAGGCAATTCTGACTAACCGTTACCAATCTATCAGTAAGGTGCCATTGCTTATCTCCATGGATGCTGAATGGGGTTTAGGTATGCGTTTAGACAGTACGACCTCCTTCCCTTATCAGTTAACACTGGGGGCAATTCAGGACAATAAGCTTATCTATGAGATGGGCAGGCAGGTTGCTTTAGATTTTAAGCGTATAGGAATGCATGTTAATTTCGCTCCCGTGGCTGATATTAACAATAATCCGAAAAATCCTGTGATTGGCTTCCGTTCATTTGGTGATAATAAATTTAAGGTTGCCGAAAAGGTGACAGCCTACATGAAAGGCCTGCAGGATAATCAGGTAATTGTCAGTGTAAAGCACTTCCCGGGACATGGTGATACGGAGGTTGACTCACATCAGGACCTTCCGCAATTGCCATTTTCCAAAGCAAGGCTTGATTCACTTGAGTTATATCCCTTTAAGGAATTAATCAAAGAGGGTGCATCAGGAATGATGGTTGCCCACATGAATATACCTTCTTTAGATAATACGCCTAATCTTCCCTCAACTTTGTCTAAACCTATTGTTACCACACTATTAAAAGAGGAACTGGGCTTCAAAGGTCTGATCTTTTCTGATGCAATGGAAATGAAAGGAGTGGCCAAATTCTATCCGAATGGAGAGGGAGATGTGATCGGTATCATTGCCGGACTTGATGTGATCGAGCTTTCAGGTAATTCTAAAAGAGCAGTAAAACTGGTTCGCCAGGCAATCAGAAAAAAGCGTTTAAGCTGGGAACAGGTAAATGCCAGTGTTAAAAAGATCCTTTATGGAAAATATTGGTCAGGTCTAAATACAAGGCAAATTGTTCAGGCGGATAACATCGTTGCCGACCTGAATCGTCCGGAGGCTCAGGAACTTAATCAAAGACTGGCAGATGCCGCAGTAACTATATTAAACAGTGATATTCAGCTTAAGAACTTCGACAGAAGGAAGAAAACAGCAATTGTGAGTCTTGGGACAAATGAACTGAGCATGCTGCAAAAGAGTTTAAGGCCAACTTTGCCGAACTCAATGAGTTATATTTTGCCTAAGAATATTTCTGATGCTGAACTGGAAAATGTGAGGAAAGAACTGCAAACATATGATCAGATAATTGTGAGTATCCATGATATGCGCAAGCGCCCTGCTCCGGTTCTGGATTATAACAAAAGTTTGAAGTTGTTCATTGCTGAACTGGCAGGAATGAATAGCATGTTCGCCATTTTCGCCAATCCATATTCTCTTGCCGGTTTACCAGGCATCGAGGAAGCTAAAACGATCATTTTGAATTATCAGAACACAAACGAAGCTCAGAATGCAACACTCCGTGTGATCAATGGTGGTTTGAAGGCAAATGGCAAGCTGCCGGTTACAATAAATGCCAGTTTTAAAAACGGTGATGGCTTGAATCAATAAGAATTATTTTTTTACCAAATAAATAGAGCCGGCAAAATCCTGATTTTGCCGGCTTTTCTATCTTCTAACCTCAGGAAAAAAACGAAATTACTGAATGAAGCAGAAAATCGATATTTTTATGATTCTCTGAATTCTCCGGGGAAATCACTAATGTGCTTAAGATCTTAAAATTATAAACCGGAATTCCGTATGCCTCAGCAAAAAGCTTTAAAATTAGTTCGCGCATCCGCCGGTTCCGGAAAGACCTTCGCCTTAACAGCACATTATCTCACCCTGCTTTTTAGTGGAAAGGGTAAGTACCGGGAAATTCTGGCCGTTACGTTTACCAATAAGGCGACAGCCGAAATGAAAGAACGTATTTTGGGTGCATTGGAGGAACTTGCCTTGTCGGGATTTGAGAAATCAAAGTTCAGCTCAATTCTTCAGGATAATTTTCCCGGGATCAGCGATCTGGAAATGCGGGCAAAAGCATCTGAAATATACAGTAGTATCCTCCATGATTACAGCCGTTTCTCTGTCAGTACCATCGATGGTTTTGTTCAGCAACTGATCCGGAGTTTTGCATTTGAGCTCAACCTCGATAGCGGTTACAAACTGGAAATGAATCAGGATAAGGTAAAGGAAGAGCTTGTAGCCGCTTTGAATCTCCGTCTTGAAAAGGATCCTGACTTATTGGAGTGGGTTACAAGTCTGGCCATTGAACGCATCAGTGATGGTAAGGATTGGGATTATCAGAAATCTCTGAAGGACCTTGCCAATGAGATTTTCAAGGAGCGTTATTATCCGTTTCAGGAAGCCATGCTGGCTATGGGTGATGATCAGGGCAAGGAGTTCAATGCTTTACGTGCAGAGGTTAATAAAGGAATAACGAGTTTTAAGAAAGATATAATTGAGAAGGCAGCCATAATTAAGGAGCTATTTGATGCTTCAGGTGTTGAAAAAGGCATGCTCGATCAGCAAAGCAGGAATCCTCTGTTCAAGCTGGATAAAATAGTAGCAGAAGATTTTGCTCAGATCAACTCCTTCGAAAAATACCTGGATAATTTTGATCAATGGCCGCATAAATCGCTGAAGGATGCTTCAGCCGTCATGCATTTATTTATTGCGATCAATCCACTGCTGAAAACGCTGTTCGATGCATACAATAATGGTGCAGCTATGTTTGAGACCTATCGGGCAATCGCAAAGAATAGTGCTTACCTGCGCCTTATGCAGGGCATGGCTGACCTGCTGAAAAATTACCGTTCAGAGAACAAAACGCTCCTCATTTCTGATGCACAACAATTGCTCCGGGGTATTACTGGATCTGATGTAGATAACCCTTCCTTTATTTGGGAAAAGACCGGAAATAAGTTTAAGCACTTTCTCTTTGATGAGTTTCAGGATACCAGCTCCTTTCAGTGGATGAATTTTTTGCCCCTGGTAAAAAATGCCATTGCCGAAGGATCACCGGGTGTTCAAGCATCGCACCTGGTAGTGGGTGATGTAAAACAGTCTATTTACCGATGGAGGAATGGCGATTGGCGTATCCTTCATAGTAACCTAAAGCATGACCTGCTGACTGATAATGTAAAAGAGGAGGAACTGTCATTCAACCGCAGGAGCTCAGAAAATGTGATCCGTTTTAATAATTTCCTTTATCAAAAGCTTCCTTCAATCCTGCAGAACCAGCTCAATGGTATTTTTGCAGACTCCGGTCTTAGCTATTTGCAGGAATTTTGGGACAAGCGTAATAGCGATTTGATTGTAAAGGCCTATGAAGGAAGTAGTCAGAAGATCACCGAAAGCACATTGCCGGGTGGTAAGATAGAGATCAAATTTTTTTACAAAGGCGAAGAGCCTGAAGAGGATGATGTTAATCCTCTGGCCGCTACCTATGCAATAGAAAGGATCATAGAATTATTGAATCAGGGTTTTTTCATGAAGGATATTGGAATCCTGGTAAGGAAAAATTCGGAAGCTGTACAGATCCTGGATTGTATCTTTCAGAAAAGTAATTATGATAAATTAACAGCCGCCGCAGGAAAAACTTTTCAGGTAATTTCCGGAGAAGCACTGAAGATCATGAATAACCCGGCAGTTCAATTATTGCTGAGCACGTTCAGACTGCTTTCGGTTCATGAGCCTGAATCCGGAATTTATAAGGCTGAATGTGCCCGTCTATGGTATCAGGTTCGGAATCCCGGACAGGAGCAGGTGCGAATAAATAGTGAAGACTGGATCGGCTTTTCATTTAAGCCTGTTTCAGCGCTGACAGATGTTTTGCCGGCTGAATTTTGTGCCGGGTTCAATTCATATCGACAGTTGCCGGTCAATGAGCTTGCAGAAAAATTGATCAGGATCTATCAGCTTGGCACTGTACAATCAGAAAATCATATTCCATTCCTTCTTGCTTTCCGTGATCAGCTGGCGGTATTTTCATCAGCAGGAGATCAGGGGATAGCCGCATTTATTGATTGGTGGGATAATGAAGGTTCGGCCAAAGCACTTCCCTCCTCAGAGAATCAGGATGCCGTACAGGTAATGACCGTTCATAAATCCAAAGGATTGGAATTCAGAGCGGTGATCGTTCCTTTTATGGATTGGAAGTTAAATCAATCATCGACTGGTGCCATAAAAAAGTTGTTATGGGTTAACGCAGAGGCTGCAGGTTTTGGAAATTTCAAGTCTTTCCCTGTGGATTACAGTAAAAATCTGGCATCCACCGTGTTTGCAGGCGATTATTTTGAAGAAATGCTGCTTAACTATATGGATGAGCTAAACGCCCTGTATGTGGCCAGCACAAGGGCGAAGGACTATCTCTGCATCATTTGTCCTAAAACACCCGTGAGGAAAACAGATAGTAAGGGTCCTCCAAATGAGATCCAGGTTATTCTTTCTGAATTGTTTCAGTCACATGAAACTGCTGATCCCGAACTGGTTTTTGAGGATAATCAATACAGTTTTGGTGAAATTCCAGTTCATGCTGTTGAAAAAGATCCGCTGGCAGACCATGGTCAATTGATCATTCATGATTATCATGTCAATGAGCAATTGACGGAGCGTTTTAAGCGAAATAGTATGAATGAAGATACCTGGTTCAATGCAAAGCAAAGAAAGGGGATAGTACTTCATAAAGTTCTTGAAACCCTGACAGGCACAGGTGATCTTGATAAACTTATTGCAGAAAAAGTGCAGGATGGACTTATTCGTGAGGCTGAAAAGGAAGAGATCAGGCAGGCGGTTTCAGATGTGTTGATGCAGGATGAAATAAAAGAGTGGTTTGATAAAGCAAAATCAATTATTAGTGAGAAGGATATGATCATTGATTCGGGAGTGGTGAAAAGACCTGATAAATTATTCATTCTTGACGACCGGGCGATCTTACTTGATTTTAAATTCGGGGAACAGAACAATAAATACATAGCTGATATCAGTCTGTATCGTGATAATTTGATAAAAATGGGTGAATTTGAGCAGGTGGATGCCTATTTATGGTATGCGCAGGATCGTAAATTGCAAAAGGTATGATCATGAAAAATAACTCATCTGATAAATTCCTGCATCGTGTGGCCACAGATCTTCTGGATCGTTTTGGCAATGACCTTCAACATGTTGCAATTGTATTCAATAATAAAAGGCCGCAGTTATTTCTAAAGAAGTACCTGGCTGAGATCAGTGGAAAACCCATCTGGAGTCCCCATTTTTTTACGATCCAGCAATTCTTTTCTGAATCCGCCTCACCTGTTTGTGCCTCCCAGTTGAAGCAGTTCTTTGTGCTTCTTTCTGAATACAACACTTTATTAGCTGAAGAAGGTAAGGAGCCTGTAAGTGCCGATGTTTTTTATCCGCTTGCTGAGATCATTGTTTCCGATTTCTCGCAGATCGATTATTATATGGCTGATCCGGTTAAGGTTTTTAATCTGATCGGTAGTATCGCGGAATTGGAGCAGCAATTTCCCAACTTTGATAAAGATCAGCTCGAGTTCATGGAAAGCTTTTGGTCTTCCTTTTCTCAGGTAAAGCAAAGCAATATTCAGGAAAAGTTCATTGAAATGTGGCATAGAATGCCCCGTCTTTATATGAATTTTCATAAAAGACTGGCAGAACAGAATCTGATCAGTAGTGCCAGAATGTATCGCAATCTGGCAGAAGGCAGGGATTGTGATCCGGATTTTCTGAAAAAGTATAGCCATGTTGTCTTTGCAGGATTTAATGCCCTTTCAAAAGCTGAAGAAATTCTGTTTAAGTCATGGCAGGATCAGGGTTTATGTTCCTTTTATTTTGATGCGGATGAGCATTATTTTTCTGATCCGATTCAGGAAGCAGGGCATTTTATCAGGAGGAATATAAAAACGATTGGCCTTGACAATCAGTTTAAAGTGCAGGAGAACCGTATTGATGTGCCTGAAAAGGAATTTACAATTATCCAGGCACTGGGAAAAGTGGCTCAGGGAAAAATCCTGAATCAGGTTCTGACAGGGAAAGAGGATAAAAACGGGCCTGATTCAAAAGCGATCATTCTTGCTGATGAGAGTTTGTTGCTGCCAGTACTTCAGACTGTTGATGACGAAAGTCTGAATGTTACCATGGGTTACCCCTTTGAGCAGTCGGCGGTTTTTGGCCTATGCGATCTCTGGCTTGGAATACAGGAAGAAATTGCATCCGGCGACCACTCTACGATAGCATATGCCCGGGTTCTTACCTTTATCTTTAATCCTTTAGTTGGGATCACTGATGAAGAGCGAAACAGGATACACACAGAGATCATCGATGAAAAGAAAGCCAGGTTTAGTTTATTGGAACTCAGGAAATCAGGAAAGATCTCTGAGATGGCATTCAGCCCCTTTGAAAGCCCTGCCCAAATCATACGAAATCTTGGCAGCTTACTTTTATTCGTTTCTGAGCAGATAGCAGATCTGCGTAAGCTGGAAAGTCTGCTGATCGCTGAGGCTGTAAAAACGTTGAATATACTCTCAGATAGCTTTGAGGATCTTGCAAAGAATTCTTCCATGCCTGATATTGATGCCGGATTTGTGCTGAAAATGATCAGGCGTGCCCTGGCCGGACTTTCTGTTCCTTTTGATGGAGAACCATTATTGGGATTGCAGGTTATGGGTCTTTTGGAAAGCCGATGCCTTGATTTTGATGAACTGGTTGTTCTTGGGATGAATGAGGGAGTATTACCAAGGGTCAGCATTACTCCGTCGTTTATCCCTGACAATGTCAGAAGAGCATTTGGCTTGCCTGTACTTGAAAATCAGAATTCCATTTTCGCCTATTTCTTTTATCGCCTGCTTCATTGTTCAAAAAAAGTCACCCTGGTTTACAATGGCATCACAGATGAAAAAAGCACTGGTGAAGAGAGCAGGTTTATAAAGCAACTTGAATTTGAAACATCCTGTAAATTTAAACATGTTCTGCAGCAGAATCAGCCGGTTGAAAATGCCTTCCCGCAGGAAATCATAGTTGAAAAAAATGGTCAGGTACTTGAAAGGCTTCAAAAATATCTGAAGAGGAATTCAGTTGCAAAGTATGATAAAAAGATCTCGGCTTCAGGATATACAGATTATATCAGTTGTCCGCTGAAGTTCTTTTATGGCAAGATCGCCGGATTGAAAGAACCGAATGATCTCCCTGATCAGATCGGACCGCATACTGTGGGTACCATGCTGCACGCTGTAATGGAGCATTTTTATCGTGACTCTATTGGGATGGAAGTAAGTGCCGAATACATCAGGCAGCGTGAAAAACTATTGCCTGCGATGTGTCAGCATGCTATGGTAGCTATGTTAAATCTGGACCCAAAGTCTGAACTTCAGCAGCAAAGCGCTTTACAGCAGATCATCATTAAGGTAATAGAACAATATGCATTGAAGGTATTAGACCATGATGTATCTATTGCTCCTTTTGTGATCAATGAGCTGGAAGAAAAGGATGCCTACACTCCTTTGTTTACGGTTGAAGTTGATGGTAAGGAGGAACAAGTAAGGTTATTGGGCATAATTGACAGGGTTGATACACTGGAAGGGAAGATCAGGATCGTTGATTATAAAACAGGTAAGGATCAGCTAAAGTTTAAGGATTTTGATGGTTTGTTCATGGAGGATGGTAAAGATCAGAACAAAGCACTCTTGCAAACGCTTTTCTATACTATTGTCTATGAAAGGGCAAAAAATGTACAACAAGTAGAGCCGCATCTTTATACTGTTAAGAATTTTTCAGGAGGGACGGTATTTGTTAAGAAAAACAAAGCAGAAAACTTTGAGCTGAGGGATGAGAATCTGGCTGACTATAAAGATCAGTTTGAACTCAAGCTAAAGGAAAAGTTGAATGAGTTGTTTGATCCGGCTATCCCTTTCCGGCAGACTACCAATACGGATGCCTGTACGTATTGTTCTTTTAAAGGAATTTGTCAGAGGTAGGATGATTAATTATGAATTATTAATTACGGGTGATGTGTCTGTCATGTTCTTTTAGAGGTTATTTGAATTTTCCCAATTATTCGACATATCTCTTCCGCATCATAAATTAAACTATCACTCATTTCTTTTGATAAGTAGTCTGTAGCACATAGCAAACGAAGCCAGTAGGATGTTTCTCTGGCTTCCTTATATGCTATAGAAAATTTTGAAATAAAATCAGCTTTCGATTGGGCTCCTATTCCTTCCTCAACATTTGCCCCTATCGAGGTTCCGCTTCTAAGCATTTGTTTTGAAAGAATAAATTCATGCTTCTCATTTTTCAAAAATTTACTTGTATTTACAATGCGAATTGCAAATGTTTTTGTTTGTATTAAGTTTTCATTCTATAATTTATTCATTTCCGAAATTTCGCGATTCATATTTGGAAATAACTTTTTATCTATTTAACGGTATCTGTAATTCGTAATTCGTAATTAATAATTCGTAATTAATAATTGATAGCCTTATATTTGCGTTCCAAAAATTGATTTTACAAATGAGAGAAATACAGTTCAGAGAAGCACTTCGTGAAGCATTAAATGAAGAGATGCGTAAAAACGAGAAGATCTTTTTGATGGGTGAGGAAGTTGCTGAGTATAATGGAGCTTATAAAGTAAGTCAGGGTATGCTTGACGAATTTGGCGCTAAAAGGGTTATCGATACTCCTATAGCGGAATTAGGTTTCACAGGAATAGGTATTGGTGCAGCGATGAACGGATTGAATCCGATCATTGAGTTCATGACCTTCAATTTCTCTCTGGTAGCGATAGATCAGGTAATTAATGCGGCGTCAAAAGTGCTTAGTATGAGTGGTGGTCAGTTTTCTTGTCCGATTGTTTTCAGAGGTCCTACAGGTAATGCCGGTCAGTTAGGTGCTCAGCACTCTCAGAATTTTGAGAACTGGTATGCCAATTGTCCCGGATTAAAAGTGGTAGTTCCTTCTACCCCATATGAGGCAAAGGGTTTGTTAAAACAAGCTATCATTGATCCGGATCCTGTGATCTTCATGGAGTCTGAAGTAATGTATGGTGATAAAGGTGAGGTTCCTGAAGAAGAATATTATATTCCAATTGGTAAAGCCAACATTGTAAAAGAAGGTACAGATGTTACCATAGTAACATTTGGTAAAATGCTTACAAGAGTTGTAATGCCTGCTGTTGAGGAATTAACTAAAGAAGGTATAAATGCAGAAGTGATCGATCTACGTACTGTACGTCCGATTGATTATGAAACAGTGATCAATTCTGTTAAGAAAACAAACCGGATGGTATTTGTTGAGGAAGCATGGCCATTAGGATCTATTGCGACGGAAGTTGCATTCAAGGTTCAGAAAGATGCTTTTGATTTTCTTGATGCCCCGGTTCTGCGCGTAGCATGTGCCGATGTTCCATTGCCATACGCTCCGACTTTGATCAAGGAAGCACTTCCAAATGCAGAGAAGGTAATTAAAGCTGTAAAAAGCGTCCTGTACAAGGAAGCATAAACTAAAGATATCTCTTAAAAAGCATCCTGGATTTCAGGATGCTTTTTTTTTGACTTATTACAAAGTGATCTGTCTTTTGATACTTTCTTCAAGAGATATGAGGGTCTCTGTCCGCTGAATACCCTTAACCCCCTGAATATCTTCATTGAGAACCTGCCTTAAATGGTTGGTGTCTCTGCAAATTATCTTTGCAAACATGCTGTACGAGCCTGTTGTATAGTGAAGTTCAACCACTTCTTTTATCTTTTTCAGGTTTTCCACGGCGTCTTTATACTGGGACCCCTTTTCAAGGTAGATACCTAAAAATGCACATATGTCATATCCAATTCTCTGAGGATCAATTATTAAGTGTGAACCTTTGATAATGTTCATATCCTGCATTTTTTTCATTCTGACATGTATCGTTCCGCCGGAAACGATCAGTTTTTTCGCAATTTCTGTGTAAGGAATAGTTGCATCTTCCATAAGTATGGATAAAATCTGTGTGTCCAGATTGTCAAGTTCGAAATTTTGGCTGCGGTTTTCCATTTTGAATTAATGAATTATTAATAATTGCACAATATAATTATTGTTTATGTAAAAATTAAAATAGTTTATTAAAATATTTGTAAAAAAATACCTATTGGTTTACATTTGTGTCAAGCAATCAGAAAATAATTGCTTACACACTGTAGGGTGGTGAAATTTGGCAGACACACCTCCTCGTCTCGGTGGCGAAGATTTGGGAAATACTGTAACAGGGAAATAACTGCTTCGTGAAGGTTCGACTCCTTCCCCTACAGCAAACCTTATTCAACAGGTTTATAATTGGTTAGTTTAGATAAGCTCCTGCCCATCAGGAGCTTATTTATTTAATAGCAATTTGGTCTCTGGCCGCCGACTTAAAAAATTTATTATAAATTTTCTTGAATAAATAAATCCAAACTCAAGCAGAATGTTGTACAAGGGGCAAGAGGAGGATTATTAACATGTTTGAAATTTGGACTTAAAATATTCATATTAAATTAATAATAGTTTAATAAAATTGAATAAAATATGATAAATTAATAAAAATTAAAATAAATCGTTAATAAATTTGTAAGAAATGGGATCATGACGAAAAGTTGGGGGGATAGAAAATTCAGGCATAGATTTTAGATAGCCGGAATAGAAAAAATGTGGTATCTCTAACGCCTCTTGA
>NZ_FNHH01000036.1 GCF_900103545.1 Daejeonella rubra
GGTAACCTTTCCCTCGGAATCGTGGCGTACTTTGCTTCGGAATGGGCGGCGTACTTTGTGTCGGAATCGTGGCGTACTATGGAGCGGAATATCCAGTACCACGCTGGATCATTTTTTGCCTGGATCTGCTTGTCTGTATTTTTTCATTGGGTTTTGCCTATTTCCTCAAATACAATTTCAATGTAGCTGAGATCGACAGTAATGAGATTAGCCGTAATATTCTGGTTTTCTCGATATTAAACAGCGTCGTTTTTCTTAGTATTAAGACCTATACGGGTATCATTCGCTATACCAGCGCTCAGGATTCTTTTCGTATTCTTTTTTCTATACTAATTAGCAATGGACTATTTTTCATTGCGAACTTGTTGCTTGTTAGTTTTAACCAGGCACCATATATTTCCAATGTTATCCTGATCATCAATGGTTTAACCAGCTTTCTTCTGCTCATTACTTATCGGGTAATGGTGAAATATTTCTTTATGTATATGAAGAATTTTCGCATGGATAAACGCCGGGTAGTAATTTATGGTGCAGGAGAGGCAGGTATCGCTGCAAAACGTACCCTGGATCATGATAATAAGGTAAATATGATGCTGGTTGCATTCATTGATGATGATGCGCGCAAGTCCGGAAAAGCAATTGATGGAATTAAGATCTTTCATACCCGTGATTTTCAATTGCTGTTCAAGAATGAGAAAATTGATGATCTGATTATTGCAAGTCAAAATATACCTCCTGACCGTAAGAACGGAATAGTAGATATTTGTTTAGAAAATGATATCAAGGTTTTGACCCTGCCTCCAGTCAGGAACTGGATCAATGGGCAGCCGACAGCAAAGCAATTACAGAATATCAAAATCGAGGATCTTTTGGAAAGGGAGCCTATTGAGATTCATAATGATATAATTGGCGAGCAGATAAAAGGAAAAAGGGTTTTGGTTACTGGTGCTGCAGGTTCCATTGGGTCTGAAATTGTGCGACAAATAGCTCAGTTTAATCCACAGATGATCATTTTGAATGATCAATCAGAAACTCCTTTGCACGAATTGCAATTAGAACTTCAGGAGAATAATCTGCAAAATAATTTTCATTCCTATATAGGAGATGTTCGCGATCAGTGCCGGATGGAATTATTGTTCCAGACATTTAAGCCTCATTACGTCTATCATGCCGCAGCCTATAAGCATGTGCCTTTGATGGAGCATAATCCGGGTGAGGCGGTTCGTACCAATGTAATGGGGACAAAGACTATTGCTGATCTATCTGTGAAATACGGGGTCAGTAAGTTTGTCATGATCTCAACAGATAAGGCTGTTAACCCAACTAATGTAATGGGGGCCTCCAAACGGATTGCTGAAATATATGTGCAGTCATTGTATCATTCATTTAATCGCACTGATGGTATTGTATATTCAAATGGACTTAGTCACCTGAATGAAAATCGCGAAGCGATAAATACTAAATTTATTACTACCCGGTTCGGCAATGTTTTGGGATCGAATGGCTCAGTAATTCCCCGATTTAAAGCACAGATTCAGAAAGGCGGTCCGATAACCGTTACGCACCCCGAGATTACCCGTTATTTCATGACTATTCCTGAGGCTTGCCGATTGGTACTTGAGGCAGGTTCAATGGGTCAAGGAGGTGAGATATTTATCTTTGATATGGGTAAGTCAGTAAAGATTGTTGAGCTAGCTAAGAAAATGATCCGCCTATCAGGATTGGTTCCTCATCAGGATATCGCAATAGAGTTTTCCGGTTTAAGACCTGGTGAGAAATTGTACGAAGAACTGTTGAATGACCTTGAAAATACTAAACCGACTCATCATGAAAAGATTATGGTGGCACAGGTAAGGGAGTATCATTTTCAGACAATCAATAAACACATATCCGATCTGATCAAATTGAGTTGCGAATACAAGGACCGCCAGGTTGTAGTTAAAATGAAGGAAATTGTACCTGAATTTAAGAGTAACAATTCCATTTACGAGGAGCTGGATATACATGTCGAGATTCCGGTGAAATCAGACTCGGAATTTTGAACGACTTAACTGCAATGCTGAACTGTTTAGTTTCATTCAAGAATTTGTCTCTTCAGCTATTTTTCCGAGGCTTTTTGGCAAGCTGTCTCAGCATCTTTAGTTATGAATCAATTCAAGCGCAAACCATTCCGGTAACTGACCTGAACCTTCAGGAACTGGTACGAGTGAAGCAGTTGGAGGGCAAGATTGATTCAAGTATTTCCTTGAATGTGAATCCTGTGGTGAGTTACAACCTTGGTATTCAAACTGATAATCTGAATAATAGATTTTCCATCAGGGATTTAATTTCTGAGTCAAAGACCTTTGAGTTTAAGATTCTCCCTATAGGCCTTAGCCAGCAGTATAATTCACATCATGCTTATGGCTGGAACGATGGACTAATGATTCCGGCAAAGGCTTACCAGGTTCTATTCTCTGCAGGTGTATTTACGAGATTCGGACCTTTAAGTATACAATTAATGCCCGAAGCGCTGTATGCGTCAAACCCTCGACATCTTGATCGAGCAGATCAAATTGCTTCGGATGTTTATTCCGGATATATTTACACAGCGGATATACCCCAATATTACTGGGCTCCTAACTATAGTAAGCTATCCTATGGGCAAAGCTCAGTACGTTTAACCATTGATCCGGTTTCTATTGGGATCTCGAATGAAAATTTGAGGTGGGGACCAGGCCGAAGAAACTCACTCGTAATGAGTCCTGGCACCAGAGGATTTAAACATTTAACGCTGAATACCAGTAAGCCTGTCAGAACACCAATTGGATCTCTTGAGGGTCAGATCATTGCTGGAAGGCTTGAACAGTCGGATGATCCGTCTAATTTATCCAAAGTAAATGAATGGCGATATCTTTCTGGTATGGTATTTAACTACCAGCCACTATGGGTGCCAGGACTCTCCCTTGGACTCAGCAGGGTGTTTCAGATGTACCATAGCGATGTTGAAGGGACAGCTGATTATTTCCCGTTATTTCAGGCTTTCGAGAAAAATAAAACAGATGAGGACAGCAAACGAAGAGATCAGCTTACATCAGTATTCGCAAGGCTGCTTATCCCAAATGCTGGAGCAGAGATCTATACGGAATTTGCGCGTAACGACCACTCAGTGGATATTCGCGATTTTACCATGGAACCTAACCACTCGAGGGCTTATCTTGTTGGATTTCAAAAACTTAGTAAACTGAAGAAATTAGATGAGCGACTATTAATTGGTGTAGAAATTACACAACTCTCCCAGGCGCCGACACGGCATGTGAGGAATGCTGGAACATTCTATACCCATAGCCCGATCTTACAAGGATATACTCACCGGGGAGAAGTAATAGGAGCAGGTACAGGGCCAGGAGGGAATATCCAAACCTTCGAAGTAAGCTGGCTTAAGGGTATTAGGAAACTAGGTGTTCAGCTTGAACGGTATATCCATAATAATGATTATTATCAGTGGATTAGTAGTGGTGGCGGAGATAAAGAAGGACAATGGGTCGACCTGTCAGCAGGTATTCTAATTAAACAAGATTATAAAAACTTACTTGTAAGCGGAGAACTATTAGGAATTCAGTCATTTAATTACCTGTGGCAATCAGGTTATCACGGTACGCCTAATAAAGATGTATTTAACATTCACGCCCGTATAGGTCTTTCATATTATTTTAAGTAATCTTTGTGAGCTATATTAAAAAAGTTATAATGGGTATGATGCTGCTTGTATTGTTGACAAGCTGCCAAAAAACGCTGCAGAATGAAAATGAAATATTTCAAAGCACGTTTGACATTATTGATCCCCTGAATACAACAGGGCTCACGCTTAGCTCTTACAATGGCAATAATGTCGCGGGCTTTTACAATAACGGGGAATTTAGTGTGAACTTAAGCAACCTGGCGGCGCATGATTTTATTAAAATTTCATTCAATCTGTATATTCATGATTTCTGGGATGGTAACAGTACGGGAAATTCAGAAGTAGTCACAGGACCTGATATATGGCGTATGGAAGTTGATAACGAACAAATTATTAATACCACCTTTTCTAATACGGTTTGTAATGAGATATACTGCCTCCAACAGTCCTTTCCTAAAAACTATCCATGGCAGTATAATCCCCACACCGGCGTTGCGAATCAGAATTTGCCAGGCCGTTGCGCTGGTGGGGGTAGTATCACAAGCTTGTACCGAATTGAGAAACTAGTAAAGCATAATGGGGGAAGAGTTTCTATAAGGTTTTCAGACCTTTTAAAGCAATCTAATGTTCCCGATCAAACATGTGATGAGAGCTGGTCCCTTGATAATCTGAAGATTTCAACTCTCAGGACGAATTAATATGACTGGGAAAGGTAAAAGCACAAAGCACAAAGCACAAAGCTTAAAGTTTATCGATCAAAGCGATAAGCCTAAAGCGAAAAGGACAAGGGGGGGAGAGATACTTCAAAGGCCGCACATAATTCCTTTGACAGGTGCAATGTGGTTTTTTACATGTTTTTTGATGTTTGGTATTTGCTCTGGGATTCAGGCTCAAAGCTTGCCGGTGGGAATACCCGTGTTAGAAGATCATTTCCGGCGGGAGCAGTTGTTGGGCAACAGGGATTCCAGCTTATCGCTAATGATCCGGCCATTAAGTAAAGATGCAGCCCTGGCTGAAGGAATTAATACTTACCGGCAGCTTACGAAGAAGGATACGCTTGCTTTACTTCCATTTACCTGGATCCAGCAATTAAACAGCCATCATCCATATGGCTGGAATGATGGCAGCATGATAGCGGCAAAGGGATATCAAACAACTTTTTCGGGTGGCATCGCGGCTGATTATGGGCCGCTATCTATTCAAATAAAGCCGGAGTTTACATTTGCAGCAAATCCGGGATATGAGGGATATCCGCAGGATGGCTATCCGGTTGTTTGGAGAGACTATTATCAATTCTATAACAATATTGACCTCCCCGAGCGGAATGGAAGTTCCCGGTATATGAGAATTGATCCGGGCCAATCCAGCATTAAATATAACTATAAGGAATTCTCGCTCGGCGCCTCAACGGAAAATCTTTGGTGGGGACCTGGAGAGCGAAATTCTTTGCTCATGAGTAATACGGCGCCCGGCTTCATACACCTCACCTTGAACACTAATAAACCTTTCCAGACGAAGATCGGCTCTTTTGAAGGGCAGTTTGTTTGGGGAAGACTGGATGGGACTAATTACTCTCCAACTCAAATAAAAGATTATTTATTTGCCATGTCTAATTTGTATGCACCAAAGAAAGATGAATGGCGACATTTTAGCGGGATAACGATTACCTATCAGCCTAAATGGCTACCTGGCTTATTCGCTGGTTTTGCGAGGTCTTCGCAAGTTTATAATGATGACGTAAATTCTATTGGCGACGTACTGCCATTTTTTAGTTCATTCGGCCGGGGAATAGATGAGGCCAAGCCTGTAGGAAGTCCTGACAGATATACTTCTTTATTTTTCAGATGGCTGATGAAGGAGGCAAATGCGGAATTCTATTTTGAATATGGGCATAATGATCAATCCAAAACTTTCCCTGATTTTGTAAAGAATCCGGATGCAGGCCGTGCTTATATATTCGGCGTAAAAAAAATATTTGCTCTTTCTTCAGACGAACAGCATATTATGGCTAGCATTGAACTGAGCCAATTAGGCCAAAACCAGGAGAATGAACTGTTCCTGAATCCGAATTCATGGTATATTGATGAAAACGTCAGGCATGGCTATACGAACCGCGGACAGATGCTTGGGGCTGGGATTGGGCCGGGAGCTGAAATCCAGTCATTGGAGGTATTATGGTTTAAGGGCTTGAAATCCATAGGCCTGCAGCTGGAAAGGAATGTTCATAACCAGGATTACTTTTTCTACACTTATACCCCTTCTAAGGATTTTCGCAGGCACTGGGTAGACATAGGATACTCGGCTGTAGGAAGCTGGGATTTTAAAAATATTGTTGTCAATGCAAAGCTTGCAGCAATTAATTCGCTAAACTACCAGTGGTTCCTCTTCCAGGAGCCAGGTGATCCGTATTGGATGAAGGGGCGTGACCGATTCAACTTTCATGCGCGTGTTGGCGTATCATACTTTTTCAAATAACCGGAGGCTCCATTTTGAAATATTACATTAAATATATTTTCTTGCGTGTCCTGGATCTAGCGGGGAGCCCTCTTACTCTTCTTTCGGCTTTGTGGTTGAGGATTATTAGAAACAGCCTGCATTTATCTCAGAATAGCCCGGTGGCAGAAAAGATCTTTATGTTTACCGGTATTTTGCCGATCCCTGACCAATATTACCAGCCCTTAATTAATCCCGGCAAGCATTTGAAAAACTCCTTAAGCAAGTCCCGGAATTTGCCGGCTATAAATTTTAACGATGAGGAACAGTTAAAGTTGCTTCAGGAATTTAATTATAGCGAAGAACTTAGCCGATTTCCTTGTGAGAAGACTAAAGAGAAAACCTACTTCTACAATAATAAATCCTTTGAGGCCGGGGATTCGGAATACTTATACAATTTTATACGTCATTTTAAGCCTGCAAAGATCGTAGAGATCGGCTGCGGTTTTTCAACCCTGATGGCAAGGAATGCTATCGGGATGAACTGCCAGGAAGATCCTCAGTATTTCTGTAAGCATATTTGCATAGAACCTTATGAATTCAAATGGCTTGAAGAGCTTGATGTCGAGGTTATTCGTGAGAAAGTAGAGAACGTTGATATCGGGGTGTTCAAATCGTTGGGAAGGAACGACATTCTTTTCATTGATTCCTCGCACATGATCAGGCCTCAGGGCGATGTTTTGTTCGAATACCTCGAGGTTTTACCGGCACTGCAAAGCGATGTTTTAATTCATATTCACGATATTTTTTCCCCGGGGGATTATCCCTATTCATGGGTGTACGAAGATCATAGATTATGGAATGAACAATATCTCTTAGAGGCTTTTTTGAGCTATAACAATGAGTTTCGGATTATTGGAGCGGTAAATTATCTTTTTAATAAGTACCGTGAAGATATTACGGAGAAATGCCCGGTATTGAAGGAGCAGGTGGATTTAAGAAACCCGGCTTCTTTTTGGATGGTTAAGAACTAGTGTCATGTCATAAATACTTTGACGAACACATCGGAATGCCGGGGATGCTAAAATAATGGCTTTTACTTGTGCCGATACCAGGGTAAAACTATTGAAACTCTATTCGTCAATCAATGCGTGAGATGACACTGGATTATGGGTAATTGAAATGATTGAATAAAAAATGCTGAGCGTTGGGATAGCCGTATCGCTTAATAGCCCGGTGCTTTAGCTCCGGGTAAAGATCCGGTTTTCAGATCGGGCTTCAGCCCAAAACCTAAGCGAGCAGAACGGAACAATTACTGGTGCTTCAGCGCCGAAATGCCGATAAATAATCCACATCTACCATTCCCTAACCCGAATTTTTATTATTCCAAAACTTTCAAATATTGTAGTCTAAATACCTGCAATGTCATTTATAAAAATAATTATCCATGGTGTATGGAGCACAAAAAATCGAATTCCATTTCTAAAATCATCGGAATTCCGGAATGAACTATGGGATCACATTCGCGAAAATTCGAAAAAGAAAAATATTTATATAGATACCATAAACGGATATGATGAACATTGCCATTGCCTTATTTCTTTAAAAAGCGATCAATGTATTAAAGATGTTCTACAATTAATCAAAGGAGAATCTTCGAGATGGATAAACCTGAGAGGGGGATTTACCAATTCATTTGCATCAAAATTTGAATGGCAGGATGAATACCTGGCAATTTCTGTTTCTGAATCCAATTTAGCAATTGTAAGAGAATACATTAAAAATCAGGAAAGGCATCATCAGAAAATGTCATTTGAAGAAGAATATAAGGCTTTTGTTGAAAAACTGGGGTTCAATCAGATCAGAGGAGGTTAATGTTCTATCTATCGGACTAAAGCCCAATGTAATTTTCCTCACATGGTGCTGAATGTTGGGCTGAAGCCCGAAAATGAACAAACTCGTTAACCCCAGCTAAAGCTGGAGCCTATTGAGCGACCGGACTAGTGTCATGTCATAAATACTTTGACGAACACATCGGAATACTAGGGAGGCTTAAATAAAATGGCGGTTTACCTGTGACGATGAGAGGATGAAATTATTGAAATTTTATCCGTCAATTGATGAGTGACATAACACTAGGAGCTGGGCGCATATTTTATAATTGTTTCCTCGAAAAAACAAGAAACATCGCATACAACAAGACAGCCACCGCAGCTGCCATAACCGATGTTTTTAAATATTTCAGCCTGTTCTTTTTTAAAGGATATTCTGATACATCTACTATCTGGATAGTTGGAGTTTCCTGCATCAGCATCGTTTTTGATGCTTCCAGATTTTTAACTACTTCGGCATAGATCGTGGATAAAACCATCTTATCACGTTCTTGAAGCTCCCCGCTTAGGTTAATTGTGGGATAGGCTGGGTTTGCGTCTAACAGGATCTGATTTGCTGCTAGAGCTGAATAGGTCTTTTTGTTCAGAACGCGCTCTATGCTGTCTTTCCTACTGGTCAGTAAGGTAATAGAGTTCCTAAGCTTCTTGGTCTTCGTTTCGATATAAAAATTCGTTGAGGTCTGGATAATACGTGTACAAAACAGCTGTGATAATTTCTCATCCCGCATTGTAGCGTTCGCTTCGAAAAATGTCAGCTTCTTGTCCGGTTTGGAGATTGAAAAATCTGTTTTTATTATCCGGAGAGTAATATCCTGAAGAAGGCTGTCCTGCAGGCGGGTATATTTTGATTTATCTGCTGGAAATGAGATCAGGCTATCGTTTTCAGTGTATTTGGTCCACTTTTGTTTTAGCTTATAAGCCTCTGCATATTTATCCGCAAGGGTATGATCCTTATTGAGGCTGTCGTAGGGTGATAACAGAGCCTGTTTGATAAGGGTTTCGCTCTTAAGCAGCTGCTGAACATTGTCTCCTGCCAAAACACCGCCGGTATTCATCATGCCACCGATATCAAATCCAAATTGCCCAGCCAGGGCTGATAACATAGAACCTCCGCTACCACCTTTTGTATCGTCAACCACAAAGGTAACTCTGGACGTATAGGTTACGGGCTTATACCAGGCCAGGAAGAGGCCAAGAGCTGCGCCGATGATTGCCGCCGGGATGATGGAGAATTTCTTTTTCCATAAATACAAAATATCGTCCTTGCGATTATTTAATGCATTGCGGAAAGTGTACTCTTCCTCATGTAACTTATTATAAGTCTTCTCCTCCATTTTAATTAATCCTTAAAATTGCAGCGAGTCCAACTAATGCAGTTAACACTGATGCCAGGGCAGACACTTCACCAAATCCTATTCTGAATGCAGGCGCTTTTTTCACAGGCACGATGATCTTGCTTCCCGGCTTCACCCTTGGGTAAGTTCGGAAGAACAGGAAGCGCTTAACAGGCCTGTTTATGCCGTTAGCATATTCGATATAAGAGCCTTTTATGCTTCCATTTTCTTTTACACCGCCTGCGGCATTAATATAGTATTTGAATCCAGGTCTTGAGTATTTTAAAAGCTGGGGTGTATTAACTACTCCGCTGACCTCCACATAGAGATTTTTCCGCGGGACGACAATACTATCTCCGGCCATAACGATTAAGGAATCTCTATTTGTTTTGCTGGCTAAGTCCACCTCAACACGAATCCCATTTCGAAATACCTGCGTGAACTCCAGTGATCCGGCCGGGGTTAATCCTCCAGCGCGGACGATAATATCATTAGCCGTTTCGTCCCTTTTCTGAATGGCATAGTCACCGGGGAATAATACTTCTCCGTTTACGCGGACATTCCCAATAGCGCGATAATTAACCAGTCGGGGTACATGGATGAAATCCAATGGTTCTATTGAAAAGGGGTTTGCAGTACGGCTGTTCAAAGCCGAGTCGAGTTCAATAGTGTAAGTTTTAACTAACTCATTAGCGACTATGTCGCTTTCATTTTTTAATATCCTTGAAATTTCAATGCGGTGGCTGGCTGCCGCGGTTGAAAAGCCCCCTGCCATCGCTATGGCGTCTTGTATGGTCATGCCGGCACGGTAACTAAAAAACCCCGGTCTTCTAACGTAACCATCAATTGTTATACTTTTCCCTTCCCGGAGGTCGTTTGTAGAGAGTATCATTACCGAATCCTCTCTGGCCAATAATATATCCGACTGAGCGCCTGACCTGATCTTGCCAAGGTCGAATGTCACTACAACTTTTTCCAGGTCAGGACTTGTTCTTTTAATATATCCCCGCGTTAAAAAAGCATCGTCACGCAGGCCTTCCGCTTTGTCAATAAGCTGTTTAAGGGTAAGCGAAGGGGTAAGTTCAAAAGAACCGGGACGATACACCGCTCCGTTAATAGTAACCCTGTTCGAAAATCTGTTTAGTATGGCCTCGAAATATACAGAATCAGCATTAAGCGGTACGTACCGGTCAAAAAGGCTTGCAGGTACATCCCTCAGATTACGTTCCCTATCACCTAACTGGCTTACTTTGGCGATTGCCCGGTATGCATTATCGGAAAAACCACCGGCATATTCGATGAGATCATTTAGCGTCTCATTGTCTTTTAACTCATACGTTGCAGGCCTTTTTACGGTGCCTGCGATAGCAACCCTTTTATTGTATACCGGGAAACGTATTACATCCTGGTCGCGTAAACCAACATTATCGGTCGTGAGGCCTTTATTAAGAAAACTGTAAAAGTCAATGGTTTTTAAAACGCGCCCATTCCGGATCAATTCGATGTTCCTTAATGACCCGTTTAATGAAGGCCCTTTTGATAGGTATAATGCATTAAATACTGAGGCAAGAGAGGATATAGTGTATGTTCCCGGAACCTTAGCTTCACCAATAACGGTAACCCGTATACTTCTCACATTGCCCAGATTTACCGTTACCTGGGTTGCTCCGGAAGAAATGGCCGGATATATTTTTACCAGTTTTGACCTTATAGCTCGCGTGGCTTGTTCAATACTCAACCCATTTAAATACACTAATCCTGCATTGGGAATCAATACTGTACCATCCGGTGAGATCTTGCGGGCAGTAGTGGTCTCGTTTACACCGGTAACCATAATAACAATTTCATCACCCGCGCCTAATATATAGTTCTGGGGCGATGCAATCCGTAAGTCCGGTTCAAAAGTAATGGTGGAGTTATTAAAGTAGTCAAAGCCATAAACCCTGGACGGATTTTTTATGGGGGTTGGGGCTACAGGATTTATTGTATCGCGTATTGTTCTCACGCTATCAGGAGTCCTTCTGGTCAGGCCCTTACCTTCATTTACCCCAGAAGACTTAATTTGGTTAATTCGTCGTTTCAATTCCTCTACTTCGCTGGGTGGAAGGCCGCGCTGTACCAGAAGCTGGATTCCTGCTTCTTCACTGATTCCGCTTGCCTGCATCCTCTCTATCATGGAGAGAATATAGGCGTCCGAAAGCTGGCTCACTTTCAGGTTTTGCATATTTTCAACAGAAACGGTTTGTGCGGAGCTGGTTGTAGATCCTATGAGTAACACGCTAAACAATAAAGCGAAGAATATATATCGTAAACGCATGTATAGATTAAAAGGTTTAGATGCAAATATAGACTATTTGATGGTTACTGCCAATTGCATTGTGGCAAATATATACTGCCGTTTTTATCTAAATTCATATATTTGGTGAGCTCTAATATTTGTGTATTAAAGCCATTTTAGGATATACGATACACATATGCCTATCAGTAAGTTCAGAAGACCGGGTAAATGAGATTTAAGGATATTTTTGCAACTTCGGATGACACACAGTCACTGGGAAATAAATTCAGGAATAAGAGAATAGCGGATTTCAGAAGCAAGATCGAAAGCTTGACAAAACCCTTGAATATTCTGGACGTCGGCGGACTTGAGTCTTTTTGGGTTAACGGCGGTTTCGCTGATGATCCTGATTATAATATTTCGATCCTAAATCTTAATGAGATCCCCGTACATTATAGCAATTTTACGAGTCTGATAGGTGATGCTACTTTTCTGCATGAATTTAAAGATGGTGAATTTGATATTGTGTTTTCCAACTCCGTGATTGAGCATCTATACACAAAAGAGAATCAGATAAAGATGGCTTCTGAAATTTGCAGGGTAGGTAAATCCTATTATGTTCAAACACCGAATAAACATTTTTTTGTTGAGCCACATTATTTATTACCGTTTTTTCAATACCTGCCAGCTAATTTAAAGTATTTCATCCTGACAAAAACGCCGTTGAGCCGCCGTAAAAAGTGGAACAAAGCCGAAGCTCAGCAGTATATCGATGAAATACGGTTATTGTCATTGAGTGAAATGAAAGAGCTGTTTCCTGAAGCAGATTTTTATATGGAAGAATTTTATGGGATGATCAAGTCATTTACCGCTCACAATTTTATTAAGGAATAATCATATTATGAGAATAACAATACAGGTTGGCTGCATGCAAGGAAAAAAAGAAAGATGAGGAGAAAATAACGTTTAAGAATGTGCTGATCTTAGGGAACTGTATTACCCACCACCTTCCTTCTCCTGCAATAGGCTGGTACGGCAAAGGGGGATGGCGGCAAGTTCCAGGGATAAGGACTTTGTGCATATTCTTGCTGATCATTTTAAGGAAGATAGGAGTGATGCTGTTGTTAATTTCAGGAATATAGGTGATTAGGAAGTTGAATTTTGGAATTTTGACTACTCTAAACTGGATAGTCTCAAAAATCTCAAACCAGATTTGATCATTTTTAGCATTGCTGAGAATGTTTCTGATGCAGGTATGGATCAGCATGATTTTGGAGCGGGCTATCTTCAACTTATCAGGTATTTTCAACAGAATAACCCCAATGTTAAACTTATCTGCGTGTCCTCTTTTTGGAATCAAGCCCGGACAGCTAAATACATTTCAGATATTTGCGCAAAAAATGGTTTCCCGCTTGTTGAAATTTATAAAATTTCAGAAGACTTAACAAATACTGCGTGGGGTACTTTTGCTAACCCGGCTGTGGGAAGCCATCCTTCCGACAAAGGCATGCTTGCTATCGCCGAATCGATATGGAGAGAGGTTAAGAAATTTTAAAGTAATTTCAAATTACCATATGGCTTGTCAGTAAGCGTTATCATCCCCTTTTATAATGGTGATGATGGTTTGAAGAATGATCTGACAGTCGAGCAGGAACGTCCAGTTATGGATATAATAGAGATCATGATTTACCCGCTTCTGCATATCATGCGGGGTACGGGTCTCTCCCCGGCTACCATTCACCTGGGCCCAACCTGTGATTCCCGGCTTCACCAGATGCCGTAACATATAGCGTTCTACTTTATGCATTGACGACACGTTGAGTGGTGTAACGTGAGGCCTTGGCCCGACCACTGACATATTTCCCAATAAGACATTCCAGAATTGGGGTAGCTCGTCGAGGTTCCATTTGCGCAGGAATCTCCCGAAAGGGGTAACCCTGGTGTCATTAGGGGATGCCTGCATAAATTTGCCATTACTGTCTGTTTCGGGGCTCTCATGGTACATGCTTCGAAATTTATAGCAGACGATCAGTTTATTATTAAGGCCCCAGCGTTCCTGTTTAAATAACACAGATCCTTTGGAAGAAAGCTTTATAAGAATTGCGATCAGCGGTAACAACCACCAGCCGAGTATCAGGAAAAAACTTAAAGAGAAGATGATATCAAAAGCCCGCTTAACAATTTTGTTCGTTTCCCGGTCTTGTGGAAGGGATCGTAAATTGATCACTGGAAGCATTCCGATATTGTTGATCTGAATATTACTGGATGCATAGGTATAAAGATCCGGGATAATGCGTACTCTTCGTCCATACAAGTCACACGCTTCCAAACACGTTCTTACCTCTTCATACTTCGAGTTGGGTAAAGCGATAATAACTTCATCCACAGCGTTCTCCTCCAGCACGGTATTAATATCATTAATTGTTCCCAGATAGGTGCATCCGTTTAGTTTTTTTACTTCGTTATCGAGAAAACCGATGCACTGATACCCGTAATAGAAATGAATGTTAATTGTATCATAGAAGTCCTTTGCCGCCTGGGTTGCCCCGATCAGCAATATGTTATCATTCAATCTGCCTGTGTAAAGTATTTTATGCAGGTATTTTCTAAGCATATATTTCGTAGAAACCACCAGGAACATTAAAGCGAAAAGAAAAAGCAATAAAAATTTATTCTCTATATATAGGCGGTCTCTTAACATAAATAAAAAGAAACTCAGTAAAATAATAAACAAGAACACGGTAAAGAGGATATAAATTATCTCTTCTGAGAATTTTTTCGAACGCAGATCAGAATATAAATTAGAAAACTGCGCGGCGATATACCACGATACTACAGAGAATAAAAAAAGAAGGGAAAGCAAGGGTCTTCCGGGGAAGATAAATTCAGGTTGAGGGAAATAATTGTATGAAATTAAAAGGGCGATCAAAATGATCGGTATATCAATCAGGTAGCGAACAACACTGTACTTAAAATGCCTTTGGTTCATTTACTCCTCGTCATTAACTTCTTGAATTCTGAGATGTATTGCTCGTTTATTGCATCCCAGTCATACTTCTTAACTAAACCTATTTGCACTTTCTCTCTTAATATTGTGACTTGATCCGGAGATGCTTCAATTTTTTCTATTGCTTCTGTTACGAAAGTACTCTCCTTCTCAAATAATATTCCAAATTCTCCATTATTAAGCATTTCCCGGTTGAAAGCTGTATTAAGCGCCAGTATTGCACATCGATTGCCCATGGCCTCTATCATCGTCGGATTTGTACCCCCAAACTGATGTCCATGTAAATATACAAAACAGTGTTGGAAGATCGAGAGTATTAAAGCCCTATCCAGAATATGGCCTGTAAAAATCAATCTATCACTGCCGAGTTTCTTAAGATCTTGTGCATAAGTGTCCTTATACGGGACATCTCCTACCACGACTAGTTTTTTCGTTGAATTGGAAGCAAGAAATCCTTTAACTATTAGATCAGCGTTATTATCCGGAATGAGTCTCCCAACAATAAGGTAATAGTCATTTTTTTGAAGCCCGATGGCCTCTATAAGTTCTTTCGCCTCTGGTTTATAAGGCGGGGCACCGTATGCAATTACCGTTGATGGGGTATTAAATTCTTCGAGATAAACCGTTTGCATTGCGTCAGCATCGGTAATTATCTTGTCATAGAGCTTCGTAGCACACCAAGCGCCAAAGTAAAAGTATTTAGCGCCGATTCCCTTCCATTTCGGACGAAGCCATTCCATTCCGTCCGTGTTGATCATGGTTTTTTTTCCTGTAAGTTTCGGAATCCAACCCATGGGCCCGGCCGCCAGGTTAACCACTAATATGACGTCCACTTTGGTGAAAGTAACATGCAGCAAAGAAAAAAAGCTGTGTATTAACTGGTTTAATGACTTACCTGGAACGGTAGGAATATAATGAAGATGTACTCCGTTAACTTGTTTCGGGCGATCGATAAACAGGTTTTTTTGATTATATACATGAACCTCAACGCCTGATGCTACTAATCGTTCACATATCTCTTTTACGAAAGTTTCGTAACCACCATAAACGTAGGGGTAACCCCTGGATCCAACTATTGCAATCTTCATGTATTCATTTCAATTTATTTCAAGCTGTAAAAGTATCCAATAATAGTTGATATTCGTTATTATTAGATACGTTGCAATCCCGGTAAATATATCAAAGGGCGGGAATATTTATTTGACAAATTCAGCAAGAATAGATTTCTCGAAAGCATCGTGAGAGAACAGACCTGTCACACGTTTCAAACCATTTTCCCCCATTTTAATTCTAAGATCTTTTTGTTCTACCAGAGTAGAAATTTTCTCTGCAGCCTGGCTTGCATTTCTCACAGGAATGAGAATCCCGCTTTGACCATCGTCTATCATTTCTGGCGCACCTCCATGGTTAGTAGCCACAACAGGCTTTCCAGCGGACATAGCCTCGAGTATAACGGTTGGAAATGGGTCCGGCTGGGTAGAGGGCGAGATAAAAATATCCAGGCCATTCATGATATTCACGATATCGGTACGGTAGCCGATATTGAATATGTTATTTGAAAAACCAGATCTTTGGATTCTTTCGTTTAATTCATCTACCAGGTGTTCATTCCCCGCATAGGCATCACCCGCCATGAGGAAATAAAGGGAGGGATATTTAGGGTTTAGCAATTCTGCGATTTCCAGGAAATAATCCTGCCCTTTCCAGTGATTCACTCGTCCAATCATCCCGATAAGGACGGCATCGCCAGGAATTCCCAGCTCAGAGCGTATAGATGAAGATTTGACAGCGAAGGGCTCTATATCTATTCCGTTATAAATCCGGGAAATTTTCCGGAGGTCGACGGAGCGACTCCAATGTTTTTTTACGGCATCTGAAACAACAATCACGGTATCGCTAAATTTATTCAGAAGAAATCCTGTAATGCGGGTGAATACTGCTGGCTTTGTGATAATTTCATGCACATGCCAGATGTGCTTTATTTTTTTGGATCTGGCAAGGAAAGCGCCAATGATCACTCCTGTTGTATTTGAATAGATAATGTCTGGCCTTTTATCTGTTATAAGTTGGTTTAGTAGTTTCCGGGCTTTAATAGAAACCTTTAATCTATTGAATAAGCCTGAGACATTTAAATATTTACGCCTCAGTATACCCAGACGGATAAATTTTACTTCAGCTCCTGATCTTCGAATTTCCTCGACCAGGGGGCCATCTTCAGAAAGAACAACAGTGACGTTGTAATCGTGTTTACGAAGGATATTTATGACAATGAGCAAGATTTTGCTTGCTCCATACATATCAGAGGAGATGTGAAGGATCAGGATATTCATGCGCTTAGTTCCTGGTCTTTACTACTCTGGCAGGAACGCCTGCAACCACGCTAAATGCAGGAACATCTTTTGTGACAACGCTCCCGGAAGCTATTACGCAACCCTCGCCGATGGTTACTCCAGCCAGGATTATAACATTTGACGCAATCCAGCAATCATCATTTATCTTCACAAAGCTTCTTTCAACACCCTGTTCCCTGATAGGGACCTTAAGGTTATCGAAATGATGGTTTTCAGCAAAAATCCCAACCCTTGGCCCCATGATAACGTTATTGCCAATTTCAATAAAGCCAGAACAGCCTATATAAGCGAAGGGGCCAATACTGGAATTATTACCGATGCGCAAGCCTTCGCCAATTGCGCCGCCGTATGCATTACTGGGACGGATTATAGAGTTTTTACCTATAGTAACCCTATTGCCTGCAATAATTCCCTGATGGGATTTGCAGTTTATTTCTGCATAATCTTCAACAATGAAATCCCGGCCTGTTTCAAGGTAGTGGGAATATCTTATCGAAACGCCTCTGCCGATAAGTACCATGCCTTTGGAGCTTTTAAAGAATATACGTTTTACCAAGCCCCTTATGAAGAATATTGACATGGTCCACAAAGTGATCACAATGTCTCTTTTACTCCAATCTCCTGAAAACCGTTCTTTAATAAAGCCGGCCTGTATGTGAACAAATTTCATTTGGCGAAATTTAACAATAATTCTTGAACCGCGAAGGGGGATTAACGCGCAGCTTCTTTAAAAAGACTTATTAACTCAGTAGATGCTGTTTTCCAGTTAAAAAGAGCGAGCCGGGCACTACCCTTTAAGATCAAGGTTTTGGCCAGGTCCGGGTTATCAAGAAGATTTTCCAGTTTAAATTTAATATCTTCTGCATCATAAGGATTGAACGTTAAAACAGCATCTCCTCCCACCTCGGGCAAACAAGAGTTATTTGCAACCAGGACAGGGATCTTAGCCCTGAATGCTTCGAGCACAGGAATTCCGAACCCTTCATTTAGTGAGGGGAAAACATATGCTATTGCATCTTTATAGTAAAGACTGAGTTCTTCATCAGTAACGTAGCCAGGAAAAAGTACGCGGCCTTCAAGCTGATGCTTTGAAATATAACTCATTATCGCATTTTTATCATCAATCGTTGTTTTGGGGCTGAACTGGCCAATCAAGATTAATTTTAATTCAGGATATTTCGGAACCAATAAATGGTAAGCTTTTATTAAGTTGACGATGTTCTTACGGATCTCCATCGTACCAACGTGCAGCAAGTATGAGCCATACTTTTCTTTTGGACGAAAAGTATTTTTACCCGGACTGAAAGTTTTTGGACCCTCATAGATCACCCTGATTTTCTGATCAGGAATTCCTGATAGCTCTGATAATCTCGCTTTTGTATAATTTGTTGGAGTTACTACGGCGAAGGCCCTTTTTGCTGCGCTCACACCTATTGTTCTAAATAAATAAAGCCACAGCTTATTATAATGGTCGGGGTATTCATAAAAAAAAGCGTCATGAAAAACGGTAACAGTTTTATAGCGCAGATGAATATAAGGCACAAAATAATCAGTGCAGAAAACAATATCACATCTATCGATCAGCAATTTAACTGGGAGCTGAACCTGTTTCCATATAAAATAGCGGATGTGCTCTATCAGCTTAAGGGCTTTATTCCGGCCGGTATAAACGGGTATTCCAGCGTCGTAGAATATAAATTCGATGTGAGGGTCGCGGTACGTCTTAAATTCGCGAACTAACTCCTCAAGGTAGGTCTTCGCCCCCGATTTGGCAATTCTCAAATCTCTTACGTCAACACCTACCTTCATTTAATTAATGCGTTATTCTTTTCAGCAACAACCATCTTTTGTGATAGGACATTAATGAAAAGCCCTGATAAGAACCAAATAAAATAGCTGGTATAGGTATACGATTCAAAATCCGAGGTCATAAGCGGAATAATACTCCCAATCTTCAAAAGAAAAACAGTAATAGCTAGTTTTCGTTCCTTACCGCTAAGCCTGTTTATCCATTTTAAAGGAAACGCTATTAGCATTACCTGTAGAGTTAAATAGATGAGGAAGCCGATGACACCTACCTGGACGCCGATAATGATAAACTGATTCTCGCCGCCAACATTTAGTCCTAATGCATTCGAGACCTTACCCGAACTCCCCAAACCAAGGCCGAATGGATTAGCCATCATTGACTCAATTCCAGCAAGCCACTCTATTACGTGTCCTATGCTGGACCCGTTTTCAAATGTGATTGTATCCACAACGAAATCGTAGACGTCCTCATTTTGCAGAAAATATATAAAATATAGAACCACTGCGGCAAATCCAAAATAGTAGAAATTTAGAATTGACTTTTTGTTTGTTACAAATGCGTATACATAAATAATAAAGAAATAGCTCACCAGCGACGCACGTGAAAGTGCAAAGAAAATTGAGATCTGCGACGCGGCTAAAGCTATTTTGCCGAACATGTCGAGTTTAATTTCATTTTTATCATTCGTGTAAAGGCCGGCAATCAATGCCAGGGCGAGCAGTGTAGCCGCAGCGTGCTCAAGTGGGTTTGAAAAGAAGCTGGCGAATCGCTTAAACCCGCTGGCTTCAAAGGTCCAGGTCAGCCCGTAATTACCACTAGGTTCCTGATCATACATATAGAAATTATATTCCGCATAACCTGATATCGTTTGAAAGTGCTGCCCAAGTAAGCCTTCACCCATTGTCACTATCGCAGCCGCTATCGTAATAAGTAAAGCATATTTAAAGTTTTTACTTAGATAGAAATCTTTAAGATTAAACAGCCTTCCCGCTGAATACACAAACGGAAAGAACGACATGCTTTTCAGAGCAGACACGCGTTCTCCAAAACTGAATCCTCCCAGCGGCAAAAATACGTATAAGCAGCTAAGCGTGAAGAAAATAAGCACGGCGTAATCCACCGGATGCATTATAAAAGGTTGCCTGAAATCCCAGATCAGTGCTACCAGGACCAAAAGGATTAGAATCTCCTTTAGGGGTTGAAAAAAAACGATCATATCCTGCAGCCCCAGTACAAAAAGTACGGAAAGAGTTACAGAGTAAATGGAGAGGCCAAAAATAACAAAAAGCAGTAGCCCTTGTTTCCGGCCATTGATTACTTCTTTAAAAGAAAACAGGAAAGCCAGGAGATAGGTTATCGGGAAGATGATCAGCATGGGGATTCCTGTAATGTTGATAGCCAGTTAATTACATCAGGCTAAATATAGAGATATTATTTCCAGAACTGATAGATGCCTTTTTCCAGTTCATATGAAATCCATTCCTGGCGAGGCCTTTTCGGTTGTAGTTTTGCCCATTCCCACATTTTATGAAGGCCGTTCTCCAGAGTAGTTATGTCTTTGTATCCAAGGATATCTACGGATTTTTTGTACGTCGGAAAGGCGTGCTTCACCTCATGACGAGGCTCCAGGAACTGAATTTCGGCTCCTCCAACGATCTTTGAAAGAATCTCGGCGGCTTCGTGTATACTTATTTCTTTAGTGCCTCCAAGATTAATGATCTGTTTTGAGCTTTGTTCACTTGTTGCAGCAATCCATAGCGGCAATAAACAATCATCCATATAAGAAAACGCCCGTTGCTGTTTGCCGTCGCCATAAATTGTGAACGGCTTATCATTTAATTTTTGAAACATCCAGATGCCCAGGACATTTCTGTATCGATCCCAAATATTCTGGTTGTCTCCATAAACATTATGCGGCCTTATGATACACCAATCTAAGCCATGCTGATTCCCTGCGATCTGGATATCCATCTCACATGCGTATTTGGCAACACCATACGGATCTATAGGTGATTGCAGGTCATTCTCGTCGAATGGTGGATTACCATTACCATAAACCGCCATGCTTGAGGTGAATATTAAGCGAGTAACGCCAAATTCGATACATTTATTAATCACATTTGCCGTAGCAACCAGATTGTTCGTGTAATTGTATTGCCGTATGAATGGACTCAATCCTTCAGCAGCATAAGCAGCGAAATGATAAACATACTCTATATTGTAGATTTCAAAAACATGAGTAAGATTATCTTTTGAAAGATCAGCCTGATAAAAGTGTACTCCTTCAGGCACATTCTCCAGATATCCTCCGCTTAGATTGTCAATGCCGATAATGGAGTATTCAGGTTGGTTGATCAATATCCATCTGGCCATTCTTGATCCCAGTAATCCGGCAATCCCCGTAATAAGTATACTTTTATTCATTTGGTAGAATTCTATGTTAATGGTTGCAAAAGTCCATCTTTAATCCCATTTAATACTGCAACCAATTTTTTAAATCTAAATCTGAGCGCAAAGTAAATGATAATGCCTGTGTTACGCAAACAATTATAAAGGAATATAACAGGAAACAGATACCATGGTGTGTATTTTTTCAATAGCCAGATGCGATTCCTGCTGCTGAGGTAATGAACAATGGGATTTAATTGACCCTCGCGACCTATTGCTTTATTCTTGTTAGCCATCCCTGCAATGTGATATACGATACTTAGTGGATGATAAACAAGCTTATATCCCAAGGCTTTGATTCTAAAAGAAAGGTCAACATCTTCGTAATAAATAAAAAATTTCTCAGTCAGCAGGCCAGTTTCTCTCAGGATGTTGTTCCTTGTCAAAAATGCACAGCCGGTTATCCAGTCAACTGTTCTGATAATTTCATCCTTAGGGTTAGAAGGCTTATTATATCCCCTGGTATATGTGTACCCCAGGAGTTTGTTGTATCCTGATCCCGCGTTCCATATCAGCTTTCGGTCGTGATGAAAAAAAATTCGGGGTTGGATTGCTCCAACTTCAGGATGCGTATTGAGAAAATCAACGAGAGGGCCAAGAAAATCTGGTTCAACAAACGTGTCATTATTCAGTAACATGGAATAGGTATACCCGTTTTCAAGGGAATACCGGAGGCCCAGGTTATTGCCGCCAGTAAATCCGGTGTTAATCTCAGATTTGATAAGAATAATATTCTCGTTCTCAGATTTAAGCTTGTCCCCCGATCCGTCAGCCGATCCGTTATCGACTACTATGATGTCGGCGTTGGGATATTCAATTTTGCCCAAGGACTTTATGCAATCATTAGTCAAGTGAAAACTATTCCAGTTTATCAGGATGATAGCAACCTTCTCATTCATAGTGTTTTAATAGCGACTATCTCCGTATTTGTCCATACTAAGTCTTTTTGTATAATAAATTAAAGCCAGGCCTTCCATTACAGCTGCATAAATACCCACAAGGAATATGTGCATGCTGTAAATCGCAAAGCCACTCAAACAAAGGCTTGTGATCAATAGCAAAAGACCAATTTTTAAAATTTGTTTGTTTTGATTAGAAATAAGCAGGTGAAGGATATTTAAGGCATTAAGAGCTGCCAAAAGCGGGCTGAAGCTCATTAGCCTCAGAAATAAAACAGCCGTTTGATTGTCTTCTCCTGTATAGATTCTAACGATTATTGGGGCAAATATTAGAAATGCAAGGGATAACATACCAAAACATAAGGCGAGTAATTTATTGTATCTCTCCTTCATATTAATAAAACTCTGCTTGCTTTCGTTGTAAACCAGAGCAGCCCGGGGATATATAGCGCTGCTAATAGAAATGATCAGAAGCCGTACGGACCAGATTATTTTATCGCCTACGGAATAGGCAGTTAACCAGCCCGCGCTTCCCCATCTGTAAATTGCAAAAACCATAAGCGATTGCTGGAGATGAACCGAAACACCATTGCTTACAAGATAAAAATTGCTTTTGAGCAATTCCGTGTAATTCAGTAGCCTGATTCTTAAAGGGAGGCCGAATTTTACCGAAGCATAAATAATAAGAAAGAAATATCCAAATATATGGATTACGCCAATAAATAAATTAACCCTCTCCGCATCTCCGGGCCCATTAATAAAGAAAATGACGGATAGAATAACCGCCAGTTTTATAGACATGTTAATAATGTTAAACATAATAAGCCGTTCAATCCCTATGTACAGGAATAAGGGGTTGATAACTTCGGCGAACATAAGGGGGACGGCAAGAAAAAAATAAGAATAGTTATGAATATTCATCGAATTCCCCACTAGCATCGCTATAGCAAAAAAGACAAATATTAAAGCTCTTACTACTAAAACATTATAAAATTCGATGGCCCTTTGCTCTTTATCATCTTTCGCAAGAGCAATATCTTTTATACCTGATTGGTTCGTTCCATAGTTAATAATTATTCCTATTAACATAGCAAACTGATTGGCGACGATGAACATTCCGTATGCTTCGCCAATCTTTCTGTTTAAAATAGGATGAAGGAGAATAAGCAACAGTATATTGGATACACTTATACTGCTTAAATTTAAAAAACTTGAAAATATACTGTTATTTCCTACCCTTTTAACAATGCTTAGAATCTGGAATTTCAAAATATTTGCCGGGCTTAAAAAATTAGAATAACTTCGGGTCGGATTTTAACCAAGCCTTGTCTTTACGAAACAAATATAAAACAATGCCGTTCTAAGTTTTTAATTTTGTTTTGAAATGTAACCTGACGTATGATTCTTAAGCGACTTACCCTTCTTCTTTCATTCATTACTACCTGCTCATTCGCTCAGACACCCAATCAAATTCAGCCGTATACGTATTCTCAATATCAGAAACTATATAAAAGCACATATGATGTTAAAACCAGGTCTCATACATCCCTGCTTCCATATTTTAAAGAAGATAGCCTGACATATATTCTGCATGACTCCTTATTAAGATATGGTGTTGATACGAATAAAAAGAAATTCATTCCCCGCAAATTATTCAATGAGCATCTTATAGATGTTAAAAAAGAAGATTTTACTGCATACGCTGATTTTTTACCTGATTTTACTGTTGGAAGGGATTTTAAAACCGGGAAAAATCTATGGCTTAATACGCGCGGGTTCCAGATCGGCGGTACAGTAGGAGATAAATTTTCATTTTACACAAGCGGATATGAGAATCAAGCCGTTTTTGCAGATTATCTCGAGCGCTACATAAATACCAATGAAGTTGTACCTGGACAGGCATATGACAGATCTTTTGGTAAACGGACGAAAGACTGGTCGTATGTAAGTGCAAATATATCTTATACGCCTGTTAAGTATCTGAATATTCAACTGGGGCAGGATAAAACATTTATTGGAGATGGGTACCGGTCTTTACTACTCTCTGACTATGCATCCAATTATCCGTTTTTAAAGCTAACGGCCAATCTCGGCAATGTGCAGTATATGAGTATGTGGTCTTATATGAGTGATCCCAGGGCTAATCGTTTTTCCTATGATACCGGTTATCGGAAGAAATGGGGAATTTTCCATTATCTGGACTGGAATGTTACTGACCGACTATCACTGGGATTTTTTGATTCAATCATTTTATCTGATCGGGATGATCAGGGAAATAAACGCGGATTTGATTTTTCCTACGTAAGCCCAATTGTATTTTTGCGACCCGTCGAAGCCTCAAATGGATCGCCTGACAATGCCCTTATCGGTTTTACTGCAAAATATGAGCTGTTGAAGTGGCTAACCGTATATGGCCAATTTTCACTGGATGAATTTGAAGCTGATAACTTTTTCGCCGGGGAAGGCAGTTCAAGGAATAAGTTTGGGTATCAGATCGGCGTGAAAGGATTTAACCTTTTAAAAATTGAAAATCTCAACTTTTTAGTTGAATTTAATTCAGTTAGACCATATACCTATACCGGTAGAGCTCCAATTATCAATTATGCACATTTCAATGAGCCATTAGCCCATCCCATGGGTGCGAACTTTAATGAGCTGCTGGGTATTTTGTCATACTCATGGAAAAGGTTTGATTTTGAACAGGAACTCGTTTACGCCCGCTATGGCCTGGATGGTGGCCTTATTAATTACGGGAAGGATATCTACCGATCGTGGCTGTATCCTGCACAGTTGACAGGGAATTTTATTGGACAGGGGATTAAAACTAATTTTTATTTTTCAAATACACGCGCCTCATTCCTGATAAACCCTAAATATAATCTCAGGCTTGAAACGGAGCTTACCCTAAGAAGAGAAAGTAACGCGCAGATCATTAGGAATAATTCTATTATTTCCTTTGGATTAAGAAGTTCATTCAGGAATCTCTACAAAGACTTTTAAATTTTTGTCTGTTTCTACTTCTCTGATGAATATCTGAACCCCCGATAGGAGGCAAGCAGTTCCTTATCGCTTAGTAAATATCCTTCCTCCTTCTTTCCGAGAAAGTACAAGCCGCTCGCTGCGTCTATACTCCCCTTGGTTTTATTGAGGATAAGATCAAAATATTTTACCCAGAAGAACAAGAAAGTCCCGCCGTAGCTAAGGATGCGGTCAACTTTCTTACTATTTGCAAAGCTGGTTAAAAAATACTTTAAAGACCATGTAAGCGCGGAGCCTGCTCCAGCGACCAGCCCGCTTTGTACTTCCCTGAAATTTCTGAACATCCTTCGGTGGCCTAAGTCAGTAAATCGTAAAAAATCATATTTTCCGCCATGCACTTGCTGCATGAAGGGCGTTTCAGCATATATAAGGCCACTATTTTTCAGTACACGATGCATTTCACGAACGCATTGAAAAGGATCCAGGACATGTTCTAAAACTGCCTGGGCAATAATCAGATCAAAACTTTCGCTGGCAAATGGAATCTCATGTGCATCGCAAATAACCGTTGTATTAGGGCCATAAGAAACATCGGTTTCAACAAGGAGGTCACCTTCTTTAAGCACCTTCTTGAGATGTTTAATTCCGACTCCGTCAACGCTGCCTCCCAAAATTAAGATCCGTATATGGCCGGAGCTTTGCAGTATTTTCGAGATAGTTAAATAATTTTTTTCACTAACATTATTAAAGGTGACATCAGGCTGGATGTCTTTAAGAAAACGGATTAAGGGATTAGAATAGGTTTTAAAAAATATGTCGCCTTTAGTTTCAAAATCCTTCTGCTCAAAAAGATCATTTTTGGGGTTGATTAAAATAGGGATCCCATTAAAAACCGGATAAGCCGAACGACAGCTTTCATCTATACATGTATATAAATCCACTGCCTTCGTCAATGATTTTTTACAGGCGGGGCAAACAATGATTTGCTCTAAAGCAGAATGGTCCATTTGAAATTATTCAGGGATTGATGAAGATAGATTTACTTGTCAGGATGCGATAGTCTTGGTAGCCCTGCTTACCGCGAATTTATTAACGGTCTTCACAATTCCCAGGGCATCATATCCGCATTCAGCCCATAATTCAGGTTGTTCACCATGTTCGATAACCTGATCAGGAATTCCAAGTCTGACAACGGTCGATGAATAATTATTATCAGCCATAAATTCCAGAACTGCAGTACCCATACCACCCTGAAGACAACCATCTTCAACCGTTACGACATACTTGTATTTTTTGAAAACCATGTGAAGTAATTCCTCATCAATAGGTTTTACAAAACGCATATCATAATGTGCAGGGTGAATTCCCTCCGTATTTAACTCAGTGCAGGCTTTTACGGCCTCGTTGCCGATATGGCCGATAGTAAGAATGGCAATATCTTCACCTTCGCAGATCGTTCTGCTTTTTCCAACTTCAATTGCTTTAAGCGGGCGTCGCCATTCTGGCATAACTCCATTTCCTCTGGGATAACGGATGCTAAATGGTCCCATATTTTCCTGCTGAGCAGTGAACATCAAGTTTCTCAGCTCTTCTTCGTTCATCGGAGCTGAAACGACCATGTTAGGAATACAACGCATGTAGGCAAGGTCATAGGCGCCATGATGAGTTGGCCCGTCAGAACCTGCAAATCCTGCACGGTCAAGGCAGAAAACAACATTTAATTTTTGTATGGCTACATCATGAATTACCTGATCATAAGCCCTTTGCATAAATGTTGAATAGATATTACAAAAGGGAACCATGCCGCGTGTTGCAAGCCCGGCCGAAAAAGTAACTGCATGCTGCTCAGCAATACCAACATCGAAAGCACGATCCGGCATAGCTTTCATCATGATGTTTAAGGAAGAACCTGAAGGCATGGCAGGAGTGATCCCCATGATCTTCGAATTTTTTTCAGCCAGTTCAACCAGAGTATGACCAAAAACATCCTGATATTTTGGAGCCGCAGGTTTATCTGTTAAAGTTTTTTGAATTTCGCCGGTAATTTTGTCGAAAAGCCCCGGTGAATGCCATTTTGTTTGATCTTTTTCTGCTAATGAATAGCCTTTGCCTTTTACTGTCACACAATGTAACAGTTTCGGTCCCGGAATATTCTTTAAGTCATTTAGTACTTTTGCAAGATGTTTTACGTCATGCCCGTCAATAGGGCCAAAATATCTGAATTTAAGTGCTTCAAAAAAGTTGCTCTTTTTTAACAGACCACCTTTAATGCTTTTTTCAATCTTCTTGACAACTTCATGGGCGTTTGGACCTAGTTCAGATATCTTTGATAACACATGAGAAATATCATCCCTGAAACGGTTATAGGATTTTGATGTTGTTATATCTGTAAGGTATTCTTTTAATGCACCAACATTCGGGTCGATAGACATGCAGTTATCGTTCAGGATAACCAGGATGTTTGAATTTTCGATTCCTGCATGATTCAGTGCTTCAAATGCCATTCCGCCTGTCATTGCTCCATCGCCAATTACAGCAACATGTTGCCTATCCTTTTCACCTTTATAATTGGAGGCTACAGCCATCCCTAAAGCAGCTGAAATTGAGGTAGATGAATGACCAACTCCAAAGGTGTCGTATTCACTTTCGGATCGTTTTGGAAAGCCACTCAGTCCTTTATATATTCTGTTTGTATGGAATGAAGCTCTTCTGCCAGTTAAAATTTTATGTCCGTAAGCCTGATGCCCAACATCCCATACCAATTGGTCATATGGAGTATTAAGAGCATAATGAAGTGCTACTGTTAATTCAACTACACCCAGGCTGGAGCCGAAATGTCCGCCATTTACCGAAACAGTATCAACAATAAACTGCCTAAGTTCTGAACATATACGTTCAAGATCCTCCTCTTTAAACTTTCTCAAGTCTGAAGGATAATTGATCTGTTTCAGAAATTCGCCCGCCTTAACTTCCATGTAGGATTATAATATTTTGATGTGCAAAAATAACTTATTTGTCAATAAGTTGTAGGTTATAAGTTGTAAGTTATACGTAGTAAGTTATTCGTTATACGTAGTAAGTAGTTAAATAAGGACAGTTTGTATTAAACAGTTAAATACAATGGATTCGGTGTCAGCTTATATCTAATATGTCATAACTGGATTCAAATTCTTATTTTTGGATATACGTATGGTTTCCACAGATGGTTTTGAGATACGGCTTCCACAGTTTGAAGGCCCATTTGATCTGCTTTTATTCTTTATTGAAAGAGATGAGCTGGATATTCAGGATGTTCCAATTGCCCGAATAACTGATGATTTTCTTGATTACCTGCATCAGATGAGTTCATTGAACATTGAGGTAGCCAGCGAATTTATTTTCGTTGCAGCCACTTTGATGCGCATAAAGGCCAAAATGCTCCTGCCACGGCCTGATCTGGATGATGAAGGTAATGAAATAGATCTGAAACGTGATCTGATTCAGAAGCTCATTGAATATAAAAAATTTAAGGAAGTAGCTGAGCAGCTCAGAGAATTTGAAGCTGAGCGGTTTAAGCAGGACAAGCGGGGAAATATTGCAGCTGAGCTTCAGCAAATTGCTCTTATTGCTGAGCCCGGAGAGGAACTTGAATCTTTTGATCTTTATAAACTTATGCTTACTTATCACAAAGTTTTTCAAAGGAGTTTAAACAGGGATATTAAACAGGAGCATATTGTTGAACAGTACCCTTATCATATCGAAACTCAGAAGAAGGTAATAGATCAGCTCCTGTCGATAAATAAAAGGCTGGATTTCAAGTCTTTATTGTCAAACTCTGAAAACAAAGTTCATTTTGTTTATAATTTTTTAGCAATGCTTGAAATGCTGCAGCAGGATCTGATTTCTATACAAACCGGATTAGGATATAATAATTTTTGGATTGAATCTAAAATCAGTTCAATCAATTCTTAATTTGTATTTTTACACTTCGTTTTATTAATATATTATACAACCCAAACACTTTATACCATCCATGAAGAGAGATAAACTTATATTCAGCCTGATAGATGAGGAGCAGGAGCGCCAGGAAACCGGTCTTGAATTAATAGCATCAGAGAATTTTGTAAGCAAGCAGGTTATGGAAGCTGCAGGCTCAGTGCTAACCAATAAATATGCAGAAGGCTTACCCGGTAAGAGGTATTACGGAGGTTGCGAAGTTGTTGATGAGGTTGAAAATATTGCCATTGAACGTGCAAAACAATTATTTAACGCAAGCTGGGCTAATGTGCAGCCTCATTCTGGTGCACAGGCAAATGCTGCCGTGCTGCTTGCATTGCTTAACGCTGGAGACAAAATATTAGGATTTGATCTTTCGCATGGCGGTCACCTGACACATGGTTCTCCTGTAAATTTTTCAGGTAAATTATACAAGCCCCATTTTTATGGTGTAGATCGCGAAAGCGGACTAATTGACTATAAAAAATTGGAGGAAGTTGCATTGAAGGAGAAGCCTAAAGTTATTATTTGTGGTGCATCTGCTTATTCGCGTGATTGGGATTATAAATTCATTAGGTCTGTTGCAGATCAGATCGGTGCTTTGGTGATGGCGGATATTTCTCATCCTGCCGGACTGATTGCACGGGGTTTGTTAAACGATCCGCTTCCGTATTGTCATGTGGTAACTACTACAACTCATAAAACACTGAGAGGCCCAAGGGGTGGAATGATCATGTTGGGACAGGATTTTGAAAATCCAATGGGACAGAAAACTCCAAAAGGTGAATTAAGGATGATGTCTTCCGTATTGGATATGGCAGTTTTCCCGGGTACACAGGGTGGCCCTTTGGAGCATATAATTGCTGCAAAAGCAATCGCATTCGGAGAGGCTTTGAGTGACGATTATATGAAATATATTATACAGGTTAAGAAAAATGCAGAAGCAATGGCTGCAGCCTTCGTTAGCCGCGGTTACCAGTTGATTTCTGGTGGAACCGATAATCATATGATGCTTATTGATCTTAGAAATAAAAATATTACCGGAAAGGATGCAGAAAATGCATTAGGTGAGGCGGCTATTACTGTTAATAAGAACATGGTTCCTTTCGATGATAAATCACCATTTGTTACTTCTGGCATAAGAGTTGGTACTGCAGCAGTAAGTACCAGGGGACTTAAGGAAAAGCATATGGAAAAAATCGTTGATCTAATTGATGAGGTCATCACAAATCCTGAAAGCGCATCCAATGCAAAAAAAGTGAGTAAGAAGGTCAATGAGATGATGGAAAAGCATCCTTTATATACTAAATAGATTATTTTTTTTTAAAATATGAATCAAATCGTTGTGGGCAGTGAAAATGAAAATTTTCGATTAAATACTCTTAATGATTCCCAGATAATGGAATTGTTACCAAAGGGTGAATATGAGTCCATAACCAGATTGGCTTGTTATATATGTAATAAGCCCAATTCTAAAATAAGCATAATAGATTCTGGACATCTATCTATTAGGTCAATAAAAGGAACGAACCCGGAAGGTGCGCCTCTACTGGATTCGTTCTGTCAATTTACCATTCGGGGGAAAGGGATTCTTGAGATAAAGGATGCGCTGGAAGATTCGCGTTCATCCCGGCTAACCTGTGTTTCAGGAGACAAAAAATTACGTTTTTATGCTGGTGTCCCCCTGATTTGTCCTGATGGTGGTGTTCTGGGAGTATTAAGCGTTACCGATACTGTTCCGGGGGAATTGGATCACATGCAAAAGGATGCTTTAAGTATCCTTGCACAAGGTATTGTTTCTCATCTTGAATCAAGGCGAAAAAATATAGCGCTAAAAGATCTGATACTTAAGTATGAAGATATCAGTACCATGTTCAACAGTTCTGCAGAGCTCCATTGTATTTTAGACCGTAGCGGAAAGATCCAGTTGATGAATACCGTGGTCGAAAGATTGCTTGGATATACACCTGAAGAGGTGGTCGGTCGACCGATCTGGGATTTCTTCTTTGAAGAAGACATGTATGCCATGGTACCGATCATAGAAAAGGGTCTGGCTAGTGGGAAAAAAGGTTTTGAGCTTGAAGGAAGAATAAAATTAAAGAACGGCTCTACCAAATGGATGGGCTGGTCTATTTCTGTTAAAAATGAAAAGTGGTTTGCCAATGGCCGTGATATCACTGATCAGAAGAAAATGGTTGGAGAGCTTGAACAGCTGTCTCTGGTTGCGAGCAAAATTAATAACGGCGTTGTTATCTGTGATGAAAAAAGCCGTGTACTTTGGGTAAATGATGCTACTAAAACAATTACAGGTTACGGAATTTCGGATCTGAAAGGTCGTAAATTGGGGGATGTTATAAAAGGCAAAGAAACTGATCTGAAAGTGATCAGGCAGGCCAGAGAATTTACAAAAAACAAAAAGCCTTTTTCAGTTGACCTGCTTGCTTACAAAAAGGATGGTAGTCCAATATGGTTGTCGATACTTAATTCTGTTTTATTAGATAAGAATGGAAAGATCGAGAAGGAAGTAGAAGTAATTATTGACATTACTGCCAGGAAAAAAACTGAGCAGGAGCTTGAGATTCTTTCAACTGTTGCGAGTAAATCTTCAAGTGGAATTGTAATCAGGGATGGTAATGGCAAGGTGACCTGGATTAATAAGGCTCTGGAAAATATGCTTGGATACAAATTCAGCGAGTTAGTAGGCAAGCGTCTGGGGGATGTTCTTGTTGGTAAGCTAACAGATACACAGTCGCTAGAAGTTGCTGAAAATGCTTTAAATGAAAAAAAATCTTACAATATCGACTTACGGCTTTACAAAAAAGACGGTTCAGAAATTTGGGTGAATGCATCTACAACTCCAATTCTGAACGACAAGGATGATATTGAGCGACAGGTAGAGATAATCATTGATATTACTGAACGCAAGCATGTAGAGGAACAACTTACTCTTCTATCGCTGGTTGCCAGTAAGACAGTAAATGGTGTAGCAATAAGCAGCAGTGATGGTAAGATTAAATGGGTAAATCAATCGCTTGAAGATTTAACAGGGTATACTCTTGAAGATTTCAAAAATACACGTCCAGGGGATCTTCTGGCAGGCGAAGGTACTGACCGTGCCCTACTTAATTCAGCCAGGGGAAAAGCAATAAACTGCATTCCATCTTATATAGAATTATTAAGTTACAAAAAAGACGGCACACCGATTTGGTTAGCCATTTCGAATACCCCAACGTTTAATAAGGATGGAAGCCTTGATCAGCAGGTTGAAATTATCAATGATATCTCAGAAAGGAAACTTGCAGAGCAGGAATTGATCAAAACTCGTGAAGAAGCACTACAGCTTAGCAAAGCGAAGGAAACTTTTCTTTCGGTTATGAGTCATGAAATCAGGACACCTCTAAATGCAGTTATCGGGATGTCTCATATTCTTATGGATGACAACCCTACGGAATCGCAAATTGAAAATTTGAAAATTTTGGGATTTTCTGCACAAAATCTGCTCAATTTAATTAACGATGTACTGGATTTCACAAAGATAGAAACCGGTAATATGGTGCTTGAAAGTGTTAATGTGAATCTAAAGGATCTGGTATCACAGACATTGAACTCACTTCAGTTTAGAACTGCGGAAAAGGCAGTTATTTTAAAGTCAGAAATTGACCATAGAATTCCTACGTATGTAATGGGGGATAATACCCGTTTATATCAGATACTAATTAATCTGTTGGGTAACTCAATTAAATTTACAGAAAAGGGTGAAGTAAAATTAAAGGTTGATCTCTTTGAAGAGAATAAAAAGTCTGTTAAAGTGCGTTTTGAGATCAGGGATACGGGAATAGGAATCGCACCAGATAAAATTGATTATATTTTTCAATCGTATGCCCAGGCTGATACAGATACAACACGTAAATATGGTGGCACAGGACTTGGATTAGCAATTACTAAAAGTCTTTTGGAGCTACATAATTCTCAGATCCTTGTTGAGAGTGAACTTGGAAAGGGCTCGGTATTTAGTTTTATAATAGAATTTAATCGTTCAGTGCAATCTAATATGCAAGTAGAAAACAAAACCCAAATTCAACCCTTATCTGGTAATATTTTAGTTGTTGATGATAATGAAATCAATCGTTTGCTTGCGAGCAAAGTACTGGCTAAATGGGGTGTTCAGGTTGATTTTGCGGAGAATGGACAAATTGCCCTGGAAAAAACACAGATGAATAATTATGATTTGATCCTTATGGATCTTCATATGCCGGTTATGGATGGAATGGAGGCTTCAAAAGCCATTAGGAAGCTGGGAGGACATCATTCAAGGGTGCCTATAATTGCCTTAACAGCTTCTTTATTTGCGCATGAACTGGAAACTATTAGTGAATGTGGAATGGATGGCTTTGTGATCAAGCCTTTTGTTCCTATTGATCTTTATAATAAGATCAAAACATTTCTTAGTGTTAAAGACTAATAAATAAAAAAGGAAAGCTGCTATCCATAAAGAATTGCAGCTTTCCAATTTAATTAACGCTCTCATACATTTTTACGTTAAGAGTGAATTTAGGTTTCAATCATTTTTTATTGAAACTATTGATTCAGGTTTTGCCTTTGCTTAGCCATTACTCCGGGCTTGAGATTAACCATCAGGAATGCCTTTTCAAAACGAGATTTTTATAACTTACTCAGCATAAGCTATTGTACAGATACTGATCTCTGCTCCTTCAATTTCCAATAGCTTGATACTGCATGCTTCAAGTGTTGCTCCGGTAGTCATTACATCATCTACCAGCATAATATGTTTATGAATGAATTCTGCCCTATCTTTTATAGAAAATGCATTTATTAGATTTTCGTATCTCGCATAACGTGATTTTTTTGTTTGAGTTTCAGTATTTTCATGACGAATTAAATTATTAGTACTCACCGGGATGTTCAAGAACACTGACATACCGTTTGCGATACATTCACTTTGATTGTAGCCCCGTTTTCTGAACTTTGCAGGGTGGAGAGGTACTGGAATAATCAGATCTGCTCTTTTAAAATGCTCTGATCTTTTTAGCTCATATGCATAAAGCTCACCCAAACGAATACCTGTTTCCGTGTTTTTTTTGTATTTCAGCTGATGCATTAAATTTTGTATTCTGTTCCCTTTACGGAAGTATAGAAATGCAATGGTTTGCACAAATGGAAATCTGCCCCAAAGTTGCCTGGCCATTTTATTTTCAGGGTCGCAATGAAAGTTAGTCTGGGGAAGGTGGTAAATACAATTGGTGCAGATAACCCGCTCATTTCTGTACAGGCTCCGGCCACAGGCAGCACAAAGTTCCGGAAAGAACAGAGCGATCAGATCATTGAAATAGCTTAATAACTTTTTCATGATCATAAGTTAAAGATCTCAACTGCTTTTTTCAGAGTACTGTAGTGGATTTTTGAGTTAGCGGTAATTAAAAGCTATTATGACCTAAGTAATCCTGATCAAAGTCATTCTGATGCAAGTGTCATTCTGACGAAAGTCAGAATCAGAACAGAATCAGGATTTTACCGCCAATTGTCCACACGCAGCATCTATATCTTTTCCGCGGCTTCTTCTGATATTGGTATTAATACCGCTTTTTCTCAGGTGTGCAGCAAAAGCCTCGATCTTGTCGATACCGGCATTCTCAAAGTCGGCAAAGCTAATAGGGTTATACTCAATGATGTTCACCTTACATGGGATATGTTTGCAAAATTTAACAAGCTCTTCCGCATCTGTAAGGTTATCATTGAATTCATTGAAGACAATGTATTCGTAGGTAACCGCGCTTTTTGTTTTCGAGTAAAAATATTTCAGAGCATCTGCCAATGCTTTTAATGAATTTTGCTCATTGATAGGCATGATCGTATTACGTTTCTCGTCATTGGCAGCATGAAGAGAAAGTGCCAGATTGAACTTTACTTCATCATCTCCCAGTTTTTTGATCATTTTTGCAATCCCAGCAGTTGAAACGGTTATTCGCTTCGAGGCCATATTCAGACCATCTTTTGCTGTGATCCGCTCAATCGACTTGAGCACATTCGCATAGTTCAAAAGTGGCTCACCCATACCCATGTATACAATATTGCTTAATGGGATCTGATAGTTTTCTTTTGCCTGCTTATCGATCAGAACTACCTGGTCATAGATCTCATCTGCATTCAAATTACGTTTACGATCCATATAGCCGGTGGCGCAAAACTTACAGGTCAGACTGCAGCCAACCTGCGAACTTACACAAGCCGTCATACGGTCGGTAGCCGGAATTAATACGCCCTCAATGATGTTATTATCAAAAAGCATGAAGGTGCTTTTGATGGTTTTATCAGAACTGAACTGCGACTGGTGTACTTTAACATTATTGATGCTGAAAGTTTCCTTTAATTTCTCTCTAAGGGATTTGGAGAGATTGCTCATTTCCTCAAAATCAGTACATGATTTTTCCCATAACCATTCATAAACCTGCTTAGCCCTGAAGGCCGGTTCAGCAATAGAAATGAAATGCTCCTTTAGCTTATCGGGTGATAAACTGCGTATGTCTGTTTTTTGAGTAGGTTGCATTATTTGCAAAAATACTATTTTTTTTGCCTTTTGCCGTTGAGGTTTTCGTTACAATAGTGCAGGGCAGACAAATCGGTATATTACACCTCGTCATTTCCTTTGGTCAATGAAAGAATATTTATTAGCTATTACTATTGTTGAAATGGGGGGTCCGGGGGGTGTTAATAAACTAAAATCTTTGTG
>NZ_FNHH01000002.1 GCF_900103545.1 Daejeonella rubra
TTAATTCCCGGAGAACACCTTAATTTGCCTTTGCCCTTGTAACTATTGTAAAACACAAGTTCTATACTCTGTTTTACTTTTACAAGTCTAAAGGAGAACACCAACCAGGAGAATAAGCACACGCGACACGCCTGCGCCAGGGATGGTTTACTTTTACAAATCTAAGAGAGAACACCAACCAATTGGAATCATGCTATATTAGAGACTGGAATTGAATATGGCAACAGAAAAATTAAATGATAAATTAATCCTTGTGGAAGGATTAAAGATGCAGATTGATGGTATCAGGATGATATCAAATCTTTTAAAATCTGCTATTGTCAAAGCAGTGGTATCAAACGAAATTTCCGTTACTAAAACAGCAGTATGTGCCTCCAATGTACAAATCGCGGCAAACTCGATCGTTCGTCTTGCCAGTGATATGGGAAGTATCTCAAATATTATTTCTGCAGGAGATTCTGGGAGTGATCTGCATGAACTATGCAAAAAATCTATAGATCAAATAAATAAAACGGCTAAAAAGGCAGAAATAGCCTCGCAATTAGCGATGGAGGCATCCATATTTAGTTCTGAGGTGTCCTTAAATATTGTTGGATCTAGTATCGAGAAAATCTCTGGTTCTATTCAGAATCTGTTGAATGTTCATTTTTCTGCTCCCGATTCTTTTTTATCTGAACTGCTGGTACATCCAATCCGAATCAGGAAAGTGCCAGAGAAATTATTGGCAAAATCAGGTTTAAACCATGAATTGGAATTGAAACATAATCAGTCTCTTGTTGATTTGTGGCAGAGTGAATTAGCTGTTGTGACAGAAATCAAGAATGCCGCCACATTTAGGGTGGAAAGAACAAAAGAAAGAGCTGAACTTTTCAAGCAGGTAAAACAGGATATTTTTGCTCTGCAAATGAATGGAATGCTTGCACAATCTGAATTGATTGAGTGGAGTATTAAAATGAAGTCACTTTTTCATGAGATGAAAGCGATTAACAGAGACTTGAAAGTTGCTTTTGCATCTGTTAGAAACCTTTCTGAACTGGTGGTTCGAAAAAAAGCAATAAATCCTTTGATTTCAGATGAATTAATAAGCATAATCGTGCAGGCTATTCAAGATTCTGATAAGGCTGCTGCATTGTTTTCTATCGCGCTTAAATCAACATTTGCTGCCAGTCCTGATAAGCTTTTAAAGGAGTCATCAATTTTATTTGGGTGCCTTTTTTATCTCGCTGAAACAGAAAAAAATAGCAATTGGTCAAATCTTCAGGATTTTATTGCAAATACTTCAAAGAAGTCAGAAAGTCATTTAATCGCGGTTAATAAGGCCGGGGATTTAATTGTGGAACAACTTAAAGTTGCCAATGAGGACTTATCAAAGGCTGTAATGCTTTCAACTATTGAAGAGAGTGCTTCGCGGGCAATTCAAGCCGCTAAGGGGATTTAAATATCCCTGTGCCCGGAATATCATCAGGCACAGGGATATAATTTATACTGCGTCAGACAATGAAGAGAACGTGAAATCTCTGATCTTCATTGGTGGTATCAGTGCATTGATTCCCGATTCACCACTCACTGTTCTTTCCGGTTTGCCCAGGGCTTCCAGATTATTCAGCATGATGATCGGACTTTCATTGAACCTGAAATTTTTCACAGGGAATTTGATCTCGCCATTTTCGATATAAAAAGTACCATCACGGGTTAATCCGGTTAGTAAGACAGTTTGTGGGTCCACACTTCGGATATACCATAGACGGGTTACCAAAATGCCCTTTTCAGTACTTTTGATAAGATCTTCCAACGATTGATCGGTACCGGCCATGATCACTGCATCGGGAGTTGGAACGGCTTTTACACCTTTCTTTTCTGCCCAATAGCGTGAGTAGAACAGGTTTTTCATTACTCCGTTTTCAATCCAGTTGACTTTTTCCTGAGCTCTGCCGTCACCACTCCAGGTGCTTGTTGGGAGTTCAGCATTGAATGGATCTGAATAGATATTTACACGCTCATCAACAAGTTTTTCACCAAGTTTAGTTAATCCGCCGGGTTTACTCATAAAGCTTCTTCCTTCATCCGCCTGACGGCCATCCATCCCGAAAAATAAATTTTCAAGAAGCACCAGACCTGCAGCAGGTTCAAGGATCACCGTGTATTTTCCCGGCTCGATAGCTCTGGCTGTTGCAGAACGGGCCGCTTTAAAAGCAGCTGATTCCGATGCAGCCTTTACATCTAATTTTTTGAAATCGTTATACGATTTGGTCGCATAACCCGAACCTTTTCCATCCTCTGTACGCAGGGTCACATTGAAGCTGACACCGGTAGATGTATTGTATGCAAATAGTCCTTTAGAATTCATCATTGCCGAGTAGGAGGTGTTATTCTCCAGAAAACCGGCTGCAGTCAGATTATTGTCTTTGGAGATCTTTAGGCTTGCCGCAACGGCATCGGCACGGTCTTTCGGACTCATATCTGCAGTCGCCTGAACAAAAGTGGCAGATTCAGGATAGGTCTGCGGTCCCATAAATGAAACAAATTCCGGATTTTCCGGTGCCAGCATTGCGAGCTCTTCTGCGCGCTGAACTACTTTACGAAGAGATTCATCATCATATTCATTGATGGTTGCAACTCCCATTTTTTTGCCGAAGGCAGATGATACCACCAGACTATTGGAGCTTACTCCACCACTGGTTGAAACCGAATTTCGGGCATATCTTATATTTCCTGCATCAGAACCACTGAGATTTACCTCACATTCATCTGCTTTGGAATAACTCAGTACTTTCTTTAAAAGTGCCTGAGCCTGTTCTTTACTTAGTATTGACATGGTCTTATCCTCAGATTTTTCTAGCTGTATTGATTACATTAACTCCATTAAAACGGGTAGTAGCACATCCGTGTGAAACTGCACTGGATTGTGCCGGCTGACCTTTGCCATCAAAGAATGATCCACCCAAACGATAATCGCTTTCATCACACATATCGCTGCATGCATTCCAGAATTCCTGTGTATTTGCTTGATAGGCAACATCTTTCAGCATTCCTGCAATTTTTCCTTCTTTGATCTCATAATATAGCTGACCACCGAATTGGAAATTATAACGCTGCTGGTCGATCGAGAATGATCCGTCACCAATGATATAAATTCCCTTTTCAACATTTTTGATCAGGTCATCAATGCTTTTCTTTTGCTTTCCCGGTAACAGGGATACATTTGGCATCCGCTGAAACTGAACACTGCTCCAGTTATCTGCATAGCAACAACCCTGTGATTCATTCAGCCCAACAATATGTGCCTGATCGCGGATAGCCTGGTAATTGACCAGAACACCATCCTTAATAATATCCCATTTCTTTGTTCCAACACCTTCATCATCATAACCTACGGCACCAAGAGATCCTGGTTGTGTTTTATCACCTACGATATTCACCAGTTCACTTCCGTATTTAAAGTTTTTAGACTGCCATTTATCCAGGGTCAGGAAGCTTGTTCCGGCAAAATTAGCTTCATAGCCTAATACCCTGTCCAATTCAGTTGGGTGACCGCTTGACTCATGAATGGTTAACCAAAGGTGTGAAGGATCTAATACAAGGTCGTATTTTCCGGCTTCAACAGATTTGGCAGTTATTTTTTGGCCGACCTGGGTAGCTGCAGCTTTCGCATCTTCCAGCATATCATATCTTCCTTTATAGAGGGTAGTAACTCCCTGAATCTTATCCTGCGGGCGGGCTTCCAGGTATTCATATCCCATGCCCATTGGTGCGCTGAGGGAATTCCGGGTTTCGAATTTTCCGGTCTTGGCATCGATCTTAGTTAAGAAGAACGTTGGCCAGATGCGGTGAATGTCCTGGTCGATATAGGAACCGTCTGTAGAGGCAAAGTATTTTTGTTCATTGACAAGAAACAGTATCGAGTTGGCATAGTTTGCACCGCCTTTCAGCGCAGCATCATTCACCGAAAGAAGAAGATCAACTTTTTCTTTCATCGGTACTTCAAATGCATTTTTCTCGATCGGTGCTTTCCAGCTTACTTCTCCATATCCTTTTTGAGGCGCCAGCTGAACGGGTTCTGTAAGCAGACGTGAATTTTCTTTGGCTATAGCTACAGCCAGTTCAGCTGCTTTTGCAATACTGTCATTGTCCATCTTGTCGGTAGCAGCAAAGCCCCAGCTTCCGTTAGCGATCACGCGGATCCCCATACCATAGGATTCGGTATTGACTATGTTCTGCACCTTGTCTTCACGGGTAACCACGAACTGATTCAGGTAACGCCCAATGCGTACATCTGTGTAAGTTGCTCCTCTGGAACGTGCAGCATTCAAAGCTACATCCGACATCCGTTTTTTAAGAGCCGGATCGATCCTGTCGAGAGCAGCATCCAGCGGAACTGAATTACCCCAGACAGGAATGGACGGAAGCATGGCTGCAGCAGCACCCAGTCCCGTTAGGTGAACAAAATCTCTTCTTTTCATTTATTTTTTGGTTAGTTTTTTCCTTGGTTAATGTGGTCAGCAAAAATTTCACTTAGATACTTTTACGGTTTTTGACAGGCCTTTGAGCTGAAACAAATTAAATATATAAATAATTTATTTTTCAATTAAGAGAAACCTCCTTTTAAATTTCATGCTATTCTTAAGACGCAGGCGGAACCAGAATGTTACGATCTCTGATTTAGAAATAAGTGAATAAAGAGCATGAAAAGAGTATCAAATAGGGGTCGGAAGCATTATCTTCTTTTAGCCTTTGATAACAGCCAAAGGCCTTAGTTTCGCTACTTTCTTTGCTATCCCGGCTTGTTGAACTGTCTCAACTACCAGATCAACATCTTTATAAGCAATGGGTGCCTCTTCGGCTAAGCCGCGAAAAGATCCCGACTGTATGTGTATGCCCTGATCCTGTAATTTCTTCTTTAATTGTACAGCTTCCACTTGTTTCTTTGCCGCAGTTCTGGATAATCTCCTGCCGGCACCATGACAGCATGAGCCGAAGGTCAGATCCTCGCTGCCCCTTGTACCAGCCAGAACATATGAATTGGTACCCATGCTTCCTGGAATTAAAACCGGCTGGCCCGTTTGAAGGAAATGGGCAGGTATTTCCTTGTTCCCTGGTCCGAAGGCCCGGGTTGCTCCTTTCCTGTGAACGATCACTTTTTGAATTTTAGAATCTATATGATGTTCTTCAATTTTTGCAATATTATGTGCTACATCATATAAAAGATCAAGTTTCCCGCCGTTTTCTCCAAATACCTTATTCCATGCTTTTCTAATTTCCCAGGTAATAACCTCCCGGTTACACCAGGCAAAATTCGCTGCTGCACACATGGCTTTATAATACTCCTGACCCTCTTTTGAGTCGAATGGGACACAGGCCAGTTCCCTGTCGGGACTCTTCAACCCATAGCGGCTCATGGCAGTCTGCATGATCCGGATATAGTCGGTAGCAACCTGATGACCTAGTCCGCGTGAACCGGTATGGATCAAAATGACTATCTGTCCTTTCTGTAATTGAAATACCCGGGCTGTTTCTTCGTCATAAATTTCTTCAACCCTGTCGACTTCCACGAAATGATTTCCAGCTCCAATTGTTCCCAGTTGTGCGAAGCCTCTCTGGAATGCATGCTCAGACACATATTGCGGATCTGCAAAGTCGAGAACTCCGCCAGATTCAATATTCTGAAGGTCTTTCCTATCGCCGTAGCCATTTTCTACCGCCCATAAAGCCCCTTTCTTTAAAACCTGGGTAAGTTGTTCCCTGTCTAAAGTTAGCTGGCCACCTTTTCCAATGCCGGAAGGCACTTCTTTGTAGAGTTCAACTGACAGCTCTTCAAGCTGAGCGCTGATTTGTTTTTCATGTAATTGACTTCGTAAAAGCCTGACTCCGCAATTGATATCATAACCTATCCCACCAGGAGAAATTACACCGTCAGGCCATCTCATAGCAGCAATACCTCCGATCGGGAACCCATATCCCTGATGTACGTCCGGCATCACCATAGCAGCTTTCATAATTCCGGGTAGCATGCTAACATGGATCAGTTGTTCTATGGAATTATCATTAAGAATTGCATCGATCATTTCCTCCAGAGCATAGATTTGGGCAGGAACTAACATTCCGGGCCTTGTTCCCATTGGTATTTCCCATAAATAAGGCATTAGCTTCTTTAAATCTGTTCTGCTGATCATATTTTTTGAGTAAAGAGGACTTAAATATCAAATACGATGCTGGTTTGCCATTTCCCATCAGGCCTTTTTTCAACTTTGGCCATATGATAGGTTACAGCTTTCACATCATCATCGAAAGATTCTACAGGAATTCCATAAATGCAGGCTTTTATGTAAGAGGTTTTTAAATCGAGGATCTTTAAACCAGAGTATATCCTCCTTTTTTCATGGCTTTCGGTCAATATGTCTGAAAGGAAATCGATTAGTAGGCAGGTTTGATCTGGAGCACCGACTTCAATTTCAAATTTTTCGTTTTTTGTGATATTAACTTCCGGGATATCAGCTTTAAGAATGCGATTCATCCCATCCAAAGCACCTTCAAAGAGCTCTTCCATGGTGTCAGCTTTAACCAGAATCTGTACATCTGCTGTATGCGATTCATGTGTGATCGTTTTCATTTGAGGATAACTCTTTTGTATATGGAACAATCCTTCGGAATTTCTGTTTTTATACAGGACCTCAAATACTATTAATATGCCAAATAGTTGTATGATAAGACTCATGGGGGATGTAATGATTGGAAGATCGGTGAACCGGAATATCATTGAGTATGGCTATGATCATCCATGGGGAAATGTTTTGTCTTACCTGAAAAATCCGGGAATTAACATCATTAACCTGGAAGCAGCCCTGACAAGCAGTGAAAAAAAGGTAGCTAAAGTTTATAATTTCAAGGCGGAACCGGATCACGTTAAAACCCTGAGCAGTGCTCGTATTCATGTGGCAAATATTGCGAATAACCACATTCTTGATTATTCAGAAGAAGGTTTATTGGAAACGATCAGGGTGCTGGACCGTTTCGGAATACTACATGCCGGAGCAGGAAAAAATATTAAAGAAGCAAGAAAGCCTGCTATTTTAGAGTGCAATGGTGTAAAGATTGGACTATTAGGCTGTACTGATAATGAACCCGGGTGGAAATCGAACCGGCATCCCGGGATTAATTATGTTGAAGTCGGGGATCTGTCTGACCTGAAAAAAGATATCAATTCTCTTCGTCCTAAGGTGGATATTCTAATCCTCTCTGCCCATTTCGGACCCAATATGGTGGAAAGGCCTGGTAAGGATATCATTGAATTCAATCATCAGTTAATTGATCTCGGTGTAGACATTATTCACGGTCATAGTGCGCATATATTTCAGGGAATAGAGCTTTATCACAGGAAACTGATCTTATATGATACCGGCGATTTTATCGATGATTATTATGTTGATCCTGAATTGAGGAATAATCGGTCTTTCCTTTTCGAAATTACAATTACTGATAAAAGGGTAGTCGGATTGAAGATTTTACCTGTTCTGATAGAGAATATGCAGGTGAACTTTGCGGATAAAGAAATTTCAAAATGGTCGATTGCGCGGATGCAGTATTTGTCTGAACGTTTCGGGACAAAAATCAGCGATAGCGGTGATTTGAAGGTTTCTGAATTTCATCCTGGTTTGGGATCTGAATAAATATTAATTACACATAAATTCTTATTCTATGCACACGATAAACAAAGAGCTTGCCCGAATCTTTGAAGATATGGGCTCTATCTATGAGTTTTTAGGGGAGGAAAACCGCTTCCGGTCAATAGCTTATCATAATGCTGCTGCAGTGCTGAATGATTTGAATAAGGATATTCAAAGTTTTATTCATGATGGAGAGTTTGAAAAAGTACATGGGATTGGTGAAAGTATCGAAGAAAAAATACTGGAGTATTTAAAAACCAGGACGATGAAAAAGTACGAAGAGCTAAAAAAGGCTGTTCCATATGATTTTATCGATCTGATGAAGGTTCAGGGCCTGGGTCCCGAAACCTTAAAGTATTTACATGATGAATTGAATGTAAGTTCCAAAAAGGATTTGATAAAAGTCCTTGAAGATGGAAGTGTTATGAAATTGAAAGGATTTAAAGAAAAGAAGGTCAAAAATATTCTGGAAGCATTGAACCTTCAGAAGAGCTACGAACAAAGAGTCACGCTTTGGGCTGCTCTTGATCTGGCGGAAACGATCATTGGAAGGTTAAAAAAAATACCGGAGATCCTCAGAGTGGATACTGCGGGGAGTGTGCGGAGAGGAAGGGAAACAATTGGCGACATCGATATTTTGATAGCTGCAAAAGTGCAGGATAGAAAAATGATCATATCTCAATTCACAAAAATGGAGGATGTCAGTAAAGTTCTGGCTGAAGGTGAGACCAAGGCCAGCATTTATCTGGAACATTTTAACAGACAGGTTGACCTGAGAATTGTTGCCGAAGACGAATGGGGAGCGGCATTACAATATTTTACCGGATCAAAAGCTCACAATATTCATCTCAGGAAAATAGCCATTGATAAAGGTTTGAAGATCAACGAGTATGGCCTTTTTATGGTTGGATCAGACAAGAAAATAGCAGGAGAAACTGAAGAGGGAATCTATGAAAAATTAGGACTGACATGGATGCCACCTGAAATGCGGGAAGACAGTGGAGAGATAGAACTTTCAGCATCCGGGAAGATTCCTGAGCTGATCAGCCTGAAGGATATCAAGGGTGATATGCATACTCATTCCAAATGGTCTGACGGTACTTTTTCTCTTGATGAGATCGCTGAATATGCAGCAAAAAACTTAGGATATGAATATCTGGTGATCACGGATCATTCAAAAACAGAAATTATTGCCGGCGGATTGGATGAATCTGAGTTTGAAAAGCAAATTCAGGAGATCCGGGAAATTAATAAAAAACAGAAGAATGATCTTCTTAAAACAGGTGCAGAAGTAGATATTCTGGCCGATGGGACATTGGATCTTTCAGATGAATTACTTCAAAAACTGGATTGGGTGGTAGCAGCTATACATACACAGTTTAACAGGGATAATACAGAACGCATCATCCGGGCTTGTGAGAGCCCTTTTGTCCATGCCATTGCTCATCCAAGCGGAAGGTTACTGGGGATCAGGGAACCATATGATGTAGATATGGAAAGGGTAATTAAAGCAGCTGCATCAACAGGCACCGCACTGGAAATAAATGCCCATGCATTGCGAATGGATCTGGATAGTAAGTGGGCCAGAATTGCCCGTGATAAAGGAGTAAAATTGGTTATTGGTACGGATGCTCATAATAACGATAACTATGGCTATATGAAATTGGGCGTGTTAACTGCCCGCCGGGCATGGTGTAAAGCCGAAGATATTCTCAACACCAGATCATGGGCAGGAATAGTCGATTTTAAAAATGCAAAATTGAAAAGGCGTAAAAAAGTAAGAGAGTTGATAAAAGTTTAATGATAGTAGGAATTAGTTTAGAGTCTGATTTTAATCAAAAAAATACCGGCAAAGTATGTAAGCTTTGCCGGTATCAAATGATTCTGTCTGAATTATATCTTCCTTCCAGTATTAATGACATTCACACCTTTAAACAGGGTAGTAGCACATCCGTGCGAAACCGCACTTACCTGACTAGGCTGACCTTTTCCATCGAAAAAGGATCCGCCCAGGCGATAATCTTTTTCATCGCAAATGGCTGAACATGAGTTCCAGAATTCCTGGGTGTTCGACTGATACGCCACATCTTTCAATAAGCCGCCGATCTTTCCATCCTTCACTTCAAAACAAAGTTGTCCGCTGAACTGGAAATTATAACGCTGCTGATCGATAGAGTAGGAGTTACGACCGAAAATGTAAATTCCTTTCTCCACATTTTTAACCATATCATTTGCACTGAGTGGGGTTTTTCCGGCTTTCAGTGAAACATTTGGCATTCGCTGAAATTGTACCTTATCCCAGCTGTCTGCATAGCAGCAGCCCTGAGATTCAGGAAGTCCCAGGATATGTGCCTGGTCGCGAATGGTCTGGTAATTGACCAGAATTCCATCTTTAATGATATCCCAGTTCTTGCATTTAACGCCCTCATCATCATAACCAACTGCTGCAAGAGATCCTTTTTCTGTTTTGTCGGCTTCAAAGTTGACGATCTTACTGCCAAAGTTGAATTTCTTGCTTTCCCATTTATCCAGAGTAAGGAAACTTGTTCCGGCATAATTTGCTTCGTATCCCAAAACACGGTCAAGCTCAGAAGGGTGTCCCACAGATTCATGAATAGTAAGGAAAAGATTAGTCGGGTCAATGATCAGATCATATTTTCCTGGCTCTACCGGTTTTGCTTTTAATTTCTCCTCAACATGCCGGGTTGCAGTGGTAGCATCCTCCAGCATATTATACCGGTTTTTGTAAATGGTGAATACTCCGTCGATCTCTTCTTCCTTCTTCGGATTCAGGTATTCATACCCCATTCCCATAGGTGAACTAAGAGAGTTACGGGTTTCAAATTTTCCTGATTTCGCATCGATCTTGGTCACAGTGAATGTTGGCCATAGCCTGTGAATATCCTGATCAATATATGATCCTTCGGTTGAAGCAAAGTACTTCTGCTCATTTACCAGAAACAGGGATGAATTGACAAAGTTGGCACCACCTTTTAAGGCGGCATCATTCACAGCAAGAAGCAGTTCTGTCTTTTCCTTGATCGGAATCTCGAAAGAGTTCTTTTCAAAAGGAGTTTTCCAGTTGACTTCACCATATCCCTTTTGAGGAGCCAGTCTGACTGGTTCGGCTAACAGTTTAGAGTTTACTTTTGCGATCTGTACTGCAGAGGCAGCCGCTTTTGCAATATTATCCTCGGTTAGATTATCGATTGCTGCAAAGCCCCAGCTTCCATTAGCAATAACCCGGATTCCCATTCCATAAGATTCCGTGTTGCTGATGTTCTCAACCCTGTTTTCACGGGTGGTGAGAAACTGGTTCAGATACCTGCCAATGCGAACATCAGCATAGGTAGCTCCTTTGGATCGGGCAGCATTTAATGCGATATCTGCCAGTTTTTTCTTCAGACTTACATCAATTGGCATCAAAGCATCTTCAATAGCAATATCACGGCCTATGACCGGGATAGACTGCAGCATGGAAGCCCCAACACCTATTCCTGAAACATATAAAAAATCTCTTCTTCTCATAACGATAATTAATTAATTCTGAGTTAAATATAAAATGAATTATACTGCGTCAGAAAGTGATGAGAAGGTGAAATCTCTGATCTTCATTGGTGGTACGATCATATTTCCGCTACGTTGTGGTTTACCTAATGCTTCCACATTGTTCAGCATGATAATCGGACTTTCGTTGAACCTGAAGTTTTTCACGGGGAACATGATCTTTCCGTTTTCAATATAGAAAGTACCGTCGCGTGTCAGTCCGGTTAGTAATAAAGTTTGCGGATCAACACTTCTGATGTACCAGAAACGTGTTACCAAAATGCCTTTTTCTGTACTTTTGATCAGATCTTCAAGAGAAGCCGTTCCGCCTTCCATGATCACTCTGTTAGCTCCAGGGACAGGTTTTACATTTTTTTGCTGTGCCCAGTAACGGGAATAGCTCAGGTTTTTGACCACGCCTTTTTCCACCCAGGTTACTTTTTCCTGTGGAAGACCATCGCCATTCCATGTTGCTGAAGGAAGATCAACATTAAAAGGGTCTGAATAAATGGTTACCTGTTCATTGAACAATTGTTCACCTAAGCGGGTTCCACCTCCTTTTTTACTCATGAAACTTCTGCCTTCTTCTGCACTTCTTGCATCAAAGCCCCTGACCATATTAGACAGCATATCACTTGCTGCAAGTGGTTCCAGAATTACGGTGTATTTACCTGGTTCAATAGCTCTGGCTCCTGCAGAACCATTTGCCTTTCCTGAGGCAACTTTAGTAAGTGCCAGGGTATCCAGTTTGCGGATGTCATTAAAGGTCTCACTTACATAACCAGAACCAGTACCGGCCTGATTACGTGTTGTTACTGAGAATGAAACATCAGTATCTGTATTATAAGCAAACAGTCCTTTTGAATTCATGATCGCTCTGAAACTGGTAGAATTTTCAAGAAATCCTGCAGCTTCCAGGTTAGCGCCTTTGGCAACTTCCAGACTCTTTCTAACGGCTTCAGCTCTGATGTCGGGATTGACAGCAGCAGTTGCAGCATTATAGGTGATGGATTCTGCAAATGTTTTTGGTCCTTCCAGGGAAACGTATTCCGGGTTAGGAGGTGCCAGTTGTGCCAGTTCTTCAGATCTTCTCACAACTTTTTCAAGTGATGCATCATCAAATTCATTGATCGTTGCAGAACCTGTTTTTTTACCGAATGTGGAGCTGATCGCCAGTCCCATCGTGCTGATATCTCCTGCAGTAGAAACCGCATTTCTTGCATAACGGATATTACCTCCCTCGGTACCGTTCAGACTTACTTCGCATTCATCTGCTTTAGAAAAACTCAATGCCTTCTTTAGAATTGCCTGAGCTTCTGCTTTACTTATTATGCCCATATCTTATATTTTTCTTGCTGTATTAATAACATTAACTCCATTAAATCGTGTTGTTGAACTTCCGTGAGATACGGCATTCGACTGGCTTGGCTGACCCTTGCCATCATTGAAGGCACCACCAAGACGGTAGTCACTTTCATCGCAAACAGCTCCCACTGCATTCCAGAATTCCTGGGTATTCGATTGGTAGGCCACATCTTTAAGCATCCCAACGATCTTACCTTCTTTGATCTCGTAGAACATTTGTCCGCCGAACTGGAAATTATAACGCTGCTGGTCAATAGAGAATGAACCATCACCAATAATATAAATGCCTTTTTCAACATTTTTGATCATGTCATCCACGCTTAACTTTTCCTTACCCGGTTGAAGAGATACATTCGGCATGCGCTGGAACTGAACATCTGCCCAGCTTTGAGCATATGAACATCCCTGAGATTCCTTTAATCCGATCATATGTGCCTGATCACGGGTTGCCTGGAAGTTTACCAGGATTCCATCTTTTACGATATCCCATTTCTTACATGCTACACCTTCATCATCATATCCCACTGCTCCCAATGAGGTTTTTTCGGTCTTGTCAGCAACAACATTGACCAGCTTATTACCAAAATTGAATTTTTTGGAGTTCAGCCTGTCAAGACTTAAGAAGCTGGTTCCTGCATAGTTTGCTTCATAACCCAGTACGCGATCCAGCTCTGTCGGATGCCCAACAGACTCATGAATAGTTAACCAAAGGTGTGAAGGGTCAAGCACCATATCATATTTGCCGGGCTCAACCGATTTTGCTTTCATTTTCTGGTCTACATTAACTGTAGCAGATTTTATATCTTCCAGAATATCGTAGCGATCTTTGTATCGGGTAACAATACCTTTAACCTTACTGCTTTCTTTTGGCTCCAGATATTCGTATCCCATTCCCATTGGTGTACTCAGCGACTTGATCGTATCAAACTTTCCGCTGCTGCGGTCAATTTTTGTGACTGTGAAATTCGGGAAGATCCGGTGTACATCCTGGTCGATATAAGATCCGTCAGTTGATGCAAAATACTTCTGCTCATTCACAGCGAATATCACTGAATTGACAAAGCTAGCACCGCCTTGCATGGCCAAAGCATTGGTAGCCAAAAGAAGGTCAACCTTTTCTTTTACTGGAACTTCAAATGCATTTTTTTCTATCGGCGATTTCCAGCTTACTTCACCATAACCCTTTTGTGGTGCCAGCTGAACAGGTGCACCCTGAATCTTTGAATTTGCTTTGGCAACGGCAACAGCCTTTTCGGCAGCCTTAGCAATATCTTCTTTGGTAACGTTGTTGGTTGAGGCAAAACCCCAGCATCCGTTAGCAATTACGCGTACACCAACCCCATAAGATTCGGTATTTGCAACCCCCTGTACCCGGTTTTCGCGCGTAGCAACAAACTGGTTCAGGTAGCGCCCGATCCGAATATCCGCATAGCTGGCTCCTTTTGCCCTGGCGGCATTCAAAGCCACATCGGCCAATTCCTTTTTAATTTTCACGTCAACCACATTCAATGCTTCCATTGGATCGATTGGATTACCAAAAAGTGCCAGGTTTGGTAGCATTAATGCACCCGCACCTAATCCACTCAGGTAGAGAAATTCACTTCTTTTCAATATGTTATCCTCCTTTAAATTGGTTATTTGAAATGACTGATACTGCTATCAGCTTGTTTCTAAAATTGAAGTTATGATAATTTTACTTCAAGCCATAAATATGTGCAACAAAGTAAAAATAAAATGTAAAACCAAATTGGGGGAATAGTGTCTTCATACACCTGGATGGCCCCATTTTTTGTTGTGATATTTTCCTCAGACCGTTCGATAGAGATCTGTGTGTTTTTTAGTTTTTCTGATGCCTTAACTCCCTTCCATGATTTTTCATCAAATACATAGAACCAATCGATATCAGTATTTTCAGATTGTAATGATTGCCATCCGGACTGTGCTGGCCAGAATGATCCTGTCTGCTGAAATCTCAGTACAGGATGCTGCTTAAACGCTATCCCTTCCTCATTTATTTGAATGCCTGGAATAGTACCGTTCTCACTTTGAAATTCAATACCCGAGTTCTTGTTAATCACAGGAAGGGAATTAATTGCAAAGCTTTTGGAATTTTCTTTCTTTCTGGCTGCTTTTTCAAGAATGTATGACCAAAAGGAGGAATAATCTTCTACATTGTTGCCAAGTACCCAAGTGTAGGAATCATTGATGACAGTAAGAATGATTCTTCCCTTACCTGATAGCTTACTATTTGTTAAAATATCTCCGCTTTCATTTTTTACCAGACTTTGTGTTCCGGACTGTGCTATGATCTCGATAGAATTACTTCCCTGAAGTACTGTTTTTATTGCAGAATGATCTTCCCAGATCAATTTAATTGTTTTTGGGATCAGCTTTTTATTTTCACGTATGCTGAACGCTTTCCTGTAAAATCCATTTCCGGGTTCTGAAGCATCAGCCTTGATGATCAAGCCCATGCCATTGTTAATCTGGTTTTGAACTGCCTGATTTTCTGTGCTGCTCAAACGCGACAATTCACTCATATCGCCAATTAGGATATCAAAATTATTAAGCAGTGTCGTGTTGATACGATTGAGATCATTTTTCCTGCTGTTCAGAAATTCTGTGCTGTATTTTGCAGTGCTGATGGTAGTTCTTACTGATACACTGTATCCCTGTTCCGAAAGCCAGTTTTTTAGAAATTTATTCTCAAAATCAGGAGATGATGCCAGGATCAATACCCTCAGCGATTCCCGTTCTTTCACCAGCACCGGTAATTCTTCCCTTGAAATGGTGTCCTTGTCGGCAATTGCTATCAGTGAGTAAATAGCTTTGTCGAGATGTTTGGGAATGCATTTTAACTCAAAATCAATCCATGTTTCTTTCCCGATTATCACCGAGTCCAAATTCGTTCCCAAACCTTGAAGAATAAGTTTGACCCCGGTTTCTGTGGTATTATTATATCTTCCCTGCACGAGCAATTGTTCGCCGGATCGGATCTTTCCCCGCCAGCTAATTGAGCTGATCCCATCTGCTAAGGCCGATGGATGAAAAATCAGATTTTTAGTTTTCAGGCTTTTTAATTCATCCGGTTCCAAACCATAGCCAAGAATATGAATGGTTTGAAAATCAGGGTTTGAACTTAAAAAATAAGCGATATCAGGAATGTAGTTTACTTTTTTATCCTTTTCGGTGATCTCTTTGTCTGTGCTGAAAAGAGAAACATCTTTCCATGCAGCCAAACTATCTTTGCTATATCCCTCAGTTAATAAAACAGCAGTATTACCATTGCCCGTACTAACTTTTCTGTCATAAGAAATGGGCAATGCAATGAAGAACAAGGAAAGAATGGCAAGAATTGAGGCGGCAATTCTGAAGATCAAATTAGACTTGTTCTTCCTCCCGATTTCTTTAAAAACGATAAATCCGAGCAGCAGGGCAAGAGTGATTATAATATAGATCTTATCCATCTTAAGGTTGCTGGCGCTTTAAACTATTGAAATATTCTGTCGAAAGCGATGTCCCCGGTGCTGTTATTTTAGCCTGAGGTGTTTTAACTTCGTTTTTGATCATTCTTTGTAATGCGGCCTCCATTAGGAATAGTTCCCCGGAACTTACCTTCGAACTTCGTGATGTGTCGAGTATTTTCCGCATGATTCCCAATGCCTTTAAATAGGATGCAGGTTCTGCCGAGGCTTTTGCGGCAAGTTTCCTGTTTGCCTCCTGCAGAATAATGAGATCCGACTGGTTTAATTTCTCTCCTTCTTTTAGTTTTGCAATAATTGAGGTCGATTTCTTCAGGGGATTTTCTTCATCGTTTTTTGAAAGAGTTCGCTCTGCCGAAGGCTGAATGATTTTATCAAGTTCGGCGGTGAGACGCTTTTCAGCTTTTATCGCTGGCGTTTTAAGTGCTGTTTTCGAAACATAAGCTCTCGACTTTTGCTGAAGATCTTTGAGCAGGCGGAGGGCCTTGTATTCAAAAGGGAGCGCTTCCTCAGGTTTATAGGTCCTTAACCTAAGCTCCGATTTCCACATTTCAGTCAAGGTGGCTTTAAGCTGAGCTTTTAACTCTGGTTCAAAGAAAGTGGCATCCTCAGCGATATCATGTTTGTGGGCATAAGCATCCATGATTTTTTGAGCATCTCCAAAGGCGGCAGATTCTTCCCCTGCTGCATGTTCATCATGTTCTTCACCAATCTCTTCATCGGTTTCTTCACCCAGGAACTTCCCGTAACGAAGCCGGAGTAATTTTTGATCGATCCCCAGATTATTACTTCGATTTTTAAATTCTTCTTCGCTGATCGAGTTTTTTTCTTTCAGGATCTTCTCCGTGTCTATAATGATCTGCCTCTGACTTCTGAAATATTCGGGAACTAAGTTGATGCCTCCCAGCATACCGTCCATACTCATTAATTTGGCAGTATCCTGGATGGTCACAATATAAACATCAGACCGGCTTTGCTGCTTCCTGCTGTCAGTTGCGTTAATATAGAAATACAATTCATCACCTGGCACCATCCCCAATGCAGGGAGATCAATCATTTTCTGAAGCTTGTATTCCTGTTTTCCATTAATACTTTCGCTGAACCGGATCACCTTCTCCTTGAATTTTACGCTTTCCCCTTGTCCGCTGCTAATTGTTGCCGATATATAGGTGTCGTTTATTCCGTAATCATCGTTGATCTGAACCTGTAAATTTGTCTTTTGAGGTTCACCAAAATCAATGGTACTATACTGTTTTGGAGAGGTGATGCGGATCAATGCTGGCTCATCCTTTATCGTTTCCAGTTTATAAAGGTCAGAAAGTTTGCCATCCAAATCCACCTGGTAAAATCCGGGTTTATTGATCGCTTTGCTTAGGGTCCACTTTGTGCCTGTTTTATTCAGTGAGTGTAATTTCATTCTCTCTTTATCATTAAAAATAAACTGGAGTTTATTTACAGGCTGACTTGTCTCAATGACCCACTCCAGCAAGGCTCCATCTTCTACTGTTGCCGAAAACTGCTGCTGAACTCTGGTATTTTTATTTGTATATGCCGGAGGAATGACCTTTAGCCTGACTGAAGATATTTCAGGCAATATTTTATCTGGTATTGATGGTGTTCCTTCGTTTTCTATCCCTGAATCGATGGATTTTAAAGTGTTAATATCAGTTTTTGCGATCAATACTGAAACAAGTACCGAAATGATAAGGAAAAGGGCAGAGATCTTCAAACGCTTATAGATCAAGGCTGGCGTTTTGATGTTATTTATCTCATTTTCAATCTTTTGAGCCTGTAATCTCTCCAGAATATTCAGGGTTTCAGATTTCCTGAGGACTAATGAGGAACTTTCTTCAAGCTGGGGATAGGTCTGGTCGAGGAGCCTTGAAACATCATCTTCGTTGATCTTCCATATTCGAAAGATTTGGACTATCACAACAGAGATAAGCAGGCTTAGAGGAAGTATCAACCAATAAGATGCCGGCGAAATGATATTCCAGAAGGTGATTCCAACCAGTGAGATGGATGCAGCCAAAAATACAGATGCAAGTAGCCCCGAGCTAATCCAGCGCATCCTGATCGACCTTAAATATTTTATCCCCTCTGAATCTCTCATGTCAAATAAGATTGTTTCTGAAGGTTAAATACCTTTCCAGTAAAAAAATTACAACTAAAGCAAGCCAGAATTGATCTTTCAGGCTTTTTTGGCTCTCCGGATTTTTGTCGGAAGGCTGAGCGTTATCATTTATAAAGACTGGCTTGATCTGTGTCTGGTTGGCAATTCTTTTGTCTGAGGGATGCATCTCTGAAACATTTTGCTCCGGAATAATAATTGAGATCAAAGCTTTGGGAAAATCATCGCTCCAAACCAGTTCGTTCCAATCCGGGTTAAACCTGGAGTAAAAATGAAAGACTGATAACTTGTTTTTCATCTGCAGATCAAGTATGGGCTGACCATAGCCATCTTCCCAAACGGGAAAACCTCTTCCCCCAGGTTCAGAGTAGCTTATTCTTTTGTAAAGATCAATATCCCCTTTTTCTGTATTGCTAATTGCCGGTGATAATTTTAATCTGCTGCTGACCTGTTCCAGCTTTCCTTTTTCATACACAAAGAGCGAGTTTAATGGAATAATGCCTGAAGGTATAGCTGACTCTGATAGCCAGAAGATAATATTTTGGCCGGATGGAATATTCATCGTTGAAAATTCACTTAACTTTATTTTCCTTTCTGTATATTTTTGGATGGCACCTATTGCTGCCTTCAGATAGCCCGCATCACTTTTAAATTTATCTGTATAAATTGCTATTCTGATTGTTGCAGTATCTATAATCACCGGTAGGGAATCGCCTTGACAGATATCTTTAAATTTGAGACTTGCATTCCCATTTTGAATGTCAATTGCAAAGGATGAGTTTTTATCTGCCGGATCAATTGTTACGGTTTTGTAAGTCGTTCCAACCGGACTGCTGGAGGCAATCGTTACCTTTACACTGTCTGACTCACTGAACCAGGCATTTTCAATCCATGTGGCTGTTGAATCAGAGGGTGTATAAGTTTTCCAGCTTAACTGTTTGGATATTACCGGCCGTTCAGCTCCTAATCTATTTAGCCTGTTAGGTGTGAAAATAACAGCTTTGGTATTCTGTGGAATTTTATCATCCAGTAATTTGATCAATGACCAGTAGGGGAGTAACACCTCTGAACCTTTTTCGGTGGTCATTTCTTTCAAGGCACCCCGTAGTTTGGCAAGCTCGAATCCCGGCTCAAAATAGTGAAACTCATAACCAAGACTGTTTAGAGAATCAATTTCTGACTTAAATTTGGTATAAGTTTCGGTAAGATTTTCTTTTTCTATCAGGAGCCAGCCCTTGTTCACAGCGGTATTTATTTTGCTGTTCCATATTGGTCCGGCGAAGATCAAAGCTAAAATGATCAGTAATAGGCAACGAAGAAATAATAGGAGCAGGTCGATCAGTTTTAAACTGCGCGCACTTTGCCTGGAGCTTTCTCCCAGGAGACTTATACTTCCAATTTTCAGGGTCTTCCCTTTTTTAATATTCCACAAATGGATGATCAGCGGGATTGAAATTCCGCCGATTGCATATAGCCATATAGGATTTATTAGTTGGAACAAGGCTTAGGTTCTTAATTTACTGCGTTGGTTTAAAAAATCTCTCAATGCCTGATCGAGAGGTTCAGCCATACTGATCAGGCGATAATAGATCTGACGGTCGAGCAGTTTCATTCTCAGACCGCTCAAATGCTGTTCAAGCTTCTCCTGGTAGATATTTTTTGCTGTTTTGACATCAATTTTAATGGTTTCACCAGTTTCAAGATCTTCTAATTCTGAATAACCTTTAAAATCAAGTTCCAGTTCGTTTTTTCCCATCAGGTGGAACACGATCACTTCATTTTTTAGGGATGTTAAGGTGTCCAGCAATTGTATGATCTCAGCATTCTTTTCATACATATCGGTAATAAAGATCAGTAGCTCCCTCCTTTTTGATCCAGTGTAAATATCTTTATAATGAATGGGCTTTGTAAACTCACCACCAGCCTTGATGTTTTCCAGCTGGTAGAACATCCTGGATAAATGCTGAAAATCCTGTTTGGATGCTAATGAGAATAAACCCCCATCCTGAAATACATACAGGCCAATTGCATCGCCTTGAATATTAGCAAGATAGGCCAGGGATGCAGCGAGATATCGGGCGTAATCTATTTTTTTATACCCTCCATCTTCATGGTTCATTGATCCGCTGGCATCGATCAGAAACCGTACAGAAATACTGGTCTCAACTTCTGATTCTCTGATATAATACCGATCAGAACGGCCATACATTTTCCAGTCGAGCCAGCGCAGGTCATCACCTGGTTGGTAGCTCCGGTACTGGCTAAACTCCAAACCCGGACCTTTAATAGAGCTTTTATTAACGCCTGTCATAAAGCCATCCACCACAGTTTTTGCTGCCAGCGAAAGGTCTTTAATAGCCATTACGACTTTTGGGTCTAATAATTTACTCATAGGATGGATTAACCATAATTTATTAAGAAGAGGGCAAATTGCCGTTCTAAACCTGAACCTTTGGCCGTTCTACAGTTCTGATCAGCTCTGAAGTAACCTGGTCTGAGTTGACGTTTTCTGCTTCTGCCTTAAAGTTGACAAGAATACGATGGCGCAAAACCGGATAGGCCATTATATGGAGGTCGTCCATTATAACTGCATATCTGCCTTTTAGCAGGGCTCTTGCTTTAGCGGTTAATATCAACGCTTGTCCGGCTCGAGGACCTGCACCCCATCTTACCCATTCCTTCACATAATCTACGCTTGTAGTATCCGGCCTTGTTGCACGGATAAGCTTGCTTACATATTCAATCAGATCATGGCTGATGCTTACATCTCTGACAAGCGACTGGATCTGTAATATTTCTTCGCCTGTTAAAACTGGCTCAATGGCAGCTTTCTTAGATCCTGTGGTGCTGTTTAATATTCCGAATTCTTCCTGCTCGTTAGGATATCCAATTTTCACGAAGAGCAGAAAACGATCCAGCTGTGCTTCCGGCAAAGGATATGTTCCTGCCTGCTCGATCGGGTTTTGTGTTGCCAGTATAAAAAATGGACGGTCTAAAGGGTAGGTCTGACCACCATAAGTAACCTCAAATTCCTGCATTGCTTCCAATAAAGCGGCCTGAGTTTTTGGCGGTGTACGGTTAATCTCATCAGCAAGAATGATATTGGCAAAAATGGGACCTTTATTGAATTTGAAAAATCGTTTTCCTGTGCTATGGTCCTCTTCCAATATCTCTGTTCCGATGATATCTGTTGGCATCAGATCGGGTGTGAACTGTATTCTTCTGAAGGAAAGATGCATGGCCTGCGACAGGGTTTTAACCATCAGCGTTTTGGCAAGACCCGGTACTCCTTCCAAAAGGCAATGCCCGCCAGCCATTAAGGCGATGATCATTTCTTCCAAAACCTGATCCTGCCCAACAATTACTTTCTGGATCTCTTGCTTTAAATGCGGTAGCTTAGCAATTATTGCCTTAATATTACTTTCTGAAATTTCCAAGTTCGTATAATTGGTTTAATAATGCGAAAATTAGGAATAAATTGGCGGAAACAGGACATATGTGTATGCCCATCGGTATTTTTACAAAAATATCTTCTGAAAAGAGTCTTTTTGGAATAATTATAGAGATAATTTAGACGAATGTTTGGTTCGAAGTTCACATTTGCAAGGATAAAATACCGCTCAGGCGACTGGGATACAGATCAGCGTATGCCATCAAATCTGCTAAACTCTCTGGTAGAGTATACCACTATTCCAATTAATAACGAAGAAAAAGTGGTGGAACTTTCTGGTAATGAGTTGTTTCTCTATCCATTTACATACCTCAGCGGACATAAACTGGTTCAGTTCGATCAGCAGGAGAAATCCAATTTCAAGAAATATATTGAGAATGGTGGCTTTGTATTTGTGGATGATTGTAACCATGATATTGACGGACTTTTCGCCAGGTCGTTTGAAGCCCAAATGAGTGCTATTTTCGGTCCGACAGCCTTGAAAAAGATCCCCAATGACCATGAGATCTATCGTTCCTTTTTCAAATTCGAAAAGGGGCCCCCTACAACGTCTTTTGAATTAAATGGCTGGGGTGATGATCTGGTGCATGATTATCTGAAAGCTGTTGAGATCAATGGCCGGATCGGAGTATTGTACAGTAATAAGGATTATGGTTGTGAATGGGATTATGACTTCCGGAATAAACGGTTCTATGCAGAGGATAATACCAAATTTGGAGTGAATATTATCCTGTATGCGATGGGAGTATAATTGTCAAAATGTCCTGTGCAGGCAATTTTGTTCTGAACAGTTTAATGATTATCGGTGAATAATACCACTGAATCAGTCAAAAACAAGATTGTCTCCTTCCTGATGGGTTGACAGTTTCGATTTTTATTCCAGAACAAAATTTGACATTACATAAGCATCATATTATGTAGTTTTGTAAAATATTGATCCCTTTTAATGATTAAGAAGCCTTTTGATGCTTTAAGCGGCAAGTATTGTAATTCTTTGGATAGTTATTCCAGATTTCTAACCCGTGAAGTAACTATCGGACATATCCCTATGGGGGCAAATAACCCGATCAGGATACAAAGTATGACCACAACGGATACTATGGATACCATTGGTACTGTAGAACAATCTATCCGTATGGTGGATGCTGGTTGCGAATACGTAAGAATTACTGCTCCAAGTGTCAAGGAAGCCAAAAATCTGGCCCTGATCAAGAAGGAATTAATTGTCCGTGGGTATAATGTTCCGCTGATCGCTGATATTCATTTCACTCCCAATGCCGCTGAAGAAGCGGCAAGGATCGTTGAGAAAGTACGGATCAATCCTGGAAATTATGCGGATAAAAAGCGTTTTGAGAATTTTGAATATACCGAAACTGAATATAAGGCTGAGCTTGAAAGGATCTACAAAAAATTTACTCCTTTAGTAAAGGTTTGTAAAGAATATGGCACAGCCATGCGTATAGGAACGAATCATGGTTCGCTTTCAGATCGTATCATGAGCCATTACGGTGATACTCCGCGAGGAATGGTTGAGTCGGCCATGGAGTTCATGCGCATGTGTGAAGATCTCAATTACTACAATCTGGTGATCTCCATGAAATCCAGTAACCCTCAGGTTATGGTTCAGGCTTACCGGCTGCTGGTTGAAACCATGGTTAAAGAGGGGATGAACTATCCGCTCCACCTTGGAGTTACTGAAGCCGGTGATGGAGAAGACGGCAGGATAAAATCAGCTGTGGGTATCGGTGCTTTGCTGGAAGACGGATTGGGTGATACCATTCGCGTTTCCTTAACAGAAGATCCAGAATTTGAAGCGCCTGTGGCAATTTCATTAGCAGATCGCTATAAAGATAGGGAGTTATCAGTTAACAGTTATCAGTTGTCAGAAAACAGAAAACAGACAACCGATAACAGACACAATCCCTACGAATACGAAAAGCGTCATACTACTGAACTTAATACTTTTATTGGTGGGCATCAGGTTCCGCGGGTTATAATTGATATCTCCGGAAAGAATCTGAAAGATCCGTCAATTCTAACTGATGTGGGATACTTGTATTCTTCGCTGCTCGATAAATACAATATGGCTGAGCAATCAACCGATTTTGTTTATTTGGCTGATGAATTACCTTCGTTCAGCTTTCCTGGTAACCTTAAGCAGCTTTATAATTATTCAACCTGGAAAACACTCGCTCATAAGAGTAATTGCCATCCCTATTATTCTCTGCAAGAATTTGTTTCATCAAAGGATCATGATCAGGCATTGAATCTGGTTTCAATATCTAATCAGGATATTGATTCTGAATTGTTCAGGGAGCTGCCAATAGATAATACTCTGGTTTTTGTTCTTGAAACAACTGCTGTTTGTGGCTTGCAGGATCAGCGGAATGCATTTTTCAAACTCATGGATATGGGTCTGGAGATTCCGGTAATTATAAAAAGAAAATATAGCCTGACGGATCAAAATTCAACTGTTTTGCCAAAGGATACAGATTTTCAGTTATATGCTGCAACTGATCTCGGCGGATTACTTCTTGACGGTTTTGGCGATGGTGTATGGGCAGATGCTCCGGATATATCCACAAAAACGATTCTTTCTACCTCATTCGGTATTTTACAGGCTACCCGCTCAAGAATATCAAAAACAGAATATATTTCCTGCCCGAGTTGTGGCAGAACACTTTTTGATCTTCAGATCACCACCCAAATGATCCGCAGCCGTACCGATCACTTGAAAGGATTGAAGATCGGGATCATGGGCTGTATTGTCAATGGTCCGGGAGAGATGGCAGATGCAGATTATGGCTATGTTGGTACAGGTCCGGGAAAGATCACACTCTATCGTGGGAAAGAGGTCGTAAAGAAAAATGTGAATACCGAAAATGCGCTTGATGAGCTGATCGGAATCATACGCGGTGATGGAAATTGGATAGAGCCTGAGGTTGTTAATTAATATACCTATTATTGGGTATTTTAACAATTATGTAAATACGTTATTTTTATTGAAAACGTTATGCCAACTTTTCTCAAGCGCGTCCTCTTTCCTCTTTGTTTAATTTTAACTTACAGTAAACTCTCAGCACAAGTAAATTATACCAGAGGGCTTGAATTTGACAATACGGCCTACGAACAAGTATTAAAAAAAGCCAAACTCACCCGAAGCTTAACAATTGTACCTAAATCTTTCTCGATTAAAATGTTTGCTCCTTATCCTGAAAGTCAGGGCCAATTTGGCACCTGTACTGCTTGGGCAAGTGCTTATTGCGGGCGTACAATTGTTCAGGCTGTAAAGAATAATTGGACAGACAGGGATTTTATAACTAAAAATGCATATTCACCTGCATTTTTGTACAGGGTACTCAGACCTGATGACCCATCCTGTGCTGGAGGTTCCAGTATTCCGGAGGCTTTTTCCTTTTTGAAAAGCATGGGTGTTCCGGGTAAATTAGACCAGCCTGAACCGTGTATTGGAGTAATTGATCCTTCAATCCGCGCGAAAGCAGCTGATGGAAAGATCAAAGATTTCATGCGTTTATTTGACGCAGGTAATTCTAAACAAGTCAATATTCAGGCAGTCAAAAAATCGATCTCAGAAAAAAAGCCTGTTGTTTTTGGAATGATTTGTCCGCCTTCATTTAATAATGCCGGCGAACTTTGGACTCCTAAAGAGGATCCGCTTCAGTCATATGGAGGACATGCTATGTGCGTTGTGGGTTATGATGATGAGAAATTTGGCGGTGCTTTTGAAATTCAGAATAGTTGGGGTAAATATTGGGGAAATGCAGGATATACCTGGATTAAATACGATGATTTTGCCCGCTTCACCCCTTATGCATTTGAATTTGTAGATTTACCTGAACCAGCTCCTGCAAAGCCTGACCTTTCAGGTCAGATCAGGTTTGTTCTAGCTTCGGGACAAGAAATGCCGGTAAATCTTTTGGTTTCAACCAGGGGATTAAAGGTTGTTCCAGCGAAAACTACTCCTGGCCCTCTAACTATTTATCAAAGCCAGAACTCTTATTCATCAGGGACAAAATTCAGAATGTATATTTCGAATAATGAGCCTGCTTATGTCTATGCAATAAGTACAGATCTTAGCAATGAGATTACTAAAATATTTCCCAATGAAGAGGGTATAAGTGCTGCCTTGACAGACAGTAAAAATGATATCGCCATACCCGATGAGGACCATTTTATTGAGTTTGATAATAAACCCGGCAAAGACTTTTTATGTGTTCTTTACAGCAAAAATGAACTTGATATAAATGGGCTTATTCAAAAGATCAGAGGCCAGTCGGGAACTTTTAACGAACGAATTTTCAATGCAATTGGGGACCAGTTGGTTGATCCTCAAAATATGGACCTGTCCAAAGATAAAATTGCGTTTAATGGGTTTACCAAAGGAAAATCAATTGTTTCAATGGTTGTTGAACTTGAGCATTTTTAAATGATATTTATGTTAATTTTTCAACAGGAATATCTGAAAATATTAAGACTATCCTGAATTTATAGCATGTTATAATTATACCAAAAATGTGTAAGATGAAAAAAAGCTTAATGATCATTTTGACATCACTTATTCTCAGCCTTAATGCAAACCGAGGGCTAGCTCAAAGTGATAAGGTTAAAGATAGAGAAGCCTACAATAAAGCCTGGGATCTTAGAAGGGCAGGGCTTAAATTGTTTTATAAGGATAGAGCTGCGGCATTTAAATTATTCGAGGAGGCTAATATGTTCAGTCCTGGAAATCCGGATGCTTCTCTGGGTGTTCCGGAGAGTAGAAATTTAGTCCCGGCTTTATTATTTTATTATGGAGATATAAGAGGTGCAAATAAAGCTATTGAAAATGAAATAGTAAGATTGAAATCAAGAAAGGAGGTCTTTACTACAAATGGGGTCTCCGTTAATTACATTCCTGCTAATGAATGGATAAAGAAATATTATAATCTGAGAGCAAATGCAAATCTAACGTATGGAGATGCAGCATTAGCCAGCGAGGATCTGCTTAAATTGATAGAGTTGGGATTTGATGAAAAAGAATATAAAAAGCAACATAGCTCCTGGATGGGAGGATTAGGAGCTGCAACTATTCAAAATACTTTTCAATTGGGGCAATATATAGGTTTTCTAAATGATGATGTTAAACTTATTGGAGCTATGCAACCCATGTTTGAGAAAATGGGCGATAATGATTTTATTACTACTGGCATTATTTATCAGGCCATCTTAAAAGAAGATTATAAGCAGGCTATTGCTGTTGCAAGGGAATTTGAAAAAACTGGTGCCAATAATAGAATCAATGCCAGGTATCTTTTAGCATACTCCTATGCAAAACAAAAGCAAACCGCGGAATCTGAAGAGTTTATAAAAATTTTGCTCAAAGGTATTCGTGTCGGCCCTCAAATGGTGGCCCGGATTAATGCGATGAATGCTCTTAATGAAGGGAAATATGCAGAAGCTATTGCTTATGCCAATGATGCACTTAAACCTATGCGTTTTCTTACTATGAGCTATGATCAGCCTGGAAAGTTTGCCTATTATACGATCAGAGCAGATGCTTATGCTGCCTTGAAGCAATTTGCTAAGGCAAAGGATGATTATGAGCGGGCTTTGCTTTATAACCCTAGTTATAATTATGCTATAACTGGTCTGGCTAAATTGGAGTCTGCAATAGTAACGGTGCAAAAATCTGACATTATACCTCCTGTTATTACACTTCTGGAACCAGCCATTCAACGAGGACTAAAAGTAAGTAGTGCAGGTAAGGATCTGATGGTCAAAGGAATTGCTATGGATCCTTCCGGGATAAAAGAGGTAAGTGTCAATGATCAGAGGATATTTTTTAAGGCAGATGGGAATTTCTGGGGAAGTATTCCCATTAAGGATGGCTCAAATAAAATTAATATTGTTGTTATTGATAATGCCGGTAATAAGGCTGAACAAAGTTTTGAAATTGAAAAACCAACTACTCCAATAATAGTGGCAACTGAAATAATGCCGGTTAAAGAAAAACCAGGCAAGAATTATGCTTTGATCATTGCAGCTCAAAATTATGATGATAATAGTATTCCTTCATTGGAAAATCCAGTTTCTGATGCGATCAAATTAAAGCTGATCCTGAAAAACAATTACAATTTTGCTGACGATAACATTTATACCCTGTATAATCCGATTATAAATGATTTCAAGAGAAAATTTGCAGAGATGCAGGAACTTATTCAGCCTGAAGACAACCTGATAATTTTCTATGCCGGTCATGGTATATGGGTTGAAAAGGAGCAAAAAGGGTATTGGTTATTAACAGATGCATTACGTACGGATGCTAACACCTGGTTATCCAATAAGCTTGTGTTGGAGATGATCTCTAATATCCCTTCCCGCCATACCTTGCTTATTACTGATGCCTGTTTTTCCGGGTCAGTATTCAAAACAAGGAGTATCGATGCTGATGCACCTCCTGCTATTCGTGAGTTGTCTGAAAAGATAAGCAGAGTAGCGATCACATCAGGAAATGATACAGAAGTCCCTGATGAATCTGTCTTTATGAAATACCTGGTTAAGGCGCTTACAGAGAACAAGGATAAATACCTGACTGCTCAAAAGATGTTCATCACACAGATCATAGAAGCGGTAATGTCAGAGAGTAAAACAGAACCACGATATGGTACTTTAGAATTGGCTGGCCATATTGGGGGAGACTATATTTTTACGAAAAAATAAAATCAGGATTGTTGATGGTATTTGGAATGAGTAAACTATTCGAATCTTATAAAATCTTCATTTTCTAATGAAAAACATCCTGGGCCGTTTGATAATCTCCGCTTTCCATGGGTTTTTACTCCTCCTGTTAACATGGGCCTGGTTAGGTTCATACATGACCTATGGGGATGAGTTTTTGCTGGTCAAATGGTCTTCTACAGTTAAGAGGGTATTCTTAAATATAGACGAAGATCCGCCGGCTAACAGATTTCTTTTTATAGATCTGGCATATGATAAGGCCATAATACCCAGAGAAGATGGACCGGGTAATGAGGTCATTACAGACCGCGCTCAACTTTCCCGATTTTTTGAAATTTCAGGCAGGCAACAGAATGTAGCCCGTTATATTTTTTGTGATGTTTTTTTACAAGGCAGATCGGAATGGGATGATAGTTTAGAATTGAGTGTAGCAAAAAATGCGAATCTCATATTTCCAATCCATAAAGATGAAAATGGACTTTTGCTGAAACCAGAATTAAATGTCCCTTATGGAATTGCTGATTATCAGTCAAACAGAGGAAATACATTTTTGAAGTTTAAATTGTTTCAGGATAGTAGCTATCATACGGTTCCGGTTGAAATGTATAAAAAGCTGAATGACAAGTCGTTTGAAAGCGGACTATTTTTTAATTATGACAAGGGTTTACCTATTTTAAATTCCGTTATTATTGATTATCCAATAAGGAATTATGAACTTATGGATGAACAGGAGTATGCATTAATCAGCCTTTCTGAGTTATTGATGCTCCCGGAGGAAGTTATAATTAATGAATATCTTAAGAACAGAATAGTTTTAATGGGAGATTTCAAAAATGATTCTCATCAAACTATTTTTGGGCCAATGGCTGGTACCCTGATCTTACTAAATACGTTTCTGACCTTAGAAGGAGGGCAGCATCGCCTACCCTTGACATGGTTCTTATTTTTGATCATTGCTTATACCAATTTGTCCTATTTTGTCTTTTTTGCGCAGAAGAATCATCAAAATATTTCTGGAAAACAGAATGAAATTGTTCAGCGCTACCCATTTTTACTTTCGCTAATAGGATATTTGGTAATTCTAAGCTCATTCTCGATATTTTCTTATTTGATTTTTGGAGTTCATATAAATATATTAATCATAGCACTTTATCTAAATGTACTGGGCTTAATACGAAATTTAAGAGAACATTCAGGTTGGAAGGAAGCCGCAAAGAATTGGTTGATCTATATTAAAAATGAATATTTTAAATTTTATTGAAATGAAAACAGGTTTATTGGCTTTTATATTTTATCTGACTTTAATTCAGACCGATGTATATTATGTAACCTTTGTAAAAGGAATTGTGCAGCTTGAAAGCACAAAAAAAATAATTAAACCAGGTGATAAAATTACCGCTAAGGATAAATTGATCTTCAAAGATCAGGCATCAAAGGTTTCTTGTATCAGCCCTTCAAAAGGACGATTTGAAATTCGTCCGGATACAGAGGCTGCAACAAAAAAAGGGGAGTGGTTAGCAGTTATTGGAGAGAAGCTGATACCCTCTTCTACCTACCAGCGTTTAAGCACGCGATCTTTGGATGTTGATAATGGTTATGACCCAATAAACTATTTTGGCAATAAGTTGGAGAAACCAATTGTTATTTTAAGTGGTATTCCATTGCCAGTGAAAATGAGTTATAAGATCGATGCGTTTAATTTTTTCTTTCTTCAATATGATCATGAAGGTAAAACTATTGTTAGAAAAGTAGGATCAATAGGGCAGTCTCTTCTTTTTATACCTGAATTGTTTACTGATAGTGATGGCAATATGCTAACTCAGGAATCTCTTAAAAAGGTTTTTCTTTGTTATCAATCAAACATAAATTCAATTGCAAGATCTAAATCACTTGTTGAGTTTCGCCCACTCCTCGTAGATAGAGATCAATTAGCTTCAGAGATTAGCTTTATGTACAATTACTTAAAGCCACTTAAAAATAATAGTCTAAAAGATATTCATGAAGAGATTTTCGCTCATCTGATTGAAAATTACGGAAAAATTGATGCGAACCTTATCGAAAAGGAGTTCCTGGTTCAATTAAAATAACTTAAAACTCTTTTCTCAAAAACTCGACACTTTTTTCACAGGTTAACTGTAATTCAAGAGGTAATTCATCTTTAGTAAAAGGATGTGAAGCCCCAAAAACATGATTTGCATAGGGAATTATAAATAGTTCTGCATTTGGGGAACTATCCTTCAGTCTGACAGCTTCACTTAGCAACACATTTTCATCCTGATCACCATGAATTATAAGCCATGGTTTATTAATTCGGCCTGCAGCAAGCAGAATGTCGTATGATTTAGAATGTTTATCCAAATCATGTAAAAGATCAATTTTAAGTGGTGTATATTGTTTTGTTCTGGTATTGAAATTAAATATTACCCCTTTATTTCGCCATTCCACTTCATCTTCCTTTTTCCAGAGGCTCCTGAAATCAGCAATGGCAGCCCAGGTAATAAGTTTGTCAATACGCGGATCTTTGGCTGTCTGAATGATACATGTTCCACCACCCCGGCTATGTCCGATCAGGCTTAACATATCAGGTGCATTAAATTCATTTCCGCTTTTTGCAAAAGAGATCACCAGATCCAGATCAGTAAATTCTTTGGTAAAAGTATTGTCTCCAAAAGCTCCCAGGTCTGCAAAATCAGTTGGGCTTTCAGGCGTCGTTCCATTATGAGAAAAATTAAATTTGAGGAATCTGAAACCTTGTTTTACAAAGTATTCAGCTACAAGGTCATATGCTCCCCAATCTTTAAATCCCTTAAATCCATGAACGAAGATTACAATTGGGTTTTCTTCCTGGCCAGTTTTAAAGCTGAGATCCATTAAAATGGGTTTGCCTTCAGAGCCTTTAATTGTGAATGATTGCCGGATGATCATATAGATTGAACGTTTTTATTGATATTTGGAGTATGTCCCTGTTTTGATTCGATCCCATGGTTCGTATCGAAACGATCTCAAACAATATATGAAATTAAAAGGTTTTTTCAGGAATTTAATGATAGTGTTTATTCTGGTGCTGAATTTTAGTTGTGACCAGATCACAAAAACGATTGTTCGGAAAACAGTAGCTGAATACGAAATTATCCCCCTCATTGATGGATATCTCACCCTCACAAAAGTTGAAAATACAGGTGCATTCTTAAGTGCCGGAAGTTCCTTGCCCTATTTTATTCGTTTCCTTGTCCTAACTCTCCTTCCCATAGTATTTCTATCTTATGGATTATATTTGATCATTCGTAAAAAAGAGCTTCCGCAAATACTTATCATTGCCTGGTGCTTTGTGATCGGAGGAGGTATAGGCAATCTTTATGACCGGATTGTTCATGGCTCTGTTACCGATTTTCTGCACCTTGACCTTGGATTATTTCAAACCGGAATTTTTAATATGGCTGATGTTTCCATAATGACCGGAATGTTCATCATAATTTGGAGACAGTTCTTGATTGGTATAAATCAAAATAGCAAAGGGGATTAAAAAATAGATATTTGGCGTGTTTTTTCAGATTTTCATAATTTTTCACTCTTATTTATAATCTTTCTAAACGCTTGTGTTTACACAGGTGTGACACATTCAAAATCGCTTATTTGTTACATTTGTTTCGGTTTATATTTAGGAGTAGGAGAACTTGAAGTATTTAAAAGTTATTGCCTTTACGCATAAGCAGATTGACCTTAAGGATTTAGGGAAATTTGTAATCTGTAACGAGTCTTTGGAGAGTAGTTTGGAAAGTGTCAGGCAGAAGTTTGATATTCCTGAAATATTTTACATTGGAACATGCAATCGCGTAGAGTTTGTATTTACTGCCGATCAGAATCTTACAAATGAATTTGTCAGGGATTTTATTCAGGCATTGAATCTGCCTGTTTCTGACGAACAGGTTCAGGCCTTTGCAGAACAGGTTTCCATTTATGAAGATGTAGATGCATTGAACCATTTACTTCGTATATCATGCTCACTCGAGAGCCTTGTTGTGGGTGAAAAAGAAATTCTTGCTCAGGTTCGCAAAGCTTATGATACCTGTCGCCTTGCTGGATTTACGGGTGATTATTTACGCCTTATTATGAATAGGGTTGTAAAAACATCCAAGGAAGTTTATACCAACACTGCTATTGCACGTAAACCTATTTCAGTTGTTTCATTAGCTTACAGGAAGTTGCGTGAGCTCAATATGTGTACAAATTCACGGATATTGATTATTGGTGCCGGAGAAACAAACAAGAATATTTCGAAGTATCTTAAGAAACATAAATACTCCAACTTTACCATTTTTAACAGAACACTTGATAATGCTCAGGTTCTCGCTGAAGAGCTTGGAGGTAAGGCGTATGGTTTGGATGCTCTGAAAACATTCAAAGATGGTTTTGATGTGATCATCACCTGTACAAGTGCTACCGAGCCGATCATTACAAATGAAATTTACAATTCCCTTCTCAATGGGGATAAATCCAGGAAAGTAATTGTCGATCTGGCAGTACCAAATGATACAAGTCCTGAAGTGCTTGAAAATAACCCTGTTACTTTCATTGAAGTTCACAGTTTGCAGGAAATAGCAAACAGCAATTTACAGGAGCGTTATGAAGAACTTATTTTTGCTGAGCGTATCATAGAGGATAATATTCAGGAATTTAAGCCTGTGTTAAAACAACGCAGGGTTGAGATCGCTATGAGAGAAGTTCCTGTAAAGATCAAAGAGATCAGGAATACTGCTGTGAACAATATCTTCGCTGATGAAATTGAAAGTATGGATCCAAATTCGCGTGAAGTATTAGAGCGTGTGATGAATTATATGGAAAAGAAATATATCAGCCTTCCAATGGTCATGGCTAAGGATATATTGATAAATAATAGCTGAATTTCGGTTGATCCCAATCATTTTGGCTATTTTTAGCCTCGAAAAAAACACGTCCGAACAATTTTAAAAGCCATGCCTGATCATTTACCAGAAGATAATAAAAAGTCCGGAATCATAATTGGTACACGGGGAAGTGAACTTGCATTATGGCAGGCTAATTATGTAAAGGATCTTCTGGCCGGAATAGGCCTTAACTCCGAATTAAAGATCATTAAAACCCAGGGGGATAAAATTCTGAACCTGAGTTTCGACAAGCTTGAAGGGAAAGGATTTTTCACTAAAGAACTTGAAGAAGAACTCCTTAGCGGAAGTATTGATCTGGCGGTACATTCGCATAAAGATCTTCCTACTAATCATCCTGAAGGTTTGATCATTGCTGCAGTTTCTGATCGTGAGGATCCGGCTGAACTATTGCTTATTTTAAAAGATTGCGTGGATGTTCAGCAAAAACTGTCAGTAAAATTTGGCGGTATGGTTGGAACTTCTTCAAATCGCCGGAAGGCTCAGCTTTTAGCTGTTCGCCCTGATCTTGAAATCGAAGAACTTCGTGGAAATGTAATAACCCGCATTCAAAAATTACGTGATGAAAAATACGATGCAATCATGCTTGCAAAGGCAGGAGTGTTGCGTTTAGGACTCGATCTGAGTGAATTTTATATCGAAGAACTGGAGCCTAATGAATTGATACCTGCACCTGCACAGGGAGTATTGGCTTACCAGATCCGTGAAAGCGATACCGCACTTTTTCAAAAACTACAGGAAATAAATAATCATGATATTGCTGAGCAGATCGGAATAGAGAGAAAAGTGTTGAATTTGTTCGAAGGTGGCTGTCAGATGCCACTAGGCTGTTATTGCCGCAAGGATGGTTCAACCTTTCAGATCTGGACCTCCAAGGCAGCTGATGGTAATGATTTTCCTGATCGGCTATTTACGCAAACCGAAACTGCAGAAGGTATTGCCGAAATGATCGTTGCTAAATTTGCACCCGACCGTAAGTTTCCTAAGAATATATTTATTACCCGAGAACTTTCCGAATCAAGCTACCTGAGAAATGCATTGGGGAAGCATCAGATTGAAATTGAAGGCCGATCATTGATCAGAACATTTCCCTCCATAAATAAACTGGATCCATTTATCTTAAGAAATATCGATTGGGTTTTCTTCAGCAGTAAGAATGCAATTGAATACTTTTTTAAACTTGATCCTCAGCTGCTTTCAAAGAAAGTAAAATTCGGGGTTCTTGGAAGAGCTTCTGAAGATGCACTTCGCCTTCATGGTAAAAAAGCTGATTTTAATGGAGAAGAAGAAGGAATTGATACCAGCGATATAGCTAAAGAGTTTGCAAAACTGGCTAATGGGACTATTATTTTGTTTCCAAGTGCAAAGGGCTCCCTGAAGACCATTCAGAAAGAACTTTCTGCAGAAACCAAAATCATTGAACTGACCGTTTATGAAACAGTTAGCGAAGAAAATGTTCAGCAATCGTTTGCTGAGGTTCTGATCTTTACAAGCCCATCGAATGTAGATTCTTATTTTGCTGAAAATTTACTGGAGCCAGATCAGAAAGTTATTTGTATAGGGAAGACAACCGGCCAGAAATTTGATGAAATGGGAGTCAAATATACACTGCCATTTTCACCCGATGAAATGGGTTTAGCAGAGGCAATATTTGCACTGGACCAATAATTGTATTATAAACCAATGGATCATATGTTAATTCGTCCCAGGAGGTTGAGAAAATCGCCGGTATTACGCGAAATGGTTGCAGAAACCAGATTATCAAAGGATATGTTTATCTATCCTTATTTTGTTGTACCTGGTAAAAATGTGGTACATGGAATTGATGCTATGCCCGGCGTTAGTCATTTTTCTGTAGACACTCTCCTGAAGGATGTAGAGAAATCTATGAAACTAGGACTGAATAAAGTATTGCTTTTTGGCGTTGGTGAAGAGAAAACTGAAGATGCCAGCTCCTCTTTCGATAAAAACTCGATCGTAGCAAATGCAGTTCGTGAATTAAAAAGAGCATTTGCTGATGATCTGTATGTGGTAACTGATGTTTGTACCTGTGCCTATACTACCCATGGACATTGTGGTATTCTTCAGAATGATTATGTTCAGAATGATAAGACCGTGGATGTTCTGGCGCAAATGGCCTTAGTACACGCCCAGGCAGGTGCGGATATGGTCGCTCCATCAGATATGATGGATGGACGTATACTTGGCATTCGCGAAAAACTGGATCAGAATAGTATGGTCAATACTGCGATAATGAGCTACAGCATAAAATTTGCATCTGCATATTATGGACCGTTCAGAGAGGCTGCAGATTCAGCTCCCGGAAAGGGCGATAGAAAGGCCTATCAAATGGACTTCAGGAATCCGCGGGAAACCATGCGAGAATCAGCTCTTGATGAACAGGAAGGTGCTGATATACTGATGGTTAAACCTGCACTTGCTTATTTGGATGTCATTCATCGTCTGAAAGAAAGCACAAATCTGCCGGTTGCTTGTTATAATGTTTCAGGAGAGTACTCAATGGTTAAGGCTGCAGGTGCAAATGGCTGGATAGATGAGCAGAAAGTAATCATGGAAAACATGTATGCATTCAGCAGGGCAGGCGCTAATATAATTATTACTTATCATGCACGTGAGATCCTTGAAAAGGGATGGATGGATTAAGCAAAAAGCCTAAAGCTATTAGCAGAAATAAAATAATTGATTTTTAGAATAAGTTTGAAATTAAGGTACTAAGTTTAACTTAAAACCTAATACTTATAACTTAATACTTATAACTTAATACTTACAATACAACTCAATGTTAGGATCAATAAAAAAGATGTTTTCAGGATCTGAGGAAGAAACAACGGTTAATTCTACTGTTAAACCAGATATTTCAAGAGAAAGATCAGCAGAGTTATATGAAAAATCAAAGACTTACTTTCCCGGCGGAGTAAATTCGCCTGTTAGGGCCTTTAAGTCTGTACACGGAACTCCATTATTTATACAAAAGGGAGATGGTTGTTTTATATGGGATGCTGATGGCAATCAGTTTATTGATTTTTGTGCTTCCTGGGGACCATTGATCCTTGGACATAACAATTCTGCAGTACGTGAAAAGGTGATCGAGGCGATGCAGAACGGTATGAGCTTTGGTGCACCCACCGCACTTGAAAATCAACTTGCCGAACTCATTCTGAAAAATAATAAATATATCCGAAAACTTCGTTTTACCAGTTCAGGTACTGAAGCGGTGATGTCGGCAGTACGTTTGGCCCGCGGATATACCAAACGCGATAAAATTATCAAGTTTGAAGGTTGTTATCATGGCCATCTGGACTCTTTACTTGTTAAGGCAGGTTCAGGCCTGGTCACATTTGGTGAGACTTCATCTGCAGGTATTCCAAAATCATTTGCCGATGAAACCATTGTTGTTCCTTTGAACAATATTCAGGCTGTAGAAGAAGCGTTTGAACAATTCAGCGATCAGATAGCAGCAGTAATTATTGAACCTGTTCCGGCGAACAACGGACTTTTACTTCAAACACAGGAGTTCCTTGAATTTTTACGCAGGATCTGTACAAAGAATAAATCACTGCTGATCTTTGATGAGGTAATTTCCGGATTCAGAGTTGGTTTTGAAGGTGCCGCAGGGTATTACAATATCTATCCAGATATAATTACCTATGGAAAGATCATAGGTGGTGGTTTGCCTGTGGGGATGTATGGAGCATCAGAAGAGATCATGGGAATGATATCTCCTGACGGCCCGGTTTATCAGGCAGGTACTTTATCCGGCAATCCGGTTGCTATGGCTGCAGGAATTGCTCAGCTAACGGAACTGTCAAAATCTAATTTCTATAAAGATCTGAATAATAAAACCTTCGAGTTTACGGAATCAATTCAACGTTACGCAACGGCTAAGAATTATAAGTTTAAGGTCTTTACCATAGGTTCTATTTTCTGGTTTGCCTTCACAGATCGGGAAAGTATCAGTAATGCTGATGAGATCGATGCATCAAGCATGGAAAAATTCAAGATCATGCATCGTGAGTTGCTGAACAGAGGAGTTTATCTAGGACCATCGGGATATGAAGTTGGTTTTGTTTCCTCAACTCATTCTAAGATTGAGCTTGAAAAAGCAAAACGAGCTATTTTTGAAAGTCTTGATATTGTTTTCAGAGGTTCAAGGGCATGAGAAGGCCGCTCCTGATATTTTATAGTCTGATCATTTACACTGTACTTCAGGTAATTTGGTGGGGCAGACTATTGTTGTCTGCAAAACCGGATAGTTTGGGGATGATATTGGGAGAAAGTGCTGTATTTATATTCATTTTTCTTGTCGGCGCCTATTATATGCATAAGGCAATTAATGGTGAAAGGAAATTACATAATCAACAGAGGAATTTTTTACTTTCGGTTACACATGAGTTGAAATCACCTCTTGCATCTATAAAATTGTATCTGGAGACCATCCTGAAAAGAGACCTGGAACCTGCACAACAGAAATCATTCCTTAAAAATTCCTTAAAGGATATTGAGCGACTGGATGATCTGGTTGAGAACATGCTTATAGCGACAAAGATTGAGAGTAAGTCATACACCTTTCCAAAAGAGCAGTTTAATTTCTCTCAGCTTGTAAATTCAGTTGCCGGACGACTTCAATTACATACCTGTAGTTCACAGGTTATCAAAACCTCGGTTCAACCCTTTATATTTCTGAATGGAGACAAATTCGCATTAACTTCAGTGGTTACAAACCTGATCGAAAATGCCGTAAAATATTCTCCTCCATGCGCAGAAATTAAAGTAAGTCTGAAGCAAAAAGGTGGTCAGATCTACTTTATTGTTGCCGATTCCGGTATTGGTATTAATGATCAGGAAAAATCACGTATTTTTGAAAAGTTTTATAGAGTTGGGAGTGAAGAGACACGTAAAACTAAGGGAACAGGTTTAGGCTTGTTCATAGTAAAACAGGTTCTTGATAAGCATCAGGCCATTATTAAAGTTAGAAACAACAATCCTTCGGGAACTATTTTCGAAGTAATATTCAACGCAAATGCCAATTAAACAAAGAATTCTACTGGTAGAAGACGAAGAACATCTTCTGGAAGCTATCAAATTAAATCTGGAACTGGAAGGATACAAAGTTTCAACAGCAACAGATGGGAAAAAAGCATTAAAAGTTTTCAAAGAAGAACGTTTTAATCTGGTGATCCTTGATGTGATGTTACCTGAGATCGATGGATTCCAGGTGGCAGAAACAATAAGACTTGAGAATTCAGAGGTTCCGATCATGTTTTTGACTGCCAAAAACACGAGTGAAGATCGTGTGATGGGTTTGAAAAAAGGTGCTGATGATTACCTGGTAAAGCCATTTAATCTGGAAGAATTGATCTTAAGGGTTGCAAATCTTGTTCGCCGTAGTCTTAAAGGGGATCAGTTGAAGGAATTGAATTCCTATAAGATTGGTGATAAAACGATCTACTTCAACTCTTTCGAATTGAAGAGTGACGACGGTACCGTCACTCCGCTAACGAAGAAGGAGACCATGTTATTAAAACTTTTGATCGAGCGTCGTAATGAGGCGGTTTCAAGAGAGCAAATTCTTGAGACGGTCTGGAATTATGATGTATACCCATCAACAAGAACCATTGACAATTTTATTCTGACTTTCCGTAAATATTTTGAGCCTGATCAGAAAAATCCGACTTATTTTCATTCAATCCGTGGGGTTGGGTATAAATTTATTGATAATCACTAAAAATGTTAACTAAAAAGGCCCGCCTATGGGTTATTGGAATTGCAGTGCTCCTGCTTGCATGGACTATCAGTCAGCAGGTTTATGAAATAACGGCAGTTGTTGGTATCGGTATAGCCCTGTTGATCTGGGGCTATTTTCGTGAAGGTACTGTGGTTATGGCAGCCAGAGAATTTCATGCTAAGAACTACGTGGAAGCAGAAACCCTGCTAAAGGAGATTGAAGATCCTGATCGTTTGGGCAAACATAGGCGTGGGTTCTATGAGTTTATTTATGGGAATCTGGAACTTCACAGGCAAAATTATGACGAAGCTGAAAAGCATTTTCAGATTGCCAGTAAATTCCCTTTACGTAACCAGAATGATAAAGCAATCGTGTTGGTACATCTGGCAAATATTAACTTGCGTAAAAAGGATGTTGAACGAGCCAGAGTATACGTAGAAATGGCCAGGGCTTATAAAATATCATCAAGAGTAAAAGATATTATTCAAAAGATCGAATCCGAAATTAATAAAGCATAGTGAGCGAGAAGAACATACAAGATAGCCTCTTTTTAAGGGCCGCATTTTCAAAAAGTACAGAGCGTCCTCCGGTATGGATGATGCGCCAGGCCGGTCGGTTTATGCCCGAGTACTGGGAGATAAAGAATAAATACTCCTTTCTGGAGATGTGTAAAACCCCGGAGATCGCAGCAGATGTGACCATGCTCCCTGTCAATCTTTTAGGGATCGATGCTGCAATTCTCTTTTCCGACATTCTCGTTACTGGAGAGGCAATGGGTGGTGATCTGAGTTTTACTCAGGGTGTAGGGCCAAAATTTGCAAATCCTGTTCGTACTCAGGCAGATGTAGATAAACTCCTCACAGAAGTAGATGATAAGCTTCAGTATGTAGCAGATGCGATAAAAGTAATTCAGCAAAGGTTAAATGGAAGTATTCCTCTGATCGGTTTTGCTGGTGCTCCTTTTACTGTGATGAGCTACCTTGTGGAAGGCGGATCTTCCAAAGATTTTAAACTTACTAAACTTCTTATTCATAACCATCCTGAGCTGGCTCATCAGCTGCTTGCAAAGATCGCGAAGGTGACTATTGATTATTTAAACCTCCAGATCAATGCCGGTGTCAATGCGCTTCAGCTATTTGATAGCTGGGCTCTTGCATTGTCATGGGATGACTATAAAGAATTCTCTCACAGTTACAATACAGAAATAATTTCAAAGCTGAACAGAAAGGACATTCCAATCATTTCTTTCTGTAAAGGCAGCTCTGTTTTTGCACCACTGATGGCAGAATCAAAGCCTGATGTGATCTCTGTCGACTGGAATGCAGATTTGCTCGACATAAAAAAGAAACTTCCTGCTGGTATTGCTGTCCAGGGTAACCTGGATCCGCATATTCTATATGCAGATAAGAAAGTAATTAAGGAAAGAATACATCGCTTATTCGAACGTATGCGTGGAGAAGATGGCTTTATTTTCAATCTGGGCCATGGCATTATGCCGGATATTCCTTTTGATAATGTAAAATATGCAGTGGAGTTAATGAAGGAATTCAGATACTGATCAACGTCAAAAATAAAAAAGTAAAAGCATTCAGCTTTTTGACCAGCAAATTATGACCTATTTATATTTAAAGGCAATTCATATCATATTTGTTGTAAGCTGGATGGCCGGGCTGTTTTATATCGTTCGTCTGTTCATCTACCATGTGGAAGCTAATGATCGCCCTGAGTCAGAGAGAATAACTCTTCAACGACAGTTTGAGATCATGCAGCATAAGCTCTGGTATATAATCACAACGCCTGCAATGGCCATTTCTTTCCTGGCTGGTATTGCAATGATATGGGTTAATCCCAGTTTGTTAAGTATGAACTGGATGCTGGTAAAACTGGCATTTGTATTTGGCCTCTTGATCTATCACTTCATGTGTCAGAGCATCATGAACAAGTTGAAGCATGGTGTTTTTACCTGGTCATCTACTCAATTGCGGCTCTGGAATGAACTTGCAACAATTTTTCTGGTAGCCATTGTATTTACCGTGATCCTTAAAAGTGCTGTCGATTGGATCTATGGATTAACAGGGCTTATTGTATTCAGTACTGTGATCATGTCTGCTGTCAAGATCTATAAGTATTATCGTTTAAAAGGGAAATAAAATTAAAAGCCTGCAGGATTGGGGATATTCCTGATCTATATTCATCATTAAAACCTGAGATCATCATTAATGACTGATAATTTTCAATGAAGAAATACCTGATTTTTTTATTCTTCCTAAGCAATTTTAATGATTCGGTTGCTCAGATATCTACTGATAGTTTAGAATACCGCATCCGTCCTGACAGTCTGAAAACAGGTGAACTTCATTTAAGTGTTCAGAGTTTCAATTTTATGCGGAACTATGAATACTTCAATAAAATTCAGGACGGTTATACCCTTTTCGGAACCCAGTTAGAGCCTCAGCTGGTTTATTATGCGCATCCCAGGCTTGCGGTAACAGCAGGAGTACACTTGCAAAAAGATTTCGGAGCTAAGGGCATATATAGAACACTTCCCCTCTTCAGTATTAAATATCAAAATGGACATACTACCCTTATCAATGGAGTTTTGGAAGGGAATATCCATCACCGTATGGCGGAGCCACTGTTTGATTTTGAGAAAAGGATCACCGAGCCTGTTGAATATGGTACGCAGTTCATAATCAATAAGAATTCTTTATTCCTGGATGCATTTATCAATTGGAAGCGGATGATCTATAAGCCGTCTCCTGTACAGGAGCAGATTTTGGGAGGACTATCAGCAGATTTCAGACTGATCAGGAACTCAAAGATCGATCTTTCTATTCCGCTTCAATTAACGGTCTTTCATCAGGGCGGTCAGATAGATATTACACCTGAACCTTTGCAAACGCTGGTTAATACGGCTTTGGGTTTTAAATTGAAGATTCCACTAACAGGGTTTGTAAATGCTGTCAGATCGGAAAACTATCTGATGGGCTTTAATGATTTTTCATTCACAGATGTACAAGCTTTTTCTAAAGGACATGGTTGGTATCTTAATACAGGAATTGATACGCATTACGGTTCATTAATTGGAACTTACTGGAATGGTATGTCTTTTATTTCATCTAACGGGATGCCCTTGTATCAGAGCGTATCTCAACACATTGACCATGCCGGATTTACAGAAAAGAACAGAAAATTGATCATGCTCCGTTATTCCTACCAGAAGCAACTTATTCCAAATCTTTATCTTGATTTCCGGTTCGAGCCTTTTATGGATATGGGCAGACCCGCAGGAACCAGGAAAATAGAATTTTCAAATTCCTCTTTTCTGGTTTACAAACAATCGTTCAGACTTCTCAAGTCTAAAGCAGAAAGATAGCAGTAAGTGCTAAAGTTGCAGGTAAAGCCTGTACATACAGAATTGATTTTTGAACAGAAATTGCGCCATATACTCCGGCTGTGATCACACAGGCTAAAAAGAATGTTGCAACATGCTGTGACCATGTATTGTCTTCAATTATAAGCGACCAGATCAGTCCGGCAGCCAGAAATCCGTTATATAATCCCTGATTTGCAGCCATCGACTTTGTTTTTTCAAACATATCTGCCGGCATAGATTTGAAAGTTCTCCTTCCTGCAGTTGTCCAGGCAAACATTTCAAGCCAGAGAATGTAAAGATGCTCCAGAGCAACAATAACGATCAGTATTTTCGAAATAATATGCATACTTTGTTATTGAAAATATAAATTAATCAATGTCTTCATAAAGTCTTAGTCTATTCTTAAGTTGTATCACTTCCTGCTGAAGCAGATCTACCCGCTGTAACATGTGATCAATGGTATCTATTCCTTCAAGGTTAATTTCCAACTCCCTGTGAATTCGCAGTATTCGCTCCAGTTTTTCGATCTGTTCGGAGGGAATATAATCGATCTGTTCAAGTGTAATCGTTTCAACCAGTCCATACTCCTTTAAATGAAGGATAAATGAGTGCCCAATATTATGGTAAACACAAAACTCATGGGCAGAAATTAAGTTTTCCTCTGTCATGGCCTTATTTTCTAAGTTGAGATAATTCTATGAATAGCTCTTTTTCTTTTTCACTTAAGTCTGTTGGGATGATTACTGAATAAGTTATAAAAAGGTCGCCAAACTGACTTTCATTTTTATAAACGGGGAATCCTTTTCCTTTTAGTTTAACCTTGGAGCCATTCTGGGTTCCCGGTTTTACCTGAAGTTTTACCTTTCCGCTAAGGGTGTCAATCTGAATTTCACCCCCTAATATTGCGGTGTAAAGATCGATCTCAGTATTTTTAAACAGATCATTTCCAACCCGTTTAAATTCAGGATCATTGGCAATGGAGAATGAAATAAAAAGATCTCCGCTTGGCCCTCCGTTTATACCGGCTGCCCCATGTCCTTTAATTTTAATTGTCTGACCATTTTCTATTCCTGCCGGGATTGTCAGACGAATATTTTTGCCATTTACTGTAATTGTTTGTTTTTGGGTGGTGTAAACGTCTCGTAAGCTAAGACGAAGTTCGGCATTGAAATCCTGTCCTTTAAAACTGCTCTGTCTGCTTTGCCTGCCCGATCCTCCAAACATAGAACTGAAGAAATCTGAAAAATCACTTTCACCGAAGTTCCCGGAGTAAGTCTGCTGACCTCCGGAAGGTCTGCCTGCACCAGGTCCTCTTTGTCCCGCAGCTTCATACTGATCAGCATGCTTCCAGTCTTTGCCATACTGGTCGTATTTTTTTCTTTTTGCAGGATCGCTTAGAACTTCATTTGCCTCATTGATCTCCTGAAATTTTTTCTGTGCATCCTTGTCATTGGGATTTACATCGGGGTGAAATTTCCTTGCCTGTTTACGATAGGCATTCTTAACCTCTTTTTCAGTAGCATTTTTGCCAATACCTAATATCTGATAGTAATCTACAAATGCCATGAATTAAAAATTAATTTGTAAGGTGAAATGATTCATTTCACACTGAAGAATTGAATTATACTAATTTAATTAAAAGTTCGGCTAATTCAGTCGTATTGCTTTCAGAATTTTTTTTTCTTGCCGTGCAACTAATTTATAGTGTTTAGCATCTTACCTTTAAAGCATATGAATTTGGATCATACATATACGATAGATAGTTTGCTTGAAGGATGCAGAAGGGGCGATCGAAAAGCTCAGGAAAGCCTTTATAAAACTCTTGCGTCCCGCATGATGGGAGTATGTATGCGCTACGCTAAGGATACTTATGAAGCAGAGGATGTATTGCAAATGGGCTTTGTAAAGGTATTTCAAAAAATTTCCGAATTCAGAGGTGAAGGATCCTTTGAGGGATGGATCAGAAGGATCATGGTGAACACTGCCATTGAGTCCTACCGGAAAAACCTCAGGAATTTAAATTTAGTGGATATAGATGAGGTATATGACCAGCCACAAAGCACTTTTGATATGAGTGGACTGGAATTAAAAGATTTGCTTAAGCTGGTACAGCAATTATCAAATGGTTACCGGCTGGTATTTAACATGTATGTGATAGAAGGCTACTCACATAAGGAAATAGCCACGCAGCTGGGAATAACTGAAGGTGCTTCTAAATCACAGTTATCAAGAGCCAGGGCAATATTAAAGGAAAAAATAATTAAAATGGAGGGCTTAAATTATGCATCCCATATCGGATAAAGAATTGGATAAATTATTTCAGCAGCGTTTTGGAGATTTTGAAGTTGAACCTTCAAATGACGTTTGGGGAAAGATTTCCAATAAAATGGATAACAAGAAATCAGGAAGAAGATCTTTTTCACCGTTCTGGATGGCTGCTGCAAGTGTTATTGTGGTGATCTCTGCGGGTCTATGGTTTACCAGGCCATTAGAAATAGTTAAACTTCAGGGGAATTCTGAAATGGCTGAAGAAAAAGTTGAAAGCTTAGTTCCGCCAACTATAAGTGAGCCCACTGCTGAACCTGTTCAGGAAGAACCAATACTTGCTGAGCTTAATCCCGGGCTTACTGAGTTTTCTCCAGAGAAGTCAGTAACAAATGATTTTAAATTAATAGCTGAAGTTCCACAAGCATTACCTGAAGTGAAACCTGCTGCAGAGCAGCCTCAGATTGTAATAGCTTCAAATCCAGTTAAAAAGCCAATTGCTGCTCAGCAGAAGCAAGCAGTTAAAGTTCCTGCAAGGTATTCGGGTGATCAGTCACAGCTTGATGTAACCCAACCTGATATGATCGCTAAAGTGGATGTTCAGGAAGAACAAATCATAGAGGAAGAGCGTGTAAACACCGGGAGTAAGAAAATAAGAAGTATTGGAAGCCTGGTTAATTTTGTGATTGCCCAAGTTGATAAGCGTGATGATAAATTGATAGAATTTAAAGATGGTGTTGAGGGCTCTGAAGTTTCAGGAATTAATTTAGGATTGGTTAAAATAAAAAGTAGAAAATAAAATAATACAGACAGAAATGAAACGACTACTAGTTTGTGCTCTATTATGCACATTTGCAGCAGGTGCCTTTGCTCAGGACAAAAAGGATACAGTTCTTGTTATAACAAGAGATACAACCAATAAGGACAGGAAAAGTGTCACTATAAGCTTTGGTGATAAGGATTCCAACGATGATAGTACCAAAACGGAGGTAAAATCCAAAACTAAATTTTCATTCCAGTTTATTGCTGCACGCTTTGACCTGGGATTGAGTACCTATACTGATAAGGGTAGTTTCACCCTTAGTGCTGCAAATTCTTACCTGGAACGTGAGACCTGGAAAAGCAGCAATTTTGGTTTTGAGTTTTTTCAAATGGGTTACCGGTTTAACAGCTATTTTAAAATATATACTGGCGCCGGTCTCGACTGGAATCATATGCGGCTGAAACAGAATATTACCTTTCAAAAGGATAAGCCGACTCTTACCTATGTTACCGAAGCCGTTGACTTCAAGAAAAACCGCTTCTCCAGCCAGTATCTTCGTATTCCATTGTCCTTCCAGTTGCGGACTAAAGATGACAAAAATGGAGATAAACTCAATTTTGTCTTCGGTCCTGAAATTGGTTTCCTGTTGAACGGAAAAATTAAACAGGTGAGCAAAGAAAATGGTAAGGAAAAGTTTAAAGACGATTATAATCTGAATCCATTCAGATACGGAGCATTTGCCAGACTCGGATATGGCGGTACAGGGGTTTATGTCAAATACTATGGCAATGATGTTTTTGCGAATGGACAGGGCCCTGAAGATTTTAAAAATCTTTCATTTGGATTAATGTTCGGATTTTAAATAAGAAAAATAGTGAAGAGCCCCGCTTCTGCTGAAATTCAGCAGGCGGGGTTTTTTAGTATATTTGAAACTATGTCACAGCCTTTTATTTCTCTCGAAAATGTCAGTAAACACTATTCTGAAGATTCAGCAGCGGGGGTCAGTACGATCGACCTTGTAATCAAAAAGGGTGATTTTATTGCCATTGTTGGTGAAAGTGGAAGTGGAAAGAGTACACTGCTGAAACTTATTTATGGTTTGCTTGCGCCTGATTCAGGGGAGGTGTTTTTTAAGGGAGAACATCTTAATGGGCCACATGAAAAATTGATCCCCGGCCATGATTCAATGAAAATGCTAAACCAGGATTTTAATCTGAATCTTTTTGCAAAGGTTTATGAAAATATTGAGAGCATGCTTTCCAATGAGGACGTAGAGGGGAAAAAGCAAAAAGCACTGGCAATGATGGGCTTCCTAAGGATCGATCATCTGGCAAATAAAAAAATAGTTGAGTTGAGTGGGGGAGAGCAGCAGCGTGTAGCCTTAGCCAGAGCAATCATAACGGAGCCTGAGGTATTACTTCTCGATGAACCTTTCAGCCAGCTTGATGCTGTACTGAAAACCCAGTTTCGTGCAGATCTGAAAAGGTTAAATGATGAGCTTGGAATCACCATCATTATTGTTTCGCATGATCCGGTCGACGGACTTACACTTGCGAATCAAATGATAATTTTAAAAGATGGAAAATTAATTGAATCAGGTAAACCCGATCAGCTATATTCAAAACCTGCTTACATTTATACCGGCAAATTACTTGGAAATGCATTTGTCTTATCTTCCGAAGCAGCGAGAAAGATGGGAATAAAAACTAAAAAAGAAAGTGTTATGATCTATCCTGAATGGGTACAGCTTAAAAGCAGCTGGAGCAGCAAAGGATATTTGATCAAGGATGTTTTCTTTAGGGGGTTTTATGAAGACCTCCTTCTGGAAAGAGATGGAATTGAGGTAATTGCAATGAACCCTAAGCCGGGGATATACAGTAAAGGGCAAAAGGTTCAGGTAGTTATTAGTAACTTCCTTGAATTTTAAGGCTGACAGAGTTTTTCAAACTTGCCAGCCTTAATGTTTTAAATATTCTTTGCCAGCCAGTCGCCAACCTCACTGGTTTTATAGGCTTTATTCTTTCCGGAAAGATCTTCGGTGACAATACCTTCAGCTAAGGATTTGTTTACCACTTCGCGGATTAGCTCAGCTTCGTCTTTTAATCCGAATGCATCTTCAAACATCATGGCTGCTGAAAGCACAGTTGCCAGAGGATTTGCGATGTCTTTACCGGCAGCCTGTGGATAAGATCCGTGTATTGGCTCAAATAAAGAGGTGTGAAGCCCGATCGATGCGGAAGGCATCAATCCCATTGAACCTGAAATAACAGATGCCTCATCAGTAAGAATATCTCCAAAAAGATTTTCAGTGATCATTACATCATAGGTGCTTGGCCATTGAACTAATCGCATGGCTACAGCATCAACAAATTCGTAACTAACAGTAACTTCAGGATAATCTTTTTCCATGTCCTGAACTGTTTCTCTCCATAGTCGTGAACTTTCAAGAACATTGGCTTTATCCACACAGCAAAGTTTCTTGCTTCTGGTCATTGCCATCTCGAAACCTAGTTTTGCCAGACGGATTATCTCATCGCGAGTATAGGTACAAGTATCAAAAGCAGTATTCCCATTGTCTTTCCTTCCGCGTTCACCAAAATAAATACCTCCTGTCAATTCACGAAGGATGATCAGATCGGTACCTTCAATACGCTCTCTTTTCAAAGGTGAGTTGTCTATTAAGGAAGGAAAAGTAAAAGTAGGACGAACATTGGCGAACAATCCCAGTTTTTTACGCATTTTCAAAAGACCCTGCTCAGGACGAATAGGCGCTTTAGGGTCATTATCATATTTTGGATCTCCAATAGCTCCGAATAGAATTGCATCAGCTGCCATACAAACCTCATGGGTTGAATCAGGATATGGTTCACCAACAGCATCAATAGCACAGGCACCTGTCAGAGCAGATGTCCAGTTGATCTCATGGTCGAATTTTTTTGCGACAGCATTACAAACTTTAACTGCCTGATCAATTACTTCAGGACCAATTCCATCTCCAGCTAAAAGGGCGATATTTAATTTCATTTTTTTTTTTGAGTTATACGTTATACGTTGTAAGTTCTAAGTATTAAGTTCTAAGTTCTAAGTTATTGAGTGGTACCTAATGTTAATTGTACTATATGAATTTCTAACCACTAACCAACTAACTACTAACCACTAAATAATATTAAGCATTTTCTGTGTCGATTTTATCGCACAAACAGTTTGATCTGAATCGAGGCCTCTTGTGATGAATTTTTTGTTTGGGGTTTCCCAGGTAATAATAGTTTCACACAGCGCATCCGAATTACTTCCCGGAGCAATCCTTACTGCATAATCGATCAGTTTAGGTAAACATAACTGCTTTTTTGCATATACTTTGGAAAGCGCTTTCATGAATGCATCAAACTGTCCGTCGCCCTGTGCGTTTTCCTCGAAGAGTTCGCCATCTATCCTGACTGATATTGTTGCAGAAGGCCTTAATCCTTTTGAATGTGTTAATACATAAGACTCCACAACTACTTTGTCCACCGTTGAAGTGCTGTTCAATACATCAGAAATGATATATGGCAGATCTTCTCTTGTGACAGTTTCCTTCATGTCTCCCAGTTCAATAACCCGTTGGGTTACTTTTTTAAGATCCTCGTCACTTAGTTTAAGTCCCAGTTCCTGAAGGTTTTTCTCAATGTTGGCCTTTCCTGATGTTTTACCTAAGGCATAGGTCCGTTTTCTGCCAAATCGTTCTGGCAGAAGATCATTGAAATACAAATTATTCTTACTATCCCCATCAGCATGAATGCCCGCTGTTTGAGTAAATACATTTTCACCTACAATTGGCTTGTTAGAAGGGATCCTGATGCCGGAGAAAGTCTCCACAAGTTTACTGACCGTATAGATAGCTTCTTCGTTGATATTGATCTCTACTTCAGGCATGAAGTCATTAATGGCAGCTACAGCACTTGCAATAGAGGCATTTCCTGCTCTTTCACCCATGCCGTTCACAGTTAAGTGCAAACCATCGGCACCTGCCCTGATCGCTTCTAAAATATTGGCATTTGCCAGGTCATAGTCATTATGAGCGTGAAAATCGAAATGAATACCAGGATAGCGCGATTTTATCTCCGAAATGTAGTTGAAAGTTTCATTTGGAGTTAACACTCCTAACGTATCGGGTAATAAAACTCTTTTTACAGGCTGAGTAGATAGAAAATCAAGATACTGGTAAACATATTCCGGTGAGTTGCGCATGCCATTACTCCAGTCTTCAAGATATACATTGCTTGAAATACCATGGCTTTGTGCAAGTAGTATGATAGCCCCGATTTCTGAAAAATGTTGTTCAGGAGTTTTTTTAAGCTGGTGGATCAAATGGTTTAAAGAACCTTTAGTCAGTAAATTCTGAACCTTAACACCTGCGTTAGCCATCCATTCTACGGATACCCCCTGATCAACAAATGAAAGTACCTCTATTCTGTTTGTATAGCCATGAAAGTTGGCCCAGTCCATAATAGCCTTAACAGATGCAAATTCTCCTTCTGATACCCTTGCCGATGCAATCTCAACCCTGTCAACCCTGAGTTCTTCAAGCAGTAGTTGGGTGATGGTCAGTTTTTCTGATATAGAAAAGGAGACCCCGGATGTTTGTTCACCATCACGGAGGGTAGTATCCATTATTTCTATTTTCCTTTTTTCCATTTGGATGGTCTTAATATTATAAAGGAAGTTTTGAAGCAAATTCTTCTATTTCAGTTTTGATGTTTTGCAGATAATCTATATCATCAAAGCCATTGACCATATTATCTTTTTTGTAAGAGCTTATGTCAAACGTTTCTTTATCTCCTGTCGGAAGGATAGTGATACTTTGTTCCGGAAGATTAACTTCAATCTCAGTTTTCGGATCAGCCTCTATGGCACGGAAGATCTTTTCTGCGAAATCGGGACTTACCTGAACAGGTAATACTCCAATGTTCAGGCAGTTGTTTTTAAAGATATCGGCGAAGAAACTTGATACCACACATCTGAATCCATAGTCATATACAGCCCATGCCGCATGCTCTCTTGATGAACCAGAACCGAAATTTTTACCACCAACAAGAATTTTACCACTGTACAATGGGTTATTAAGCACGAAATCGGCCTTAGGTGTATTGTCTGGATTATATCTCCAGTCGCGGAAAAGATTATCACCAAATCCCACACGTTCAGTCGCTTTTAAAAAGCGTGCCGGTATGATCTGATCAGTATCCACGTTCTCTATTGCCAGAGGAACAGCGGTACTTCTTAATATATTGAATTTATCGTAAGCCATTTTATTTTCTTTTTGCGAATGATCGCCTGTTATTAAATAAGAGTTCTCGGATCAGTAACTACTCCTGTAATAGCTGCTGCAGCAGCAACCAGCGGACTAGCAAGCATCGTTCTTGAGCCGGGGCCCTGACGGCCTTCAAAATTCCTGTTTGATGTACTTACCGCATATTTTCCTGCTGGTATCTTATCATCATTCATGGCAAGGCATGCTGAACAACCAGGCTGACGTAAGGTAAATCCGGCTTCATTTAAAATATCAAGCAAGCCTTCTTCTTTAATCTGAGCCTCAACAATATGAGATCCGGGTACAAGCCATGCTGTAACATGATCTGCTTTTTTCTTCCCTTTTACAATGGATGTGAAAGCTCTGAAGTCTTCAATACGACCATTGGTACAGCTTCCGATGAAAACATAGTCAACTTGTTTGCCCATCATTGATTCTCCCTCATGGAAACCCATGTAGTTCAGTGATTTGGCATAAGATGCGGCTCCACCTTCAACATCGTCTGCATTTGGTATTGAATGTGAAATTCCCATACCCATTCCCGGATTGGTTCCGTAGGTGATCATTGGTTCAATCGTAGCACCATCGTAGCTGTATTCAATATCGAAAACAGCATCTGAATCCGTTTTTAACGATTTGTAATAGGCAAGTGCTTTATCCCATGCTTCACCCTTAGGGCTGAATTCACGTCCCTGAACATAATTTATAGTTTTCTCATCAGGTGCGATCATTCCACCTCTTGCACCCATTTCAATACTCAGGTTACAAACGGTCATACGACCTTCCATCGTCATGTTTTCAAATACTTCGCCAGCATATTCAACAAAATATCCGGTTGCTCCTGAAGTTGAAAGCTGAGAAATGATAAATAAAGCAACATCTTTAGGAGTGACACCTTTGCCTAGTTGCCCATTGATATTGATCCTCATTTTCTTTGGCTTTTCCTGCATGATGCATTGGGTAGCAAGAACCATTTCAACTTCAGATGTACCAATACCAAAAGCGATGGCACCAAAAGCACCGTGAGTTGAAGTATGCGAGTCACCGCAAACGATCGTGGCACCAGGCTGTGTAATACCATATTCTGGTCCTACAACATGTACGATACCATTTTTTTGATGTCCCAATCCCCAGTAGCTGATACCATATTCATTTGAATTTGATTCCAGTGCTTTTAACTGGTTCGCAGATAGAGGATCCTGAACCGGTAAATGCTGGTTAATGGTTGGTGTATTATGATCAGCTGTTGCGAAAGTGCGCTTTGGATATAAAACTTTTATACCTCTGCTTTTCAGTCCAAGGAATGCTACAGGGCTTGTAACTTCATGGATCAGGTGTCGGTCGATAAATAATACGTCCGGTCCGCCTTCAATCTTACGAACTACGTGAGTATCCCACACCTTGTCAAACAATGTTTTGCTCATATTTTTTTTTATTAGTATTTAGTACTCAGTACTTAGTATTTAGATTTTATTTTTCCAATTATAATCCAATACCCTTAATTCAATATAACCTGTTAATAAAACTTATAACCTATTCCTTATAACATACAACTTATAACGTACAACGTAGTCCCCCTACACAAACTTATTCAGCGCATCCAGATAGGCATTTGCCGATGCTCTGACGATGTCGGTACTAAAACCGTAACCTACATATGATTTCCCTTCATCAGTTACACGCATATCTACCTTACTGACATCATCGCTTCCACTATGGATCGCATGAATATTGAATTCTTTAATATTGAAGCTTTTGCCAATGATCTTTTCAATTGCCTTGATCGTTGCATCAACCGGTCCGTTTCCTGTTGCCGTTGCTTCGTTATCTTTTCCTTTATAATTTAAAATTATAGTGGCTGTCGGACTAACCTGATCGCCACATACAACCTTCAATCCTTTGATCGCAAGTCCGTTTTTATAATTATTCTCAGTCTCATGTCCCATCAGGAACAGGATATCATCATCCTTGATCTCTTTCTTGCCATCTGCCAGGGTTAGGAACCGTTCGTAAACCTGATCAAGGTCAATACGCTCAATTGTATAGCCCAGGCGCTCCAGGTGATGATTCAATGCATGGCGGCCACTGCGGGCAGTTAATATGATCTCTGATTGATCGATACCAACATCCTCCGGATTGATGATCTCATAGGTCTCTCTGTGTTTTAAAACACCGTCCTGATGAATTCCCGAGCTATGGGCAAATGCATTTTTACCTACAATAGCTTTATTTGGCTGAACTGGCATACGCATCATCCTGCTAACCATTCCACTCAACTCATATAGGTGCTTACTGTTCACTTTATGAGTAAAATTCAGGCTGTGGTGAGTTTTAAGGATCATCACAATTTCTTCCAATGCTGTATTTCCTGCACGCTCTCCTATACCGTTGATCGTACATTCAACCTGCCGGGCTCCATTCTGTATACCTGCAATGCTGTTGGCGGTAGCCAGGCCCAGGTCATTATGGCAATGCACTGAAATAATGGCCTGATCAATGTTTTTAACATTTTCTTTCAGAAAACGGATCTTTTCACCGTATTGTTCAGGCAGGCAATATCCATTGGTATCAGGGATATTGACAACTGTAGCGCCTGCAGCAATAACCGCTTCCACCATTTTTGCCAGAAATTCATTGTCTGCCCTGCCTGCATCCTCCGCATAGAACTCGATATCTTCAACGAAACTCTTGGCATATTTTACGGCTTCAACAGCACGCTGAAGTATCGCTTCACGGGTACTGTTGAACTTATATTTTATATGATTGTCAGATGCACCTATTCCGGTATGAATACGTGGTCTTTTTGCAAATTTTAAAGCTTCTGCGGCACAATCAATATCACCTTTATTTGCACGTGTTAATGCACAGATCACGGGTTCACGCACAGCTTTAGAGAGCTCAACCACACTTTGAAAATCGCCGGGACTTGAAATAGGGAATCCCGCTTCAATTACATCAACACCCAGATTTTCCAGTGCCTTTCCAATTTCGATTTTCTCTACTGTAGATAGCTGACATCCGGGTACCTGTTCTCCATCCCTTAGAGTGGTGTCAAAAATATAGATGCGGTTTGGGTCGTGTAACATATTTTATATTTTAAATAAAGCTTTCTTGCTTTATTGCGGTCCTTAACATAAATTCTGTTGCGGTCCTTTGTTTCTTGTAATGGGGATTAATCCCCATTAATAATTTTATAATCCTTCGAATTTTCGAATTCTTCGATATTTTCAAGTCTGTTTAAAAGGTAATCAGTGTCATTATATCCTGCAACAATAGCGGAACCATCAAAAGTGATCATCCCTGCTGAGTGCGGATTCGATCTTGATTGCATAAGTTTCGATAATCCTATCCCGTAGTTTCCGGGACCAATATCTTCTGCGTCAAATTCAAGAACCTCATCAAACACAGCGCTGTCATCTGAATACAAATCTTTCTGAAATGCATCCTCGTTCTGATTCTCAACTTCTACTATCGAACTATATTTGCGGATGTAAGCAAAGGTTTTTTCATCCGGCGCAATCAGTCCGCCGAAAGCACCAATTTCCCTGCTCATTTTGCAAATAGCCATACGTCCTTCCATTTCTAAATTAAGAATGGTATCTCCGGCATACTCAATAAAATAACCATTAGCACCACCCGCAGAGATCTCTGACATCAGGTAATGATTAATGTCCTTAGCCCCAAGTCCTTTAGCCAGTTTGCCATTGACTTCTATTTTCATTCGTTTCGGCTTATGTATCAACAGGCATTGTGTTGCAAGTACTTGTTCTACATGTAATTCGCTGATACCAAGAGCAATTGAACCTAGTGAACCTAGTATATCTGAAAACTTTTCATCACAGACAATCGTTTGTCCTGGATAGCTTACATATGGAAATACCTGATCTAAGCGAAGCTGTTCTATCCTGTTTAATCCGAAATCACTGCAATTCCTGTTAAGCATGTCAAGCTGAAAGTGCGACAGGTCGGTAAGAGGAATATGCTGAAATGATGGCTCAGTAATTACAATTGTTTGATTGGGTCTGTAAACAGGGACGTGCCGCTTGCGCAAGCCTTCAAAAGCTGCCGGACTCGTTATTTTATTGATGATATGTGCATCAATATATAATGTGTCCGGAAAACCGGCATTGCTGCTGACGACGTGCTCATTCCAGATTTTATCAAACAGGGTTTGTGCCATAGTTTGTAGGTTATAAGTTGTAAGTTTTAAGTTTCTGCGTGACGGCTGTTTACTTAAAACTTACAACTTATTACTTGTTACTTGTTACTTTTCAGGTTGATTCTCAGGACGTAAACTTCTTACTGCCTGACCTGCCTGCCAGATTTCGCTATCATGAAGAGTTTTTAATTCTGCTTCAAGTTTTACACGGTAATCAGGCTGACTGTTCAATTTAATTGTACGTTCAGCTTCTTTTCCTGAGGCTACACTTTCATACAGTTCATCAAAAACTGGCTGGGTTGCATCACGGAAACGACCTTTCCAGTCTAGTGCTCCACGTTGAGCAGTTGTTGAACAATTAGCATACATCCAATCCATTCCATTCTCTGCAACCAATGGCATTAAACTTTGAGTTAGTTCTTCAACAGTTTCGTTGAAAGCCTCAGATGGTGAATGACCGTTTCTGCGAAGTGTGTTATACTGTGCTTCGAAGATACCAGCGATAGCGCCCATCAAAGTACCACGCTCACCTGTTAGATCAGAGTATACTTCTTTACGGAAATCAGTTTCGAACAAGTATCCTGAACCAACACCAATGCCTAATGCGATAGCACGGGTTCTTCCTTTGCCTGTTGCATCCTGATGGATAGCAAAAGAAGAGTTCAGGCCTTTACCTGCTAAGAAAAGACGGCGTAATGAAGTTCCTGATCCTTTTGGAGCAACTAAAATTACGTCAACATCTGCAGGAGGAATGATTCCGGTTTGTTCCTTGTACGTGATACCAAATCCATGAGAAAAGTATAGTGCTTTTCCGGGAGTAAGGTATTTTTTGATTGTTGGCCAAAGAGCGATCTGACCTGCATCTGATAAAAGATATTGAATGATGGTACCTTTTTCAGCAGCTTCTTCAATTTCAAACAGAGTTACTCCGGGTACCCAACCATCTGCGATAGCTTTGTCCCATGTTTTAGAGTCTTTACGCTGACCGATAATTACATTAATACCGTTGTCGCGCAGGTTTAATGCTTGTCCCGGACCTTGAACCCCATAACCAATAATTGCTACAGTTTCATCCTTTAAAACTTCACGCGCTTTGTCTAAGGGGAATTCTTCGCGGGTTACTACCTCTTCTACAACCCCACCGAAATTGATCTTTGCCATATTGTTTTGTTTTTACTTTGTGTTTTTATTTAATGTTATTTATTTGAATCATTTATTTTTAGAGATCTCTACATGGTGAAGATCTTCTGTCCGTTATTAAGATATTCATTCTCAGCTACTTCCTCACCGGGTTCGGCTTTTTCAAACTCACGAAGTTTGCGGTTAAAGCCATCACTATGTTTTATGATAGCCACACGTGCACTGCGAACGAATTCGATCAGTCCAAAAGGTTGCAGGATCTTGATCAGTGCATCTGTTTCTTCACGATGCCCTGTAGTTTCAAAAACAGTATAATCTTTACGGATCACAACTGCACGCGCACCATTCTCGCGAAGTAAACGCTCCACGCTTGCCTTTTCTGCAATAATATCAGTGGGAACCTTGTATAAAGCAAGTTCCTGCCAGATCACATCCTCATTTGTGTTGAAATACACTTTCAATACTTCCACCTGCTTTTCTATTTGTCTGGACAGCTTTCTTACTACGTCCTCAGTTTCCTGAACCACTATATTAAAGCGGTGGATGCTCTCGATCTCGGAAGGAGAGGTATTGAGACTATGAATATTTATTTTGCGTCTGGTGAAAATGATCGCGATCCTGTTCAGGAGGCCGATCTGATTTTCAGTATAGACAGTAATATTATATTCCTGTTTTCCTGACGGTTTTTCTGTATCGTTCTGATTGCTCATATTGTCTTTTTTCCTGGTTCTGCTGAACATTTATTATTTCAATCTGATCTCACTAACACTGCATCCCTGTGGCACCATTGGAAATACATTATTTTCTTTAGTTACCATTACTTCCAATAAGAAGGAACCCTTATTATTTAGCATTTCCTGCAATGCAGTAGTAATATCTTCACGTTCAGAGATGCTTCTGCCTTTTATGCCATAGGCAGCGGCCACCGCAACAAAATCAGGGCTGGCAATATCAACGAATGAATAGCGATGCTCATTAAACAGCTCCTGCCATTGCCTTACCATCCCTAAAAACCTGTTGTTCAGAATCAGGATCTTCACATCAATACCACTTTGCATGATCGTGCCGAGTTCCTGAATGGTCATTTGAAATCCGCCATCGCCAATAACTGCTACCACTGTCCGGTTAGGAGCACCGAATTTAGCACCAATAGCTGCCGGAAGGGCAAAGCCCATAGTTCCTAGTCCGCCGCTGGTTACATTGCTCCTTGTATTATTCAATTTTGCATACCTGCAGGCCACCATCTGATGCTGACCAACATCCGTAACAATCACAGCTTCCCCTTTAGTTAGTTCATTTAACTGATGGATCACTTCACCCATAGTTAGTTCTCCACTGGCAGGATGAAGTTCATTGTGAATAACCGCCTCAATCTCTTTTTTATCGAAATCTCTGAATTTTTGCAGCCATTCAGTATGTTCTTTTTGTTGTATTAGTTCTGTTAAAGCAGGGATAGTTTCTTTACAATCACCCCAAACCGGAACTGTTGTCTGAACATTCTTATCTATTTCAGACGGGTCAATATCCAGATGGATAACTTTAGCTTGTTTAGCATATTTATCCAGACGGCCGGTTACACGATCATCGAATCTCATGCCTATAGCTATTAAAACATCACATTCATTTGTAAGTACGTTCGGGCCATAATTTCCATGCATTCCCAGCATTCCTACGTTCAGCGGATGGTCTGTTGGGATAGCTCCCGCGCCAAGTATGGTCCATGCAGAAGGGATCCCGCTTTTCTCAACAAAGGCCTTGAATTCCAGTTCAGCTTCACCCAGAATAACACCCTGGCCCCAAATGATAAATGGTTTTTTAGCCTGATTGATCAATTCTGCAGCCTGTGTGATATATTCCTTTCTGATCAGAGGTTTCGGCCGATAGCTGCGAATATGATTACAAGGAGTATAGCCGCTGTAATCAAATTTCTGTATCTGAGCATTTTTAGTGATATCAATTAAAACTGGTCCTGGTCTGCCGCTTCTGGCGATATAAAAGGCTTTACTGATCACTTCCGGAATTTCGGTTGCATCAGTGATCTGATAGTTCCATTTAGTTACAGGTGTTGTGATATTGATTACATCTGTTTCCTGAAAAGCGTCTGTACCTAATAAGTGCGCAAATACTTGTCCGGTGATACATACCAGGGGAGTACTGTCAATCATCGCATCGGCAAGGCCTGTAACCAGATTTGTTGCACCTGGTCCGCTGGTTGCAAATACAACACCTACTTTTCCTGATGTTCTTGCAAAACCTTGTCCGGCGTGGATACCGCCCTGTTCATGTCTTACAAGAATATGGTTTAATTTCTCTTTATAGTCGTATAATGCATCATAGATGGGCATTATTGCTCCACCTGGATATCCGAATATGACATCGGTACCCTCTGTGATCAATGCTTCGAGTAGAGCTACAGAACCCGAAACTTCAATCGTTTCCACTCCTGTAGGGTTACCCAATACCTGCTGCTCAGTTTCCATAATATTTCTCTTTATTTTGTTTTAAGCCAAAGGATAGATAATTCATCCGATGGCTGAATTTTTTACTCTTCGTCAGTAACGCAGCCTTCAGTAGCGTTCTTTACCTGTTTAAAATATTTGAATAAAACTCCGTTCTTAACAGGAGGCTCCGGTTGATTCCAGAGTTTCCTTCTCTGTTCCATCTCTTCATCAGAGATCATCACATTGATGGAATTTTTACTTGCACTTATTTCAATGGTATCACCATCTTTTACCAGTCCGATATTACCACCTTCAAATGCTTCCGGAGTCATGTGTCCAACAACAAAGCCATGAGTTCCACCTGAGAAACGTCCGTCTGTGATCAGCGCCACAGATGCGCCCAGACCTGCTCCAAAGATGGCAGAAGTTGGTTTCAACATCTCCGGCATTCCTGGAGCACCTTTCGGTCCTACATTCCTGATCACAACCACATCTCCTGCTTTTACCTTACCACTGCTAATACCATGGATCAATTCAAACTCACCATCAAACACTCTTGCCGGACCGGTGAACGATTCACCTTCTTTACCACTGATCTTCGCTACCGAACCCAGAGGGGCAAGGTTGCCGTAAAGCATTTGCAAATGCCCTGTTTTCTTTACCGGGTTTTCGTATGGAAGAATAACATCCTGTGTGCTGAAATCCAGGTCGGCTGCATCTGCAACATTCTCAGCAAGTGTCTTTCCTGTAACGGTCAGACAGTCGCCATGGATCAGTCCCTTTTGTAAAAGATATTTTAATACAGAAGGCATACCGCCTATCGTATGAACATCTTCCATCATATATTTCCCGCTTGGCTTAAGATCTGCAATTACAGAGGTCTCATCGCTCACTTTCTGAAAATCGGCCAATTCAAGTTTTATACCTACTGATTTTGCCATTGCAATTAAATGCAGAACCGCATTTGTAGAACCTCCAAGTACCATTACCGTGACTATTGCATTGTGGAATGCTTTTCTGGTCATGATATCTCTGGGTTTGATATCTTTTTCAAGCAGTATTCTGATATATTTTCCTGCTTCCAGACATTCCTGTCTTTTCTCTGCACTTAAGGCAGGGTAGGAGGAGCTATAAGGTAAACTCATGCCCATTGCTTCAATTGCCGATGCCATGGTATTGGCTGTATACATTCCTCCACAAGCTCCGGCACCCGGACAGGCATGCTGGATGATACCCTGAAAATCTTCTTCTTCCAGATTGCCAGCCATTTTTTGACCTAAAGCCTCGAATGCAGAAACAATGTTTAAAGATTGTCCTTTATAATTTCCTGAATGAATACTTCCGCCGTAAACCATGATCGCGGGGCGGTTTAAACGGCCCATTGCCATGATCGCTCCGGGCATATTTTTATCACATCCTGGTAAGGCAATCAGACCGTCATAATAGTGACCTCCGCAAACAGTTTCAATAGAATCGGCAATGAGATCCCTCGAAACCAAGGAATAACGCATTCCTTCAGTACCGTTGGTTATACCGTCGCTAATTCCAATGGTATGGAACATCAGTCCTACCAGGTTATTGTTCCATACTCCTTGTTTAACATCTTTTGCAAGATCATTCAGGTGCATGTTGCAGGTGTTGCCATCATAGCCCATACTTACAATTCCTACCTGTGCTTTTGCAAGATCTTCAGTAGTTAATCCTATTCCGTATAACATTGCCTGTGATGCGGGTTGCGTAGGATCCTGGGTAACTGTTTTGCTGTATTTGTTAAGTTCCATCTATTCTTTTATAAATCGTAATCTATTTTCCGTTGCCGGATATATGGATATGTTAATATTATATTTCAATAATTATTGTCTAAAAAAAAAGCCTTTCTTTCTGAGGAAGGCGTTCGATTTTTAGTGTGTTATTAAATCTTAGGCCTTAATGATAGGAATGAGCAGAATAATATATAGAATGTAAATAGCGGAGATTAATCCCGGATTAGTCAGTTTTTGAGATGTAAAATTCAATCTGCCGATCATTATTTAAACCTTTAAAATTTTCTTATTTATTTAAATCTCAATTTAAGTGCTTAAGATTTAACTATCAATAGCAAGAGTAATTATTTTAAATAAGAATAAAATATTGAAAAAATTAAAATAACAATATTTAATATGTCATAATATGCAATTACGTATATATTGTATGGCATAAATAGACCAAAACGGTTTTCGGTTTTCGGTTCAAAAAATGAGATTTTTCAATTGAGAGGAAATTTCTGCCTGAAATCAGAATTATCAATAAAAAAAATGATTTAATTGAAAACAAAAAAGCCCTTCTGATCCGGGGATCAAAAGGGCTTTTTTATGATTTTTTAAGATCAGGAATTTTGGATTCCTTCGGCAAGTACCATAATTGAATTATTCAATACTTCAATTACTCCACCTTTGATATAAATGGTTTCCTCTGTATTGTCTTTACGAATGATCACTTTGCCATCTTCCAGTGTTGAAATAATTGGCGCGTGGTCCTTAAGAACTTCGAAAGATCCCATCGTACCAGGTACGGTTACTGATCTTACTTCTCCTTCGTAAACCTTTTTATCGGGTGTTAATATTTCTAATTTCATATGTTTTTAGAGTTGAGATCTGAGATGTGAGATGTGAGATGTGAGATGTGAGTTTATTCTCCTATCTATTATCTCATGTCTCACATCTCCTATCTAATATCTCCTACGAGTTTGATTCAGCTAATATTTTCTTTCCTTTTTCAATAGCATCTTCAATTGTTCCAACCAGGTTGAAAGCAGCTTCAGGATATTCATCCACTTCTCCGTCCATGATCATATTGAAACCTTTAATGGTATCTTTAATGTCTACCAATACTCCTTTAAGTCCGGTGAACTGTTCAGCTACGAAGAAAGGCTGTGAAAGGAAACGCTGCACACGACGTGCGCGACCTACTACCAACTTATCTTCTTCTGATAATTCGTCCATACCAAGGATGGCGATGATATCCTGTAATTCTTTATAACGTTGTAAAATTTCTTTCACACGCTGAGCAGTACCATAATGCTCATCACCCAGAGTTGCAGCGTTCAGAATGCGTGAAGTTGAATCCAAAGGATCCACTGCAGGATAAATTCCAAGCTCAGCAATTTTACGTGATAATACAGTAGTTGCATCAAGGTGAGCAAATGTTGTTGCCGGTGCAGGGTCAGTCAAATCATCCGCAGGAACGTAAACGGCCTGAACAGATGTAATTGAACCACGTTTTGTCGAGGTAATTCTTTCCTGCATCAATCCCATCTCAGTTGCCAGTGTTGGCTGGTAACCTACTGCAGATGGCATACGACCCAATAGAGCCGAAACCTCAGAACCTGCCTGAGTGAAACGGAAAATATTATCAACGAAGAAAAGAATATCTTTTCCTTGTCCTTCACCTTCTCCATCACGGAAATATTCAGCAACAGTTAATCCTGAAAGAGCCACACGTGCACGAGCACCAGGAGGCTCATTCATTTGTCCGAAAACCAATGTTGCTTTAGAATCTTTTAATGCTTCTTTGTCAACAGATGCAAGATCCCATCCGCCTTCTTCCATAGAATGCTTAAATGCATCACCATAGTTAATAACTCCTGATTCAATAAACTCACGTAAAAGGTCATTTCCTTCACGTGTACGTTCTCCAACGCCCGCAAATACTGATAAACCTGAATATGCTTTCGCAATATTGTTTACCAATTCCATGATCAATACAGTTTTACCTACACCCGCACCACCAAATAATCCAATTTTACCACCCTTTGCATAAGGCTCAAGAAGGTCAATTACTTTAATACCGGTGAAAAGCACTTCAGTTTCTGTACTTAACTCATCAAATTTTGGTGGAGTGTTGTGGATAGGATAACCATCAGAATTATCCATGGTGTCAATTCCATCAATAGCTTGTCCTACAACATTGAACAAACGACCTTTGATCTTGTCGCCAACCGGCATTTTAATAGCAGATCCGGTATCTACTACCTTCATTCCACGAACAAGTCCGTCTGTTGAGTCCATCGCAATAGCGCGAACACGGTCTTCTCCAAGATGCTGCTGAACTTCAAGAATGATCTTTTGTCCATTGTCTTTTACGATCTCTAAAGCATCATAAATTTTTGGCAAGTGTGCATTTTCAGTGAAGCTTACGTCTACTACAGGTCCGATGATCTGTGCAATTTTTCCGGAGTTTGGCATATAAATTTTGTAAAACTTTATTAAATCAACAATTTGAGCCCATTTTAAGAGGCGTTTTTTTGGTCTGCAAAAATACTCTTTATCCCCGTAAATCAAATACTTAATAAAAGTTTTTTTAGAATATTATGCACATACTTTTCCACTAAGGCAGGAAAGGGATTTTGGATAACTGGATATTAGTTGGCTGTTATCTATCAGCTGTCTGTTTTCAGTTGTCAGTAAACGGCTGATTAAAATCCTGTTGATTTGAAATTGTAGCCTTCCCATTAGGATATCCCGGAGTTAATAGAGATATTTAAGAGAGGATGCTAAAGTAGCTGTAATATCATAGGGTTTGGTGAACCTGTGGTTTTTTATCATCCACAATGCATAATTAAATATGTGCGCAAGTTTGAGGAATCCCGGTATTGAATTATAAAAGATATCCAAATGAAATTCATAATTTATATACTGATAATGTTGCTGTTTCTGACTTCATGTGAGGATAAAAATAAGTATAAAGGAGATATATTTGACACCCATTTACATGCAGCTCAGGATATTAATAAACAATTTGCCGGACTTGAAAAACACAAAATTGTAAGAGGTGCTGTTAGCAGTTCATGGGACAATCAAGAGGCATACAGGACAAGTACTAAAACCGGATTCTTAATTGGTTTAATGTTTCCATGCCCAAATGGGATAGTTCCGTATAGCGGACAAAAATGTTTTTCGGACGGTAGAGAATTTCCTGATATTGCCTGGATAAGACAGCAAATTATTGATAAAAAAATCGACTTTTTTGGAGAACTTTTGAATGAATATTATGGCATTTCTCCATCCGATTCAATTATGTTTCCGTATTATGAGTTAGCCCAGGAATTTAAATTGCCTGTAGGAATACATACAGGCTTAGCAGGTCCCAATAATCTTTGTCCAAACTATAATCCATTGATGGGCGACCCTGCACTAATGAAAGATATTCTGATAAGATTCCCGGGACTCAAAGTATGGATTATGCACGCCGGAGCTCCATATTTAAAAGGCACACTTGAAATATTGAGAGATTACCCTCAGGTATATGCTGACATCTCAGTTCTTGCAAATCCTGATATATTCAAGAAGCCTGACTTTAATGCCTACATGAAATCTCTTATTGACTCAGGATTTGAAGATAGATTGATGTTTGGTTCTGATAATGGAGACCTTGACAAAATCATTAATTCAGTTAACGAGCTGGACTTCTTAACCGTCGAACAAAAAGAAAAGATATTTTTCAAGAATGCTGAAACGTTCTTTGGTGTTAATTAAACCTGTGCATAACAAATTGTATAATCAATAGTGTGGTTCAGTGTAAGTTTATGGTTGTAGTTTTCATATTGCTCATGGTTTGATGTATCAGTGATGAGTATCTTCTCTGCAACAACAAACATTGTTAGCGATTTTGAAAGAACCAGACAAGCCTGAAATATAGGTAACACTAATTTGCCAGGTACGCAGGATGACAGCAATTCAGTGCCATCAACTTTCTTAAATCATAATTACCCTATAAGAAATAACCTTTATTTGCAATAATTTCCCTTCTTAAATAAATCTTGTTTTATTTTGAGCTATGAAAAGAATATTGGTAACCGGTAGTAACGGACTTTTGGGACAAAAACTAACCGATTTGAGTCTTGCAGATAAGGAGATTGAATTGATTGCTACTTCAACAGGTCCTGACAGGCATCCGGTGAAGGCAGGATATATATACGAAGAACTGGATATACTGGACAAGGCCCTAATTGATGAGCTTGTTGCAAAATACCGGCCTGATGCAATAATACATACTGCTGCAATGACCAATGTGGATGCCTGTGAAGTTGAACGATCCAAATGTTATGCGCTTAATGTGCAGGCAGTAAAAAATCTTGTTGAAGTTTGTGAAAGCAGGGATATTCAATTGATCCATTTGTCTACAGATTTTATTTTTGACGGAGAGGACGGGCCATACACTGAGGAAGCAGAGCCTAATCCTTTAAGTTATTATGGCGAAACGAAGCTGGAATCTGAGCTGATTTTGAAAAAATCTTCCTGCAGATGGGCTATTTTAAGAACCATCATCGTTTATGGAATTGTGAACGATATGAGCCGAAGCAATATTGTTTTATGGGCCAAAGGCGCACTCGAGAAAGGTGAGCCTATTCATGTTGTGAATGACCAGTGGCGAATGCCTACTCTGGCCGAAGACCTGGCTGAATGCTGCCTCCTTGCAGTTAAGAAAAATGCTACCGGAGTCTATAATGTCTCAGGAAAGGATTTGATGAGTATACTGGAAATAGTTGAACGTGTGGCTGACTTTTACGGACTCGACAAAACATTGATAAGAGCCATCTCAGCCGAAAGTTTAAATCAGACGGCTAAAAGGCCTAAAAAGACCGGATTTGTTCTTGATAAAGCCAGAACAGAATTAGGTTATGATCCACGTTCTTTTGAAGAGGGGATCGCTTTTATGGATATGCAACTTAAATCTTTATTATAATTCGTGAATTGTGTCCTAAAATTGTAAGGAAATCCTATTGAAGATATGTTGGTCGTTAAAAATATTACCTTCGAAAAAAATATATTTTATGACATTATCAAAAGGACAACAAGCACCTGATTTTACTTTATTCAGCTCTGATCTGAAGGAAATTTCATTAGCAGATTTTGCAGGGAAAAAAGTAGTGATACATTTCTTCCCTATGGCATTCACAGGTGTATGTACTACCCAGTTATGCACCATGCGTGATACTTTCGGATATTATGATGGTCTTGGAGCTGAGGTTTTAGCAATTTCTGTTGACTCTCCATTCACTCTAGCTAAATTTAAAGAAGATAATAACTACCAGTTCTCGCTTTTATCGGATTTTAACAAAGAAACGTCACAGGGTTATGGGGCATTTTATGATGAGTTTGTGTTTAATCTGAAGGGCGTTTCTAAAAGAGCGGCATTTGTACTGGATGAAAATCACCAGGTAGTTTATGCAGAAGTTTTGGAATCAGCAGGTGATCTTCCTGATTTTAACGCAATTCGCGTAGCACTTAACTAAATTAAAGGTCTTTGAACCTTGATTTTTAAGGGATTGCGAGAATTTTCAAAAAAACTATGTTAGTTTAAAAAGAAAGCATATTTTTGCAGTCCGTTAAAAAGGCACCTGTAGCTTAATTGGATAGAGCACCTGACTACGGATCAGGAGGTTAGGGGTTCGACTCCCTTCAGGTGCACATAATAAAAGCCTTTTCCATTATGTTGTGGAGAGGCTTTTAATTTTGCATTAAACCACCCTGTCATCAATTCTTTTTGTATTGACCCAACAGGATTAATTAGATATCGAATGCTGAACTTAGTACTGTTTGGCCCTCCGGGAGCTGGTAAAGGAACACAATCCGAAAAGTTGATAGATAAGTATAAACTTATTCATTTGTCGACGGGTGACATTCTTAGATCTGAAATTTCACTGGGTACTGAACTTGGTCTTGAAGCGAAAAAGCTGATGGATCAGGGATTATTGGTTCCTGATGAAGTGGTGATCGGTATGATCAGTAATAAGCTGGATTCTAATAAGGATGCAAACGGTTTTATTTTTGATGGTTTTCCCCGTACTGTTGCTCAGGCTGAAGCACTGGATAGTTTATTAGTTACAAAATCCTCTTCTATTTCTGGTATGATAGCCCTTGTTGTTAATGACGAGGAGTTAGAGAAACGTTTGTTAAACAGAGGTAAGGCTTCAGGACGTCCTGATGATGCAAATCCGGAGATCATTCGTAAGCGAATTGTTGAATATAACTCTAAAACAGCTCCTGTTGCAAATTACTATAAGGACCAGAATAAATTTACAAGCATTAACGGAATAGGCACAGTTGATGAAATATTCTCGTCTATCTGTACCGTTGTTGATACCTTTTAATTGCTGAATAAATCAGTAATTTCATCTTTTTGAGATCAATAAGATTCCTGCCCGGATTTTGTTCTCTGTAAAATTAAATTATGTCTCAGAGCTCAAATTTTGTTGATTACGTTAAAATATGCTGCCGTTCAGGCCATGGCGGAGCAGGTTCTTCACATCTGCATCGTGATATTTTAACTTCAAAAGGAGGCCCGGATGGTGGTGATGGAGGACGAGGCGGGCATATCATAGTAAAAGGAAGCAGCCAGCTCTGGACTTTACTGCATCTTAAATACAGAAAACACATTATTGCCGAGAATGGATTTCCTGGTTCCAGCGGACAGAAGTCTGGCAGGACCGGAATTGATGAGATTCTTGAAGTTCCTTTGGGCACCATTGCACGAAATGCTGAAACTGGTGAGATTATATTTGAGATCACCAGGGATGGAGAAACCAAAATTCTGACACCAGGTGGTCGTGGCGGACTAGGAAACTGGCATTTTAAAACATCGACCAAGCAAACCCCAAGATATTCGCAGCCCGGAGAGCCGGGCAAAGAGGAATGGATGGTTCTGGAGTTAAAGATCCTGGCAGACGTTGGTCTGGTAGGTTTCCCGAATGCCGGAAAATCAACACTTCTTTCAGTTCTTTCTGCGGCAAAACCTGAGATCGCGGATTATGCATTTACTACCCTTGTTCCAAATCTGGGTATTGTTTCCTATCGCGATAATCGATCTTTTGTGATGGCAGATATTCCCGGGATCATTGAAGGAGCTTCAAAAGGTAAAGGGCTTGGAATTCGTTTTCTAAGACATATTGAGCGTAATTCGGTGCTTTTGTTTATGGTTCCTGCAGATACAAACCGCAGTATCACAGAGGAGTATGAAATTCTGCTGAATGAACTCGAACAATACAATCCGGAGCTAATGCAGAAGCCGAGAATCCTGGCTGTCAGTAAATCTGATATGCTGGATGATGAACTAATGACCGAAATGAAAAGGGAATTGCCCGCTATCCCAACCATATTTATTTCCTCAGTAGCACAAAAAGGATTGGTTGAACTTAAGGATATGCTTTGGAAGGTGATAAATGAGCATATTACACCAACTGAATCCTGATTTTATTCAAAATTCAGCTTCATTCCATATATAATTTGGTCAGATAATTGCCAGCTGTGCTATTGATTAATGATTTGAAATTGCAATTATTTGGTTTCTTCTGATTTATCCGCATCCCTGGGACGTATCACTTGTTCACCCTCTTCTCTCTTTTTAGCAGCATCTTTGAAATCGGCATCTATTTTATGATAGATCTTATCGGCATCTTTTACTACGGCTCCCTGATCATCCTCAGTATGCCTGATTTCCTTTTGTTCTGAGTCGCCGGGTACCAGTTTCTCTGTTTTATCAGATGGTTTCTTCATAAATCTACAAACAATGCTTACACTGAAATGTTTTAATTTTCGATGATTTCTAAGCTGATATTCATCAGCATAGCACTTCTATTCATCAGCATAGCACTTCTGAATGATTATAAATGAAATTATTCGTTCCTCTGATTTTTTTAGAGCCTCTTTTTCATTCAATTGAATAACTTTGAACTATTATCGAGTTGAATATGAAAATAGCAATTAATGGTTTTGGTCGTATCGGAAGAATTACCCTTAGAGCTCTGCTTAAGAAAGCAGGCTTAGAGGTATTGGCCATTAATGACCTCTCCGATACCAAAACTCTTGCTCACCTGCTTAAATACGATTCAGTTCATGGCGGTTTTGATGGTACTGTGACTGCTGATGGTGCCCACCTGATGGTTAATGGGAAGCCAATTCATGTGTTTGCTGAAAAAGATCCTTCCTTACTTCCCTGGAAAGAACTAGGTATAGATCTGGTGATTGAATCAACAGGTAAATTTACAAGTTTCGAAGGCGCCGGTCTGCATTTAAAGGCTGGAGCAAAACAGGTTCTAATTTCAGCGCCATCACCGGATAAAGATGTTGCGACAGTTGTACTTGGGGTTAATGATCATCTTGTTGATCTTCTGTCTCCGGTACTTTCCAATGCCTCTTGTACAACCAATAATGTTGCGCCAATGGTTAAGGTGCTTGATGATAACTGGGGAATAATAGATGGATATATCACTACGGTACATTCAATGACCGGAGATCAGAATTTGCATGATGCCCCGCATAAGGACCTTCGGCGTGCCAGAGCTGCTTCGGCATCAATTATTCCTACAACAACTGGTGCAGCAAAAGCGATCACAACTATATTTCCCCATCTGGATGAGAAGTTAGGAGGTGCAGGAATTCGCGTTCCGGTATTGAATGGCTCATTAACAGATTTTACCTGTACCCTGAAAGTTCGTCCAAGTATGGAAGCAATCAATCAGGCATTTAAATTGGCTTCAGAAGGCTATCTGAAAGGTATTCTGGAATATACTACCGACCCTATTGTTTCTGTTGATATTATTGATAATCCCCATTCCTGTGTTTTTGACTCTGAATTGACCTCCGTGGTTGGTGAGCTTGTTAAGGTAGTTGGATGGTACGATAATGAGTCGGGTTATTCAAACCGTCTTGCCGACCTTGTGGTAAAAATTGCTGCTCTTAGGAACTGACCCCTGATTATGATCAAATTTATAAGTTCACAAGATACACTTGCCCTGAGAAGTCCCGTTTTGCGGGATGGAGCAGAACCTGAATTATGCAGTTTTGAAGGAGATGATGACGAATTATCATTTCATCTGGGTTATTTTAAGGATGACATTCAGGTTTGTGTTGCCAGTTTTCATCAACAGGGCAGAGAAGGTTTTAGTGGGACTGGTTATCAGTTGAGAGGTATGGCTACACTTCCTTCTTTTCAGGGAATGGGAATTGGAAATCAGTTGGTAAACTTCTCAATCGTTTATCTTCGCGGACTAAAAGCAAATTATCTGTGGTGCAATGCTCGTAAGGCAGCGTTTCGATTTTATACCGGATTGGGTTTTGAATTTATTTCAGAAGAATTCGAAATACCAGGCATCGGTCCGCATAGGGCGATGTATGTTAAAATTCAATAAATACGGCGGTCATTCGCTTAAAACATAATGATATGAATACAATAGATTTTTTAAATTTTTCTGGCAAAAAGGCATTAATAAGGGTAGATTTTAACGTTCCCCTTGATGACCACTTTAATATTACTGATGATAACCGTATGGTAGGTGCTGTACCAACTATTGAGAAGATATTAAAAGATGGTGGTTCTGTGATATTAATGTCGCATTTGGGAAGACCAAAAGATGGTCCGGATGATAAATATTCCCTGCGACATATTGTTAAACACCTGGCTATTTTATTGAACAGGGATGTTCATTTTGCTCCTGATTGTATCGGAGAAGATGCGATCGCAAAGTCGAAGGCATTAAAGTCGGGCGAAGTTTTGCTGCTCGAAAACCTGCGTTTTTATAAGGAAGAGGAGAAAGGTGATGAGGCCTTCGCCAAAAAATTGGCACAATTGGGTGATGTTTATGTAAATGATGCCTTTGGAACTGCTCACCGTGCACATGCTTCGACGGCTATTATTGCAAAATTCTTCCCTGATGCAAAATATTTTGGATACCTGATGGCTGGGGAACTGGCTAATGCAGAGAAGATTCTGAATCATGCCGAAAGACCTTTCACAGCCATTATGGGTGGAGCTAAAGTTTCGGATAAGATCCTGCTGATCGAGAAATTACTGGAGAAGGTTGATAATTTGATCATTGGAGGTGGTATGGCCTATACGTTTGCGAAAGCACAGGGCGGACAGATCGGTACATCACTATGTGAAGATGATAAAATGGCTCTAGCTCTTGAGTTAATGGAAAAAGCAAAGCAGAAGAAAGTAAACCTGATTTTACCAGTAGATACGATCATTGCAGATGCATTCTCTCCGGATGCTAAGACAGCAGTAGTTAAAACTGGAACCATACCAAGTGATTGGATGGGATTGGATATCGGTCCGGAGACAGCTAAACTATTCAGTGAAGTGATCAAGAACTCCAAAACTATTCTTTGGAACGGCCCAATGGGGGTTTTTGAAATGGATAAATTTGAAGTAGGTACCAAAGCAGTTGCAGTAGCGGTTGTAGAAGCTACAAAAAATGGAGCCTTTTCCTTGATCGGCGGCGGTGATTCAGCAGCGGCTGTGTCAAAATTCGGATTTGAAGATCAGGTAAGTTACGTTTCTACCGGTGGTGGTGCTTTACTTGAATACATGGAAGGTAAGGAATTACCGGGGGTGAAGGCTATTTACCATTCCGGCTCAGGGCCGGAATGACACTGGAGCGGATAAAAGAATAGCGCGTTGGTAGTAAATTATCTGAGGTCTGAGGTCTGATGACTGAAGTATGAAGTAAGAAGTCTGAGGTCTGAAGTCTGAGGTTGGAAGAAATGCTGATGATTTCAAAAAAGTAATCATCAGCCTGAACCTGATCCGTCTGTCATTCCGGACTCGATCCGTAATCCATAGTAAAGGCAATTGTTGATATTTTCCATCCTTCATTTGTCTTTAACAAAGTAAAAACATCTACTCCGGTGTGGCTAAACTTACTACTGATGTTTAATGTATAGGGCACCCATGCCATAGCTATTTGTTTATGGATTTTTATTTCTGAAGAAAGCATCTTTTCCTGTATCACTCTTGCAGGATTTATGAATGTTTTCAGTCTGTCGCGAAACTGACTCATAGAATATTTTACACTGTTTTCTTTCTCAGAAATCGACCACATTTGTCCCTCTGGCAATAAGATCGACTTAAAAAGTATCGTATCCTGTGTTTCCAATGCATCAAAGAACTGCTGTACTTTCAAGAGGATTTCTTTCTCTTCCTGATTGTGCTTGTTTTGGGCAAAAGAATTAATGCTGATTGCCAGCAAAATGAAAAGGAATAATTTTTTCATGATTGATTTTTAAATGTTCAGATAGGCAAATGCGTTCATTATTTTAGTCCACCATTCCCATTGTGAAGCAAAATTCATCAGTAAATGCTGAAGCATGAATAAAAATAATGCTAATAGGTAAGGCAGGCGTATCTTTCCTGTTTTCTTATCATCCAGTATTAACAGAACCAATACAATTTCGATAAGTATATAACTGATATTGAGTGATTTGTCAAAATTGTTTATATAGGGGATTCGGAAAAGCAGGCGGGTAAGTGCGGGAATTAAAGGCCCAAGCACGGTACAAGCCATATAACGTGCATGAAGCTGAATTTCCTTTCGTTTGTAAATTGCCAGGATGTAGAATAGCAGAAATTGAATTAGGGTTACGAAATCTATGAAGGCAAGCTGATAAGCTTTATGTGGGGGATAGTTTGCCTGATTGATCAGCATGATCTGTACCATGTTTAAGGCACTTATTATTATTAGAGGCACTAGTATAAAGGAGATCTTACCGATCATCCGATGCCACTTAAGCTTACCTGCCTGATATAAATATGGTTGTATGATAAGCAGGATCAACCAAAGTGTGGCTGTAATTCCGTGAAAGTGATGAGCACTGTCTGTGACTGTTAAGCGATAAAAGTAGGATGGTAGGAAAGCGAAAATTGTAATCGCAGCGGCGAGTATAAAATACAGATATGCATTTCTGTAAAAAGGCTTTCCTTTTGTTTTAGAATCCTCCATAAAAATTGCTTTAAATTGAAATTACACTTTAATATCTTTCTTTTTATAAAAGGAGGAAATAAAATTCGTCTCTAATAAAGCATCAATCCTGTAATTTATATCCCACCATTTTGATCACAGCAAATTCACTTAAGGATATATTGGCCCGGTATAACAGTTATAGACCTGTTTTTTTTAATAATAGAATTATTTATCATGTATAATCAGGTTTCCTTTGAATTGAAACGCTTAAAATTATTAACCTGAAACCTCAAATTTTCGTTGTTTGCCTGTTTGAGATCAAAGCAAAAACAAAACTTCCTAAAAAAACAGGCACTATTGCAATAAGAAATACCGGCAGATCTTTTTTGATAAATATTTCCACTTGACCTGCAAATGCAATGCTTAAAATCGTCAGGCAAAATGATGGCCCAACGATCCATATACCCCAGCGCCAGGATTCTCCAGGCCAAAAAAATCCGAATGCTCCTGCTACTAATAAGCAGAAAAGGACAAGAGGGATCGGAAAAGGTTCAATTCCCGCTGTCAGGGGTATAATGAAGCCTGAAATTATCGCTAAAAGGTAGGATATTTTTGAATATTTCGAAGTCATATTGGCTTTTCTTAAAATTGAATTTAGCCAGGATTTTCTTTTATTTCAACAAGTTGGATACTCTTTTTGTTGAAATAGTTGCTCTAATGCGAAATCATTCAACAGAAATAAAGCAATTTCAAACATTTCTCATGTAAAGAATGATTTATTCCAGTATCAATAATCTGGCAAGAATTTCTCAAGAATCCCATTGATCAGAACTCCTGCAGCAAGGCTTAGCTTTAGATTAAATATCTCTAATCTATTATAAATAAGTAGTCCTGGGAAACCCCATTGAATTAACTTCTTGTGTAAAACAGAGACAATGATCGTTAAATTCCCTGACTGTTCTTTGTCATTGTAACCTGAATAAAACTGGTATTGTATGAATAACATTCACCTTTTTGCCGTTCAGCATACCTGGGATCCATCTGTCAGGGATTGATTTTACAGTGCTAAGTGCCATTTCATCACAGCCACCTCCAATTCCCTTAGTTATTTTATAATTCGATGCTTTTCCCTGATCATCAATTAAAAAAGAAATCCAAACGGTTCCCTGAATTCGATATTCTCTGGCTTCCGGAGGGTATTTGAGGTATTCACGGAATGTTTTGCCCACAGTTGCCGGACCTCCGATTAAAATAGGAAAGGAATCCAGCTTGGTTAGGATGGTATCTGAGCCTGTAATTACCTGATGTTTAAATGTTTCTGATTTTTTTACTTGCTTTTGATAGACTAAGCTATCTCCTGTAAAATCATAAGTTTGTTCTAATTCTCCTTTTGCATCATAGAATTCCCAAATACCTTTAGGTTTCCTGGGAATCTCATCTTTCCAGTAATTTTTTTGAACCTTTTGTGCTAATGTGGAAGTTGAAAGGAGAACAAACAGTAATAACAGCTTGATTTTCATTTTATGAAAGTAGAATTTATTTCAGACTTTTCGTTTAACCTAATTTCTCAGGTTAATATGGGCTTCTTCTGAGTTCTAATCAGAGCCTATACCTGTCTGTCGCTGGATGTTATGCCGAACACAGGATAGTAACTTTATACTAGCCAATTATGCGTATCCATTCACGAAGGTCCCTCACCTGCTGAAGGGCAGGTTTCGGGAAGACACAATTGTTATTTGATTGATTCAATCTTTAATAGGCAACATTCCGTCATTTCGGACCTGATCCGCATGTCATTCCGGCCTTGAGCCGCTTGTCATTCCGGCCTTGAGCCGGAAAAATACTCATCCAGATTTTCCATTGCCAAAGTCATTCCTTCTTTAAAGCCCATTTGCAGGGTTGTTTCCAGTTGTGCCAGATCGGGGAAAGTAATGACATAATTTACCAGTGTCTTTTCGCCCCGGTTGGTAAAGTCAACACCCCAGGCCGACTGAGGTAATTCTTTATTGATGTTACCAGCTTCATCTGCAAATCCGTCCAATCCATTGTAATGCTTTTGCGGATGAATTTTAAGATAATCTGCCCAGCACCAATGTATTTCCCCTTCCGGTCCAACCATGGCATAGTGCCAGTGCCCGCCTTCTCTGAAATCCTGGCTTTTGGTTTTAGTTTTCCAGGGTTTTGGTGCCCACCAGAGGTCCATGATCTCGCTTTTAGTGTAAGCATCCCATACCAGTGGAAGTTCTGCTGCAAATTCTCTTTTGATCGTAATGGTGTTGTTTTCCTTGTCCACGGAAAAGTCAAACGCTGGATTGTGGCTCATGTTTGTCTTTTTTAAGAGTTAATAATACATAGTCGAGTTCGTTAAAGCGTTCTTCCCAGATCTTTTTAAATTGCTCCAGCCATTGGTCAATTTCTTTCATTTTATTGACTTCAAGCTGGTAATAGATCTCTCTGCCTTGCTGCTCTTGTTTTATCAGTTTGCACTCAGTTAATATTTTTAAATGTTTGGAGATTGCTTGTCTGCTTGTGTCGAAATGTTCAGCAATTGCATTGGGTGTTAAAGCCTGTAAGGCTATCAATCCAATGATTGCCCGCCTTGTGGGGTCTGCAATTGCCTGAAATATATCTCTTCTCATCTTTATCTGGCTCAAATTGTGAAACTAATCGGTTGCTAATATATGCGCAATCAATTAGCTTCGCAAATTTATTTTCAATTTCTGCTGACAATTTGTAAAGAACAGGTTAATATTCTGAGTAAATAAAATCTTAAAAATACTGGCTTTGACTAAAAGTAAAAGGCAAACAGCTTGTTTCTTAAGTATTTATCTCTGATAGCATAAAATTGATAAACTATAGAATTGCTGAATGTTTTTTAGTGCTGTTGCATTAGTTTGTCATACATGTTTTTTACCTGCAGATCTCCAAAACCATAAATGCCTTCTCTTTCAGAAAATGCGGAAAAAACTTCCTGAAATTCCTTTGAGTAGGTGTTTATTAATTCTGATACCACCCTTTCTGGTCTGCCTAATGCATGATCGGATGGAAACCTGTCGCTATGAGCCTGACAAACCTCCTCCAAATATTCAAAGCAGTTGGATTGAGTTTTAGATAGTTCATGCAATTTTTTTAAGTCGCCATTTTGATAAGCGATCCATAAATTCTTTCCTGATTCAATATCATCGGGTGAAAATTGAATTTTTGTACTAAAGCTTTGCTCAAGTCTTTCGGAGGTTGATCCTCCAAAACCTTTCCAACGGTCAGCTTTGCTTTCAATAGTTGGAAAAACTCTGAAAAGTTTGAGACCTGGCTTCTTTGAAAGAATTGAGATGGTAAACCACATATTAGTCTGACAAAACAAGTCGTTTTCAAACCAAAGACAGACTTCAGAGTAATCAGGCAGTGCATCTATTTTTTGCAATTCTGTTACTGTTTTACTGTAATATTCTGCTGTGGAAACATTAAAATAATCTGAAATAAATTTTGCCCTGACATCCCAAAAATCATCAGGATTCTCTGCAATTAGTGGTCCCTCAATCAGACATTCTCTGCAAACAATAAAGTCCTGATTGATTTTTGTATCTCTTAATTGCACTGCAAGGCAATCGCCGTTTAAAATATGATAGGTTGACATTTAATATTTTTGTTTTTCAAAATTGCTATATTTATTCCTGGCAGATTTTAATTTATTGTTCCTCTAATATTGATTGGCCTTTTGATCGATCACCCGAGGTCCACTGCCAATTTTCATGTAGTCTGATTTTTCCATTTGAAAGTATTTCCGGTTTAGATGTACAGACACCTGTCATGATTTCGTTTTTGTTATTGATCTGGTGGTAACTCATGTCAATATTTCCATTTTGATCAACAAGGCCAATTAAATGACCTTTAATGATTGACAAGCCAAAATATTCGCAGCTAAGTATCGGTCCGTTTTGTTTGTAATGGAAAATTGTTTCTTCAGATGTCTCGCCGTTTTCTGTGGAATAAACAGGTCTGAATATCTTATTATTATAATTCATTTTCTATTCGTTCAATCAGTTTAATACACTTTTTAACATTGAAATAATCCGCCGGAAAAGAATTTCAACCCGGAGCAAAAATAAAAACTTCAGGATAAAATTTCTGAGTAGTGCAGCACTTTCTTCTATAGCTGCTCTCCGATTTCCACAACTACATTTCCTTTTTTATGTCCGGCTTCCACATAGCGGTGAGCGTCAGCAATTTCCTCAAGGCTATAGATCCTGTCAATGACCGCATGGAGATGTCCATCTGCCATTAAGTTCTGTATATACCTGATTTCTTCAGGTTTTTCCATGGCTAAGCCCGAGATGACTTTGTGCTTGCCGCTGATATTGCTGAGAATGCCCTGAAGAGTTTCCGAAATTCCTGCCGAGCCCAGGATCAATATGCCCTTCTCTTTCAGGCACTTAATGCTATCCGCAAAAGACTGTTTGTTTACTGTTTCAAAAACTATATCGTAACGTTTGCTTCCCAATTTAAAAGTTTCCTGAGTATAATCAATATGATGATCTGCTCCAATTGCCTTAACAAGAGCTTTATTGGAGGCACTGCAAACTGCAGTAACTTCAGCGCCAAAATATTTTGCCAGTTGTATGGCAGCGGTACCCAATGCACCTGAGGCTCCATAAATCAAGATACTTTGTCCCTTTTGAATATTGGCCTTTCGTAAAAAATGAAGAGAAGTGGTAGCACCAAATGGAATAGACGCAGCTTCACAGAAATTGAAATTAGGTGGAATCAAACCAATCGGACTATTCTCAGCGACACATACATATTCAGCATAGGTGCCCATTGCCATCCCTGTCATTCCAAATACCCTGTCGCCGGCTTTGAAGCCTGTAACTTTGCTGCCGAGCTCTTCCACAATGCCGGCAAATACACCACCCAAAATTTGTTTGCTCTTTTTTGGATTGAACAATCCAAAGACAAGCCGGACAGCAAAAGGGTCGGGCTTGCGTAATCTCCAGTCGGCAGAGTTCACAGAAGTTGAATAGTTTCTGATCAGGACTTGATTTTTATTTGGCACAGGTTTCTTTACCTCTTCAATATGAAGTACTTCAGGTGGACCATATTTTTTAAAGATTGCGGCTTTCATAAATTCTCCCGGGTTATTTTTTGCTATCAGGATTTATTCTGATGTATTTCCATTCGACAAAGTTTTAGCTGATTTGTTTCAGGAGTGAGTCTGGCTCGCGAATAAAGTATTTATGGCAGGTATAATATATCACCTGATCTCTCCATGCTTTGGCGTTTCACCCTATGAATAACCCTGACACAACCAAAAGCACTTCAATCGATGATTATCCCCTCTAAGCCAAACCCCTGATTATCCGCTATGTGGGAGAAAATTAACCCTGAAAACTGTGGAAAACTTTTTTTGTGGGAGATAGTGGTAAAAAGTGGTAAGTTATTTACTTTTACAATTGAATTAAAGAGTAAAAACCGATAATGTCCCATTTTTTAGGAGAATTTGATTGTAAACTTGATGCTAAAGGCCGGATGATGGTACCATCCAGCCTGAAGAAACAGCTTCCCGAAGCTGAGCGTGAAGGACTTGTGATCAATCGTGGCTTCGAGAAACATCTGGTTATTTACACTAAAAAGGAATGGGATACCATCACGGAAGAGCTGAGTAAATTGAATGCTTATGAAAAGAAAAGCCGTGAATTTATTCGCTATTTTACCCGTGGCGCGACCGACTTAACATTAGATTCCGCAAATCGTATTCTTCTCCCTAAGGTATTAATGGATTATGCAGGTATCACCACAGAGGTGGTTCTTTCCTGTGTATTGAATAAAATTGAAGTCTGGGCCAAAGAGGCTTACGATAATCAGCTGGATAGTGAACCTGAAAATTTTGCCAATCTTGCCGAAGAGGTGATGGGAAATGCAGGAAGAAGGGGGGCTCATGACTGACTATCACAATCCCGTGATGCTGCAGGAATGCATGGAAGGCCTGAATATCAAACCAGACGGGGTATACGTTGACGTAACATTTGGGGGTGGAGGCCATTCCCGCGAAATATTAAAACATTTAGGTCCCAAAGGCCGCCTGCTTGCATTTGACCAGGATGCAGACGCACAGAAGAATTTACCCAAAGATGATCGATTGACCTTTATTGATCAGAACTTCCGCTACCTCAAAAATAATTGCCGTTTGCAGGGCGCCATTTCTGCAGATGGTATTCTGGCTGATCTGGGTGTGTCATCACATCAGTTTGATCAGCCAGAACGGGGGTTCTCTATTCGCTTTGATGCAGATCTGGATATGCGTATGGATCAGGCCGGTTCACTTACTGCTAAACAGATCGTCAATAATTACAGCGAAGAGCAGCTGCACCGTATTTTTGGAATCTATGGGGAGATCAAAAATGCCAAAACTTTGGCCAATACCCTGGTTACTCAGCGACTGAATAAGCCGATCAATACTGTGGATGAACTGAAGTTCGCAATCGCAAAATTAATCCCGAAAGGGAAAGAAAATAAATACCTGGCTCAGGTTTTTCAAGCCCTTAGAATTGAAGTTAATCAGGAATTAGAGGCTTTGAAAGAGTTTTTAGAGCAATCAGTCGATGTTTTGAAACCGGGTGGCAGATTAGTAGTGATGTCCTATCATTCATTAGAAGATAGGCTGGTAAAGAATTTTATTGCCAAGGGTAAATTTCATGGTGAAGTTGAAAAAGATTTCTTCGGAAATCAGATCAAGCCTCTTGAAAGTTTAACGCGTAAGGCAATTGTAGCCTCGGAAGAGGAAATCCAGCAGAATAACCGTGCACGGAGTGCGAAACTGAGAATAGCAGTAAAAAATTAGGCTTTTAAGCTTGATATATGAGTAACCAATTTAGGAGCAATAAAACAGACGAAGAGATTGAATCTCAGGTTGAAGATGGGATTCTTCCGGAGGTAAATGAAAAGGCAGAAATTCCTCGGAATTTCTTTACCCTGATGTTTACCGAAGGTGTGATATCGAAGCAGGCAGCTACAGATATGTTGCCCTTTATCATCTTCATTGCTTTTTTAGGGATGATCTATATTGGCAACCGTCATTTTGCTGAGAATAACATTCGTGATATTGATAAGCTTGGCAAGGAAGTCAAAGAGTTGAGCTGGGATTTTAAAACATTAAAAGCCGATCTGATGTTAAAAAGCACACAGACTGAAGTAGCCAAAGAGGTGGATACTCTTGGCTTATTGGAACCCAATGAACCACCTAAAAAAATTGTAATAACCGAAGGAGAATTTAAATAACTGACAAAAGACCAATTGAACCAGGAACCAGGAACAAAGAGCCAAGATGAGGAAGTGCTAATTTGAAATCAGCAGTATTTCTTCAGATAACAGATAACTGATAACGGGCAACTAACCAACTAACCAACCAACAACTAACCAACAACCAGTGAATATAAGAACCGACATATTGCTCCGAGTGTACATCGCCTTTGGCTTGATCGTGCTTTTGGCCTTTGCGGTACTTTTTAAATTATTCCATGTCCAGTTTGCGGAAGGTGAAAAATGGAGAGCAATGGCCGACAGCCTTTCTACCCGTTTTGCTAATGTGGAAGCTGCCCGCGGAAATATCTATTCTATTGATGGCAGCCTGCTTGCTACTTCAGTGCCGGAGTACGAAGTCAGGATGGACATGCTTGCAGGAGGTATTGAAAAGGATGATGTTTTTTATGAAAAGGTCGATTCTCTTGCTGCCAAGCTATCCGTTTTTTTTGGCGATAAATCAAAAAAGCAATATTCAAGGATGCTTCGTGAGGCACGTGAAGATAAAGCACGTTACATGCTCCTCAAAAGGGACGTTACTCATCAGGAGTTAAAAGCGATCCGTAAGTTTCCAATTTTTAATCTTGGGCGTTATAAAGGGGGACTAATATCTGTTCAGCAAAATAAGCGGATCCTGCCATTCCAGTCCCTTGCAAAACGTACCATTGGCTATAAGAATAAAAATGTGCAGCCTGTTGGCCTGGAAGGTGCTTATAGTGCTTATATAGACGGTGAAAGCGGTAAAAGAATGATGCAGCGTATTGCCGGCGGTGTTTGGATGCCTGTGAATCAGGATATTGAAATTGCCCCAAAAGAGGGTGCTGATATTATTTCCACCATCGATATCAATATGCAGGATGTTGCCCAAAGAGCATTGAAAAAGCAATTGATCACCAGCGATGCTGATCATGGTTGTGTGATCCTTATGGAAGTCGCAACGGGTGAAATTCGGGCGGTTGCAAACTTCAGTAAAGTTAGAACCGGTGAATACGAGGAACAGTTTAATTATGCGATCGCTGCAAGTCAGGATCCGGGTTCAACCTTCAAACTAGCATCCTACCTTTCATTACTTGAAGATAATAAGGTTGATACAAATTCAATGGTAGCAACCGGCGATGGAACCTATCGTATTCCGGGTCATACCATTCGTGATTCTCATGGGGGTATCGGTACAGTTACCGTTAAAAAAGCCTTTGAGGAGTCTTCGAACGTGGCTATTGCCAAAATGATCAATGCCGCTTATCAGAATGATCAGGGAAAATTTTCAGAACACCTTTACGAATGGGGGCTCAACAAAAAGCTGATGCTACAGATTCCCGGAGAGGGGCAGCCTGTCATAAAAAATCCTGAGAACAGGAGCTGGAATAAAAAACAAACCCTTCCGCAGATGGCTTATGGCTATGAAATGCAGATCACGCCATTACAAATGCTTGCTTTTTATAATGCGGTTGCAAATGATGGAAGGTATATCGCTCCCATTTTCGTTCGTGAGATCAGGCGACTCGGAAATACTGTTGAACAGTTCAGGGCTCGTGTGATCAATGAAAAGATCGTTTCAGATAAAACTATTAAAAAGGCTCAAGCCCTTCTGGAAGGTGTTGTGACTGAAGGAACAGGCAAAGGTATTGCTTCACCTTTATATCGGATTGCAGGAAAGACCGGTACAGCTCAGGTTGCTGATGCCAATAAGGGTTATCGCGTAGACAAAAAATATCAGGCATCGTTTTGCGGATATTTCCCCGCTGATAATCCAAAATACTCCCTGATCGTGGTGGTTAATAATCCTCGTAAAGGAACCTATTATGCAGCTTCCGTTGCAGGTCCGGTTTTCCGTGAGATCGCCGACCGTGTTTATGCCAGTGATGTGAACATGTATGATGCATTGAAGGATCAGAAGTTTGCAGGAAACTTAAAAATGCCTGAGTCTAAAACTGGAGAGAAGAAAGCAACACAAAACGTTTATAAAGCATTCGGAATCAAGGCTTTATTTGCCGCAAATTCTGATTATGTGATGGTGGATACAAATAACGGAATTGCAAATAAGGAAGTAAAGCTCATTGAAGGTTCAGTTCCGGATGTGAGCGGGATGGGCTTAAAAGATGCATTGTATGTTTTGGGTAATTCTGGCTTGAAAACCCTGGTTCGCGGAAGCGGAAGAGTGGTTAAGCAGTCATTGCTTGCCGGAACACGGTTTGCAAAAGGTGAACCGATTATTTTAGAACTTGAATGATGAACATACTCAAGGACTTGTTGTATGGAGTATCCCTTAAAAAGGTAATTGGCTCTACTGAATTGGAGGTTGAGGCTATATGCTTTGATTCCAGGAAGGCAGCACCTGGTGTATTGTTTGTTGCTGTTCGTGGCACAGAATCTGACGGACATGCCTTTATCGAAAAAGCGATAGATCTTGGGGCTGCAGCCATTCTGTGTGAAGAGCTTCCTTTAAATATCAGGGAGAATATTAGTTATTTCCTGGTTGAGAATTCAGCAAAGGCTTTAGGTATCATCGCATCCAATTTTTACAATAAGCCTTCAGCAAAACTAAAATTGGTAGGGGTTACGGGTACCAATGGAAAAACAACCATTGCTACTCTTCTTTTTCAATTGTTCCGGGATCTGGGTTATAAAACTGGATTGCTTTCAACAGTTCAGAATCAGATAAATGATCTGATCATTCCTGCAACTCATACCACTCCTGATCCGGTAGCATTAAACCGTCTCTTAAGTGATATGGTGGAAAGTGGATGCGATTATTGCTTCATGGAAGTTAGTTCGCATGCTGTTGCACAATCAAGAACTGAAGGACTTGAATTTGCAGGTGGAATATTTACCAATCTGACGCATGATCATCTTGATTTCCATAAAACATTCGATTCCTATTTAAAGGCTAAAAAAGGATTTTTTGACAGACTTGATAATAAAGCATTTGCACTGACCAATGTGGATGATAAAAACGGGATGGTGATGCTTCAGAATACTAAGGCGCATAAAAAAACCTACGGACTGAAGAATATTGCTGATTTTAAAGCAAAGATCATCGAAAACCATTTCAGTGGTTTACTGCTGAATATTGAGAATGAAGAGGTCTGGTTTAAAATGGTCGGCAGTTTCAATGCCTATAATTTACTTGCTGTTTATGCCGCAGCACTTTTGCTTGAACAAGACAGATTAAAGGTATTGACCTCTCTCAGTCGCTTAAGTGGTGCTGAAGGAAGGTTCGATTATATGATATCACCTTCTGGTATCATAGGTATTGTTGACTATGCGCATACACCGGATGCGGTTCAGAATGTGTTAAGCACTATTCAGGATATCCGCAAAGGTACTGAGCAGGTTATTACGGTCATTGGTTGCGGTGGCGACAGAGATAAAACAAAGCGTCCTATTATGGCACAGGTGGCCTGCGATTGGAGTAATAAAGTAATTCTTACCTCTGATAATCCACGAACTGAAGTCCCTGAGCAGATAATCAGAGATATGGAGGCAGGAGTAATGCCCCAGAATAAGAGAAAAGCACTTTCTATTACCGACAGAAAAGAAGCGATCCGGACAGCTTGCCATCTGGCAAAACCAGGCGATATCATTGTGGTGGCTGGTAAAGGGCATGAAAAATATCAGGATATCGGAGGCGTTAAGCTTCCATTTGATGATAAAGAAATATTAACTGAATTTTTAAATCTGGTAAGCTAATGTTGTACTACTTATTTACCTGGCTTGATAAGCAATATGATATTCCCGGAGCAGGGTTGTTCCAGTTTATATCATTCCGTACCGGCATGGCTGTGATCTTATCACTCATTCTGACTACCGTTTATGGCAGCCGTCTGATCAGGATATTGCGTGCCAAACAAGTTGGGGAGTCAGTAAGGAACCTTGGTTTGGAAGGCCAGATGCAGAAACAAGGAACTCCAACAATGGGTGGCTTGATCATTCTTCTTGGGATTCTGGCGCCAACCCTTTTGCTGGCCCGTATTGATAATATTTATATAATTCTAATGCTTATTACCACAGTTTGGATGGGGGCTATAGGATTTGTTGATGATTATATCAAGGTATTTAAAAAAGATAAAGAAGGCCTCGCCGGTCGTTTTAAGATCATGGGCCAGGTTGGATTAGCCCTGATCATTGGCTGGACTATGTATTTTCATCCGGATATTGTTGTAAGAGAGCAGGTTATATTGCCTGCGAAAGTACAGGCTCCACTGGATGTTCATAAACGTGGTGAGCAATATTATTATACTCAGGACATTAAGTCAACCATTACCAATGTGCCTTTTTATAAGGATAATGAGTTTGACTATGCCAAGGTACTTACTGTTTTTGGCGATCAATATGAGAAGTATTCATTAGTTGTTTTCCTGCTGTTTGTTATCGTTATTGTCACAGCGGTTTCAAATGGTGCAAATCTCACGGATGGCATCGATGGATTAGCAACAGGCACATCGGCTATAATTGGTATTACGCTGGCCATACTGGCTTATGTTTCGGGAAATACCATTTTCGCCGATTACCTCAATATTATGTACATCCCCTATTCAGGAGAGCTGGTGATCTTTGCTGGTGCCTTTGTAGGAGCTTGTGTAGGATTTTTATGGTATAACTCTTATCCTGCCCAGGTATTTATGGGAGATACCGGTAGCCTCGCTATCGGTGGGATCATCGCTGCTTTTGCGATCATGATCAGGAAGGAACTCCTTATCCCTGTGCTATGCGGAGTATTCCTGGTTGAGAATCTTTCGGTGATCATGCAGGTCTCTTATTTTAAATACACAAAAAAGAAGTTCGGAGAAGGACGCCGTATTTTTCTGATGTCGCCACTGCACCATCATTATCAGAAAAAAGGATATCATGAGGCCAAGATCGTAACCCGGTTCTGGATCGTTGGAATTATGCTGGCTATTTTAACCATTGTGACTTTAAAGCTAAGGTAATGGGCGAAAAGAGATATATAGTTATTCTTGGAGCCGGCGAAAGCGGAGTTGGTGCAGCCTTATTGGCGCAGAAGGAAGGTTTTGAAGTGTTCGTTTCAGATTTTGGTCCTATTGCGGATCACTATAAGAAAGACCTGGAGAATGCTGCTATCTCATTTGAAGAAAATGGCCATTCTGAAGAACGTATTTTAAAAGCCTCCGAGGTTGTAAAGAGTCCGGGAATTCCTGATAAGGCACCGATCATTAAGAAATTGACAGAAAAGAACATTCCAATTCTATCTGAAATCGAGTTTGCAGGGCGTTACTCCAATGCAAAGATGATCTGTATTACGGGTTCCAACGGAAAGTCGACAACTACAATGCTGACCTACCATATCCTGAAGAACGCAGGGCTGAATATAGGCCTTGCCGGGAATATTGGCAAGAGCTTTGCACGGCAGGTAGCATTCGAAAATTTTGATTTCTATGTTTTGGAGATCAGCAGCTTTATGCTTGATAATATGTATCAGTTCAGGGCTGATATTGCTGTATTACTGAATATTACACCTGATCATTTAGACAGGTACGACTATAAAATGGAGAATTATGCTGATTCCAAATTCAGGATCATTCAAAATCAAAAGCCGGGAGATGTATTTATTTATTGTGCCGATGATGCGGAAATTCAGAAGGGACTTTTAAAACATCAGATCAACGCCGATACCTATCCGTTTTCCATTGAGAAAGCTCTTGATAATGGAGCCTATTTGCAGGATGACCAGATCATAATTAACCTACACCACAAAAACCAAGAATCATTTACTATGTCAATTAAAGATCTAGCTCTTCAGGGCAAGCACAACATTTACAATTCTATGGCTTCGGGCATAGTTGCAAAAGTGCTTGAATTAAGAAATGAAACCATTCGCGAGAGCATGGGAAGTTTTACAAACATTGAGCACAGGCTTGAACATGTGGCTCGTATCTCCGGAATTGATTTTATCAATGATTCTAAGGCTACTAATGTGAATTCTACCTGGTATGCGCTTGAAAGTATGCCGGGAGAAGTTGTTCTTATCCTTGGTGGGGTGGATAAAGGCAATGATTATGACATGCTTAAAGATCTGGTAAAATCGAAAGTGAAAGCTATTGTCTGTCTTGGTAAGGATAATAAGCGAATTCATGAAGCATTTGAAGATGATGTGGAAGTGATCGTAAATACATTTTCAGCAAACGAGGCGGTACAGATCGCCTATCATTTAGCGACAAAAGGAAATACGGTACTCTTATCGCCTGCCTGTGCAAGTTTCGACCTGTTTAAAAATTATGAAGACAGGGGAAACCAGTTTAAGAAGGCTGTAAAAGAGCTTTAATAACGGAAAGTGGAGTATGTTAGTGTTTACTAACCAACTAACCAACTAATAACAGACAACAGACAACTGATAACAGACAACTAAATAATGGAAAGACTAATAAGCAAAACAAAGGGAGATCGCTGGATCTGGCTCATTGTGATCTTACTATCAGTATGGTCGCTTTTGGCTGTATACAGTGCTACCGGAACTCTTGCCTATAAAAAAGGAGTTGCCAGCGAGCAGTTTCTGATCAAGCACCTTGTTATGATCATAGGAGGTATTGCTTTAATGTACTTTTCTCATCTTCTGGATTACCGGTACTATGCGGGTATCAGCAAAATTTTGATGGTTATTACTATTCCTCTTTTAGCATATACCTTACTTTTCGGAGCTAACGTGAATGAGGCAAGTCGCTGGGTTACAATTCCGATCATCAATCAAACTTTCCAAACCTCGGATCTTGCCAAACTTGCCCTGATCACCTTTTTGGCAAGGAGCCTGAGCAGGAAACAGGAAAATATTAAGGATGTTAAAAAGGCATTCCTCCCTATCATGGGTTCGGTTTGCGGGGTGTTTGTATTGATTGCATTGGCTAATCTTTCAACTGCCTTAATGTTATTTGGTGTGAGTATCCTTCTGCTGATCATTGGCCGGATAAGTATTAAGCAGATATCGATTGTATGTCTCGCCGGACTCATTCTGTTGAGTGGAGTAATGCTGCTTGGTCCGCGGCGTAAAACCTATATCTCAAGGATCGAAACATTTTTGCATCCTGAAAAGGCTAACCCTGATAAGTCGTTCCAGGCAAATCAGGCTAAAATTGCCATTGCAACAGGTGGAGTATTTGGGAAAGGTCCCGGAAACAGTACTCAAAGAAATTATTTGCCTCACCCATATTCAGATTTTGTGTTCGCACTGATTATTGAAGAATATGGCATGATTGGTGGCGTTGGGCTAGTACTTCTGTATCTGGTATTTCTTTATCGATGCGTTTTGATTGTGACGCAAAGCCCCAAGGCGTTTGGGGCATTGCTGGCAGCAGGATTAAGTTTTAGCTTAACCATTCAAGCCTTTGCCAATATGGCCGTGGCTGTTGGATTGGGGCCGGTAACCGGTGTTCCGCTTCCCCTGGTGAGTATGGGTGGAACTTCAATCCTGTTTACAAGTGTAGCCTTCGGGATCATACTTAGTGTTAGCAGAGATAATGATGAAAAGAAGGAAAAAAGTCAGGAAAAGGTGATTGTTGGTGAGATATCGGCATTGGCTTAGTAAACTTTATAAAAAGGGTATTAAAACCTGTGTAATAAATATAAAATGGCAAAAAGAGTAATCATAAGCGGAGGCGGCACTGGCGGGCATATTTTCCCGGCTATTGCAATTGCTAATGCATTGAAAAAGATCGACCCGGAAACGGAGATCCTTTTTGTCGGTGCCAATGGACGAATGGAGATGGAAAAAGTTCCGGCGGCTGGTTATAAAATAATTGGTTTAGATATTCAGGGATTTCAGCGTGGTTCTCTTTTAAAGAATGTACTGCTGCCATTCAAGCTTTTCAGTAGTGTATTAAAAGCCAGAGAAATCATTAAGGATTTTAAGCCCGATGTAGCAGTAGGGGTTGGTGGTTATGCATCAGGACCATTGTTATATGCAGCCTCTCAGATGAAGATTCCCTATCTGATTCAGGAGCAGAACTCTTTTGCAGGTATCACAAACAAATGGCTTGGTAAGGGTGCTTCAGTGATCTGTGTGGCTTTTGCAGGAATGGATAAGTTCTTTCCTAAAGACAAGATACTGATCACCGGGAATCCGATAAGGAAGGAAGCTGTCGATATTGAAAATAAACGATTTGCTGCGGCTGAACTTTTAAGCCTGTCACCTCTTAAGAAAACGATTCTCGTGACCGGAGGCAGTCTTGGTTCAGGTACTTTGAATAAAAGCGTGCTTGCCGGCATGGATAAGATCATCGCGGCAGATGTGCAGTTGATATGGCAAACTGGTAAATATTATTATAAGTCAGTCACAGAACAATTGGCAGGAAAAGAACATCCCAATATTAAAGTGCTTGAATTTTTACATCGAATGGATCTGGCCTATGCGGCATGTGACCTGGTGATCTCAAGGGCAGGTGCCGGAACAATTGCTGAATTATGCGCAGTGAAGAAACCGGTCATCCTGGTTCCATCACCAAATGTGGCAGAAGATCATCAGACAAAGAATGCACTGGCACTGGTTGAGAAAGATGCTGCCATCCTTGTTGGAGATAATATGGCAGAACTTGAGCTGCTTGATATTGCGCTGCTTCTGATTGAAAACAAGAATAAGTGTAAGGAATTGGCTGATAACATAGGTAAAATGGAATTGCCTGATGCAGACAAAATTATAGCGGAAGAAGTATTGAAATTAGCAAAATAGATAGCTTATACTATGGAACTGGAGAATATACAGAGGGTTTATTTAGTAGGTATCGGTGGAATCGGTATGAGTGGCCTTGCACGATATTTTAAAAAGCGTGGATGTGTGGTTTGCGGGTATGATAAAACGGGTACTCCACTTACAGAGAAGTTAATGAATGAAGGTATTCCAGTTGTTTTTCTGGATGATGAAGATAATATTAAAGTTAGTTTCCAGGAAAAGGACCCCAATACATTGATTATTTATACACCAGCTATACCTTCAAATTCCAGGATTCTGAATTATTTCAAGAATGGTGGATTCACCATGAAGAAGCGGTCAGAAGTGCTGGGTATTATCAGTAAGGGTATGTATACCATTGCCGTGGCAGGTACTCATGGCAAAACCACTACTTCCAGTATCATTGCACATGTTCTTAAGGATAGCGGATACGATTGTTCTGCCTTTCTTGGCGGAATTGCATCCAATTATAACTCAAATGTACTCTTCGGAGAAAATAATACTATGGTAGTTGAAGCGGATGAATATGACCGCTCTTTCCTGACTCTTCATCCTGATATTGCTATTGTAACGTCTATGGATGCTGATCATCTGGATATCTACGGTGATAAATCACATCTGGTTGAATCGTTTAAGCAATTCACATCCCAGCTTAAAGAGGGTGGAAGGCTTATCTACAGGAAAGGACTAGACCTGAGTGGAGGAAAAACCTATTCCGCTAATGTCGTAGCTGATATACAAGCTGTGAATGTTCGTATTCAGGACGGTAGTTTCTACTTTGATTTTAAGAACGGTAACCTGGTCATTGAAAATATTCAGCTGGGCTTACCCGGACTTCACAATATTGAAAATGCTGTTGCTGCTATTGAAGTTGCCTTGCATTTAGGAATTGAAGCGGATAAGATCCGTAAGGCTCTGGCAAGTTTTTTGGGTGTAAAACGCAGGTTTGAATACGTAGTGAAGGATGCAAATCACGTTTATATTGATGATTATGCACATCATCCGGAAGAGTTAAGAGCCTGTATTAAAGCCGTGAAAAGTTTATACCCGGATAAAAAGCTGACAGCTATTTTTCAACCTCATTTATTTACCCGTACCAGAGATTTTGCGGATGGCTTTGCTGAGGTTCTGAGTATGATCGATGACCTGGTCATGCTGGATATTTACCCGGCCAGAGAATTGCCTATTGAAGGAGTTACTTCGGCCATGATATTGGATAAAGTTAAGAATGAATCAAAGCAGAACCTGAGTAAACAGGATGCGATAGAATATATACGTGCCAATAAGCCTGAATTACTGTTAACAGTTGGTGCAGGAGATATTGACACATTGATAGAACCTTTGAAAACAATACTTCAGAATGCTTAAACGAATTAACTGGAAGGGTATTTTATATGGTTTCCTCTGGCTTGTCAGCCTGAGTGGACTTGTCCTGTTAATGAGTTTTATTGAAGTAAAAAAGGGAGATCAGAAATGTAAGGATGTAAAAGTGATCCTTCCCGGGCGCTATAATTTTATTGAGCGCGATGAGGTTGACAGGATCCTTTTGGAAGCAGGCGGCGCACTGGTTGGAAGGGATCTCAATGATATTAATATTCATAAACTGGAAAATACGCTTAAGAATAATCCATTTATTGAATTCGCCAAGGTTTACGCTGATATGGATGGTATTGTACATGTTCAGATAAGACAAAGAGAGCCTCTATTAAGGGTGATCAACATGGCTAATCTTCATTATTATATCGATGGAAACGGACTGAAAATGCCGCTTTCTGAAAATTTTACAGCGAAGGTATTAGTGGCAAATGGTTTTATCGATGAAGACTTTTCAGGCAAGGTTGATACCCTAAGCTCTAAACTCGCAAAAGATCTGTATCGGATGGCCCTGTTTATTAAGGCAGATACGCTTTGGGATAATCAGATCGAGCAGGTCTTTGTGAATCTGAATGGAGACATTGAACTGGTACCGCGGGTTGGAGATCATAAGATCATTTTTGGAGATGCTGATTCATTACAGACCAAGTTCAGAAATCTGCTTGTATTTTATAAGAAGGCAATGCCAAAAGTGGGTTGGGATACCTACAAAACCATCAATCTGAAATATGCCAATCAGATAGTTTGTGAAAAGAACATCATCGATACAAATAAAATAACTACGGTAATCAGTCTGCCGCTTGCCGATAGTTTAAAATTAGAAAGTCAGGAATCAACAAAAAATTAATAATAAGCATATGGATCAAATTAACTCAGCTTCAGCCAAAAATTCACCAATTGTTGTCGGTCTCGATATCGGAACAACTAAAATCTGCGTTACTGTGGGACGTAGAAGCGAACATGGTAAGATTGAAATTTTGGGTATGGGTAAAGCCGAATCGGCAGGGGTGACCCGCGGGGTGGTTTCCAATATTCAGAAAACTGTTCAGGCTATCATGTTAGCTGTGGAAGAAGCCAGCGCACAGTCCAATGTAGATGTAAAGATCGTTAATGTCGGTATCGCAGGCCAGCATATTAAAAGCCTTCAGCACCGCGGAATTCTGACCCGTAAGGAGTTGAACACCGAGATCCAGCGTAAGGATATCGACAAGCTGATCGAGGATATGTACAAATTGCTTATGCCTCCTGGTGAAGAGATCATCCATGTGTTGCCTCAGGAGTTTACTGTTGATAATGAGCCTGGAGTAAAAGATCCCATCGGTATGGCCGGAGTACGACTTGAAGCAAATTTCCATATCATCTCTGGTCATGTTAGTGCGGTGAAGAACATTCTGAAATGTGTTGGTAATGCCGGACTTGAAACTCAGGAACTGATTCTTGAGCCTTTAGCTTCATCTGAGTCGGTGTTAAGTGATGAAGAAAAAGAAGCTGGTGTTGTTCTGGTAGATATAGGTGGCGGTACTACTGATCTGGCTATTTTTCATGAAGGTATCATCCGCCATACAGCGGTGATCCCTTTTGGTGGAAACAGTGTTACCGAAGATATACGTGAGGGTTGTTCCGTAATGCGTAATCAGGCAGAATTACTGAAAACGCGTTTTGGATCTGCACTTGCAGATGAGAATAAGGAGAATGAGATCATTTGTGTTCCTGGTCTTAGAGGAAGAGAACCAAAGGAGATATCTGTAAAAAATCTGGCTTACGTTATTCAGGCGAGGATGGAAGAGATCATTGAACACGTTTATTACGAGATCAAGTCTTCCGGGTATGAAAAGAAGCTGATCGCAGGAATCGTGATCACAGGTGGTGGAGCACAGTTAAAGCATTTACCTCAGCTTGTTGAATTTGTAACCGGTTTAGACAGTCGTATAGGTTATCCAAATGAGCATCTGGCTAAAAATGACGTGCTGCCTAAGAATGTTTACGATGAATTAAAAAGTCCGATGTACGCTACTGGTATTGGCCTCCTGATCAAGGGTATCCAGAAGGCAGAACTTGTGGAAGATTCTAAAGTAAATGGCAGTGTTAAAATAGAAAAAATTGTTGTCGCCGATAAGCCTAAAAAAGGACAGGGATTGTTTGAACGGATCCTGCAATCAGGTGCGAAATTCATCAAGGATGATATCAAGGACGAAGATTACATCCGGTAATTATCCACAATTCGGGAGTTTCCCACATTCTAACAATTGTGGAAAACCTATGTGGATAAATAGCTAATATTACAGTATAAACTGTCTAAGAATGAACAAGATTTACTCAACTGATAATTAAGGATATGCAGTTTGAAATGTTAAAAGAAAAGTCATCGATCATCAAGGTAATTGGTGTTGGTGGCGGCGGCGGTAACGCTGTGAATCATATGTACCGTCAGGGAATCACTGGTGTTGATTTCATTATTTGTAATACCGATGCTCAGGCACTTGAACTTAGTCCGATACCAAATAAGGTTCAGCTTGGTGCAAGTTTAACTGAAGGTATGGGTGCCGGCTCGATTCCTGAGGTAGGGAAAAATTCGGCCATTGAAAATATTGATGATATCAAGCGAATGCTTGGTTCCAACACCAAGATGCTTTTCATTACTGCCGGAATGGGTGGTGGTACCGGAACAGGTGCCAGTCCGATCATTGCCAAAGCAGCAAAAGAACTGGATATTCTTACTGTTGGTATTATTACCACTCCTTTTTCTTTTGAAGGTAAGCGCAGGAAGAATCAGGCTGAAGAAGGCTTAGAGGAATTCAAGAAATATGTTGATTCATACCTGGTTATATCGAATGACCGCTTAAGGGAAATATTCGGTAACCTGACCCTTGGATCTGCTTTTGCACAGGCTGATAATATATTAACAACGGCAGCAAAAGGAATTGCTGAGATCATCACTATTCCGGGATATATAAACGTTGACTTTAAAGATGTGCGCACCGTGATGAAAGAAAGCGGAGTTGCCATTATGGGAAGTTATGCTGCTGAAGGTGAAAATCGTGCTTTGAGAGCAGTTGAAGGTGCATTGGCATCTCCATTGCTGAAAGATAATGAAATTGAAGGGGCACGTTATATTCTTTTGAATATCAGCTCCGGAGATAAAGAAGTAACCATGGATGAGGTTAGCATCATCACAGATTTTATTCAGCAGGAAGCAGGCTTAGCTGCGGATCTGATTTGGGGTAACTGTACAGATGAAGGACTAGGTGAGAAGATCTCGGTAACGATCATAGCTACTGGTTTTCAAACTAAGGAAGAGCGCGAAGTTGAGAAGAGTCAGGTTCGTAAAGTGTCTCTATTGACTCCGGAATTAGCTCCAATGGTTAAGCCTGTTCAGGCTAATACCTTTATGGAATTTAAAAAAGAAGAGATCAATGAGCCTGTTCTTAAGTCTGTAGAAGAAAGTCAGGTAGATCTTTTTGCAGGTTATTTTCATAGTACTCCAAAAGTAGAGGAAGAAAAAGCTTCTGAATCAGAGTATGTACGCCATACCTTGAATGATGAAATTCCGTTAGATTTAGTACATGTTGAGAAATCCTTTGAGTTCGAGATTAAAACTGAAGATAACTTTGAAGAAGCAAAGCAAATAGTAGAAGAGGAAATTGTTGCTGAAGTTCAACCAGAAGAAATTCCTATGGCTTGGCATAATCCGGATGAAAATAAAACGGACGAGTCAATTGAAGAGCAGTTACGCAAGTCTAAAGAAAGGATCCTGCGCCTGAAAGACCTGAGTATGAAGTTACGTACTACGAATGGACTGCAGGAACTTGAGAATGAGCCGGCTTACAAACGCAAGCAAATGTCTTTGCATGATGTGCCACATTCTTCTGAATCACAGGTATCCAGATTTACGTTAAGTAATGATGAAGGTGTCACTGAGATCAGGCCTAACAATTCCTTCCTGCACGACAACGTAGATTAAGGAAAGGTTTTATATTATTAAAAAAGGCCTTTATCCCCTGGATTCAGGCCTTTTTGGTTTGAGGCATACAATTTGTATTAGTCTTAATTAGCTTTTGATAATCAGACTGCTAAATCTTAACTTTGCGCGAAATAAACGTTAACAATAAAATTATAAAAATTGGATTTATTTGATAAAATTTCGAAAAATATGGGACCTCTGGGCCAGCACCAGAAAATGGCTCATGGTTATTTCTCTTTTCCTAAATTAGAGGGTGAAATAGCTCCACATATGATGTTCAGAGGTAAGGAGCACCTGGTTTGGAGTCTTAACAATTACCTCGGACTTGCAAATCATCCGGAAGTTCGTAAAGCAGATATAGAAGGGGCCACAGAATTTGGTCTTGCTTATCCGATGGGTGCCCGAATGATGTCAGGTAACTCAAATAATCATGAGGCTTTAGAAAGAGAACTTGCAGACTTTGTAGGAAAGCAGGATGCATTTCTTTTGAATTTTGGTTATCAGGGAATTATGTCGGCAATCGATGCATTGGTTGACAGACATGATGTTATTGTTTATGATGCAGAGTCACATGCCTGTATCATTGATGGTGTTCGTCTTCATCAGGGTAAACGTTTCGTTTATACCCATAATGATATGGAAAGCCTGGAAAAACAATTAGAGAGGGCAACAAGATGGGTTGAAAATACCGGTGGAGCAATACTTGTAATTACTGAAGGTGTATTCGGTATGTCAGGCGCTCAGGGTAAATTGAAAGAGATCGTTGAACTTAAAAAGAAATTCAGCTTCCGCCTTTTAATTGATGATGCACATGGTTTTGGTACTATGGGTGATACCGGTGCCGGAACTCATGAAGCACAGAATTGTATTGAAGAGGTCGATATATATTTTGGAACCTTTGCTAAATCAATGGCTGGTATTGGAGCTTTTATAGCTTCAACTGAGGAAATCACCAATTTCCTTCGGTACAATATGCGTTCTCAGATCTTTGCAAAATCACTGCCAATGCCAATGGTTGTTGGTCTGCGTAAAAGGCTTGAACTGTTAAAGAGCCAGCCTGAACTTAGAGAGAAACTTTGGTTTATAGCTACAAGCCTTCAGAATGGTCTTAAAGAAAGGGGATTTGATATTGGTGTAACAAATACCATGGTGACTCCCGTGTTCCTTGAAGGCGAACTTCAGGAGGCTACAGCCATTACCATGGATCTAAGAGAGAACTATGGTATCTTCTGTTCTATTGTGGTTTACCCGGTTATTCCGAAGGGTTTGATCATGCTTCGTCTCATCCCTACAGCCCTTCATACAATTGAAGATGTAAACCGTACGCTTGATGCTTATAGTGAACTCGCTGTGAAACTTAAAAAAGGACATTATAAGGAAAAAAGCCTTTTAGATGCATAAATAAAAATGAGTAATAAAACTCAATTTTAAACTATAAAATATGCCCTCAGATAGCCTCTGATGGCATATTTTTTTTACAATAATTTGTAATTTGCTGAATCAGAATATTTTAGCTTTTAAAATATTGTAGTTTTTGTGAATAACTGCCCTGAATGTGGAAAAAAACGCCAAAATCGCATGATTTTATTTTTTTCAATTATTCATTATTTAAAAAAAACATTATAAATTAGCTAATAGATAACGTTACTAACCTTAAACTAAAAGAGTAAAATCATGAAAAAATTCACTGAAGCAAAAAATTTATTCGAGTCTTTAGAAGCAGATGCAGACAAGTTTTATAACAAGGCTAACAGCGCAGCTGGTACCCGTGTTAGAAAAGGAATGCAAGACTTGAAAAACCTGGCTCAAGCTATCCGTCTTGAAGTACAGGAAATGAAGAATAAAGAAGCAGCGAAAGCAGCTAAGAAATAATTTTCTTCCCTGATAAAGAAGGCCCGCTATTGAAAGCGGGCCTTCTTTATTTTACAGCAAATTTAATTGCTCAAGTTTAGCTCTTATCTGGTTTTCGGTACCCTCACTAATATTGACCAGTGGTAATCGCATGGTGTCACCACAAATACCTAATAGTTTCATAGCTGATTTTACTCCACCGGGATTTCCCTCCACAAAACATAAAGATGTAATCTCTGTCAGGCTATGATGAAGTGGCTGTGCCTCAATAAATTTACCATCCAGGCACATGCGAACCATCGTTGAAAATATACCAGGAAGGGCATTCCCGATAACAGATATAACACCTGCTGCACCCATCGCGATCAATGGTAATGTTATTGGGTCATCACCTGAAATGAACAGAAAGTCTTCAGGCTTATCTTTTATGATCTTGTTAAATTGTTCGAAATTGCCCGATGCCTCTTTCATAGCAATGATGTTTTTATGATCATGGGCTAAGCGAAGCGTAGTTTCAGCAGTCATGTTAACTCCCGTTCTACCCGGAACATTGTAGAGAATGATCGGAAGGGAACTATTATCAGCAACAGCTTTGTAATGCTGATAAATTCCTTCCTGGGTAGGTTTATTATAATATGGGCAAACAGAAAGTACTGCATCGAATCCATTGGAATCGAACTTTTTCAGATCTTTCAACACCTCTGATGTATTATTCCCTCCTATGCCTGCAACAAGACTTACTCTTCCATTAACATGGGATACTGTAGTTTCCCAAACAGCCTTTTTTTCATCACTGTCCAATGTTGCTGCTTCTCCGGTAGTGCCTAAAGAGACAATATATTCTGCTCCGCCGTTGATGATATGATCAATCACAGTTTTGAGGGCAGTATGATCAACAGATCCATCTGATTTGAAAGGAGTAATAATAGCTACTCCGGTTCCATGAAATTTATTCATTGTATTTTTATTTACTCAAACTGTTCTTTTGCGAATTTAAGCGGAAAAGGGCCAATTATGAAACAATTTTTTAAATAATGGACTATTCTATCAAAATTATTGCAACATATTAATTAAATCATCGTCCGAAATGATTGGAATTTGAAGTTTTGTCGCTTTTTCAAGTTTTGCGGGCCCCATATTATCACCGGCAACCAGAAAATTTAACTTAGCTGAAATACTGCTAAGTATTTTTCCACCATTTGCTTCAATAATATCTTTTAATTCATCCCGACTGTAATTTTCAAACACTCCCGAGATAATAAATGATTTTCCTTCAAGTTTAGTGCTTTCTAATTGAACAGTATTCTGTACTGACTCGAATTGTAAACCATAACTCCTGAGCAATTCTATCTGTTCTCTATGTCGTGGTTCCTTAAAATATTCGATCAGGCTTTCTGCAATACGCTCGCCTATTTCATCCACTGCTTTTAACTCTTCAAAATTCGCATTCATCAGACTGTCAATATTCTTAAAATATGCGGCAAGTTTTTTAGCGACAGTTTCACCTACATACCGGATACCTAGTCCGAAGAGAACCTTTTCAAAAGGCATCTGCTTTGATTTCTCAATGCCTTCAAGCATATTGCTGATAGATTTTTCACCAAAGCGATCGATCTGTTTTAGGAGGTCTTCCTTTTTATAAAGTGTATACAGATCACTGATGTGCTCAATAAACCCTCTTTTGTAAAAAGCTTCGATGGTTTCATCTCCTAATCCATCTATGTTCATTGCTTTTCGTCCAATAAAATGCTGCATTTTGCCAATGATCTGCGGTGGGCAGCCTTCATCGTTCGGACAATAATGAACAGCTTCTCCTTCTTTGCGGATAAGGGGAGTTTTGCATTCCGGGCATACCTCAGGATAGATGACTCTTAATGCAGAATTATCACGTTTTCCGGTATTTACTGCAATTATTTTAGGAATAATTTCTCCTCCTTTCTCCACCAATACTGTATCGCCTTCATGGAGATCCAGGCGTTTGATCTCATTGGCATTGTGAAGTGTTGCCCTTTTTACAGTCGTGCCAGCTAAAAGTACAGGTTTAAGATTCGCTACAGGAGTTACAGCTCCAGTTCGGCCTACCTGGTAACTGACCTTTTCAAGTATGGTCTCAACTTCCTGGGCTTTATATTTATAGGAAATGGCCCATCGGGGTGATTTTGCTGTAAACCCGAGTTCCTGTTGCTGACTTAGATTGTTAACCTTGATAACAATACCATCAATTTCATAACTTAAACCAAAGCGGTGCTCTTCCCAATATTGGATAAATTCCAGAACATTATCCATGTTCCTGCATAATTTAGTATGCTCGCAGACATGAAAGCCCCATTTTTTAACAGCCTCCAGGCTTTCCCAATGGGTGTTAAAGCTATGTTTCTCAGTGTATAAAAAATATAGAAAGCAATCCAGTGGCCTTTTTGCCACCTCTGTTGAATCCTGCATCTTCAAGGTTCCTGAGGCGAAGTTTCTTGGATTTGCAAAAGCAATTTCATTGTTCTCAATACGTTCATTATTAAGCCTTTCGAAGGCCGCACGGTGCATGAAGACTTCACCACGTATATCAAATGAATCAGGATATCCTAAAGCCTTTATATCTTTTGGGATACTGCGGATGGTTTTAACATTATTTGTTACGTCATCTCCCTGAGTACCATCACCACGGGTTACCGCCCGCAGCATCTTTCCATTCTCATAGCTAAGGCTAATAGAAAGTCCATCGAACTTCAATTCACATACATACTCGAAATCATCACCTATGGCTTTTCGTACCCTTTCATCAAAGTCCTTCAGATCTTGTTCATTATATGTGTTACCAAGCGAGAGCATGGGCCACTTATGCTTAACAGTCTGGAATTCTTTAGTAATATAACCACCAACCTTAATGGTAGGGGAGTCAGGGTCAAGATATTCCGGATATTCCTTCTCCAACTTCGCAAGTTCTTCCAGCTTTTTATCGTATTCAAAATCTGTAATTGCGGGTTGAGCCAAAACATAATATTTGTAATTATGCTCATTCAGCTCTTTTACGAGGCTCTCAATACGTTCTTTAATTTCAAAAAGTGACATGTAGCGAAGATAATTTTTTCAATTGACAATTGTAAAGACAGTTGAGAATTGCCTTAAATTGATCTGTATTTGGATTAAATAATTGTTTTAATGCATTATTCAACAGCCATTCTCAAATTACACTATGAATTGTCAATTATCAGTGAAATTTCGTCAAATATTTCCATGTAATTATCCTGTAGCTTTTCATGGTATTCACTCAGGATCAAAGAAAGGTTCTGCATCTGACTTTCATTTAGGGGATCCTTCCAGATGCGCATGCAGATCCGGTTCAATGCATACATCATGTTATGGCTTTCGCGATAACTATTCAGGTAATTTGCCTGGATGAATTTATCAAAGAACTTAAAAAAATGGTCTGTATCATCCATATTATTTAGTTCAAAAAATCGGTTCATGCCCACTCTGTCCGCTTGTCGCAGATGTATGTAAAGATCTTCGGCTACGATGTGATTTTCGGTCAGAAGTGTGCTGTCGAGCATGAGCTCCAGCGAAATATGCGCTAAAAATGAAGGCCTTACAACTGAATTATGTAAAGCGGGTGCAATGCGCTCCCGTATTGCTCTGGTGTGCTCAAAAAAGAAACCTGAATTATGAAAATGGCGGTCAACTGCGAGGTGTCTCTTCCAGCCATTAAGAATAGAGTTTTCAATATCGCTTGTAAATAATTCTGTTTTTTTTTCCGGGTGCATATTCCAGTCCTTTCTTGCATTTTTTACCAGATCCGGCAAAACCGTACCCAGCACCAGGTGTGGGTCTTCGCTATGTCTGTCAAAGTAAAAGTGAGATAGGAAATTCATTTTTTGTTATTTTGGAAGATATGCTTAGCATATCTTCCGGCTTGGTTAGCATTAGCATAAAAATACGAAAATATTTGCGATGCAGTGGTTTTATCAATTCTGTTATATTTGCAGTTCTAATGATCCTTAAGATAAAATGAACTTTGTAGAAGAATTACGCTGGCGGGGAATGCTGCACGATATAATGCCCGGTACTGAGGAAGAACTGAATAAACATATGACCTCCGGGTATATAGGTTTTGATCCAACAGCAGATTCATTACATGTAGGGCACCTGACTCAGATCATGACCCTCATTCATTTTCAGAGAGCAGGGCATAAGCCTGTAGCTCTTGTCGGTGGTGCAACAGGTATGGTAGGTGACCCTTCCGGGAAGTCGGCAGAACGTAATCTGCTTTCTGAGGATGTATTGAATCATAATGTGAAATGCCTTGAAGATCAGCTGAAGAAGTTTCTTGATTTCAACAGCGGTCCCAACAGCGCAGAAATGGTTAATAATTATGACTGGTTTAAAAACTTCACTTTCCTTGATTTTATTCGTGATGTAGGTAAACACCTGACAGTCAATTATATGATGGCTAAGGATTCTGTTAAGAAGCGTTTGGAAGGTGAAACTGGTATGTCTTTCACAGAATTCAGTTATCAGCTGGTTCAGGGTTATGACTTTTACTATTTATGGAAAGAAAAGAATTGTCAGGTACAAATGGGCGGTTCAGACCAGTGGGGTAATATCGTTACCGGAACAGAATTGATTCGCCGGAAGGCTGCTGGTAATGCATTTGCTATCACTACTCAATTGATCAAAAAGGCTGATGGTACCAAATTCGGCAAAACTGAGAGCGGTGCGGTATGGCTGGATCCTGCCAAAACATCTCCATATAAATTCTACCAGTTTTGGTTAAATACTACTGATTCAGATGCAAAAAGTTGGATCAGGATATTTACACTTAAATCGCAGGCTGAAATTGAGGAACTTGAAAAAGAGCATGACCTTGCCCCGCATTTAAGGATTCTTCAGAAGGCGCTTGCCGAAGAAATTACAGTTCGTACCCATTCTTTTGATGCACTTCAAACGGCCCTGAAAACTTCTGATTTCTTATTTGGGAATGGTTCTTTGGAGTTTTTAAATTCCTTAAGCAAAGAAGATGTGCTGGAAGTATTTGAAGGCTTACCTCAATTCACTATTAGTAAAGATGAATTTTCAGCAGGTATAAATGCGACCGATCTGCTGGCAGAAAAAACTACGGTATTCCCATCCAAGGGAGAAGCTCGCAAAATGATCAGTGGGGGAGGAGTTTCCATCAACAAGGAAAAAATAGCCGATCCTGCTCTGATCCTAAATACAGAAAATCTGATCAATGGTAAATTTCTGGTAGCTCAAAAGGGAAAGAAGAACTATTTTCTGATCATGGCTGAATAGTATTTAAGCTGTTCCCGTATGCCTGAGTCAAGCATGAACTGGAATAAACCATTAAATTAAGCATGCAAGAGCAGATAAGTGACTATTACAGGGCAAATAAGGCCAAATGTGATGAAGAAATAATAAGACTTGATCGGAAGATCAATATCTATTCCTTTATGCGCCTTTTTGCTTTAGCAGCAGGTATTATCCTGTTCTATCAATCCATTAAATATGAACTGATCTGGTTGTCGTTCTTAATCGTTCCTATCTTTATTCTTGGCTTTGCCTGGCTTGTTTCCAAACAAAGTATGTTTCAGAAGCAAATGAATTATTTCAGAAATCTGGGAGATGTTCATGCCAATGAACTTAACAGCCTTGAAAGAAAGTCAAATTTATATCCTGATGGTTCGGTTTATGCAGATGATCTTCACCCGTATACATCCGATCTGGATATTTTCGGAAAAGGATCTCTTTTTGAGATGATGAATCGCTGTGCTACTGTATCAGGTAATTTCAAATTAGCCGGCTGGCTCATGAAGCCTGCTACAGTGAGTGAAATCAGAGAAAGACAAATACTCCTATTCGAGCTCGATTCAAAATTAAGCTGGAAACACCATTTTCAGGCAGTATTACTGTTCTCTAATAATTCATCTGAAGATCAGGTCAAAGAATTATTCAGGTATTTAAAAACCGCCCCGGAAGAGTCAGGATCCTGGATTAAAAAATACGTTCGCTGGATTCCCTGGTTATTTTCAATAGTAGCCATCGGAGCCTGGTTTGTCCCATCATTACTAATTGCTCTGCTGGTACTCCTGGTTGTCAATCTGACCCTTATGCAAAACTATGATGCAAGGATTGCAAAAACAGATAGTATGATTGGCAAAATGAGCAGGATCCTCGATCATTTTTCTGAAGCTATTTCAGCGGTGAGAGATGAAGAATGGAAATCTCCGTTAAGTGAAAATCTGTCTGCTGATCTGAAGGATAATAATAATGGGAAGCTTTCTGAGCAGATTAAACGATTTTCACTTCTGATAAGCCATCTTACATTCGGGCAGACCGGGGTTGGTGCAATTCTCAATGCCATTATGTTATGGAATATCCGTCAGATCTTTGCTATTGAAGATTGGAAAAAGGATAATCATGACAATTTAAAACAGGCATTTGATGTCATTGCCACATTTGAAGCATTGATCAGTCTGAGTAGCTTAAAGACCAATTATCCTGAATGGTGTTTTGCTGGTATCAATGAGGGTGAACATTATACTCTGAAAGCTGAAGATATTGGTCACCCTTTGATCCCATCACAGGTAAGGGTAAATAATGATTATAGCTTAAATGCTGAATTGAAGATTGATATTATTACCGGTTCTAATATGGCCGGGAAAAGTACATTTTTACGAACTCTGGGGATCAATACGGTTCTTGCTCTTTGCGGTGCGCCTTCCTGTGCCTGTAAAATGGAAGTGAGCAGAATGCTTGTCTTTACCTATATGCGAATCCGCGATTCTTTGAATGAAAGCACCTCTACTTTCAAGGCGGAACTTGATCGTTTACAGGCTTTGCTTAAGATGTTAGAAAGCACTGAGAAGATCTATTTTCTGATCGATGAAATGTTAAGAGGAACCAACTCAGTTGATAAATACCTTGGATCTAAAGCTGTTATTGAAAAGCTGATCGCTCAAAATGCGGTGGGAATTGTGGCTACACATGATCTGCAGATCGCAGAGCTGGAAAAAAAATATCCAGATTACATCCGTAACTATTATTTTGATATTCAAGTTGAAGGAGAAGAAATGAACTTTGATTATAAGCTGAAGGCTGGTGAGTGCAAAACCTTTAATGCTTCATTGTTACTTAAAAGAATAGGGATCTATTAGTGCTTTGAAAGTTTAAGTTCATTCTATATTGAGACTGTTCAAGCTTCATATTCTTTAATACATGTGACATTTTTTAAACCCAATTAGTTCACTGTGCTTTTCCAAATAACCAGATTGATATAGTCCTGCTTCATTATAGCTCTTAAGTAAAGGTTTACTATCGGTTTTAAAATAGCTAATGGAACTATAGAAGAATAATTCTCGGTAAAGATCCGGATATAATTCCAGAATTTTTAAGTATCAATAATGGTACATGGATATTTTGTAATGCTTATTGTATGCTTCCAAATAATAGATGTTAATGATTTGATACTGGTTACGTTTTAGTTAATTAGTTGAAAATCAGTTTGTATTGAGGTTTATTCCCTTTGCATATTTTGTTTTATTTTAACCTTATTAACATATGCTTGCATTCCAATTCAATGTTTTATTTTTTTCATTAAAGAATTTATGATTTGTATTAGTCTCTATTGTAGGTCGATACGATTTTTTTTCATTATTTTTTTTAAATTTAGAATATAAACTAAAACTAAAAACCCAGTAAAATGTCTGATTCCCTAAACCGCCGTAAATTCCTGCAGGCCACTGCTGTTGCCGGTGCTGCTTCATTGTGGTCGCCATCTCTAAGTGCTGAAACTTTATATGAGGCAAATGTCTCGGATATTGGAAAATCTAAATGGGATCTTGATTCTCCGGCACTTTGTGTTGACCTTGATAAAATGGAGAAGAACCTTAAAGCAGTTCATACGGCTTTAAAAGGGACGGGTGTTGGTGTTCGTCCGCATGTTAAAACACATAAATGCCCTGCTATTGCAAAAATGCAGATCGCTGCAGGTGCTGTTGGCGTTTGTGCTGCTAAGCTTAGTGAATCAGAGGTGATGCTGGTTAACGGTATTCAGAATGTATTGATGACTGGCGTAAATGTTACGGCCTCAAAGATCAAGCATGCGATGGAACTGAGGAAGAAATACAAGGGCTTTATTCAGGCGGTGGATAACATGCAAAATGCAAGAGACCTGCAGGATGCTGCAAAGGCTGCTGGTATTGTTGCTGATGTTGTGGTGGATCTGGATGTGATCAAAAGATCGGGTGTGAGAAACGGACAGCCGGCATTGGAACTTGCTCAATTTGTCGACAAAGCTCCGAACCTGAAATTTCATGGTGTCCTTGCTTATGATGGAGCAGTACAGCACGTTGAAGGTTTCAAAGCTCGCAGAGAGCAGGCATTAAAGACATTTGAGCCGGTAGTTAATAGCTATGAGCTGATGAAAAAGGCTGGATTAAATACGGAAATTTTTAGTGGAGGTGGTACAGGTACCTATGATATCATGACTGAAGTTCCCGGATTTACAGATGTTCAGGTTGGCAGTTATTTGTTTATGGATCATCAGTATATGGTTATTGGTGGTAAAAATAATGAAAAAGAGTTTGATGATTTTGCACCTTCTTTGACCGTTATGGCCACCATTATTAACAATAGTAACGAAGGAAAGTACGTAACTGATTCGGGAGCAAAAGCTTTAACTCTGAACGTTCCTCATGGAAAAATAATCGGGGAGCCTGATTTTGATTATAATGCAGGTTCAGATGAATATGGATCAGTAAAAATTATCAATCCAAACAAGAAATATAATGTAGGCGATAAGTTTGAAGTGATTGTTCCACACTGCGATCCTGTGGTTAACCTGTATGATTTCATGTATGGGATCCGCAATGGAAAGGTTGAGAAGATCCTTCCAATTCTTGCACGCGGAAAATCTCAATAGGATTAATTTCAATTTTACACATCACCTTCCTGAATTTGTAAAAATTGATCTGAAGAATAGCATTTAATAAACATTATTTTACTAAATAAAAAAAGCTCAATGAGGTCTAATCATTGAGCTTTTTACTGAACTTGTTTTACTAATTATTGATCAAACTGTCGACCAATAATTTTTAAAGTTTCTTTATTTCAATATTTCTATACCAGACTTCATCTCCATGATCCTGAAGAGCGATCTTACCTGATTTGTAAATAGCAAATCCGGGCATGGTTTTGAACTTACTTCCGGCAACCATACTGTTCCATTGAGCATCCCACATGGTAGTTGAAACGATGTTTTTACCGTTCATTTTGAAGTCGAGTTTGCCATTGTTGGAGATGATCTCAACCTGATTCCATTCACCTACTGGATTTACTGGCTCAGAACTGCTGGCTATCAGATCATACAGATCTCCGGCGCGGTGTTTATAGATCTTTCCATCTGCATGGCCATCATTATCCAATACCTGCATTTCAGGACCAGTATTGTACGAAGAAGGGTATTTTGAGAGATCTTCTTTTACGAAGAAGATTATCCCGCTATTTCCATTTTGAGAGATCTTCCATTCCAGCTTAAGATGGAAATTTCCATATTCTTCGTTGGTTGTAATATCTCCACCTTGTCCTTCTTTTTTATTTTTAGCATCCAGATACAGGGTACCATCGCTCACTTTCCATGCCTGGCCAACTTCAGTTTTGCCATAAGTATGCCATCCAGCGGTTGTTTTTCCATCAAATAGTTTTTGCCATCCCTTTGATGCAGTATTTGAGGAGCTATTCATACCGTTTTTACTTGATCCGCAACCGCTAAACAAAATTGCAGAGAGAATGATCAGGCTGAAATATTTCATATTAATTAGTTTTTAGAGATAATATATATTTAATCATCTCTTTTGCATCATCTGTGCTGATAGCCGGATGTGGTGCCATTGGAATTTCGCCCCATGAACCTGATCCACCCTTGATTACTTTGCCTGCAAGCATTTCAATGTTTGCGTCTGTTGCTGCGTATTTGTTGGCTACATCAATGTAAGATGGACCCACAAGTTTAGCATCAACCTTATGACAAGTTAAACAGTCTGATCCACTGATCAATTGTTCTCCTTTTGCTGATCCAACTGATGCGGTTGCTGCTGTTGAAGTAGTATCAACAGGTGCTGCAACTGCAACTGTACTTGTATCTTCTGTGCTTTCTGATTTTTCGCTGCTTGTACAAGCAAAAATTAAGCTGCAGATTCCGAAAATTGCTATTATTTTTTTCATGAATTATATATTTTATTTTAATGTAAAAATAGTGAATTAAATTAAATGCCCAGAATTTTTCGGTTAAACTCATCGTCACTTCCGCGACCAGCGAAATCATCAAAGGCCTTTTCTGTTACTCTTATAATATGATCTTTTATAAAGGCTGCACCTTCACGTGCTCCATCCTCAGGATGCTTGATACAGCATTCCCATTCCATTACAGCCCAGCCTTTAAAGTCGTATTGGGTCAGCTTGCTAAAGATTTTTTTGAAATCAACCTGTCCGTCTCCCGGAGAGCGATACCGTCCTGCACGATTTGCCCAGCCCTGGTATCCTCCAAATGTTCCCTGTTTTCCTGTTGAGTTGAATTCAGCATCTTTCACATGGAATGCTTTAATTCTTTCGTGGTAATGGTCTATATATTGAACATAATCAAGGCATTGAAGAACAAAATGGGATGGGTCATATAATAAACATGCTCTGGGATGGTTATTGACCTTTTCCAGGAACATTTCATAGGTTACCCCATCAAATAAGTCTTCACCGGGATGGATCTCATAGCAAACATCAACTCCATGCTCATCAAAATGATCCAGAATAGGTAACCACCTTTTTGCTAGTTCTTTGAACCCTGCATCAACAAGTCCTTCTGGTCTCTGTGGCCATGGATGCCAGGTATGCCAAAGCAAAGATCCGCTGAAAGTTGCATGAGCAGTAAGCCCCATGTTTCTGGAAGCCATTGCACCATACTTTAATTGCTGAACGGCCCATTCTGTACGGGCTTTCGGATTATTATGCACAGAGGCAGGGGCGAAACCGTCAAAAAGAAGATCATAAGCCGGGTTTACTGCTACTAGCTGTCCCTGTAAATGAGTTGACAGCTCAGTGATCTCCAGACCACATTCATTCACTAATCCTTTGATCTCATCAGCATAGGTCTTGCTTTCTGCTGCTTTTTGAAGATCAATGCAACGCGGATCCCAGGTTGGGATCTGTACTCCAGCGTATCCGAGGCTTTTTGCCCATTTGCAAATTGATTCCAGGCTGTTAAAGGGGGCTTCATCACCTAAAAACTGCGCAAGAAATATTCCAGGTCCTTTTATTGTAGTCATTTTCTATAGATTAAACTTCAAAATTTGTCCATTTTTCATTACTTAAACTGCTTTTAACCACATTGTCGATAAAAGCCATTCCTCTGATCCCTTCATCTACTGATGGGAAATCAAGAGCTTCTTCAGGAGGAGTGGAGCCATCGATCCTGGCAGAAAGACATAAAGCAAAATTCCGGTAAAGGTTGCCAAAGGCTTCCAGATATCCTTCAGGATGTCCGCCTGGTGTGCGACTATTGAAAGCAGCATAATTAGTAAGATTATGCCCACCCGTCCTTAAGATCTGCGCAGGTTCATCCAGCCATTTTAAAATTAAGGTGTTCGGTTCCTGCTGTGCCCATTCCAATCCGCCTTTTTCTCCATAAACTCTGATCCTTAAGGCGTTCTCCTCACCTGCAGCTATTTGCGATGCAACAAGTACTCCATTGGCTCCATTATCAAATCGAAGAAGTACATTTCCATCATCATCTAATAACCTACCATCAACAACAATATTAAGATCGGCACATAGTTTACTGATCTTTAATCCGCTAATATATTCTGCAAGATGGGCTGCATGTGTTCCAATATCTCCCATACAACCGCTTTTACCAGATCTTTCAGGATCTGTTCTCCAGGCGGCCTGAGGGTTACCATCTTTCTCAGATAAACGGCTTAACCATCCCTGTGGATATTCTACTAAGATCTTTCTGATCTTACCCAATTCTCCGGATTTGACCATTTGCTTAGCCTGCTTCACCATGGGATAACCGGCATAGGTATGGGTAAGTAGTAACAGAAGCCCCGTTTCTTCTACCTTTTTCTTTAATTGTTTCGCTTCATCAAGAGTAAAAGAGATCGGTTTATCTATTACCACGTGAAATCCATGGTCGAGAGCCATCATGGCCGGAGCAAAATGGGCATGATTTGGAGTTACTATGGTTAGAAAATCCATCCGCTGATCTGCAGGCAGCTGACTTTCATTTTTGATCATTTCTTCGAAGCTATGATAGGTCCTGTCCTCAGCAAGGAACAGCATTTTGCCGCTCTCATCAGCCTTTTCAGGACTGGTACTGAGTGCTCCACATACAAGTTCTATCATGCCGTCCATATTGGCGGCTATGCGGTGAATGGCTCCGATAAAGGCTCCCTTTCCTCCGCCAACCATTCCCATTCTTAGTTTTCTGTTCATATGTATCTAATAAAATGTTCTTCGCTTTTCAGTATTTGCTAAAACGATCTATAAGGTGAAAAAATGTTCTAATTAAGAATTTAAGCCCCAATGGGAGCGATCCTAATAACAGGCTCAATATAATAATAGAGTACGGAATTTAAATTCAATAAATGCTTTTTTCAGATAAGACCACTTTGTTTTCCACCTATTTCTTTATTGAAAATTTATAAACAGTGCTGGTATTATACTTTTCTCCGGGATTTAAAACTGTACTCGGAAAGGCAGGCTGATTTGGCGAATCCGGGAAATGCTGTGTTTCCAGACAAAATGCTGTTCTGAAATCGTCTTTTGAGCCACCCTTAAATGTGTTTTTACTCTCCATGAAATTTCCACTGTAAAATTGAAGCCCAGGTTCCTTTGTGAAAACTTCCATGATAATGCCCGATCTGTCGCCTTTCGCAATAGCTGCCAGATGCATTTCATTGCTTTTTACAATATTCAAAACATAATTATGGTCATATCCCTTACCGTTCTTTAGCTGTACATTAACATCCGAGATTCTTTGTCCTATGGCTGAAATTTTTCTGAAGTCAAAAGGGGTTCCCTCAACTGATTCATGCTTTCCAAATGGAATCAAAGTTGAATCAACGGGAGTGTATAATTCTGCATTGATCTGAAGCATATGATTTAATATCGATCCTGAGCCTTCACCATTTAAATTAAAAAATGCATGGTTGGTTAAATTTATAACAGTCTTTTTATCAGTTGTTGCTTCATAGCTAATCTTTAATTCATTATAATCTGTCAGGGTATAAATAACTTTTACCTTTAGATTGCCAGGATAGCCTTCCTCCATATCTTTTGAAAAATAACTGAACTCTATCGTTTGTTCATTCGTTTGACTGGCATCCCATATAACATCCTGAAATCCTTTTTTACCACCATGGAGAGAGTTTACACCATTATTTATAGGAAGGATGTAAGTCGTTCCATCCAGGCTGAATTTCCCTTTTGCGATTCGATTACCATACCTGCCGATTGTTGCTCCAAAATAGGGTTCAGTTGATTTAATATATTGATCAACACTAGAAAATCCAACAATTACATCTGTCTGAACGCCATTTTTGTCAGGCATTTTCAGACTAATTATTCTCGCTCCGTAATTGGTAAATGCAGCTTCTACTCCATTTTTGTTTTTTAAAATAAAGAGATCAGTATTTTTTCCGTCAATACTTTTTTGAAATGCTTTTGGGGATAAAACATCTGTTTTTGCGATTGTATCAGTTTTTTCTTCCGGTTTTTTTGGGGAGCTGGTATTGCAAGCACTTAAACTATACAGGCAAAGCAATAACAAAGAAAATTTGAAATGCACTTTCATCACGTTTTCTGGCTTTAATTTATAAGCAGCTGATGTGATTCGTAGAAACCACATCAGCTGCATTTCAGTTTATAGTAATTTAGCCGGGATGAACTTTATGGTTCTGAGTAGTGGCCTTTGTTTTACATTTTTGGGTTCTGAAACGATATGAATATACAGATTATGTAATTTTCTATCAATTACCGGTTTAACTGAAATTGAAGTGTTTTTCTGCAAATTGAAAGTTCCATTATCTATAAAATTACCTTTCCCGATCAATAATCCTTTTTCTGAATCAAGGCGAAGTTCAATTGTATAATTTCCCGCTTGACCTTTTGAGATGTTCTCCAGTTCAACCTGGCTGATTCCTGAAAGATCTATCTGGTTCAATTTCAACCAGCCATTATTTTCCGGATAGACCAGGAAGCCACTATTGGTAGAATCTTTTAATGCAATTCTTGTTCTTTCTGTAAGTTCTCTGGCATTAAATATATTGCTTCGCAGATTAACACTTGCAGAACCTGATAGAGGTTTTAAACCTGATGCTCCCTGGTCAGTATAACTCGCATACAAACCGAAAATGGTATTTTCTCCATCAGTTGTTGAAGTTGCAGGCATGATTTTTCCCTGAATTGGAAGTGATGCTTTAGCGACTGCTTTGTTTTCTAAGGATAAAACCCATTGGGCGATCTTTTTAGAATCTGAATCACTCATAGTAGGGTGGGCTGACATTGCTACTTCTCCCCAAACTCCGCCACCACCTTTGATGATCTTTGCAGCCAAATAGCTGACCGCATTAGGATCTTTCTGGTATTTTGCAGATACCTGAGTGAATGATGGTCCTATAGATTTCTTATCAACCTGATGGCATGCCTGGCAATCTGATTTAAGCATTAATGCCTGCCCTGCCTGAGTTTCAGAATAAGCCTGATGTCCCAGGGATGAACCTGCCAGGTCAGTACCTTTAGTATAATTATTAGCTACATAAACAGTGTTCTTGTTTACTACAGCACCCTGATCACTGACCAATACCTGGTAATCAACTGGTCTTCCCGCAAAGTAGAAGCTTCGGTTTCCTTTTAAAACGATATCAACCTTGGGGCCAGCATTACCGGCAGTAACCTCAATTGAGCTGCTATTAGAACTTGCCATCTGTTTGTCGGTCAGCTGAACGCTAACAGGGTATTCACCAGCCTTTGTGTAAATATATTCGATGGATGGAATTGTGGTGGTTTTCTTAACGCCATTGCCCAGGTCCCAAACATAATTTATCTCATCTCCGTCAGGATCATTGGCATCAACTTTAGCCTGCAGCTTATAAGGAACTAAGCCGCTGGTATTTTTTATGATGAGCTTATTGATTTTCGGAGGGCGGTTACCAGCTATATAATCAATCCTTGAAATTCCTGCATCATCATTCTTAGAGAACCATCCTTTACCATATTCTAATACATAAATTCTGCCATCAGGTCCTACTTCCATATCAACAGGAGCTGCAAAAGATGTAGACGGCATGAAATCTTCCATACTGTCATAGTCTCCATTGGGCTTCATTGTAACAGGTTTGATCCAATTTCTGATCCACTCGTAAAAAAACAGTTTGTTATTATAATAATCCGGATATCTGGTTTCTTTAGGATACAGTTCATTATGATATACAGGTCCCGCCATAGCAGTCCTTCCGCCTGTTCCAAGCTTTGGGAATTCTTTTGATACGGCGTATGGATACCATATAAATGCCGGCTGAACCGGTGGAAGATTTTTTAAGCCTGTATTATTCGGGGAATTATTTACGGGTTTTTCCGGGTCGAATGCAGCTCCGGCTGTTCCTGTTTTATAATCGTATTCTCTGTATGGATAGTTTTTGCCAACAAAATATGGCCAGCCGAAGAAACCGGCATTTCTCGCCTGATTTAATTCATCATAACCTCTTGTTCCGCGTTCCGGACTATCAGCATTTGCATCGGGACCAACCTCACCCCAGTATAGAAATCCTGTTTTACTATCAACAGAGATACGGTATGGATTACGGTTACCCATTACATAGATCTCAGGCCTTGTACCCGGAGTATTGGGCGGGAATAAATTGCCCTGAGGTATCTCATAGCTGCCATCTTCCTTTACCCTGATCCTCATGATCTTTCCCCGAAGGTCGTTGGTATTCCCTGAAGATCTGCCTGCATCGTATTGCTCTAGTCCGGGTCTGTTGTCCATTGGCCCATATCCTTTATTGACAAATTGTTGCTTTGGAACATCAAATGGCGTAGTATTATCACCTGAAGAGACATACAATAAACCATCTGGTCCGAAGGCGATTGATCCACCAGTATGACAACATATTTCCCTTTGAGAAGCGACATCTAATATGACCTTTTCAGATGAAACATCTAATTTGTCGTTTATAAACTTGAACCTAGACAGGCGGTTAACGGAAATACCTATCGGACTATAATATATGTAAACAAAATTATTTTCCTTGAACTTCGGATCTGCTGCCAGCCCCAAAACACCCTCCTCTGCATTCACACCCTTTACTGAAGTTTGAGAATAGGTTTTTAATACTCCAGCCTGGCTAACACTTTTTGTACTTGCTTTATATAGCATGATCTCTCCTCTTCTTTGAACCAGTAGGATGTCCAGATTAGGAAGAATGGTCATTTCTGTTGGTTCAAACAATGTTCCAACAGTTAAAACAGTTTTCACCAGACGATTCTCTTCCGGTACTTTTGGTGTTAAAGCTTTTGAATAATTCAGGGGAGTATTATTTCCGATGGCATATTTAATCCCTCCCAGAACATGTTTCAGATATAATGGGTCTGAGTAAGATTCGTTGGTATGCCCCAATCCTGTGTAAAAAGCTCTGCCACCATCAAATTCATGAAACCAGGATATCGGATGATTTTCGCCATTCTTACCTCCCTGGTAGCTTTTCTCATCCAGCGAAATAAGTACCTTAACATTCTTGTTCAGTTCTTTGTAGTTATACCACTCATCTTTTCGTATCCATTTTTCAGGAAGGTGTTTTGATGAAATATGGGTTTTGTCAACCACATTTAAGGTTGCATCCTGAATTTGCGGGTGACTCAGGAAATAGCCGCCTGCCAATTTTCCATACCAGGGCCAGTCATATTCTGTATCCGCTGCAGCATGAATCCCTGCATAGCCTCCTCCTGCCTGAATAAATCGTTCAAAACTGATCTGCTGAGGGCTATTTAATACATTGCCGGTGGTGTTCAGGAAAATTACCGCCGAATATTTTTTTAGTGAATCTTCATTGAAATAATTTTCATTCTCGGTGGTATCAACCAGAAATCCATTTTCTTTACCCAGTTTAATGAGGGCTATTTTTCCTGCATTGATCGATTCATGTCGGTATCCTGCTGTTTTACTAAAAACAAGTACCCTTGGCTTAACAGTCTGTTTCCAGGTGTTAAAAGCGAATAGTGAAAGTACGACGATTACTGCCGGTATTAGTTTTGTTTTATTTATCATTTTTATGATTGATTGTCTTTTATCTCTCTTTTTGGGATTTATTTATTTAATGTTCATTTCAATCTTATTCTGGTATATTTTAAGAAAAAAACTTAAAATATTAGAAGTTCAGGAATACTTTGATTTACGGATGAATATTCAACGATGAAATTTAATTGAGTATGAATATTAAAAATAAAAATATACATTTATTTTAAACAAACTAATAGAAATTACCCAATCCACAAATCAACAGACTGGGTTATTTTTTAAATGATGTATTTAGATGATCGGCTTTGAATTGAGGGAAACTTAACCTGTTATTTTATTTTTTAAAGATTTTAATGCTAATTTTTCTCCATTCAATTTCAAAACAACCGAATTCAAAAGAATATGATCCTAAGTAACCGAATTAAATTATCATTCATGATGTTCCTCGAATTCTTTATCTGGGGCTCATGGTTTGTTACTCTTGGAACATTTTTGGGAAAAGACCTTCTTGCCGATGGTTCACAAAGCGCAGCAGTTTTTTCAACTCAATCATTTGGGGCTATAATCGCACCATTCATTATTGGTATGATTGCCGACCGTTACTTCAACGCTGAAAAGATCCTTGGTTTCCTGCATCTTATAGGGGCTGTTTTAATGTTTCAAATGTACAATTCTACTGATTTTGCAGATTTCTACCCCTATGTATTTGCATATATGATCATGTTCATGCCGACACTGGCACTTGTTAATTCTGTTTCCTTTAATCAGATGAAAGATCCTGAGAAAGAATTTTCATCGATCAGGATATGGGGAACAATCGGCTGGATCGTAGCTGGTTTATGTATTAGCTTTTTATTTCACTGGGATTCAGCAGAGGCTGTTTCTGAAGGACTATTGAGAAATACATTTCTGATGGCATGTATCGCCTCTATCACACTTGGGATATTTAGTTTTACTCTTCCTGCCACTCCTCCAACAATAATTAAGGGGGAGAAAGTTACTTTTTCAGATATTCTTGGCTTAGATGCGCTCAAATTATTAAACAACAAAAACTTTTTGATCTTCTTTATATCTTCCATTCTTATCTGCATTCCGCTTGCTTTTTACTATCAGAATGCCAACCTTTTCTTATCAGAACTCGGAATGGAAAATCCAACAGGTAAAATGACGATCGGACAGATATCTGAAGTGTTATTTCTTTTATTATTGCCTGTTTTCTTTTCCAGATTCGGTTTCAAGAAAACAATTCTGGTTGGTATGATCGCCTGGGCCCTCAGATACACATTGTTTGCATACGGTAATGCAAATGAGCTCTCTTCAATGCTGCTGGTTGGTATCGCTCTGCATGGCATATGTTACGATTTCTTCTTTGTTTCCGGACAGATATATACGAATTCAAAAGCTGGCGAAAAATATAAAAGCGCCGCACAAGGTTTAATTACACTGGCTACTTATGGTGCAGGAATGCTGATCGGTTTCTGGGTTGCAGGTTTTGTAAGTGATGAATATAAACTTTCAGATACAAGCCATGATTGGGAGAAGATATGGATGGTAGCTGCTGGAATAGCAGCTGCAGTAGCCGTGCTTTTTGTCATTACATTTAATCAGGACAAGGAAGATGCTCTTAAACATAAAGAGGAGGTATCTTAAGAACAATGATAAATTTATATAGGAATCGCAGGCAAGCGATTAAAAATATTCTAGCCGGAACTGCATTCGTAGGTGCTGCAGGTTCGCTTTCTTCTTTCAAAATGAAAACTAATTTTCAAGCTTTAAAAGGCAATATCAACCATTCTGTTTGCCGGTGGTGCTTTAATTCTCTAACCATTGATGAGCTATGTAAATTGGCTAAGGAAATTGGGCTTCAGGGTATAGATCTGGTTGGGCCAAAAGACTGGCCGGTACTTCAAAAATATGGTTTACAATCGACCATGTGTAATGGAGCTGAAATAAGTCTTGAAGAGGGGTGGAACAATAAAATGAATCATTCAGTTCTTTTAAAGAATTACCGGGAAATGATTCCTCTTGTTGCAAAAGCAGGATATAAGAATCTGATCTGTTTCAGTGGCAACAGAAATGGCCTGGATGATGAAACTGGCCTGAATAATTCTGCTGATGGCTTAAAGCAGCTCATGCCTCTTGCTGAAAAGCATCATGTTACCATTGTAATGGAGCTGTTAAATAGCAAGATCGATCATAAGGATTATCAATGTGATAAAACTAAATGGGGAGTGGAACTCGCAAAAATGATCGGTTCTGATAATTTCAAACTATTGTACGATATTTATCATATGCAGATTGATGAAGGAGATGTGATCAGGACGATCAGGGAAAACCATCAATATATTGCCCACTATCATACAGCTGGAGTACCCGGAAGGAATGAGATCGATGATACGCAGGAATTAAATTACCCGGCAATCATGAAAGCTATTCATTCAATGGGTTTTAAGGGTTATGTAGCTCAGGAATTTATTCCGCTTCATGCTGATAAGGCAGATTCCCTAAGGACTGCTGTAAGGATCTGTGATGTTTGAAGAATGAATATTGAATGAAGAACAAGGATTAGAGAATTAAAATTAAATATATGGCTGATAATATTTATGATGCAATTGTCATCGGTTCAGGAATAAGCGGTGGCTGGGCTGCCAAAGAACTTACTGAAAAGGGACTTAAAACCATTATGCTTGAACGTGGAAGAAACATTGAGCATATTAAAGATTATGTAAGTGCTACGAAGAACCCATGGGATTTTCCTCACCGGGGCGGCCGTACGCAGGAGATGATCGAAAATTATCCGGTTTTAAAGAGAGACTACGCGCTTAACGAAAAAAATCTTGATTTTTGGGCCAGCGATAAGGATAGTCCTTATACGGAAGTAAAGCGTTTCGATTGGTACAGAGGCTACCATGTTGGTGGACGTTCTCTGATGTGGGGGCGCCAGAGTTATCGTTTGAGTGAAATGGATTTTGAGGCTAATGCCAAAGAAGGAATAGCCGTTGACTGGCCAATCAGATATAAGGATCTTGAAAAATGGTATGGTCATGTGGAGCGATTTGCAGGGATCAGTGGGTCAAGAGATGGGCTGTCGCAATTACCTGATGGTGATTTTCTTCCTCCTATGGAAATGAACGTGGTTGAAAAAGCAGTTGCTGCCCGCATCAAAGATCATTATAAGGAAAGCAGACATATGTTAATCGGAAGGGCAGCTAACCTTACAAAGGCTATTCCAGGCCGAACAAATTGTCAGTATCGTAATAAATGCTGGTTAGGATGCCCTTTTGGAGGATATTTTAGTACCCAGTCATCTACCTTGCCTGCAGCAGTTGCAACAGGAAATTTAACCTTGCGTCCATTTTCAATTGTGACAAAGATCCTTTATGATAAGGATACCAAAAAGGCTACTGGGGTAGAGGTTCTGGATGCGGAAACCAACCAAACGTATGAATATTTTGCTAAAGTTATATTTCTGAATGCCTCTACTCTAAACTCTACCTGGGTATTGATGAATTCAGCAACTGATGTTTGGGAAGGCGGACTAGGAAGCAGCAGTGGCGAACTGGGACATAACCTCATGGATCATCACTTCCGTTTGGGAGCATCCGGAAGGATGGAAGGGTTTGAGGATAAATATGTTTTTGGTCGCCGGCCGAATGGTATTTACATCCCTCGTTTCAGAAACCTGGGTAATGAAAAACGCGATTATATTCGTGGTTTTGGCTATCAGGGCGGAGCAGGCAGAGAAGGCTGGGGCCGTAATGTTGCAGAGTTAAGTATCGGTGGAGACTTCAAAGATGCATTATGCGAACCGGGAGGCTGGACAATGGGCATTACAGCCTTTGGTGAAACACTGCCTTACCATGAAAATAAAGTTACGCTCGATAAAACTAAGAAAGACAAATGGGGATTAAATATTCTTTCTATCGATGCTGAGATCAAACAGAACGAGATCAATATGAGGAAGGATATGATGGCCGACGGACAAGAGATGCTTGAAATGGCTGGATTAAAAGATGTAAAAACATTCGATACAGGTTATACACTCGGTATGGGAATACATGAAATGGGTACAGCACGTATGGGTCTGGATCCAAAAACATCTGTACTTAATAAGTTTAATCAGGTTTGGGATGCGACAAACGTATATGTTACAGATGGATCAGCGATGACCTCTGCAGCATGTCAAAATCCATCATTGACCTATATGGCTATGACTGCCCGTGCTGTCGATCATGCCTTTACCGAGTTGAAAAAAGGAAATATTTAATTCAGGATTTTATGAACAGAAGAGAAGCAATATCACAGGTTAGCTGGATCCTGGGAGGTACAATTATAGGCTCAAGTATTTTTCTTGAGTATGGATGTAAATCAAGTCCTGAGCAGAAACCGGCATTTTTTGATCAAAAGACAGTTGACCTGCTCAATGAAATTGGAGAGACCATTTTGCCTCAAACAAGCACTCCAGGTGCTAAAGAAGCAAAAGTGGGTCAATTTATGGATATCATGGTAAAAGATTGCTATACCAAAGAACATCAGGGGATCTTTCTTGAGGGAATTAAATCCATTGATAAGGATTGCAAAACTAAGACAGGTAAATCCTTTATGGATAGCAGTACTCTGGAGCGAACAAGCTTCCTGACAGAGCTCGATACGAAGCAAAAGGCATATATGGAAACTAAAAAAGCTGAAGAGCCGCCACATTATTTTAGAATGATGAAGGAACTTACACTTCTTGGATTCTTTACCTCAGAAATTGGATCAACAAAAGCACTCCGCTATGTAGAAACTCCCGGAAGTTTTGATGGTGATGTTCCCTATAAAAAAGGCGATCGTGCATGGGCAAATGCATAATTATTAGTACGTTTTAATAATGAAAAAACTTGTATGAAAGAAAAAACTAATTCAAGAAGAGATTTTGTAAAAACAGCCTCTATTGCAGCGGCGGGTTTCATGATCGTTCCCCGCCATGTGTTGGGAGGCAAAGGTTTTATTGCGCCCAGCGATCGACTGATCGTTGCAGGTGTTGGTGCAGGTGGTAAAGGTGAAAGCGATCTCACCGGTTTTGTGAGTGGTGGGAAAGCTGATATTGGGTTTTTATGCGATGTTGACGACCGCCGTGCTGCAAACTCTATAAAAAGATTCCCCAAGGCTAAGTATTATAAGGACTGGCGTGAGATGTTTGATAAGGAATCTAAAAACTTTGATGCGGTTTCTGTTTCAACTCCGGATCATAACCATGCGATTGTCACACTTTCTGCCATGCAGCTGAAAAAGCATGTTTATGTTCAAAAACCTCTGACTCATGATATTTATGAAGCACGAATCCTGACAGAAGCGGCTGTCAGGTATAAAGTGGTAACTCAAATGGGAAATCAGGGATCGTCAAGCGATGGTTCCCGAAAACTAATGGAGTGGTATAATGCCGGAATTATTGGTGATGTGCATACTGTTTATTGCTGGACTGACCGGCCTGTTTGGCCACAGGGTATTCCATGGCCATCAACAAAAGCCGATATACCAAAGGAGCTCGACTGGGATCTGTGGCTGGGTACAGCACCACAAACAAATTACATAGACAAACTCGTTCCTTTTAACTGGCGCGGATGGTGGGATTATGGAACAGGAGCACTTGGAGATATGGGTTGTCACCTGGTTGATGCACCTTTCAGAGTATTAGGTTTGAATTACCCTACAGATGTAGAATGCAGTGTTGGAAGTGTTTATGTTGATTCATTTAAACGTGGATATTTCCCTGAAAGCTGTCCTCCTTCTTCTCATGTTATCATGAACTTTAATTCATCCAAACAGAATAATGCCCCGGTAAGGATGCATTGGATGGATGGTGGAATTCAACCCGAACGACCACAAGAACTGGGTCCGGATGAGATATTCGGTGATGGTGGTAATGGCGTATTATTTATCGGTACCAAAGGAAAGATGCTTTGCGATACTTATGGTAAAAATCCAAGGCTATTGCCACTTTCCAGAAATGCTGAGGTTAATGTTCCTTCAACTATTCCATTGGTGCCTGGTCAGGAATCCGGTCATTATACCCAATGGGTTGATGCTGCAATTGCAGGCTATGGTAAAATGGAAGTCAGTTCTGATTTTTCTGTTGCAGGTCCGCTTACTGAAGCACTGCTTATGGGTAACCTCGCGATTCGCGGATTCGATATCCGTAAAGCCAATGCTTCCGGAAATGGGTTTACTTATCCGGGCCGGTATAAAAAATTACTTTGGGACGGTCCCAATATGAGAATTACAAATTTTGATGAAGCTAATCAGTTTGTGAAACGTCAGTACCGTTCTGGATGGACTTTAGGAATGTAGTTTTGATTTGTATTTATTCTGCTTCTTTAATACTTAGCAGAAATCGGCACTAAAAAATAGCTGATAGCACATATTCATCCGATGATTTGAGGGGCGTAAAGCCTGGCAGTTCATCGGATGTTTTTTTAATCTGCTTTTTGTGTTTAAAAGATGATTTCCTGCGGTTGCTGTTATCCACCAATCGCTTATAAAAAATGTGTTTCATAGGGTCATTACGGATTTAATGCCCGGAACAGATTACCCTTATTTTAGCGCCCCCGAATGTCCGTATCTTCAGGACAAAACATCGGAAAATTTTAGCAATTTCAGAACGAAAAAAGGATCATCTTAGGTTCGTTTAGTGTTCGTTTAGTGTTCGTCTGGTGACCGTTCAAAAATAGCTCAAAATTTATGGGTGAAATCAGCAGGGAATGAGGCGTAAATTATGCCATCATTCCGACGGAAATTTGACTTAAAATACTCTCTTATCCGAGAGTTCAGCAGAACCTCTACGGATGTTCAACATAAAAGTGTCTTTTAGCTCTGCACAAGTAAATTGCATCCCCTGATATCGCTATTGTCAAATCTTCCCAAAATTTCGAAGCTGCCATCATAAAATGTTCGGCCAAGATCCTGAGTAGCTAAAAAGGAGCAGGAATTGATATTGGCAAGGTCAATGATATTGATTCCGCCAGTTTGCTCATAGCCTAATAAACAAAGCGGGTCATTTGTGTCCCTTGTACTGATCTTCATCCATGGAGGACAATGGAAAATTCCTCCACCCTTGGAATAGGCCTGTGATAATAGTTCAGTCATTCCATATTCAGAATGTATTGCTGGTACTCCGAATCCGGCACAGAGGATCTCATGCAGTTCTGTTCTTAGTATTTCCTTTCTCCTGCCTTTCATACCACCGGTCTCCATGACAATCAATTCAGGGAATTCAATGGAATTACTTTCTGCGAAATCAAGCAATGCATAGGTTACACCAATAAGAAGAGTAGGTGTTTTGCTTTCCTTCAACTCTGCAAGTGTAACCTTTAATGAATGATGATCATATAAAAAATATCCGCTCTTCACCTGATTGCTCAGCCCGATCAGGTCGTCAACCATGTAGATAAGAGATGATCCCTCCCGTTCCTGGTAGGATGGGAGTAGGGCCAGAATGGCATATTTACTAACATCTCCGTAAAATAATTGGAATGCTTTTCTATAACTTTTAATGTAAACTGAGATATCCTTTACCAGATGCAGGCTTTGAGTCATGCCGCTTGTTCCGGAACTGCTGAAGATCTCTTCGGCATCTGAAGGTCCGCAACTGATTTTCTGACTCTTGAAAAATTCAATGGGTAGGTAGGGGATACTCTTCTGGTCTTTTATCAGTTCCTGGTCAATTCCAAGATTCCCGACAAAGCGGCCATAAACTTCACAATGTTGTACCTGATATTTAAAAACCTCAAGTGATAGTGCCTCGAATTCCTGAAAATCAGAAATAGAAAAAAGACGATCGGTGTCTATATAATCCACGTTCAAAGATACGAATCCTTTTTTAGGGAGTTGACTGTAGCGTATTGGGAATTTAGAATAGAACAACGCAAAATTGAATTCTACTCTACGATCTCTGCTTTCAGCTTTTCCTTTTAGCCTGATAAAACAACTTTACAATTTCTTAATTTCCGCTTTCGCCCCAATTGCTTCTTTAGCAAAGAATCCTGCCAAAGCAGAAAATCCAGAAGCAAGTCCCCCAATTATTCCGGTTAGCAGTAAAACGATTGTCCAATTGATTGAGTTTTCAGGAAGGTTTAACATGGTGCCTACCCGGTTAGCTAAAATATTTTCATTTGGAATGGTATGAATTAAGCCTGCAACGATCCATACCAGAAAAATAGCAAAGAAAGCTGAACCGAATGCATTTTTTCCAGAACTGGCTTTCCATGCTGCCAGGCCGAATGCAACCGGTGCAATGATCCACCAGGGTAAGAATAATTGTAAGATCAGGGAAATTACAGCGATGAGAAGGAAAAGCATGATTATTAATATTTAGCGTTAATTGTAAAGAGAATTTCTTTGATGGATATTCCCTGTTAATTTTATTTTTTAGAGAATTTCCAGGTTGAAATAATGCGTTCAGATTTTTCATCTTTTGCCTTTAAGAAAACAAGTTCGTTTAACTTACCTTCTGACCAGGTGTCAACCATATCATCATAATAATGACTTCCAGGATTGCCGGACTCCCCACCCGGGAAAACACCATAGGCTTTTACATTCTTGCCGAGGGCAACGATCATTCTCCATGAAGGGCCATTGCTTTCGCTAACAGCATTAACTGAAGTTTTGGAACCACCATTATTTAAGAATTTAGATCCAAAGCCAGCTATTTTTGCAAGATGCGGAACATTTGTATGCTTTAAATTGCCCCATGCCCAGTCTTTATCGATCGGACCGTATTTACGTTGTAAACTATCGATCGCAAATTTAAATGCTGCATTGACTACATCAGAACGGGTTTCTTTTTTAGCTGTTTTGATATTATCATACCATACTGCATCTGGTTCATTGAGGAGCATTTCCACATTTCTATCCCGTGATGGGAATCTCATCGGCGTTTTTGGATCACCAAAATCATCCTGCCAGATCTGGATCGCAAGGTTTTTATGCCATAGTTCAAATATACTGGCTCCAATTTCTCCAGCATCAAAGAACTTATTCCATTTGCTGACAATATTGAATCCTTCGCGTTCACTTGCGTTTAAATTATCAGGATCCACCAGACTTGTCAATGTTGGCATAATATTCTCGGCAAGGATACTGTAATTATCATTCTGCAAATTCTGTAAACTGTCAATATTAGCCTGGGTCATTACAGAAAGTCGCTTATTTATTCTGTGAGATCGTTCATAACCTGAATACTCCCAATTGATATAATAAGGGTAGCTGGGATCATTGGGAAACTGGTTTGCGGAGCTTACAAAATTTCTGGACGGGTTCTTCACAGTTGGATTCTGATCTGCAGGAATTCTTCCCTGCCAGTCATTTGCCGGATCTGTGCCGTCCAATAAGAACTTGCCTTGTCCACGCCATTTAAGGGGTAAATAACCATTGGGTGTAATGGCAATATCATTTTCAGCGCTGGCGAATATGAAATTTTGTGCAGGGGCTGAGTAATAGGTCAAAGCCTTCCGGTAGTCGGCATAATTTTTTGCCCGGTTAAGCATGTAAAATGTTCGGGTATCGTTTGATCCGTCATGCGCCACCCATCTAAGAGCATGTCCGGTAGGAATATTATTGATCTTTGAAAAATTATCCGGACGCTGCTGGCTTGTATAAACCACAGGGCCATGGTGAGTGTACATAACTGTATCGGTTAGTGTTGTGCCTCCGGTAACCTTGATCGTTTCTATTCTGAGCTTTACAGAATTCCATTTATTATTGTACCAGTACTCTTTTTTTGATTCATCTTTAAATTTAATATTATACCAATCTAAAACGTCTGCACCAACATTGGTAACTCCCCAGGCTACATCCTGATTAAAGCCAATGATAATACCCGGAGCACCAGGAATAGAAACTCCGCAGGAATTCATATCTGAAGAAGCTAACTGAATCTGGTACCAGATAGAAGGAAGGGTGAGGTCGAGGTGAGGGTCATTTGCAAGAATTGGAAAACCACTGGCAGATTTCTGGCCGCCAACTGCCCAGTTATTACTTCCTATACCTTCTTCAATTTCTCTTGTTTTGATAGTGTATGCAGTTTTGTTTGATGGACTTAATTCAGGTGCTTCAGGCACTTTTATGGGATCAAAGTCCCATTTGGTACCAACCGGAATGATCGGGTCTTCTCTGAAAGGATAATCCGGAAATAGATTTTTTGTTATCTCGGGCCCATATTTGTTCAGAATGTTATTCATATAGAACTCATTGGATCCACCTGCAAGTGTAGCCGACATCAATTTTAAAAGAAGTGCTGAATTTAATGGCTGCCAGTCTTCCGGTGCATAGTTCAAAAGTTTAAACTCAAATGGATAATCGCCAGGTTTAAGCGAATGGATATAGGCATTAACTCCAGCAGTATATGCATCCATTGTTACTTTGATCTCCGGATCATCCATCATGGCTTTTACCATATTCTCAGCACCGAAGGTCATTCCCATTCTGCGCTGATAACGATCAAGCTCAAGTGCTTTCGGTCCAACAACCTCAGAAAGTCGTCCGGAAGCAAAGCGGGTTTGAAAATCCATTTGCCATAATCTGTCTTTGGCGGTAATATAACCCTGAGCAAAATATAGGTCATGATTATTGTCTGCGAAAATATGCGGGATCATCTGGTCATCAAACCGGATTTCAACAGGCCCGTTTAAACCTTCAATATTTAATTCCTTTTCAGGATTTTGTTTTTTTCCTTCAGCATTTTTCCAGAATCCCTGAAAAGGATCAAGAAATTTAGCCAGAGGGGGTATGTCACCAAATTTGGTATTCAAAACTATGACCAATACAAGTGCAAAAAATCCTGACAAGACTGCTTTAACTATTTTCATAAAAAATCAATAAGGTTTAAATATCCTAAAAAATAATAGGTTTTTCAAAATATTGTTTGCTTAATTACATTTAAGTCAGGAGTAAATTTCCTCGTTTAGAGGTATTTAATTCAATAATTTTACTATGCATGCATAAAAAAAATAAAATCATCTTGTTAGAATTAAAATATTGCATTAGTTTTATTGATTAATTAAAAAAACAACCAAAATAAATCCGGGAATTATGAATAAAACATTTACTCGTTTAGCCTGCATTCTATTCTTACTTATTGGCACTATGAAAATGGGTTTTGCTCAGACTACGAGCATATCCGGAATAGTATCTGATAAATTAACGAATGAAACATTACCAGGCGTTGCCATCACAGTGAAGGGCAAAACAATTGGAACTTCAACGAATTCGGAAGGAAGGTTCAACCTTAGTACTTCAGAAAAAACACCATTTACAGTTGTGATCACCTATATTGGCTATAAGACCATTGAGCAGGAAATTGCCGGTTCGGTATCCAATTTGGAGATCAAAATGGAATCTCAGTCTATCCTCGGTCAGGAGGTTGTAGTTGCTGCTTCACGTACCCCGGAGCGAATACTGGAATCACCGGTGTCAATTGAACGATTCGGACTTGCTGCGATCCGTGAAACTGCTTCAGCATCTTTTTATGATGCACTTAATAATTTGAAAGGTGTAGAAATGAGCGCTCAAAGTTTAACCTTCAAATCTATCAACACAAGAGGATTCAATGCAAACGGTAATACCAGATTTAATCAATACATAGATGGTATGGATAATCAGGCACCAGGCTTGAACTTTGCTGTTGGAAATATTATTGGTATTTCAGAGCTTGACCTTGACAATGTGGAACTTTTACCGGGTGCTTCATCTGCTTTATACGGAGCAGGTGGTATAAATGGTACCATGTTGATGACTTCAAAAGATCCTTATACTTCACAAGGAGTTAGCTTTTCATTAAAAAGTGGAATCAATCATGTAAATGATCCATTGCAAGGCTCAGCGCCTTTCAAAGAGGCCGGAGTAAGAGTTGCAAAGGCATGGAATAAATTTGCATTCAAAACCAGTTTCTCATTTTTAGAAGCAGACGACTGGCAGGCAGCAAATAATACTAATTTCGATCGTACCTCACGTACCGTTAAATCAGGTAACAGAAGTTCTGACCCAAACTATGATGGTATAAACGTATATGGTGATGAAGTAAATTCAAATATGCGTAATGTTGCTAACTCAGTTCAATCAGCAACAAATGCCGGGGTAGCAGCAGCTACAGGAGGAGCCATTCCGAATATAATTGGAATGATTACTGCTGGTTTGCCTGTTACATCAACTCCTGCACAAATTGGAGCTTTCTTAGGTAATTTCCCGGCAGCTTTAAGGCCTACGATTCAAAATCTTATTCCATTTAACTTTGGTTTAAGAGCAGGATTAATACCTGATCAGTCGGTATCACGTACAGGTTATAATGAACAAAACCTGGTTGACTATAATACCAAGTCGATAAAAACCTCAACTTCATTGCACTATAAACTAAGCAATACTGTTCAGGCTGTTCTTCAGGCAAACTGGGGTACTGGTACCTCTGTTTACACAGGTTCAGATCGTTATTCATTACGTAATTTCAGTATAGGACAATATAAACTTGAATTGAAAGGACAAGACTTCATGGTACGTGGTTATACCACACAGGAGCATTCCGGTGATTCTTATATTTCGTCTATACTTGGTAGTTATATCAATGAGGCTTCTAAAGCCAGTACAACATGGTTCCCTCAATATGTTGGAAATTATGTTGGTGCCCGTTCAGCAGGTGCTCCGGATGCTCAGGCTCATGCTTTGGCTCGTACCGCAGCTGATGTTGGAAGATTTCAGCCAGGAAGTCCTCAGTTTGAAGCCGCAAAAAATACCATTAAGAATACCAATATTAGTTCGGGTTTAGGTGCCAGATTTAATGATAAAACAAACCTTTATCATTACGAGGGTATGTATAATTTCACTGGTGCTTTGAAAGAAGCTTTTGAACTTCAGGTTGGAGCTTCATACAGAAGATATGATTTAAATTCTGCAGGAACTATATTCGATGACCTTAACCGTGAGATCAATATTGATGAATATGGTGCTTTTGTTCAAATGGGTAAAAAACTGGCTGATGCATTTAAGTTGAGCTTCTCAGGACGTTATGATAAAAATGAGAATTTTGAAGGTCGTTTTACTCCAAGAATTACAGGAGTTTACACTGTAGCACCAAACAATAACATCAGATTATCTTATCAGACAGGTTATCGTAACCCTACAACACAGAATCAGTATATCGACCTTTCTGTTGGTGGGGGTTCAACACGATTAATTGGAGGCTTGCCTGAAAGTTTAGTGAAGTATAATTTATATGGAAATAAGCCATATACAGATGTTAGTTACCGAAGTTTCCTAGCTTCTGCATCTGCAGGTGCGGCAAATCCGGCTTTACTTAAAACGTATACATTTACTCCAGGTGGTGTAAAGCCTGAAAGCGTAAAAGCTTATGAATTGGGTTACAAAGGTCTGTTAGGCAGCAATGTTTTAGTTGATGCGTACGGATACTACAATACATACAGTGATTTCATTACTGCTGTAGAAGTATTCCAGCAAAATGGAACTTCATTTACAAAGTTTGGTGTTCCTGTTAATGCTGAAGGTAAAGTTACCTCTTATGGAACAGCTCTTGGAATTGACTATTTGATTGGAAAATATAATCTGAGCGGAAATATTTCTTACAATAACATAGGCGATATTCCTGTTACTTATGTGAATGATTTCAATACTCCAAAGGTTCGTTATAATTTAGGTATCAGCAATCGTAATATTGTTAAGAATGTTGGTATGAATGTTTCTTACCGCTGGCAGGATTCATTCTACTGGACTTCATCTTTTGCTTCAGGCGATGTGCCTTCATTCGGTACTGTTGATGCACAGGTTAACCTGAAAATTCCTTCTGTTAATGGAATGATCAAGATTGGTGCTTCAGACCTTTTAAATAAGTATTATGTAACGTCTTATGGAAATCCTGAGATGGGTGGTATGTACTACGTAGGGTTTACATTTAACCAATAATTTCAAAAATCATCATCGAAAGATGAAGGACTGATCTTTTTGTTCTGAAATTGTGCAAATCCCGCTCCGTATTTCGGAGCGGGATTTGTTGTTAATTACATATGGCATATTTCGATTTTTATTTCTATCTATGTGTCTTAACTGATTTTTGCAGGTACCAGTGATTGGAACTGCATCATATTTTTGTCCCTGATTATTCGATTTCAATTCTCATGATACTAAATCGGGACAATATTAAAATAACAATAGATTGAATATTATGGAAGTAAGTGAGGATCCATTATCTGCGCAGCAAGGTATGAATGAACAAGAAGAAGATCTGCAACATATAAACAATCCGATTTTGGGTCTGGAACCTATTGTCAAAAAGTATCTTTTGTCAGTAAAGAGTTATAGACAGGATTCAAATCGATTTTTCTTTTCAGACGGGACTGCAGAAGTTGAGGTTAAAGTTGTCAGTAATGAAATTATTAGGGTCAGGCTTGCTCCCGGAGGAGTATTTCTGGAGGAGTTTTCCTACGCAATTGGTAATACGGGGCATACCATTTCGGTATTTTCCTGCAAAGAGCTTGAGGATAGTTATCGGGTAGAGACTAACTCTGTTGCCTGTGTTATTAATAAAAATACTTTTTTGATCTCTTTTGAGGATATCAACGGAGGATTAATCAATGAGGATAAGATTCCGATGCACTGGGAAGAAAACATAGACTTCGGTGGTTATTATGTTTATGCAACCAAGAAATGTCAGGATGATGAGAGTTTCTTTGGCCTCGGTGATAAATCAAGCGATCTGAATCTTAGGGGTAACAGATACCTTAACTGGAATACAGATGCTTATTCTTATGGTAAGGGTCAGGATCCGCTTTACCGCACCATTCCTTTCTATATGGGAATCAATAATGGGATTAGCTATGGAATTTTCTTTGATAATACCTTTAAAAGCCATTTCGACTTCGCTCATCAGGATCATGATGATGTTAGTTTCTGGGCAGATGGAGGTGAGATGCAGTATTATTACATACACGGGCCCCATATGATGGACGTGGTAAAGCGTTACCATAGCCTAACCGGAACTCACCAGATGCCTGCAAAATGGGCTTTAGGATTTCATCAGTGCCGCTGGAGCTACTATCCTGAAAAAAAAGTAAAGGATATAGCGCGTAATTTCAGGGAACGTAAAATTCCTTGTGATGCAATCTATCTTGATATCGACTACATGGATGGATACCGCTGTTTTACCTGGAATAAAAAATATTTTCCGGATCCTGCCAGAATGATGAAAGAATTGTCAGCTGATGGATTTAAAACCGTTGTTATTATTGATCCTGGAATCCGGGTTGATGAAAACTATCGGGTTTACAGTGAAGGGAAGCAGAATAATTATTTCTGCCGGCGTTGTGATGATTATTTTATGGAAGGGCACGTGTGGCCAGGAAGGTGTCAGTTTCCTGATTTTACAAATCCTAAGGTTAGAGAGTGGTGGGGTGGATTATTTAAAGAATTGGTTGATGCCGGTGTTGCCGGAGTATGGAATGATATGAATGAACCGGCTGTTTTTGGTTCCGGGACATTCCCAGTGGATGTTCGTCATAATTATGATGGCTTCCATGGCTCTCATCGTAAAGCTCATAATGTTTATGGGATGCAGATGGTCCGGGCAACTTATGAAGGACTAAAAAAACTCCAGAAAAATAAAAGGCCTTTTACTATCACCAGAGCAGGGTATTCCGGAGTTCAGCGATATTCTTCGGTATGGACCGGAGATAATGTAGCGTCATGGGAACATCTTAAGATAGCGATTATACAATGTCAGCGATTGTCAATGTCGGGTGTTTCCTTCTGCGGATCAGATATTGGTGGTTTTAGTGGTGAACCTGATGCTGAATTATTTACCCGCTGGATTCAGATGGGAGTATTTTCTCCATTCATGCGTGCACATTCAGCAGGTGATACTTCAGAACGTGAACCATGGAGCTTTGGAAAGGAATATGAAGATATAAACCGCAAGTTCATAGAACTGAGATACCGATTGTTGCCTTACATTTATTCTGCTTTCTGGGAGCATCATCGCCATGATTTTCCAATTCTCAGACCCCTGGTCATGCATGAACAGGAAAATATTCTTACTCATTCTATCCAGGAAATTTTCACATTCGGAGATAAGATCCTGATTGCCCCGGTAAGTGATCCGGGAGCGAGAAGTAAAAATGTTTATTTGCCTGCAGGAAGCTGGTATAACTATTGGTCCCATGAGCATATGCAGGGCGGAAGAGAATATCAGGTGGCTGCTCCATTAGATTCTATGCCTATTTTTGTGAAGGCCGGTTCTGTTATTCCAGAATCTCCTGTGATGCAATATGTAGGTGAATTTGAAATCGAAGAATTGATCTTTCAGATCTATTATTCAGATTACGAAGCGAATTCATTCTATTTTGAAGACCATGACGATACATTTGCCTTTGAACAGAATATCTATCTGGAGAAAAAATATGTTGTGAATGGCGACTCAAAATCTATGACCATAATTCAATCTGTAGAGGGTTTATTTACACCACGTTATGAAACCTATGATCTTAAGATAATTGGTTTACCTTTTACACCGGTAAAAGTTTTGATCGATGGAGCTGAATATAAGGGTGAACTTACTTTTGATGAACTGAAGAGGGTCAGAATTAAATCCAATAAGAATTTCAAGCGAATTGAGATACTGGCCTGATCTTTATTGAATAAAGGGTATATTCATTAAAATGATTTAAAATTTCAAGGATGGCAAAAAAAAATAGTGCTATTACACCCCTGCCTTCGGTCGAAACATCAGTTCCGGCTGCATGGTATTCCCGTTTTACTGATTTTGATATCAGTCTTTTTAAATCGGGGAAGCACTATAAATTATATGAGAAACTGGGTTCTCATGTAGTAAGTCATGAAGGAACTTCCGGTACTTATTTTGCAGTTTGGGCTCCAAATGCAAAGAAGGTTTCTGTTGAAGGTAATTTTAACGGTTGGAACCGGGCCTCTCATCCAATGCAGGTGAGATGGGATGAATCAGGTATTTGGGAAATTTTCATACCCGGAATCAGTAATGGAGAGGTTTATAAATACTACATTATTTCCAATTCAGGTGAGACTCTTGAAAAGGCAGATCCTTTTGCACTCAGGTGGGAAGAGCCACCTTCTACTGCTTCCATTGTTTGGGATACCTGGTATGAATGGACTGATGGGCCATGGATGAAGAAAAGGCATGAAATAAATGCCCTGAATAAGCCCATGTCTGTTTATGAAATGCATTTCGGATCATGGGTCCGTAGCGTTGAATCTCCCGATGAGTTTTTAAGCTATAGGCAAATGGCTGATAGCCTGATTCCTTACCTGAAAGAAACCGGATTTACCCATGTTGAGTTCCTTCCATTAATGGAACATCCATATTATCCCTCATGGGGATATCAGATCACAGGATACTTTGCAGCGTCTTCCCGATATGGTACACCACAGGATCTGATGTTTTTGATCGAGGAATTACATAAGAATGGTATTGGAGTTATTCTTGATTGGGTTCCGTCTCATTTTCCTGGTGATGAACATGGCCTGTACCGATTTGACGGAACACATCTTTTTGAGCATGCTGATATGCGCAAAGGATTCCATCCCGACTGGAAGTCATATATTTTTAATTATGGCAGGAATGAAGTAAAATCCTTTCTGATAAGTAATGCAATTTTCTGGCTTGAACGGTTTCATGCTGATGGATTGCGTGTTGATGCTGTAGCTTCGATGCTTTATCTGGATTATTCACGCAAGGAAGGAGAGTGGGTACCGAATGAACATGGAGGTCGTGAAAATCTGGAAGCTATCAGTTTTATCAGGGAATTTAATGAAGCTGTATATGCTCATTTTCCTGATGTTCAGACCATTGCAGAAGAGTCGACTGCTTTTCCAGGTGTAAGCAAGCCTGTTTATTTGGGCGGACTTGGTTTCGGGATGAAATGGATGATGGGCTGGATGCATGATACTCTTGAGTATTTTGGGAAAGACCCTGTGCATCGTAAGTTTAATCATCAGGGTATTACATTCAGTACGCTTTATGCTTTTACTGAAAATTTCATGCTCCCATTTTCTCATGATGAAGTAGTACATGGAAAGGGTTCGCTTCTTGATAGAATGCCTGGCGATGAATGGCAGAAATTTGCCAACCTTCGGGTGCTTTATCTTTATATGTTTACTCATCCCGGAACAAAGTGCCTTTTTATGGGCAATGAGATCGCTCAGTCTGCCGAATGGAATTTCAATCAATCTCTCGACTGGCATTTATTGGAATACGCTCCTCATCAGGGTGTTAAGCAAATGGTAACCGATCTGAACTCCTTATATAGGTCAGAACCAGCATTGTATGAAAAGAGTTTTGATGCTGATGGTTTTGAATGGATCGAAGGTGGTGATGCAGAAAACTCTGTTCTGGTGTATTCGCGTAAAGGCAACGACACTGAAAATGATATTCTGGTAGTTCTTAATTTAACACCTGTGCCCAGAAAAGTTTGGCGTATCGGACTGCCGGCTGAAGGGAAGTGGAAGGTTATTCTTAATTCGGATGATCAGCATTTTTATGGTTCCGGTTTATTCAATGATCAAATTGTTTTTTCAGAAGAGATCTCATGGCATGGAAAACCTCAGTCAGGTTTGATGAATCTTCCGCCTTTGGGAGGCTTGGTTTTGAAGAAAGTAATTTAGATTAATTGATCATAAAAATCTCTCCATGGAGAGTGGATAAAGTAAAATTATTAAATCCACCCTTTTTAATTTCCCCGGTAATTGGTTTACTCCTGTGGGATGCAAAAGGGCTGGATCTGAGCTATGAGGAAATATGAAGTTCTGATTATTGGAGTTTCCCCACAATTTTATCCATCATCTTCATTACAATAAGAGCATCAGTCCCCGAACAAGGATTTGGGCCTTTATCAAGAAAATAATTAACCACTTGCTCGATCATAGGCTGCTGAACATGTGGTAAATGCTCAAATGTCAGGGATTTAGTTTCTCCGTTCAGGCTAAGTTCACAGAGGTCGCTGAAAACACCAAATCGTAAAACACCATTTTCTCCTTTGATCTCACAGATATCTTCTTCCTTATCTTTACTGACATCAAAGTCCCATACTCCTTTATACAAAATGTTATTCCTGAAAATAATTTCTGCACTGACATAATCGTCAGCATGGTAACTTTTGCTTTTATTTAATGAATTACCATAGATGGAAACAGGCTCGCTAAAAAAATAAAGCATCAGGTCAAGCTGATGGGGAGCAAGGTCATGGAAAAGCCCTCCGCCAGAAATGGCTGGATTTACCCTCCATGTTTCTGCTAAACCCGGAGTAGGGGCAAGTGCCATTTTCATATCTACTGAACTTATTTTGCCCAGTATCTGCTCATCAATGATACGTTTAATCTCCAGGAATCTTGGTTGTGCTCTGCGGTAATGGGCCACACTTAGTTTACATGAATACTTTACAGCTGCTTCCTGCATCCTTTGGGCTTCGATTGAGTTTAATGCCATCGGTTTCTCCACATAAACTGGCTTACCTGCCTTGAAAGCTGCCAGAGTATATGCTTCATGGGAATCGGGAGGAGTTGCAATATAGATCGCATTGATCTCTGGATCCTGTATCAGCGACTCAGCATCTGAATACCATTTTTTTACCTGGTGCCTGTTGGCATAGTCTTCAGCTTTAACCTTGTCGCGACGCATTACAGCTGCCAGAAAAGAGTTTGGAACCTTGTTGAATGCTGGTCCGCTTTTTACTTCAGTTACATTGCCGCAGCCTATGATTCCCCAGATTATTTTTTCCATTTTTGAATTTTATCCTGTTATATTCCCGAAAATAGAAATTAAAATTCAGAAAAAAACCCTGTTCCAAAATTGAAACAGGGTTCAGGTTAGTATAAAAATTTTTAAATATTGTTTTATTTTACTGTTCCGATATGCTGAACAAGGTCGATCAGTTTGTTTGAATAACCCCATTCGTTATCATACCAGGCAACAACTTTCACGAAATGATCATTCAAAGCAATACCAGCTTTTGCATCGAAAATAGAAGTACGTGCATCACCAAGGAAATCGGTAGATACAACTTCATCTTCAGTATATCCTAAAATTCCTTTTAGTTCACCTTCTGATGCATCCTTCATTGCTTTTTTAATTTCCTCGTATGTTGCAGCTTTTTCCAGACGTACGGTAAGGTCAACGACAGAAACATCTGCAGTTGGCACACGGAAGGCCATTCCGGTAAGTTTTCCTTTTAACTGAGGAATTACAAGAGTTACAGCTTTTGCCGCTCCTGTAGATGATGGGATGATGTTCTGATAAGCTCCTCTACCACCTCTCCAGTCCTTTGCCGATGGTCCGTCAACTGTTTTTTGAGTTGCTGTTGCAGCATGAACAGTGGTCATTAGACCTTCTGCGATACCAAATTTGTCATTTAACACTTTAGCGATCGGTGCCAGGCAATTGGTTGTACATGATGCATTCGAAACTATTGTTTGGTTTGCAGTCAGATCCTTATGATTTACACCCATCACAAATGTTGGGGTATCATCTTTTGCAGGTGCAGAAAGAACTACTTTTTTGGCTCCTGCCTGAATATGCTTTTGAGCATCAGCCTGAGTTAAAAATAATCCGGTTGACTCAATGATCACTTCGGCACCAACTTCATTCCATTTAAGGTTTGCCGGATCCTTTTCCGCAGTTACACGGATAGTTTTTCCATTGACAACTAAATGTCCGTTTTCAACTTCGACAGTTCCTTTAAACTTTCCATGAGTTGAATCATATTTTAACATGTATGCCATGTAGTCTGGTTCAACAAGGTCGTTGATACCCACTACTTCAACTCCTTCTCTTTCAATTGCAGCTCTGAAAGCTAAACGTCCTATACGGCCAAAACCATTTATTCCAATTTTCATTTTTATTAATTTTTGTTAGAGTAATATTTTAATAGGTTATATATGGGCTCTTTAATAACTGAGCTTACTTCTAAATTGTTGCTTTTTGCCACTTCGATCAGGTATTCCTTAAAACCTGCAGCGACCGTCCCCAGCATGTGAATCTGACTATTGGGATATTGCTTTTTTAATGGAATGATATAAGTTTTAAAATATCTGTCAAAACCATCTGTAACCAATTTTTTAACGAATGGTTCATTTTGATTTTCCATCAGGAAGTCAGAAAAAGAACTCAAAAACAATGCCGGTTGTGGCTGTCTGTATACTTTGTCCAGGATTTGTGTTCTGTCGAGGTCATATTTTTTCTTGAATTTTTCGGCAAACTCAGCTGGCATCAGATCATTTAAATATGATTTTAAAAGGCGTCTTCCGAGCCAGTTGGCTGAGCCTTCATCTCCAAGGATGTAACCCAGACCATAGTTATTTTCAACGATTTTTTTACTGTCGAAATAGGCTGCATTTGAACCGCTTCCTAAAATACCTATTATGCCTTTTTCATCGCCGCATGCAGCCAGTGCAGCTGCTTTAAGATCATGGTCGACAACTATTTTACTGAACCTGAAGAAGTTTCCCAATGCATTGGTAACAATATCCTGACGTTCTTTGGATGATGCTCCCGCTCCGAAAAAATATACGCGGTTGATCTTCTCGGCATTATTTATAAGTTCAGCATTTTTATTGAGGAACTGGGTAATATGATTCTCATCATTAAAAAATGGATTGATTCCCGGAGTTTTAAACTCAGAAATGATCTTTCCTTTTTCTGCCAGTTTCCAGTCAGCATGCCTTGATCCGCTATAAACTACCGCAATCATATATTAAATAGATAAAACACTCACCATTTCCATTAAATCATCTTCCAGTTTAAAATGAGATGCATTTAAAGCCTCTTCAAGAGGTGTTAATACAATTGAATTACCCCGGAGTCCTATCATCTGACGGGTTTTACCATTGAGTAATTCTTTTACTGCTGCGAAACCTAATCTGCTTGCCAGAACCCTGTCAAAGCTGCTAGGACTGCCGCCTCGTTGTAAATGCCCTAATATAGTGACTTTGATGTCGTAAAAATTAAATTTTTCTTTTACATGTTCTGCAAGTTGGTAGGCTCCGCCGCTTTTATCTCCTTCCGCAACGATCACGATGCTTGATGTTTTTTTATTTTTGGCGTCTACGGATAATTTGCTGATCAGCTCATCAACTCCTGTTGCTCTTTCTGGCAGAAGGACAGCTTCAGCACCACCGGCAATTCCTGATCTCAATGCAATACAGCCTGAATCACGACCCATAACTTCTATGAAAAATAATCGATTATGTGATGCTGCAGTATCCCGAATCTTATCAATCGCTTCAATTACTGTATTAGTTGCAGTGTCGTATCCCAGAGTAAAATCTGAACCATAAAGATCATTATCTATAGTTCCGGGAATACATATGGTTGGAATTTTGAAACGGTTTGAAAGTCGTTCTGCCCCTCTGGCAGTACCATCTCCACCTATTGCAACAAGTGCATCAATACCATATTCTTTTAAATTATTGTAAGCCTTTTCAGTGCCTTCATCGGTCATGAATTCAGTACATCTGGCCGTTTTGAGGATTGTTCCGCCGAGATGGATAATATTGCCCACTGATCGTGCGTCCATATCCCAGAAATCACTTTCCAGCATTCCCTGGTAACCTCTTCGAATTCCAACTACTTCAACTCCATAGAAAACTGCCGTTCTTACTACTGCCCGTATACAGGCATTCATCCCCGGAGCGTCTCCCCCTGAAGTAAAAACTCCTATTTTCTTTATTTCTGACAATTTTATTTATCAATAATTTAATACGAATATAGTGTGTATTTTCTACACTAAGTAATTTTTAAATCTTTTTTCACACAGTTATGACTAAACCTTATATATTTAGTTTTTAATCTTAAAATTTTGGAAACGCTCCTGCCCAAGTTTGATTCTGTATTTTCTATTGATTGTGTAATTTTTGGCTTCGATGAAGGAGAGTTAAAGATCCTTCTTATCGAGCGGAATGAAGAGCCATTTAAGGATTGGTGGGCTTTGCCTGGTTATATTGTAGAGCAGGAAGAAAGTATTGATCATGCTGCTGAGCGGATCTTATATGAATTGACCGGACTTAGAGATATTTATATGGATCAATTTTACACGTTTGGCGATGTAAACAGGCATCCTCAGGGAAGGGTTATCACGGTAGCCTATTATGCTATGATCAGGTTGAACGGCAGTAAGGAGTTAAAACCCATCAGTAATTATGCTTCAAAAGCAGTTTGGATATCTGTTAACGATCTGCCAAAACTTGCATTTGATCATGAAAAGATCTTTTCACGTGGATTTGAGAAGATCAGAAATAAGATCAGTTATCAACCCATTGCATTTGAGTTGCTTCCTGAGAAATTTACCCTCACTCAGTTACAGCAATTGTATGAAGTTATCTTAAATAAAAAGCTGGATAAGAGAAACTTCCGTAAGAAAATGCTGAACTATGGAATTTTGAAAGAGCTTGACGAAAAGCAAAAGGGCGTTTCATACCGGGCTGCCAAACTCTATAAATTCGATAAACGGAAATACACCCGACTATTTCAGAAAGAGCTAACGTTTGGGAAGTGATTGCGATGCGGATCAAGCCCGCATTGACATCGGATCAAGCCCGCATTGACATCGGATCAAGCCCGCATTGTTGGCGGAATAAGTCATTGCGGACCCTTGATCCGCAATAGTCATTTCTGACCCTTGATCCGCAAATTTACCAGTCTGAACCACAGGGGTGGGATCAGGGCAGGCAAGAGCATGCTTGCATATCCTCCGGGAAGTACCGGACTATCAGGATAGGAAACTAATTTGTTAAATGGTTTAGCTGCATGGAAATGATGGTCTGAATGACGACTCAGATCGATCAGGAAAAAGCGGCTGATAAGCTTGTCACTTTGCCATGAATGCCGCTCATTCACCCGTTCATTATCATTCCTGCTCAATCCGTAATGTTCAATATAATTTGTGTACTCAAGTAATAAATTAGCAAAAATTGCCTGGGCTAACAGTGCAAAAGAAACCTCCCATCCGGCGAGCATTCCTGCAAAGATCAATACTGCGAAATATCCCATCAAACAGCTCAGCATATAATTATTCAGGCCAAAAGCTGATTTTCCTTTAGCAAGGCAACGTTGTTTTTCTAGTTGAAATGATTGTTTTATTTGACCTGTAATTGAACGAACTAAATAGTGATAATAGCTTTCCCCAAACCTTGCAGTTACCGGATCTGAGTCAGTTCCCACGTATTTATGATGTATTCTCAGGTGATGGATATAAAAATAGGGATTGAATACACTGAAAAGCAGGAATCTTCCTGCGAAATTCCAGAGTTTATCTTTTCTGTGGATAAGTTCATGTGCCACTACAATGGCTAAAGTACCTGAAGAGGTACCCGTAGAAATTGCTGCGGCAATGATCCAGTACTCCCTGATCGTGCCAGAATAAATACCATATATCAGGCTTAGTATTGATAGCAATTGTGCTAAAACAGAAAGGAACATCAGAATTTCAGGGAGTTCATCTTCTACCACATCATCATTCGTTCGGTCTTCTGGAAGAATGATTTCGGCGATTCCCAATACAGCAAAAGAAAAAATAAAATTCAATAAAGTGAACCATCCACCAGTCATATTTCCATATATAACCAGTAAAACCGGGAATAAATTGAGGAAGTATTTCCAGTTTCTGAATGATCTCTTTTTAGCTGTGATTTCTATATCCATTAATTCCTTTCTGTTTTTAGAAGAAATTAGTTTATGGGCTTTGCCATGCTGTTATTTGGAGGAGGAATTTCCGATAAACAGAGCGCCTGCCATCAATGCAAAATCTTTAAGTAAACTACCCATTGCATTTTGATCTCCGCCTAATACAGCGGGTAAATGGGTGGTAAGAATGAAGATAAGCATTAAACCTCCAAGTACATAACCTGCCATTTGAGCAGATTTATTAAGAATGAAGCCAATAGCTCCAACGATTAACAAAACACCTGTGACGTAGACCCAGATAACTCCGCCTGGAACATATGCCGGGACCATTCCCTGCATTGCCGCAGCATTCATCAGATGCATGATTCCGAATACCGCAAAGGGTATCGCGAAAAGAACTCTTAAAAGACCGTTAGAAAGAATTTGATTCATTTTTTTTAGGTTTAAGTTTAGAATTCAGTTAATTAAACTATACCTAATTTAAATAAAATCAATCGACTTTTAATTTTTTATTCTTTCCCGAAAATATGATCATGATAATGGCTCCTGAAGAAATAAGCGCCCATCCTAGCCAGCGGTAATGAATTATTCTGCTTGCTGCAGCTGCCAGTTTTTTCAGGGGAATAAAACTGAAGTAATTATTCACCTTGAAATAAACAGCAACGAAGGTGAAGGCCAAAACCAGGAGCAAAGCCCATCCACAGAAGCGTAAAAGACCTCTTTTATTGCTTGCTGAGGCAATTAATGCCAGAGTAGCCAATGCATAGATTATCGAAGCTAGGACGGTATCAAGATCCCAGTAATTCCAGTTCCCTATAATTGGCAGATGAAGCATTGGCGATAGACCACCGGCAATTACCAGCAATGCACCAATTATTCCTGCATAATTTTTAAATGTCATGTCAATCAGAATTAGCCCTTCAGAGCAGACTGGGGATTGTTTCCTTCGGTTAATTCCATTTTCTCTGCAAAATGAGCGCAATAGTCGCGGAGATCCTCAACGATGGCTTCTTCTCCTGTTGCGCGAAGGAAGCTGTCGCCCATTGTCTGCAGGGTTTCATAAAAGAATCTTTTCATCTCGTCAACTGGCATATCCTTGGTCCAGAGGTCAATACGCAAAGAATTTTTGTAATTATGATCCCAAAGTGCAAGCATCATTGACTTTACAGGCAGAGCTTCTTTAGTTTGAGAGTCGGTAGATTCCCATAATATATTTTCAGGGATGTTTTGATCATCAAGTTCTATAGTGAGTTTTATTTCGGCTTTTTTCATTATCGAGTTGTAGGTTATAAGTAATAAGTTGTAGGTTATAAGTATTAAGTTGCAGCTAAATGACATGAGCTGCTATTTATGGGATTGTATTTCTCTGCGTTTAATTTGTTATCTTTATCAGTTGCCATTGATTCATTATTTATAAATCTCAATATCCTGGTTCTTCATTCTCAACCCGATAGCTATCGGGTGTCAACTATCAATTGAAAATATACAATTTAATCAGAATCATCAAAACAGCCACAAAGATGAGAAATAGAAGTTCAATTAACCAAATGCGTTTTAGCTCTGGTATGAATCGACGGAATACCTGATCAGTAATAAAACAAAGAATAATCAGAATGAATAATGGAATTCTTCCTAACTCACGGAACCCTTTTACATCAGGAAATTGGGGCAGGAATGCAGCACTGACAATTAAGAGGGAAGTAAGAATGTTAAGCGGAGTTAAACGCAATTTCATTTTTTCCGGTCTTTTTTATGAACAGCATCAAATTTTACGCTTTTTTTCCTTCGGGCTGCACCGGGTTTATTATTTCTGACCTTGGCTTTTGGTTCAACCTTTGTTGTTTTAACTCCCTTGGAATTCTTGGCCTTTTTCTCATGGAATGCACCTTTAAATTCCGGATCATCTCTTCTTTTCTGAAGATCGATCTCTCTGGCAATATTCTGACGTTCTTCGTAGGGTGTATCATCAATAAATACATCCTCCGGCATTTCGCGCAAAGGAATATTCTGTCTGATCAGTTTTTCAATTTTTTCAACATAGTATTCCTCAGAAGGGCTGCAGAATGTAATGGCATCACCGGTTTGCAAAGCACGTCCGGTACGGCCAATTCGGTGAACGTAATCCTCAATGATGATCGGCACGTCAAAATTGATCACATGACTTACATTGGTGACATCCAGTCCGCGGGATGCCACATCAGTAGCAACCAGAATACGTATTTGACCGTCTTTAAAAGCATTGATCGAATTGATCCGGGTGTTTTGCCCTTTGTTGGCATGAATTACACGAACCTGTTCAGCGCCATATCTGCGTTCCAGAAAATGGAAAATATTATCTGCAACAGTTTTGGTTTTACAGAAAATGATGAGCCGGGTAAAATCTTCAGTGTCTTTTAAAAGATGCTGAAGCAGATTTAATTTGGTCTTTAGATTAGGAACTTTATACAAAACCTGACTAACCGTATCTGCCGGAGTTGCCTGTGCAGCCACCTCAATTACAGTAGGATGTTTCAGGAAATCTCCCGAGATCTTATGCACCAGCTCACTCATAGTAGCCGAAAACAAAAGATTCTGACGTTTTCTTGGAACTACTTCAAGAATTCTGTGAATGGACCCGATAAAGCCCATGTCCATCATCTTGTCAGCCTCATCCATAACCAGGAATTTGAGGAATTGTGTATTTATATTTCCTTCCAGGTAAAGGTCCAGAAAGCGGCCAGGCGTGGAAATAATGATATCTACCCCCTTTTTTAACTCAGCGATTTGTGTCTTTGGTCCAAGTCCTCCAAAAAGTACCACCGTACGCAGGTCGGTGTATTTGGCAAATGTTTTAACATTTTCCTCGATCTGCATGGCTAATTCACGGGTAGGAGCGATGATCAATGCCCTGGCATCATTTCCCTGAGCAAATTTTAGCTTCATGAGAATAGGCAGCACAAAAGCAGCGGTTTTGCCTGTTCCTGTTTGTGCGATTCCCATAATATCCTGTCCGGATAAAATTGGCATGATTGCCTTTTCCTGAATTGGAGTAGGTAAAGTATAACCCGCATCCGCAACAGCATTCAGGATCTGTTTGTTCAGCTTAAAATCTTCGAAAGATATTGACATAGCCGCAAAGATACGTGTTTGATTTTATGTGGTGCCTTATACCTCGCAGGTTTTATGTTTTGCCTGGAATATTCAGCTCCCTGATCTATGCTGGAATGTATATTAATTTTATATATGAATAAGTTAGCGGTTAATAATAGATCATTTCAGATCGTTTGGAATTGCAAAAGACCAATAAAAAGAAAAAAAATCCGAAATTGCGGTGTATTTAGTTCATCCTTAATTTTTCTCTGCATGTCCTCTATTCTTATCAAATCAGCAACTATTGTTAATGAAGGCAAAATAGTTGTTTCAGATGTGTTTGTAAAAAACGGTATCATCGAACAGATCGGTCCGAACCTTAGTCATCCTGCTGATAAGGAGATCAATGCTGAGGGGCTTCACCTTTTTCCGGGTTGTATCGATGATCAGGTCCATTTCAGAGAACCGGGATTAACACATAAGGCCGATATATTTACAGAAAGCAGGGCAGCAATTGCGGGAGGCATCACCTCCTTCATGGAAATGCCAAATACGGTCCCCAATACCCTGACTCAGGAATTATTGGCTGATAAATATGCGATCGCTGCACGCACTTCCGCTGCCAATTACTCCTTTTTTATGGGCGCCGGCAATGATAATCTGGAGGAAGTGTTGAAAACCGACCCGCATAATGTTTGTGGAATCAAGGTTTTTATGGGTTCTTCTACAGGCAATATGCTGGTAGATAATGAAAAGACTCTCGAGGGGATCTTCAGTCAGGCGCCGATACTTGTTGCCACACATTGCGAGGATGAAGCAACTATACGTGCAAATGCAGAACGTTTTAAAGAACAATATGGTGATAATTTAAGCCCGGAAATGCATCCTCTGATTCGCAATGCTGAAGCTTGTTTTATTTCTTCTTCTTTTGCAGTCGGACTTGCAAAAAAGTATGATACTCGATTGCATATTCTGCATATTTCCACTGCCATCGAGACCTCATTATTCGATAATACTTTACCTCTGAATAAAAAAAGGATCACTGCTGAAGCTTGTATACATCATTTATGGTTTTCTGATGCCGATTATGCTGAAAAAGGAAACTGGATCAAGTGGAATCCTGCGGTTAAAACTGCTGCCGACCGGGAGGCTATTTTTCAGGCGGTTTTAGACGACCGGATCGATATAATAGCAACAGACCATGCGCCGCATACCATTGAGGAAAAATCACAAACCTACAGTAAAGCACCTTCCGGTGGCCCGCTTGTTCAGCATGCATTAATTGCGATGCTTGAATTTTATAAAAGAGGAAAGATCAGCCTGGAGAAAATAGCTGAAAAGATGGCTCATAGTCCGGCAATCTGTTTTCAGGTGGATAAACGTGGATTTGTTCGGGAAGGTTACTGGGCAGATCTGGTTCTGGTTGATCTGAATAAACCTTATGTGGTTAGCAGGGAAAATGTTTTATCAAAATGTGGCTGGAGCCCCTTTGAAGGTGAAGTATTTGGTTCAACCGTGATCAGTACCATTGTTTCAGGTAATCTGGTATATGAAAATGGTCAGCTAAAGGATGGGATCTATGGAAAAAGATTGGCTTTTAACCGTTAGAGGTTATAGTCGTCTTATGTTTGTATGATATTGATTATCAGTAAATTTATTGCATAAGAAAGGGGTAATGATTAATTCGCGCCATTTCGATGAGCGAAATATTTATTCCTTTAAAGAATAGAGTTGATGCGAGGAGAAATTCGTTGAATGGAACTGGAAATCAATAGATAAAATCCATCATTCGGTCATCTGAAGACCTTTTTCCCTTAAAAACATAATAAAATCACTTGCCGACTGGTCGGTGTATCCCACATGCCTTAACATGGAGATCACCTGCCCCCGATGAAATGTTGAATGGTTCATACAATGCAGAATGATCTCCGCATTATTCTGGCTGAATTTCTTTCCTTTCAGGTTTATATATTCTGTGCTTTCCATGAAAAATTTTTCTTCCTGTGCACTTGCAAAATCTATAAAATCACTTGAATTACGCCTGACCAATCCACATATACTGCCCAGGTTTCCGCCTATGTCAAGGTTGTGCATGTGAGGGATGTTTTCTCCGTTTAGACGGGCAAGCCAGGTTTGTTCGCCATCAGCAATATGCATGATTATCTTTTTGATCGTCATGTATTCATTCTGCTTATTGGCAGCTATATCCAGATCATCAATTCCTGCAAGATATTTGCACATTTTTTCATTTGCCCAATGGTTGTATTCGAGATAATTGATCAATAGTGATTTCATAAACAGGCATATTGTTTATCTTAAATTTACACTATTTTCTGCTTATTGCCTTATCAAAAACTAATCGGATTGTAATAAAATATCAAATAGACTGGAATAGTTCTGTATTGAGACTAAACTCCCTACCTTTGCGGCTTGTTGAAAAGCGTTTATGGCTAAAGTATCTATTAATATTGCAACCGGATCTGTACAGAAAGAGGAATTAATCGTTGGGATAGATCTTGGTACAACCAATAGTTTGGTAGCATTTATTAACCCCGATGGTAATCCGCAGGTTATTAATGATACAGGAAAAGGGCTGCTGGTGCCTTCTGTAATACATTTCCAGCCAGATGGTAGTGTGATCGTTGGAAATGAAGCCAAAGAATTTCTAATCTCAGATCCACAAAATACCATCTTCTCTGTCAAGCGCTTATTAGGCCGTTCTTACCAGGATATTGAAGCCCACAGCGGCTTGTTTTCATACAAAATCATTGATGATGATAGCGAAAGCCTGGTAAAGATCAATGTTGGCGATAAATATTATTCACCCATTGAACTTTCTGGAATGATCCTGAAAGAGCTGAAAGAAAGGGCTGAGCATGCACTTAAAACTGCAGTTAACAGGGCAGTTATCACTGTTCCGGCCTATTTCAATGATAGTCAGCGTCAGGCTACCCGCGATGCAGGTAAACTTGCAGGATTGGATGTTCTTAGAATCGTTAATGAACCAACAGCTGCTAGTTTAGCTTATGGTATCGGCCTTGATCCTGAAGAGGAAAAGATCATTGCTGTTTATGACCTGGGTGGTGGTACGTTTGATGTTTCAATCTTAAAGATCCAAAACGGAATTTTTGAAGTTCTCTCGACCAATGGAGATACATTTTTAGGTGGCGATGATTTTGATCAGTTAATAGTTAATTATTGGGTAGAACAAAATCTGCTCCAGGATACTATAAATGATTCTTCTTTGAATCAGGCTTTGCGTCTAAAGGCAGAGGAAGCAAAAAAAGCACTGACCACACAAAATCTTTTCAATGGTCTTGTTGGAGGTATTTCATGTGCAATAACTAAAATAAAATTTGAAGAACTCATCTCTTCTAAAGTTGATCAGACCATAAAATGTTGTAATAATGCATTGAAGGATGCAGGATTGGGCATTGCGGATATTCATGAAGTGGTAATGGTTGGTGGCTCAACACGCACTCCTCTGGTAAAACTGCGGGTAGCAGAATTTTTTCAAAAGGAAGTTCATGACCAGATCAATCCGGATGAGGTTGTGGCTTTGGGTGCTGCAATTCAATCGGATATTTTAGCCGGTAACCGGAAGGATATTTTATTACTTGATGTTACTCCTCTCTCCTTAGGGATAGAAACAATGGGAGGGCTCATGGATGTGATCATCCCCAGAAATGCAAAGGTTCCTACTAAAGCCGGCAGGCAATATACCACCTCCATCGATGGGCAGGTCAATATGAAAATTTCTGTTTATCAGGGAGAACGAGATCTGGTGAGCGAGAACAGGAAACTGGCTGAATTTGACCTGAAAGGGATCCCGGCAATGCCTGCAGGTTTTCCGAAAGTGGATATTAATTTCAAACTGAATGCAGATGGGATACTCACGGTTGAAGCGGTTGAATTACGTTCAGGTGTCAAGCAGGAAGTTGAAGTAAAACCAACTTATGGCTTAACCGACGCGGAAGTAGAGAAAATGCTGATCGATAGTGTTGAAAATGCCAGAGAGGATGTCAGCAAACGAATGCTGATTGAAGCCCGGACAGAGGGTGAGCAAATGGTTTATACTGTTGAGCGTTTCCTTTCCAAAAATCAGGAACAGGTGTCAGATCAGGAAATTATTGATACTCAGAATTTAATAGTAAACCTGAAAACTGCTCTTGGTTCCGGTGAAAAGGATCTCATATTGAAAAGCATTGACGAGTTGAATGAATTTACCCGTCCTTTTGCAGAACGACTGATGAATACGGCAATATCATCTGCGATGAAGGGGAAGGCAATTGAGTAAATGCAGGTAGTCTGTTGTCAGTTGTCTGATGAGATAGTGCTAATTTGGGAATCAATAATCATTGTCTTGAATTCTGACTCTTGGCTCTTAGTTCCATTATTAATGTTGAATAATTAAACCATTTCGGAGGTTTTTCTATGAGAATCATCTTATTGATAGCCATTTTACTTCTTTCACTGAAGGGTTCTGCCCAGAATACAGCTTCGGATAATTTGCTGATACTCGAGCTTTTGCAGAATCAGCGATATGATGAAGCTTCCGATTATCTCAAAAAGGTATATCCTGAACCTCTAAAAGACATAAAAATATTATCCCGTATCGGCTATAGCCTTCGAATGGCTGGTAAATTGTCTGAAGCTGAAACTTATTATGAGCGTATCCTGGAACAGGATCCGGCAGAAATTTCATCTCTTTTCAGTATGGCCGGGATCAGTCAGCGGAAAGGTAATTTTTTGAAAGCAAAGGAATATTACAAGCAAATATTGGCGGTCGACAGCACCAATTTTTCTGTTTATAAACAGTTAAGCGACATGATCGAGTCGTCGGAAGGCTTGCTTTTTGCAACTGCCTACCTTCAGAAAGCAAACAGCCTTAACCCGGCTGATGGAGATATTGCGTACAGCTATTCAAAGGTCCTGAAAGATCTTAAACAATATGATTCAGCAGCCAAAGTATTGGATGAGGCTATTCGCTCTGATTCCACAAATCTGATCCTGCTGAGAGGAAAGACAGAGCTGGCTTATGCCATAAAAGACTGGAATGTGGTGATTGACATGTCTGGTTTAATTATTAAGGATGGTGACCGAAGTGCCAATATTCTTAAGATGCTGGGTGAAGCATATTATTCCATTGGTAAATATCAGCAGGCAATAGACATACTTCAGGGTTTGGAAGCAAATGATATGAAGACAGAGTCTACCTTGTATTTCATTGCTATGAGCTATAAGAATCTCAAAAACTTTAATAAGGCTGTAGAATACCTCAATAAAACAATAAGTGAATCTGTTTCACCAAATACCTCAGGTTATTATGCCCAGATGGGTCTAGTTCAGGAGACAAATAAACAGATCAGGCAGGCATTGGAAGCATATCAGAAAAGTTTATTTTTTGAAAATAAACCATTAACACTTTATTCAATGGCATTGATCTATGATCAAAAATTGAAGCAAAGTAAATCTGCACTGACCTATTATAAGAGGTATATCAATTCAAAACCTCCATCATCTCAGAAGTCGTATATTGAGTATAGTGAATACAGGATCACCGAACTGAGTAAATAAATATATCCGACGACTCATAGCCATCGGATATATTTTGTTTTTCTCATTAGATATATTTTCCGGCGATTTCACCTGATTGTTATCGCTAGAGTATCGTTGTTACCTATCAATCATCATTGCAAGCTCAAAACTAGTTCTTCGAACCGCCTTCCATAGCTTCCCTTATCGTTTCCTGCTCTTTTAAAGCTTCAATGTTGTTTTTCTTGCCGTATGTATCTTTAGCTTCTTCAAAACTGCTTAAGATCTCAGCGATTTTATCGAGGTTATCTGCAACATTTTGATGCATTGCAGGAAGAATGCGCTCAAGAGTCTTATTTCCAAGGTCGAAATTGTCGATCTCTATTTTTCCGATCTTTTGTACGATAGCAGTCTGACTGTTTTTCAGATCTTCCAGTTCGTTCGTGATCTTCTCCATCAACTCAAATTTTTTCAACTTATCCATAATATTTTTTAATTGTTAATTACAACTATCATTTACAATTATGCTGCCACGAAGTTTTTTTAAGAATAAAAAAGAAGCTTTATAGAAAATTAAGGCATTAGAATTTAAATTCTCAGCAAGAATTCCGGGTGTGAAAAAGAGGGCTAATGCTTGTTAATATTGCTTAAGGGTAATTTTTACTGTTTCATTAAACGCGCAACGTACTTTCCAATAATATCAAATTCAAGATTTACCGTATCGCCTGTTTTTATCTGTTGCATATTGGTATGCTCGTAGGTATAGGGTATAATGGATACAGAAAAGGAATTTTCTTTGGAGTTTACTACTGTCAAACTAATACCATTGACGCAAATTGATCCTTTTTCAACAGTAACATTGCCGGTTGACGAGTCATAGCTGAATGTGTATTCCCAGCTTCCTGCCATCTCATTTGCTCCGGTACAGCTTCCGGTTTGATCTACATGTCCCTGTACAATATGCCCGTCAAGACGCCCATTCATTTGCATGCAGCGTTCCATATTGATCAGATCACCTACTTTAAGTTTACCAAGATTGGATTTGTTCAGGGTTTCTGATACAGCTGTAACAGTATGTGTTCCATCAGCCAAAGCTACAACAGTTAAACAGACACCATTATGTGCAACTGACTGATCAATTTTTAATTCATTTGAAATATCTGATTCAATAACCAGATGCAGGTTATCCTGATCTTTTTGGAGATCAACAACTTTACCTATTGTTTCTATTATGCCTGTAAACATTCTTGAGTCTGAAATTGTATTTAATATTCTTTCCTGTTTTTCTTCCATTGAGAATGCACCTGATTAACTTCATTGCCCTTTGCGACATTGTTTTTTGATTCCATGAAGGAGGAACCGATCAAAGCCGCTATCATCGCTTCTTCTTCATCATCCTTTGTCAAGTGTTCGGGAAGAAAATACTTGCCGACAAAATGAGTGTCAAAATTTCCTGATACAAAAGCCTCATGCTGCATTACAAATTTCCCGAATGCCAATGTAGTTTGAATTCCGGTGATCTGGTATTCATCAATTGCCCGGATCATTCGTTCAATGGCCTCTGTCCGATCTTTCCCATAACTTACCAGTTTGGCAATCATGGGATCATAATAGATCGGAATATCCATGCCCTGCTCAAAACCATCATCCACACGAATTCCAGGCCCTTTTGGGGTAATATAGGTTTGTAAATTACCAATATCAGGAAGGAAGTTGTTTGCGGGATCTTCAGCATATACTCTTACTTCAATGGCATGGCCTTTTATCTTCAGATCATCCTGTGTAAAACTTAAAGGCTCTCCGCACGCAATTCGAATTTGCTCTTTCACCAGGTCAATGCCAGTGATCATTTCCGTTACGGGATGTTCCACCTGCAGGCGTGTGTTCATCTCAAGAAAGAAAAAATCGAGATTTTCATCCAGGATGAACTCAACAGTTCCTGCACCAGTGTAGTTACATGCACGCGCGGCGTTTACCGCACTTTCACCCATTTTCTGTCTTAATTCCTCAGTAAGAATCGAAGATGGTGCTTCTTCTATCACCTTTTGATGCCTTCTTTGTACTGAGCAATCACGCTCAAAAAGATGGACAATATTGCCATAGTTGTCTCCCAGAATCTGAATTTCGATATGTCTTGGCGAAGAAACATAGCGTTCTATGAAAACAGAACCGTCACCAAAGGCTGATGTTGCTTCAGATACAGCAAGATCCATTTGCTCGATAAAATCAGATGCCTTTTCTACGATCCTCATTCCTTTGCCGCCACCGCCTGCCGCAGCTTTGATAAGAATGGGAAAGCCAATTTCAATGGCTCTGTTCTGTGCCACATCAATGTCTGTAACTGCTTCCTCTGTGCCGGGAACCATCGGTATATTATAGGTCAGAGCCGCAGCTTTCGCAGATAACTTATTACCCATGATCTCCATTGCTTCAGGCGATGGCCCGATAAGGATTAGTCCTGCTGCTTTAACCTGTCTGGCAAATGCAGCATTTTCTGATAAAAATCCATAACCGGGATGGATTCCCTCTGCACCTGTTTTCAGGCAGGCCTCAATGATCTTTTCTCCTGACAAATAGGACTGGGCAGAAGGTGCAGGACCAATGCAGATTGCTTCATCAGCATATCTGACATGCAGTGCATTGCGATCAGCTTCCGAGAATACTGCAACAGTTTTGATGCCCATTTCACGCGCAGAACGCATTACACGAAGGGCTATTTCTCCCCTGTTGGCTATCAGAATTTTTTCCATTTATGCTTGTAATTTTAGATCGCCTGCAAGAAAGGCAAATTCTGCATTATTATTATGCTGACAATGTCATTTTAAGTATTGTAAACCCAATCCTTAGTGAATTTTCTTTAAGGTTTGTACGGTATAATCGATCATCGCATCGTTGATATCCAGGTGGGTAACAAAACGGATCATCTGCTTACCGAAGGTGTTACACTTGATACCATAATGACTTAATTTCTCAACGAATTCTTCCGGATCGTGCTTTTCATCAAGCTCAAAGATCACAATATTGGTATCAGCCGGCATGCAGCTTTTAACATAAGGTAAACTCTGTAAAGTGTCAGCAAGGATCTTAGCATTTTTATGATCGTCTTTCAACCTGTTAATATGGTGATCCAGGGCATATATTCCTGCAGCAGCAAGAAATCCTGCCTGACGCCAGCCTCCACCAAATACTTTACGGATGCGTTTGGCTTTATAGATAGTTTCTTTACTTCCCAAAAGAACTGAACCTACCGGTGCTCCAAGGCCTTTTGAAAGACAAACAGAAATACCATCGAACATCCTTCCATATTCTTTAGGATCATCGCCTGTTTCTGCCAGTGCATTAAAAATTCTTGCCCCATCAAGATGAAGGCTCATGTTTTTCAGGCGGCATAAATGATAGATCGGCTCAATTTGATCCAGCGTGTAAAAGCTTCCTCCTCCACGATTTACAGTGTTTTCAAGTACTACAAGGGTGCTTTTAGGGTAATGCACATTATCAGGATTGACATGCGGTTCTATCAGGTCAGCATTCAAACGGCCACGGTCGCCATACAATAAACGGACAGATGCGGAAGAATTGAAGGCAATGCCTCCACCTTCATAACGGTACACATGGGCAGTTTCATCACAAATTACCTCATCCATCGGATTGGTAAAGCATTTAATCCCTATTTGGTTGGTCATGGTGCCCGAGGGACAAAACAAAGCGTCTTCCATACCAAAAAGGTCTGAGAGCTTGTCCTGGAGTGCATTTACAGTCTCATCTTCTCCAAATACATCATCACCAACTTTTGCGCTGTACATAGCTTCCAGCATTCCGGCAGTTGGCCGGGTAACCGTATCACTGCGCAGGTCTACGATCATTTTATTCTCATTCATGCCTAAAATTAGATTTTATCCTTGTTATCCGGAATTTTTTTGTTGTAATATGTATGAAGGGTTTAAATTTAAATCTGTTTTTTGAAGTTATATGCAGAAATAATGATTTTCAGGTGTGGCTGCTTAGTTTATTTATACATTTAAGAGAATTTCATTTTATTAATATTGCAAAGTGTTTTATTGACAATAAGTATTAATTCATACATTTAACTTTTTATTATAAAATATTTATGATCATTATTGCTGACGGCGGGTCTACCAAAACCAATTGGTGTTTATTGAATGAATCTGGTCAAAAAATCTATTTTAATACAGAAGGTTATAACCCATACTTTGTAAGTTCAGACTATATTGTTGAATCCCTTTTTAAGGATCTTCCATCTGATCTTGATCTGGATAAGGTGACCGAGGTCAACTATTACGGAGCAGGTTGCTCCACTGAGGATAAAGTAAAGATCGTTTCGGATGCAATGGCAACGGTATTTACCAATGCAAGCATTTATATCGGACACGATCTGCTTGCAGCAGCCCGTGCTCTATTAGGATTAGGCACCGGCTTCGCAGCTATTTTAGGAACAGGAACCAATACTGGAATATATAATGGTAAGGATATTTCACTCAATATCGACTCAGCTGCCTATATTTTAGGAGATGAGGGTAGTGGCTGTTATATAGGAAAAAAATTATTGACTGATTACTTGCGTGGATATATGCCTGAAGTTGTCAGAGAGCGTTTCTGGGAAACATATAAATTGACTCCTGATGAAGTTACTGATCAGGTTTATACCAAGCCATTAGCGAATCGTTTTTGTGCCAGTTTCAGTAAGTTCGTGTATGATAATAATGTTCATGCAGAGTATTCAAGAAAAATTGTAAAAACATCTTTTGTTGATTTTTTTGAAAATCTGGTCAGCCATTATCCCAACTATAAAGATTACACATTTAATTGCATCGGGTCTGTTGGGTATAATTTCAGAAATGTACTCGAAGAAACTGCTGTTGAATATGGTATGAAAGTAGGGAAGATCATTCGATCCCCTATAGATGACCTTGTAAGATATCACGTTGAATTAGCGCCAAGGTAATGCGGGTCAAGCCCGCATTGACAGGTGGGTCAAGCCCGCTTTGACTTAAGTTAGATTTAGACCGGCATTGTCATTGCTGAGTTGATCCGCAACATGGCGAACTTAATCCGGGCTGTCATTGCGGACCTGATCCTTATTGTCATTGCGGACCTGATCCTTATTGTCATTGCGGACCTGATCCGCGTTGTCATTGCGGACCTGATCCGCGTTGTCATTGCGGACCTGATCCGCAATAACACTGATATTTCCGTCTACTTCCAAAATAGCCAGCTTCACATTTTTATAAGATTCAATTCCATGTTGCCGTATAGCTTCTTCCAGTTCGTCCATGTTGATGCTTTCTTCATGCATATTACTTACATCTACTTTTCCATTATATATCAGAATCACCGGTTTACCTTCGATCATGTTTTTTATGCCTTTAGACCGAAACATTATGATTTTTAATAGATAATTTAAAATAAACAATACAGTAGCGGCAATAATTCCTCCCAATAAGCTTGTATTGGGTCCAACCATTGCATTCTGTACGGAATTACTGATCAGTACAAGGAAAACCAGATCAGTTGTAGAAAGCTGTGACAATTCCTTTTTGCCGAAAATCCTGATAGCGAAGACCATAAAAACATAGACAGCAACACTTCTTAAAATAATATCCAGATAGGGGTTAATCTCCATTTTATAATATTAAAGTAGATTGTCCGATTGAAGTTATTCTTGCTTCGTGTTCAAGCAGCCATTTTTTACGCCATAATCCGGCTGAGAACCCAACAAGTTCTCCATTGCTGCCTATTACACGGTGACAGGGTACTGCGATCATCAGATTGTTTTTACCGTTAGCAGAAGCAATTGCCCGAATGGCCAGCGGATTTTTCATTCTTTTAGCTAAGGCAGCATACGTGATCGGTTTCCCTGCATCAATTTTACGTAGTTCAAGCCAAACCTTTTTCTGAAAATCAGTTCCTGTTTGAAGCATCGGAAAATCAAAATCATTCCTCTTGCCTTCAAAATATTCAATGAACTGTTTTTTAGCCAGCTCACTGATCTCATTAGGGCTCTCGTCAGAAAAATGTTCCGGGAAATTTATTGAATATACTTCCTGTTCAGTTGCTTTTATGATCATGTGCCCGATCGGGCTTTCAAGTATTGAAAAAAACATCTTCACAAATTACATAGAAATATCCGAATCCGCTATTGAATACCTGAAACTGAAATTCAAAGTATATATTTGCTCCGATGGATTTATTCAACCAGGTGAAGTTTCTGATCCGTAAAGAGATCATGCTTGAGTGGCGTTCAAAATATGCTTTGAATGGAATACTCCTGTATGTTGTTTCTACTGTTTTTGTATGCTATCTGGCTTTTCGTGAGATCAGCAGTCCGCCAACGTGGAATGCTTTATTCTGGATCATTATGCTATTTGCTTCTGTAAATGCAATTACAAAAAGTTTTATTCAGGAAAGCAGAGGAAGGCAGCTATATTATTACACAATTACTGGTCCGCAGGCGATCATCATCTCCAAGATAATATATAACATCCTGCTGATGCTTATGCTTTCAGTAATTGCTTTGGGATTTTATACTCTTGTTTTTAAAAACCCATTGGGTGACCCATTGTTCTACATGCTTTCTGTACTATTGGGAAGTATAAGTTTTGCTTCTGTTTTTACAATGATATCCGGTATTGCATCCAAAGCAAGTAATGGAGGAGGGTTAATGGCCATTTTAAGTTTCCCCGTAATCATACCTCTGCTGGTCGTTCTGATCAAATTGTCTAAAAACGCAATGGATGGATTAGACAGGTCGGTTTCTTATGATGAGATCGGTGTGCTTCTGGCTATAAATGTTATCGTAATTACTACTTCTTTATTGTTATTTCCTTACCTTTGGCGCGATTAAAATACATGATTATGAATAAAAGCTGGTGGAAAATTCTGGCTACAGTTCTTGTACTGTTCTCCATTATTGCGGGTTTTTTATTTCATGTTCCAGCTAAGCCAATTCTGAACGAAACTATCCGAAATATTCATTTTCATGTTCCCATGTGGTTCTCTATGATCGTGATGCTGACCGTTTCTTTTATTTATAGTATCCGCTTCCTGAACTCCTCCAATGAGAATGATGATCTGATGGCAGTGGAAAGTGCTAACGTAGGTATTGTTTTTGGAGTTCTCGGACTGGTAACTGGTGCAGTTTGGGCTAAATTTACCTGGGGAGAGGCCTGGAGCAATGACCCGAAACAAAATAGTGCTGCAATTGCATTGCTGGTTTATCTGGCTTACCTGGTTCTTAGAAATTCACTCGAAGAAGAACAAAAAAGAGGAAGAATCTCAGCTGTTTATAATATTTTCGCTTTCCCGATCATGGTGGTGTTATTATTCATATTGCCCCGGATGACGGATTCACTTCATCCCGGAAACGGAGGTAACCCTGGCTTTAATACCAAGGATATGGCTCCTGAATTACGCCCTGTATTTTACCCTGCAGTTCTTGGATGGATATTGATCAGTACCTGGATCGCTACGATAAGGTACCGTATCCGAAAAATTGAAAATAAGCAGTATGATAATAATTGACAGCCCCAAACTGTAATAAAAATTTATTTTAATAACCAATACCAGTAAAATATAAATTCGAACATGATGAAAAATTTTATTCTAACGATCTGTTTAATGGTATCATTTTCTTTGGTCAGTTTAGCACAGAATTCAAATGGTGTTGATATGGCCAGCGAACTTAGAGAATCAGGAAAGATCTATGTAGTTGTGATGGTTATTGCTGTAATTTTCATCGGACTGGCAATTTATCTGTTCTCAATAGATAATCGATTAAAAAAAATCGAAAAGCAAAAATAGCCTGAAATCAAGGTTTAAATTCTTTTAGTAAGCTTTTTCTTGTACTTGGTTAATATGTACAATATACACTAAGTGATTTTGATTTTCAGTATCAGTTTTTTTCTGTCAACTTTGCAGTTGAAAACCAATTATTCAAATTAATAAATTTATTTTATGGCTAAGTCTATAGACGCAGCGCACTCAGAAACTTCATTTTTTGGTGACGTTTGCCAGTTTTTTGATCATGCAGCACAATTTACTTCCCATCCGGAAGGATTACTTGACCAGATCAGATCATGTAATAGTGTTTATCGTTTTCGTTTCCCAATTCGCCGTGGAAATGGTTTCGAAGTTATTGATGCCTGGAGAGTAGAGCATTCACATCACAAATCTCCTACAAAAGGTGGTATCCGCTACAGCGAAATGGTTAATGAAGATGAGGTAATGGCACTTGCGGCACTCATGACCTATAAATGCGCAATTGTAAATGTTCCTTTTGGTGGAGCTAAGGGTGGTATAAAGATCAATCCTAAAGAATACACAACAGCTGAGCTTGAAACAATCACCCGCAGGTATACTGTTGAATTGATAAAGAAGAATTTTATAGGCCCCGGAATTGATGTTCCTGCCCCAGATTATGGATCAGGTGAGCGTGAAATGAGCTGGATAGCCGATACGTATCAAACTATGAATCCCGGACAGCTTGATGCACTTGGATGTGTTACAGGAAAGCCTCTGGCATTGCACGGCATTGCAGGAAGGAAAGAAGCAACCGGACGTGGTGTAGCTATTGCCATTCGTGAATGTGTGGACGTAGCGGAAGATATGAAGAAACTGGGTCTTTCTGCAGGTATTTCAGGAAAGCGTGTTATTGTACAGGGTCTTGGTAATGTAGGATATCATACAATTAAGTATCTTCTTGAATTTGGTGCTACTGTAGTTGGTATCTGTGAATTTGAGGGTGCGATCTATAATTCTTCAGGTTTAAATCTGGATGAAGTATTCACTCACCGTAAATTGACTGGTTCAATTCTTGACTTTGCCGGTTCTCAACAAGAATTTAAAAATTCTGCCGAAGGATTGGAGCAGGATTGTGATATTCTTGTCCCTGCAGCCCTTGAAAATCAGATCACGATTGCTAATGTCGCAAATATTAAGGCTAAGATCATAGCTGAAGCAGCGAATGGACCAACAACTCCCGATGCGGCAGAAATACTTATCAATAGAGGTTGTATCATTATTCCTGATATGTATTGCAATGCAGGCGGAGTAACCGTATCTTATTTTGAGTGGCTAAAAAATCTTTCTCACGTTGCTTTCGGAAGAATGGATAAGCGCTACGAAGAAAATGCTAATCTAAACCTGGTAAACATGGTAGAGAAAACTACCGGTGTTTCCCTTGACGCAGCGCAGAGAAGTATGATCATTAAAGGTGCTTCAGAGCTTGAATTAGTTAATTCAGGATTGGAAGATACCATGATCAGATCATATCATGAGATCAGAGAAGTTCAACTTAGTAATCCTAAAATTGACGGACTCAGAACCGCAGCATTTGTCAGCTCTATCGATAAGGTGGCAGTTTCCTATATGAATATGGGTATCTGGCCTTAATTTTGCTGGCTTATTAATATTATGGAGCGGAATTTAATTGTTTCGCTCCATTTTTTATTTAGAATGATTCTAATATAGAAACAATCTTGTTATCATTGCACTGTAAGTATACTATTTAGTACTTTTGTAATTGCATTTAATTTCATTATTTAAAGCAAAGCCATGAAAAAAAGTTCAATCGCCGGTATAGTAATCATCGCATTAGCGATCGGTATAATCATCAGTACTTATGCAGATTCAAGTACTTATGGCTCATTTACTGATGCCAAAGAAACTGAATCTGAATTGCATGTTGTTGGTCAGCTAAATAAAGAGAAAGAACTTTTTTATGATCCTCAGCAAGATGCTAATTACTTTGCTTTTTACATGAGAGATAATCAGGGTTTGGAAAGTAAAGTTGTGTTCAATGGTTCCAAACCGCAGGATTTCGAGCGTTCAGAGCAAATAGTTTTAACCGGTAAAATGGTTGGTAATGAATTTCATGCCTCAAAAATTTTAATGAAGTGCCCTTCAAAATACACTAAAGACGAGGTAGAAGTTACGGAAGTATCTGCTTCTACTGCAAAAATTTAACTCTTAAATGGATATACAATACATTGGAGAAAACCTTCTTCCAGGGAAGCTAGGTCAATTCTTCATCATTTTATCATTTTGCACGGCCCTGCTTGCAACTATCTCCTATTATTTCGCAACTACTACCAACCTGTCTAAAGATTCTCTTGTTAGAGCAAATTCCGATGGATGGAAACGTATTGCCAGAATTGCCTTCCTGATAAACATTGCTGCAGTAATTGGGATTGGATCTTCTTTATACTACATTATTTATAATCATTTATTTGAGTACCACTATGCCTGGGCTCATTCATCCAAAATACTTCCCGTTTATTATATTATTTCTTCTTTCTGGGAAGGACAGGAGGGTAGTTTTTGGTTATGGATGTTCTGGCAGGCCTTCTTGGGTTTCATAATTCTTAGAAAAGGTAAGAGCTGGGAAAATTCAGTAATGACCACCATCATGCTGTCGCAGGCATTTATAGCTTCTATGCTTGTTGGAGTAGAGGTTTTTGGATTTAGAATAGGAAGTTCACCTTTTATTTTGCTTAGAGATGCAGTTCCTGGACCGATCTTCCAGCGTGGCGATTACCTGAGCCTGATTACGGATGGTAATGGTTTGAATCCATTGCTTCAAAATTACTGGATGGTCATTCACCCACCGACATTGTTTTTGGGCTTTGCATCGATGATCGTTCCTTTTGCTTATGCCATTGGCGGACTTTGGGAAAAAAGATATTCTGATTGGATTAAACCTGCATTGCCATGGACATTGTTTGCAGTTATGATCCTTGGAACTGGTATCATAATGGGTTCATTCTGGGCATATGAGGCCCTGAATTTTGGAGGTTTCTGGGCATGGGATCCGGTTGAAAATGCCTCAATTATTCCATGGATGACTTTAATTGCAGCTGTGCACGTTCTTATCGCTTACAAAAATTCCGGACATTCATATTTTACAGCTACTTTCCTGGTTTTGATAAGTTTTGTGCTCGTATTATATGCATCATTTCTGACCAGAAGCGGTATCCTGGGTGAAACATCTGTTCATGCCTTTACCGATCTTGGAATGTTTTGGCATCTGGTATTATATGTTCTGGCCTTCTTGTTTATCGCAGTAATTTTTCTGGTTATTCGCTGGAAAGAACTTCCGATTACAAAAAAGGATGAGGAAACATACTCGCGCGAGTTCTGGCTTTTTATCGGTGCTTTGGTTATTTCTATTGCCTGTCTGCAGATTCTGGCAACTACATCAGTTCCGGTATTTAATGCCATTTTCGGTACTGAGATAGCTCCGCCTGCAAACGTAATTGCACATTATAATAAATGGCAGGTTCCGTTTGCTGTAGTTATCGCATTTATTTCAGCATTCTCTCAGTTTCTGAAGTATAAGAAAACAGATCCGAAGAAATTCTTTATCAGCATTTCCGTATCGCTTGTTATCTCTTTATTCATTACAGCTGCAGCCGTTTACATCATGGATATCTATACCAATGTGATGTATATTATTCTAACCTATGCTTCTGTATTCTCAATTATTGCAAACGCCAGGATACTCGGAGATGCATTTACCGGAAAATGGAGACTTGCAGGTTCTGCAGTTGCCCATATCGGATTCGCCATGTTATTGGTAGGTGCACTGGTTGCTGCTGCAACTAATAAAGTGGTTTCAATTAATAATACAGGGATTGGTTTTGGTGATGAATTTGCCAAGAATAATAACCCCCGTGAAAATATCATTCTTTACAAGGATGAACCAGTAAAAATGGACAGGTATACAGTAACCTATCTTGGCGATTCTGTTGAAGGGGTAAATACTTATTACAGGATCAATTACAAGGTTATTAATGAAGAAACCGGTAAGGAAAAGGAGAATTTTACCTTATATCCCAATGCTCAGCAAAATGCCAAAATGAGGCAGATCATTGCATCGCCTGATACAAAACATTATATGTTCCATGATATTTATACGCACGTTAGCAGTGTGCCATTAAAGGAAGAAGATCATGAGGAGCATGAAGGCCATTCGGATGATGAGAGTTATGAAAAGCCACTTACCTATGAGATAAATGTTGGCGATACTGTCAGATTCAGAGAAGGATTTATTCTTGTTAAAGGAATTAACCGCGATGCCCAAATTCAAAATATACCTGTAGGTGAAAAAGATATTGCTATCGGACTGCAGTTAGAAGTGAATTCAGATGGTAAAGTATATCCATCTGAACCAATTTATCTTTTAAAAGACGGATCAAAATTTGATTTTGGCAAAAAAGTAGATGAAAAAGGATTGAAATTTCGTTTTACAAATGTATTCCCTGATAAGAACAAATTAGAGTTAATGGTTTACCAGAAGCCAAAGCCTGAAAAAACCTGGGTAGTGCTAAAAGCTATTGAGTTCCCTTATATTAATTTATTCTGGGGTGGTACAATCATTATGGTTATTGGATTTATATTATCCATTTTCCGACGAAATAAGGAAATAAAGCAAGCCTGATGAATATAGTATTAGTGGGTAGTGGCAATGTGGCTACTCAATTAGGCCGGGCCTTTAAAATGGCCGGACAGGATATTGTTCAGGTTTGGAGCAGGAACATTGATCATGCACGTGAGTTGGCAGATACTTTGGCTTCAGAACCGATTTCTGATCTGTTTGATCTGGATAAAAACGCAGATCTATACATTATTTCTGTTAAAGACGAAGCCATTAAGCAACTGGCCCATGAATTAAAAGTTGGAGATAAACTGATCGTTCATACTTCCGGATCCACCGGAATGGATGTCCTTGAGGGCTCTTCAACTAAAATTGGTGTTTTTTATCCTTTGCAGACCTTTTCAAAGGTTAAATCTGTCGATTTCAGGCTAATTCCAATAGCCATTGAAGGAAATACGCCAGAGGTTGCATCAACCATTCATGCTATCGCGGATCGATTGTCTGAAAAAGTTATCGAATTAAGTTCTGAACAAAGAAAAGCACTTCATATTGCAGCTGTATTTGCATGCAACTTTACCAACCATCTTTTTGCTTTATCGCAGGAATTACTCAGTGAGCAAAATCTCGATTTTGATCTTTTAAGACCATTGATCACAGAAACTGCCAGCAAAGTTCAATTAAACGATCCGATTACTATGCAAACAGGCCCTGCAGTACGGAGAGATCAGTCGACAATGGATGCCCATCTTGATTTGCTTAGCGATAAACCTGAGTTGAAAGAGCTTTATCAAAAACTAAGTCAAAGCATAGTCAATTTACACGAGCGATCTCAAGGCTGAATTTAAATTGCTATTTTTGCAACAATGAACATTTTCAAGTTAAAAATCAATTTTGAGGAAACTTCAAAGCCATCTTTGGAGTTACCCATTGCTGAAGGAGAATCAGTTTTGGATGTCTGTCTCGATAATGGGATAGAATTACAACATAATTGTGGAGGAGTTTGCGGATGCAGTACTTGTCAGGTTTATGTTAATTCCGGTATGGATTTCCTTCAGGAGATATCAGATAAAGAGGAAGATTTTATTGACCGGGCAGTTAATCCACGTATAAACTCACGTTTAGGTTGTCAGTGTGTAGTTATCGATGGGAATATCGAGGTTACACTTCCGGATCAGCATCAATTTTTAGGACATTAATAAGGTTTACAAATGGCAAACGACAAATTTGAATTACCAATTCACTGGAAAGATCACGAAGATATTGCTATGGGACTTTACGAAAAGTTCGGTGATGATTTTGGTGAATCCCAGATCTATAGAATACGCTTTACAGATCTGCTTGAGTGGATCTTAAGTCTTCCTAATTTTGTGGGTACCCGCGAAGAAAGTACTGAAGGTCATTTAGAACAGATCCAGTCTGCCTGGGTTTACGAATGGCGCGATAACCAATAAGATTTCGGAAGTTGGAGGTCGGAAGTCAGAGGTCTGATGTCGGAAGTCTGAAGTCGGAAATCATACCTCAGTCCTCATACTTAAGTCCTCAGTCCTCATACCTCAAATTTCAACAATATGTTCCTCGAAAAACTTAAACATCTTAAAGCTATTGTTCTGGATGTAGACGGTGTTCTTACAAATGGAATTTTGCTGCTTACCGAATCCGGAGAGCAACTCAGACAATTTAATATTAAGGATGGCTATGCTTTGCAGCTTGCCGTAAAAAAGGGAATTAAGATCGCAGCTCTGTCTGGCGCACGCTCTAAGGGTGTTGAACATCGTTTAAGGGGTCTGGGCATTCAGGATGTTTTTCTGGGACTTGACTCAAAGCTTGAAGTTTATACAAATTACCTGCTTCAGAATGACCTGACTCCTGATCAGGTATTATTTATGGGCGATGATATTCCCGATCTTCAGGTTATGAAACTTGCTGGTCTTGCTGTTTGTCCTTTGGATGCTGTGGAGGAAATAAAAGCTATTTCACACTATATTTCTTCCAAAAATGGAGGCGAAGGATGTGTCAGAGATATTGTTGAGAAGGTCTTAAAGATTCAGAACTTATGGATGGATACGGATCCTTCTGCTGCTGATGGATCTGGAACAGTTTAATTTTCTTAGGATTAAACTTTTTGTTTATATTTCTGTCCTATCAAAAAACTAAACAGATGAAAAGACTATTTATTATTTTCGGACTCTTCCTTAGTTTCACAACTATTGCAAGTGCTCAGGGCAGAATGCAAATGGGAACACCTGAAGAAAGAGCAACACGTCAGCTTTCACAACTAGAATCTTTAAAACTCAGTCAGGAGCAGAAAGTAAAATTGGCTTCTGTTTTTCTTTGGTCGGCGACTAAGGTTGACAGTATTAGAACATCACTTAATGGTGATTTTGAGGCAATGCGTCCAAAGATGATGCCTGTTCAGGTTGAAACTAATAAAATGGTCAATTTGATTTTGAATGAAGAGCAAAAAAAGGCTTATGAAGCGATCCTGGAAGAGCGCCGCAGCAGAATGAGAAATAACTAATTTTAGATTTTATATGATTGAAAAGCGGCTTCTGGCCGCTTTTCTTATTTTTGCTGAAATTTTATGGATATGATCGAAAAATTCCCTCCTATTATATTGGCTTCCAAATCACCACGCAGACAGGAATTGCTTCAGCTGATGGGAATTGATTTCACTGTCGTTCTAAAGGATGTTGATGAAAGTTATCCTGCCGGACTATCACCATCAGAGATAGCAGTTCATATTGCAGAAAAAAAAGTGAGAGCATTTGATGAAGCGATAAGCAATGAAATTGTCATAACAGCTGATACGATCGTTTCGCTTGAGGGACGAATTCTTGGTAAACCTGAAAATGCAGATCATGCTTTTGAAATCCTTTCGGATCTTTCCGGGAAAAGACATGAGGTTATTACAGCGGTAAGCTTGCTAAAACATCATCAGGTTAAAAGTTTTTTCGAGGTTTCTGAAGTATTCTTTAAACCCATTAGTGCTGAACAGATCAGTTATTATATTTCTACTTACCATCCAATGGATAAGGCAGGAGCTTATGGCATTCAGGAATGGATCGGGCTTGTTGCTGTTGAGAAGATCATTGGTTCCTATAGTAATATTGTCGGACTTCCAACGCACCGGCTGTATGAGGAGTTATGCATGCTTGTTGATTGATCTCCTCGGGTACAGAAATCATATCATTTCAAATAGTATTCCTTCTTTCAGGGAATACGTTGAAAGTTTTAGAGCTTTAAACGTGTAAGTATTGAGGATATATCGGGTTAATAATGTTGCGACAACAATCATATCTACCCTAACTGCTGGAATGCTAGCGGTCATAGCCCGTTCTTCATGACTACTGCCAATGATGAATTTTGCTATTCTTTCGAATTGATTTAGTTCAATATTAAATTCAGGTTTTTCGAATAGGATACTGAATTCCGGATCGATCATGCTAGCAAATGTTTCAAATGCCCCGGCTGAGCCTATAAGTTGTATTGGTTTGTAAATATCCAACTGAATTTTTAAATCGCTAAGAATGGAATTCAGAAAGGAATAGAGCTCGTTTATATTCGATTCAGAAATCGGGTCTGATTTGTGAAACTGGTCCATAAGCCTTGCTGCTCCTATGTCAAAGCTTTTTTTCCAGAATATCTGATCTTTATCGCAAATGATAAATTCAACACTTCCACCACCAATATCCATGATCAAACTGTTTTGGTCTTTCATGTTGAGCGCTGCCCGAACACCAGAAAAGATCAATTCTGCTTCCCGGTTTCCGTCTATTATTTCTATTTCTATTCCTGTTTCTGCCAAAACTTGCCTGATAAATTCAGCGCCATTTGAAGCAGATCGTAATGCAGAGGTGGCAACAGCTTTAACCTGAACTGCCTTATGTTGATCAATGTTCTTCTTAAACTGCCTGAGGGCAGAAATGCCACGTTCAAAAGCCGAAATAGTGATTTGGCCATCTCTCATTCCCCCTTCGCCAAGTTTCACTGGAATGGTTTCCTGAAATATGATTTCCGGTCTTTTCACATTAAGCTCTGCAATCAGTAAATGAAAGGTATTGGTACCCAGATCAATGATGGCAATGGAATTCATTGGTGAGTTGTAAGTATTAAGTTATAAGTTTTAAGTAATAAGTTTTAAGAAATTAGTAATAAGTTATATGTTAAAGGCGAATTTTGCCGCTTGTTGTTAACTTTCAGCTTTCTCATTTCAGCTTTTAACTTTCAGTCAAAAGACAAATTTTATCTACAGCAGAATTAAATACTTATAACATAATACTTACAACTAATTAATTAATAAGTTAACAATGGAGCATAAATTTAGCTTTTACCTTTCAGCTTTCGCCTTTCAGCCAAAAAGCTAAATTTTATCTACAGCAGAATTAAATACTTACAACTTAATACTTACAACTTATAACTATAAAAACCTCACTCCCTATACATAAACCACTTACCCAACTCCTTAAAGCTTACCTTTTTTCCATACATCAGAATGCCGACCCGGTAAATACGTGATGCGACCCATGTAGTAAATATAAATCCTCCGATCAGCAGGAAAATGGATAAGGCGAGTTCCCAGTTTGGAACCCCGAATGGAAGTCTGACCATCATGGCAATAGGTGAAGTAAAAGGAATAATACTGAGCCAGAATGATAAACTGCTGTCAGGATTGTTTACAATAAAGCTAAATGACATGATATAGGTAAAAAGAAGGGGCAGGGTAATTGGCAGCATAAATTGCTGGGTTTCCGTATCACTGTCTACCGCTGATCCCACCGCCGCGAAAAGAGCAGAGTAAAGCATATACCCACCAAGGAAAAATATGATGAATACAGGTAGAATATACGTCCATTGAACCGTTTGAACTGCCTTAACAATATCCATTCCAGGACCGTCATTTTGAACTGTCTCCATCTGTTTAGACATTGGCATTTCTGATTTCACCTGCTCAACTTTATCCTTAAATAAGATAGTTGTGGCAAGGGTCATTAGGCTTGCTGAAAGCACTATCCACAACATAAATTGAGTTAAACCAACTAATCCAATCCCAATGATTTTACCCATCATAAGCTGGAATGGTTTTACGGATGAAATTACCACCTCAACAATTCTGCTTGTCTTTTCTTCAATAATGCCTCTCATTACCTGAATGCCATAAATAAAGAGTGACATATAGATCAGTATTGCAGCAGCAAAGCCAACTGCCATTGCGGCACCAGAACTACTGTCTTTCTCACCTTCAATGGTTAGTTCTTTAGATACTACAGACAGATTAGGCTTGATTTTGTCGAGAGTTTCTGAATCTATGCCTGCATCTTTTAATAGCTTAATGCGCATTTGGTCGTTTAACTGCCTTTCTATGGTACTGATGACAGATAATCCGGCCTTTTTCTGCGCGAACATCTCAATACTACCTCCGGTACTGATATCTTTTGGAATATAAAGTACGAATGCATCTTCGTTATTAATTACCTTCTTTTTGGCTTCAGTTAATGAAAGTTCAGATGCCTCGAAATTTACAGACTTTTTATCTTCAAAGTTCTTGTTAAATATTCCGCTTTCATCTATTACCTCAACTGTTGGAATATTATCCCCTCCACTCATTGATAAAGCAAATATCAGGGCATACATTCCGATGATAAGCATTGGAACCAGAAAGGTCATTATCAGGAACGACTTCTTTTTAACCCTGCTGAAATATTCTCTTTTTATTATTAGTAGCGTTTTGTTCATGATGAAGAATTAATTTTTAACGTTCTGAATAAAGATGTCGTTCATGCTTGGGATGATCTCCATAAGTTCAGTGATCTGCACTTGAGGGATTAAAAAATTAAGCAGATCGTTGACTGAATATTTCGGATTGATCTGAATGGTCAGATGGGTGATCCCATCTTCGATTTTTTCATCATTGATACTGAATATTGGATTCTCCGGAGCATTGATTCTTCCTGTAAATGCGATCCGGTAGGTATTATTTCTATAGATGTTCTTGATATCCTTAACTTTCCCATCAAGTATTTTTTTCGATTTATGAATCAGGGCAATGCTATCACATAATTGTTCAACCGACTCCATCCGGTGCGTAGAAAAGATAATGGTAGCACCTTTACTATTTAATTCAAGTATCTCATTGGTAATAAGTTGGGCATTTACCGGATCAAAGCCTGAAAAAGGTTCATCCAGAATAATAAGTTCAGGACCGTGTACCACAGTAGCAATGAATTGAACTTTCTGCTGCATTCCTTTACTCAGATCCTCCACTTTCTTATTCCACCAGCTCTGGATGCCCATTTTTTCAAACCAAAATTTGATTCTGGCTGTAGCATCCGATTTTGAAAGTCCTTTGAGCTGTGCCAGATAAAGCATTTGCTCACCTATTTCCATTTTCTTGTATAATCCGCGCTCTTCCGGCAGGTAGCCAATAGTGGATATATGTGATGGATTTAATTTCTCCCCATTCAGAAATATCTCACCCTGATCGGGCGCAGTGATCTGATTGATGATACGAATCAGCGAGGTTTTGCCTGCACCGTTCGGACCCAGGAGCCCGAAAATAGATCCTTTTTCTACCTCAATAGAAACATTATCTAAAGCACGATGGTTAGCATATTGCTTAACGATATTTCTGATACTCAGCATTTTTTTGATTTATTTTTTTTTGATTTTTAGATACTGCTTTTTACGCTTTGTTACATTTTCCTGATTAAATAAACCTTCAAAACATAGCAGTCAGTTTAGTTTTTTCAGATTTGTTTATCAGGGTTGACCAGGACGAATTTAGGACAATGCCTGGAAAAAAAATAGAATGCCGGACCTGCTGAATACGTTCAGCCTGAATTTTGTAAGTTTAATATCAGGTCTTATTTGAGTAATTAATGTTCTTCATCTCGTACAATACACAAATTTTAAGCCTTTCATTATTTGTTAACATTGAATGCTCAAACTCGTAAAGTTTTTTCATCCCGATATTGGTCATGATGTGTTCCGACCTCGAATTTACTTTTGGCGCTATTGAATAAATTTTTTCAATTTTCAGATCATTAAAAGCATATTCTAAACATTTTTTCGCACCCTCGGTTGCAAAACCTTTATTCCATTCCGAATTTTTTAGTCTCCAGCCAATGTCTATACAGGGTGTAAATTCAGCTTTATAGTTTTGTTCTGAAAGCCCGATGAAGCCAATAAATTCATTGGTGTCAAGTTTGTCTACAGCAAAATAACAAAATCCTTTTGCCTCAAACTGTGATCGCATTCTATCGATAAAGTTTAATGTCTGCTCTTTGGAATTTACATCCGGGAAAAACTCCATGACTTTTTCATCCGCATTGATTCTGGCCATAGGTTCCAGGTCTGATGTTAACCAATTCCTGAATCCTAGTCGCTCTGATTTAAAAATATAGGTTCTTTTCACCCCTAAGAAGTCATTTTATGAACATGAAATGATCGCAAAATCCGATATTGCAAATATAATCATGTTTTTTTTTGTCCCCTAAACAGGTTTTGAAGTCTTTTTGAAAGTAAAACATCTCCTTTACTTTTTTCTTTTTCTATAAGATATCCAAAAGGCTTAAGCGGTGTAACATGGTCGCAAATGATCTTTACTATCCCTAGCATGGGAATAGCCATGATCATTCCCGGAATTCCCCATATAATTTCCATAAATACAAGAACCAGTATAGTAAACAGAGGATTGATATTTACTTCTGATCCAACAACCAATGGTTCCAGAATATAAGTTTGAATGAACTGAATCATCATATATGTAATAAATACTCCAAGAACCATCCCGTTACTTCCGCCCTGTGAAATAACCATTAAAATGGTAAGGCTTGTACCAGTCAAATTTCCAATGAAGGGAACGATCTCGAGTAATCCACATAATACAGCAAAAAATATGGCGCTTTCTACTCCAACAATGCTGAAACCTATTCCATACATCAGCCATAGAATGGCAATCATCATCCCAAGTCCGGAAAGATATTTTTGAGAAACTTTACCGGCATCAGAAATGATCTTTTCTGTTTCTTTAACATCCGTAGCCGGAACAAGCATCAAAATGAATTTCTTTAAATGAGAACGTGAGCTAAGAAATAGAAACACGTAAACAAGTACCAGAATACATTTGACCATAATGCCCATCAGGGAACTAAGCAATGATCCTGCTATACCTATTGCCCCAGATCCGCTGGATGGTTGTCCGTTCATCCATTGCATTTGGGTTTCTTTTGAGATCCCGATATTTTCGGCAACGAATTGCCTGATATCTTCAATAATTTTCTCTATCCGGTTACTTATCTGATACAGATTCTCAGATATTCCTGATGCTTGCCATGAAACAAGATAAATAATGCCCCCAAGTATAGATATCAGAAAAAGTAAACATAGTAAGCTTGCTAATGTTCTGTGAAGGCCTTTGTTTTCAAACCATCTTGATAATGGGACCAACAGCATTGCGAGAAGAGCGCTAATTGCAATCGGAATCAAAAATTGACGGGCAAAGTATAATCCACTAATAACTAAAAAAATAAAAATAATGACGGAGATACTTTTTACAAGTGATGGTGAGGTATTAAACATAGTTCAATGATTGGCCAATTCTCTTAAATATAGCCTGAAAAATTATGTTTTGGTAATTTCTTTTAATTATTAACAGATAATCATTGATTAGAATCTTTTATGTCCATTTTAATGATTTAATACCTGAGTTATTAGCACGGCTATTTACAATTCAGGATAATTAGGTTGTAGATTCAATTATTAATCAGGAATTTATATCTTTAAAATAACGATTGCATTATGAAGCTGTTCTATTCAAAAAAACTCATCATTATAGCTTCGCTGCTCATCATTGTAGCAGTGTTATATAAGTTAGCAATACCTGATCCTCAGGTCGACTATAATACTCAGGTTAAACCAATCATTAATAAAAAGTGTATTTCATGCCATGGCGGAGTAAAGCAGGAAGCTGGATTTAGCTTGCTTTTTCAGGAAGAGGCTCTGGGTATAACAGAATCCGGAAAACCGGCAATACTGCCTGGAAATCCGGATGAAAGTGAACTTATAAAAAGGATATCGCATACAGATCCTGACGAAAGGATGCCCTACAAGCATGAAGCCCTTTCAGAGGAAGAAATAGATATTTTACGTCAATGGATTAAGGAAGGAGCAAAATGGGGCGAGCACTGGGCCTATATTTCAGTTAAGAAACAGGATGTTCCTGATTACAGCAGTAAATGGATAAGGAATGATGTTGATCAGTTTGTTTATCAAAAATTGGATGAAGAAAATCTAAAGCCTTCATCTGAAGCTGACAAAGCAACATTGCTCAGGCGGCTTAGCCTTGATCTCATAGGTATGCCCGCTTCTGAACAGATAGCTGCAAAGTACCTTAAAGATAATTCCGACAAGGCCTATGATAACCTTGTCAATGACTTGATGGCATCTTCCCGCTATGGAGAAAGGTGGACCAGCCTCTGGCTCGATCTTTCCCGTTATGCAGATACAAGAGGTTATGAAGCAGACCGTGGAAGAAATATCTGGAAATACCGCGACTGGCTTATTAATGCTTTCAATACAGATAAACCTTATAATGACTTTTTAATAGAGCAGCTAGCGGGCGACCTGATGCCGGATCCTGATGATGCAAAATACATAGCTACCGCTTTTCATCGCAATACCATGACCAATGATGAAGGCGGAACAGATAATGAAGAATTCAGAACTGCTGCAGTAATGGATAGGGTAAATACCACCTGGACTGCCTTAATGGGGACCACTTTTAACTGTGTTCAATGCCATAGTCACCCTTATGACCCTTTTAAAAGTGACGAATATTATAAATTCCTGGCCTTCTTTAATAACAGCCGTGATGAAGACACCCAGTCGGAATATCCGGTACTGCGCCAGTACAATACTGCGGATAGTTTAAAGTTCAGTCAATTGATCGGATGGTTAAGGAATAATGTTTCTGAAGCAGCAGCAAGAAAATATCATGTCTTTCTAAAAACCTGGCAGCCAACAATAAATTCCTTGCAATGTGATCAATTTGTGAACGGAGCACTGATCAGTAGCTGGTATGCCGGTTTGCGTAATAAGGGTACCTGCCGACTGAAAAATGTAGTTCTGGAGAATAAAAACCAACTCATGTTTCGCTATAACAGCAATTATGATGGTGGTAAATGGTTTATTTACCTGGATAGTTTAAATGGGCAATTAGTAAAAACAATTCCACTGTCAAATACAAAGGGTCAATGGCAGATAATAAGTACCACGTTTCCGCAAATAAAGGGGAAACATAATCTGTATTTTAAATATTATAGTCCTGCCATAAAAACAGCAGATGAAACTGGTGTACAGTTCGAGTGGTTTCAGTTTGATCAGAATTTTCCCGGTAAAGGCAAGCCCGGATTTGAACTTGCCTATAAAGATTTTAATTATTTAATGCAGGCAAAAGTGGATGCAACACCAATAATGTTTGAAAATAACGGAGATCAATACAGAGCTACCCATGTTTTTGAAAGAGGAAACTGGATGGTTAAAGGCAAGGCAGTTAAAGCTGATGTTCCTGATATTATGAATCCGCTACCACCAAATGTGCCGAGAAACAGGTTGGGGATGGCACTTTGGTTGACTGACAAGAAAAATCCTTTGGTTGCCCGTACAATGGTCAATCGTTTATGGGAACAGTTATTTGGATATGGATTAGCTGAAACACTGGAAGATCTGGGAACCCAGGGTATTTCACCAACTCATAAGGAATTGCTGGATCATCTTTCATGGAAATTTATGAATGAATATAACTGGAGTATCAAGCGACTGTTAAAAGAGATCGTAACATCCGCAACTTACAGACAAGATTCAAAAGTGAATGATGAGCTGATCAAAAAGGATCCGAATAATAAATTTTATGCCCGAGGCTCGAGGGTTAGATTATCTGCTGAACAGCTGAGAGATCAGGGGCTTGAGGTAAGTAACCTATTGAGTAAGAAAATGTATGGCAAAAGTGTCATGCCATTTCAGCCAACAGGTATTTGGCGTTCTCCATACAACGGGGATGTTTGGAAGATGAGTGAAGCTGAGGATCAGTTTAGAAGAGCACTTTATACCTATTTAAAGCGAACAGCACCTTACCCTTCAATGATCACATTTGATGGAGGTGCCAGAGAAGTTTGTATCCCAAGAAGAATAAGAACCAATACTCCTTTGCAGGCATTAACATCATTAAATGATTCTACTTCTCATGTTATTGCCAGAAACCTTGCGTACCGGATGCAGAAAACAGGTGGTAAAGAAGCCAATAAGCAGATACAGAAGGGCTATGAAATTATGATGTATAAGCCCATCTCGCCAGTCAGGCAAAAGGCTCTTGTAGATCTGTATAATGCAGCATTGAATAAATTTAAAAAGGATCATAAGGCAGTTAATGAAATTGTAGGCCTTAAGGACAAAGAAAAAGGCAGCAATGCAGAAACAGCAGCTATGGTAGTTGTTGCAGGGGCTATGTTGAACATGGATGAGTGGCTGAATAAAAATTAGTTTTATGCTTTCTCCTGATTTCAGGCTGATGCTGGTATGGTCGCACAAAGAGGTAAATATTGACATTTATGCTATCATTTATTTGAGGCAAAATCATTTTCGATAATGAAGAATGAAATTTTAATTCAACGGTTATTAAAGGAGGCTGAACAAGCAGCTCTGCAACAGCATACAAGGCGGCATTTTCTGAAAGAAAGTGCGATGGGCTTTGGTGCTTTGGCCTTAGGGTCATTGCTGGGTAGTTGCGGGACCAATTCATCAGAAGCATCCAGTAGTTTGTTTGATGCATCGAATCCGCTGGCACCCCGGTCTCCGATGTTCCCGGGTAAAGCTAAATCTGTCATTTATTTACACATGGCAGGCGCACCTTCCCAGCTGGAGTTATTTAGTTATAAGCCTGAACTGGCTAAGCTGGATGGTCAGGATTGCCCGCAGTCACTCCTGGAAGGTAAAAAATTTGCATTCATTCGTGGTGTACCGAAGATGCTTGGTCCACAAGCTAAATTTAAACAATATGGCCAGAGTGGTTTATGGTTATCTGATAATTTACCCCATCTGTCAACAGTAGCAGATGAAATTGCTATGCTCAATGCAGTAACGACAGATCAGTTTAATCATGCGCCGGCGCAATTATTAATGCAGACCGGTTCTGCAAGATTAGGCCGGCCCAGCATCGGTTCATGGGTAACCTATGGGATGGGATCTGAGAATAAAAATTTACCGGGCTTTGTTGTTTTAACCTCAGGTGGTAATAATCCTGATGCTGGGAAAAGCGTTTGGGGCAGCGGATTTTTACCAAGTGTGTACCAGGGAGTACAGTGCAGGGGAGAGGGTGATCCGGTTTTATTTATTAAGGATCCGGATGGGATGGATAGAGACTTGCGTAAAGCTTCAATTGATGCGATCAATAAAATAAATCATGATCAGTACGCGGAGTACCAGGATCCTGAAATACTTTCCCGGATCGCACAATATGAAATGGCCTATAAGATGCAGATATCTGTACCTGAGGTGATGAATATCAATGATGAACCGGCTTATATTCATGAGATGTATGGAACAGAACCAGGTAAAACCAGTTTCGCAAACAATGTATTGCTGGCAAGAAAGCTCGTGGAAAAAGGTGTCCGCTATATTCAGCTTTTTGACTGGGGCTGGGATACACATGGAAATTCTGCCAGTGGTTCTGTTGATATTGGTTTGGTAAATAAATGCCGAAGCGTTGACAAGCCGATAACAGCATTAATACTCGATCTGAAACAAAGAGGATTACTTGATGAAACTTTGATCGTTTGGGGTGCAGAATTTGGAAGAACACCCATGCAGGAAAATCGCGAAGGTAAAGATATGCCTTATAAAGGCAGAGATCACCATGCCGGAGCATTCAATATGTGGATGGCAGGCGGCGGAATTAAAGGAGGAACTTCTTATGGTGAAACTGATGAGATCGGCTATGATATAGTGAGCGGAAAGACTGAAGCATTTGATATTCAGGCTACTATATTAAATCAGCTGGGCTTTGATCATGAGAAATTAACATACGAGTCTCAAGGGCGTCCATTCCGTTTAACAGATGTGGGAGGTAAAGTGATAACAGATATTATTTCTTAGAAATTCAGTTCGATCCCTTAACAATATTATGAAACAAGATAGAAGAGAATTTATTAAGACCTCTGCAGCCGGTTCTGCTGCATTATTATTATCCTCAATGGAATCATTCGCGAATCAGACTGAACCAATGCCTGAGACCAATAAAAATTATGCATTAAAGATCTTAGCTACCAGCTGGGGTTTTGTGGGAACGATGGATGCATTTTGCGCTAAAGTGAAGAAAGAAGGGTATGATGGGATAGAGTTATGGTGGCCAACAGATAATAAAAAGGCTCAGGATGATATTTTTGCCGCCTTGAAAAAGTACGATCTTGAAATCGGCTTCTTATGCGGCGGATCCCAGGTAAACCCACAGGAACATCTTGCATTCTACAAGAAAATGATTGATGCGGCAGCCAGACAAAATATCCAAAGGCCGTTGTATATTAACAACCATTCAGGAAGAGATCATTTTAGTTTTGATGACAACAAGAAGTTCATAGAACATACTCAGGCACTTGCCAAAGAAACCGGAATCCTGATCTGTCATGAAACTCACAGAGGGAGAATGTTATTTGCAGCTCATATCACAAGAAAGTTCATCGAAAGCTTCCCTGAATTGCGTTTAACATTAGATATTTCGCATTGGTGCAATGTTCATGAAAGTTTATTGGCCGATCAGAAAGAAACTGTTGAAATGGCTTTGAGCAGAACAGATCATATTCATGCCAGAATAGGGCACCCGGAAGGTCCGCAGGTGAATGACCCCCGCGCACCTGAATGGGAGCCGGTAGTCAGGCAGCATTTTGAATGGTGGGATAAGATTGTGGAGAGAAAGAAGAAGAATGGAGAGGTAGTAACCATACTTACCGAATTTGGACCACCTGATTATATGCCCACTTTGCCTTATACAAAACAACCTTTAGGAGATCAATGGGCTATAAATGTACATATGATGCACCTGCTCAGAAAAAGATATTCCTGATCCTTTTATTCCTGCTGAATGATTATTAGCTCTGTTATTTTAGAGAACATTACCGAATTTATTGGAAGGTTCCATCCTGTTCTGGTTCACCTGCCGATTGGCGTATTATTAGTTGCTGCACTTTTTCAATGGTTATCCAGTAAGGAGAAATATCAATCCTTATCAATAGCAGTGAGCATTGCCTTATTCTGGGGAATGATCAGTGCTATTTTATCCTGCATCAGCGGTTATCTGCTTTCCAATTCCGGCGATTATGATGGGGACCTTATCTCTAATCACCAATGGTTTGGGATCGCTGTAGCCAATATTTCAATTCTTGCTTACGGCCTGAACAGAAGAAAGAAGGATAACATCTGGGTAACGGGACTGATGGTATTGCTGATCATTATTACCGGGCACTTAGGCGGATCAATCACCCATGGTTCGGATTATCTTTTTAAGGCTTTTTCAAATAGTGATAGTAATGCTATCACAACAAAAAGGATACCTATCCCTGATATTAATGAAGCTCTTGTGTACAATGATGTCATCAGGCCGATACTGACAGCCAAATGCTATAAATGCCATGGTCCTGATAAGCAAAAAGGTAAATTGAGACTGGATATGCCTGATCTGATCTTAAAAGGAGGGAAGGGGGGACTCGTTCTTGTAGGTGGCAAGGTTGATGAAAGTGAACTGATCAAAAGAATCCTTCTTGCAAAAGATAGTGATGATCATATGCCTCCATTGGAGCAGCCGCAGCTGACAAAATCTGAGTTGGACCTATTGCATTGGTGGGTAAGCAGTGGTGCAGATTTTAATAAGAAAGTTAATGCACTCGTTCAAACTGATAAGATCAAACCTGTTTTACTTGCCTTACAATCAGAGGAAGTAAAAGAAGAGCTTAAGCTTTCAGATGTGCCTGCAGAGTCAGTTGAGATTGCAGATGCGGGTGCTATCAAACAATTGCAGGAAAGAGGTATTGCCTTAACGGCAGTTGCTCAGAACAGCAACTATTTGTTTGCAAATTTTGTGGCAGTAGAAGGTTTAACTGAAAAGGATCTGCAGTTACTGGATCCAATCAGGAAACAATTGATCTGGCTTAAATTGGGAGATTCGAACCTGAAAGATCAGATGCTTGGAAGTATTTCAGCTCTATCTTCACTTACCCGTTTATCTCTGGAGCGTACAGCAATAACTGATCAGGGAATTGGGCAATTGAAAAATCTGGAAAAGCTGCAATACCTTAATTTGTTAGGAACAAAGGTAAGCGCAAAGGGATTGGAGCAGTTAAAGAGCTTGAAAGAACTAAGGCAAATATTCCTGTTCCAAACTTCAATAAAGCCTGAAGAAGCAGAACAGCTAAAAAAAATATTTCCTAAAGCCATGATCGATTTCGGAGGATATAAATTACAGTTTCTGGAGAGTGATACCACTGAGTTAAAAGATCCAAAATTGAAATAGGGGATAGACAGGGCGTTTAATTATTTAATATTTAATAAACATGAATAACATTTTAAATTTTGAATTTTACATAAGTATTTTTACTATTTAGATTTATTCAGGCATTTTCAAATTATGAAAAAAAATATCAAAGATCAATCAAGACGAATATTTATCAGGCAGATATCACTGGCTTCGGCCTTGCTGCTTAGCGGAAAGATCACAGATCTGTCTGCATCTGAAGTGTATGGATTAAAATCAAAAGTGAAGCTCAGGTTCGCTGTCGCCTCCGACTTTCATTATGGTCAGCCGGATACAGCCTTTGATGAAATGACGGAGAAGGTTATTAACCAGATCAACCTGTTTAATAAAACCAATAAACTGAATTTTTGTCTAATAAATGGGGATATCATTCATAATGAAAAATCTTTTCTTCCATTGGTTAAGAAAAAAATAGATCAGCTTGAGGTACCTTATTTTGTCACCAGGGGAAATCATGACATGGTTAGCAGTGAATTCTGGAATGAGGTATGGAAAATGCCATTGAATCATAGCTTTGAGGCCAAAGATTCAGCATTTATTCTGGCTGATACCTCCAATGAGCAGGGAACTTATGTTTCTCCAGACTTGGTTTGGTTAGAGTCGAAGTTAGAGCAGTATAAAAGTAAAAAGAATGTGTTTTTGATCCTTCATATCCCTCAGGCAAAATGGACCAAACATGCCATTGATACTCCTGATTTTTTCACACTAATTAAAAAGTATCCAAATATCCGCGCTGGTTTACATGGCCATGAGCATGATCAGGATGGTGTGAAGATGGCAGATAATATACCTTTCCTGTTTGATTCACATGTTGGAGGCAACTGGGGTACTCCATACAAAGGTTTCCGGGTTCTGGAGCTTCTGAATGATGGAACTTTAGTTACTTATATGATGAATCCAACTGAGAAATTAGCAGAAATGAAATATTGATCTAATACATCCGATGATCAATTCATCGGATGTATTTTTTTAAAATTTATAAAGTAAGTTTCATTCCGGCAAAGAAGTTGCGCGGAGCAGCAGCATTGAAATATCTGCCACCAAAGGCGTTCAGATCATTCCCCAGACTGTAGGTTTCATCCAGCAGGTTATCTATTCCTGCAAAAACATCAATTACAGGCTTGCCCGGTTTACTGGTTCTCCATCCGGCTTTAAAATGTACCAGATCAAATGATTTTGAATAAACGCTATTTGCGTCATTCAAAGCAATTTTTGAAGTGTAATTGTGCTGAGCGAACAGGTAGAAATTCTTTTGGAACCGGAAATCCAGTCCGCTGATCACTACCGCCCTTGGTGTACCTGTCAGGCGGTTTCCTGAATAATCACTGGTTCCATTTACATAATTCTGAAAGAAATACTTGCTCAATGTATAGCTGTTTTGTACTTGAAAGCCACTCAGGAATCCTTTGGACCCCGGTTCAATGAGCCAATAGCTGGCCTGAGTTTCCACACCTGTTTGACGAGTACCACCTGCATTTAAATAATATTCAGTATCATTTGCATTAACCCTGCGCACTATGGCATTCTCCAGTCTGTATTGGAAGATTGATGCATCCAGCCACAACCTGTCATTTCTGTTACGTAATCTGAAACCTGCTTCATAATTCCATCCGGTTTCTGATTCAATATTGGCGTTAATTATATTATCAGATGCCCTCACCTCTGCGATCGTTGGAGGAGAGTAACCTCTGCTTACTGAGGTACGAAGCGCCAGATTATCAGAAAGTTTATAAGACAATGCGAAACGAGGCATTAACTCCGGATCGAATTTGCGCTCAAAGCGGGTGGCGTAAGTACGGATATCTTTTGAAAATTTATACTTATAATAATTTAAGCTTGCAGCAACTTCTGCACTCAGTTTTTCTCCGATATTCGTTGAAAAACGGGTGAAATAAAAGAATTGGTTTGAAATAATATCATCCTGTGCCTGAAGGCTGCCCTGTACACCTCTGTTATTGTTATAATTGGCTATATCAGCTCCGGTACTTTGTAATTCGAGACCTGCGTTCCACTTCCAATTAATTGATTTATCCTCATTTCCTGATAATTCCAGATAAGTACGTAGCCCGGCAGTATTTTCTTTGCGGATTTCATAATTAGTTATGAAAGGATTCAGGTAATCTGTTGTTGAACCGTAAAGAGCTACAACATGTCGCAGGTTGTCAATGATCTTTGCTTCATTTACAATTCCGGCATATAAGGTATTGTTTTCAATACGGGCTTTTTGTGCCACAGGACCAGCCGCAAATGCTGTTGACGGTCTCGCTGCCCTTGGGTTAGCCGTATATTGAGCGAGAGTTAATCCTCCTGGAGTTTTATATTCCAGATCTGAATAGAATGCCAGAACACGAAGTTGATTCTCCTCTGAATAATTCATCCGGTACATCACTTGTGCAAAGTTTCGGCTCATAGCACTATGCTCTCTGTATCCATCAGACCTCTGGTAAGAATGGTTGATATTCAGATATTGATTTTTGAATTTTTTCTGCAAAGCAATTTTTTCCTGGAATAAGCCATAAGAACCGCTGCTAATTCCTGCTGATGCCCATGAACTGTCAGAATGCTTGTCAACAGGGTTTAACAAGACAACGCCGCCTGAGTTCGCGCCGAATAAACTGCCATCCGGTCCTTTTAATACTTCAATATTATGAATGCTGTTTACATCAATAAGGTTCAGATAGGTATTGCCTCCTGCATCTGTTAATGGGAATTCATCCAGGTAAACCTTCACATTTCTAACCCCGAATGGTGAACGTAATGAACTTCCACGAATAGATAAGCGGTAACTTCCCGGAGATCTCTCTTCCATTCTTATACCGGGGACTGAATTCAGAGCCGGAAGCATTGAAATGCCGGGTTGATCTCTAAGCTGCTTATTACTGATCAGGCTGACAGATGAAGGAACCCGAAGGATAGGTTGCTCAGAAAGATAGGCACGTATCACTATTTCTCCCACTTTCTGGACAGAATCTACCTTGCTTTGGGCAAAGCTGAAATTAACAAGGAGTATGAACAACAAGGAAATTGTTATTCGCTTAGGTATTAAGTATCTGTGTAGGTCCATTTCTTTATTTTAACGCCATACAATCATAGGCAGGCCAAATTTATTAAAACTTACGTGTATAAATCAGGGAATTAATTCTTCCGGATGTAAAATTTTTGAATGAATTGCTTATTATTAATAAGCATTGATAAAAAATTGGAATAAAACAAAAAAACCACCCTGTTTTGGATGGTTTTTTTGTTTTCAGAACTTATTCGAAGTACTCTTTCATTTTATCGAAGAAGCTTTTTTCGTTTTTTCCAGGTTGTGGTTTGAAATTGGGAGATTCCTTTAAGCGATCTAAAACATCACGTTCCTCTTTTGAAAGTACTTTTGGGGTCCATATATTTATATAGATCAATTGGTCTCCACGGTGATAAGAATTTACTTCAGGCACACCTTTGCCTTTCAGACGTAGAATTTTACCTCCCTGGGTTCCCGGATCAATCTTGATCTTTGCTTTTCCATCTATCGTAGGTACTTCAATGCTTGCTCCGATCGCTGCATCAATAAAACTGATATGGAGGTCATAAATAACATTATTGCCTTCACGTTTTAATGAATCATGCGGGGTTTCTTCAATGAGAATGATCAGATCACCTGGAATACCACCACGAGGTGCGGCATTTCCCTTACCACTCATAGATAATTGCATTCCTTCACTTACTCCGGCAGGAATGTTAATGCTGATAGTTTCTTCACCGCGTGTTAGACCATCTCCATGACAGGTAGTACATTTTGAAGTGATCTGTGTACCTTCTCCATTACAAGTCGGGCAGGTGCTGGTAGTTTGCATCTGTCCCAGAATGGTGTTTGTTACCCTTCTTACAGCTCCACTGCCATTACAAGTCTGGCAGGTATTAAATGATGATTTATCCTTTGCTCCACTTCCGTCGCAAGTTTCACAAACAACCTGCTTGTTTACTCTGACTTTTTTCTCTACACCTTTTGCAATTTCTTCCAGGCTTAGTTTGACTTTGATGCGTAGATTACTTCCGCGTGCTGCACGTCGTCCGCCACGGGTTTGCTGCTGACCTCCGAAAAAACTGTCAAAAGGACTGCCGCCACCGCCGCCGCCACCGAAAATATCTCCGAACTGGCTGAATATGTCCTCCATATTCATGTGACCACCACCGCCACCACCACCATTAGGGCTTGCAGCTCCACCGGCGTGACCAAACTGGTCATATCTTCTTTTCTTTTCAGCGTTACTTAAAACCTCATAGGCTTCAGCTGCTTCCTTGAAATTCTCTTCAGACTGTTTATCGCCCGGATTTTTATCCGGATGATATTTAATTGCCATTTTTCGATAAGCTTTTTTTATCTCATCTGCAGTTGAGCTGCGTGTTACTCCAAGTATGTCGTAATAATCTCTTTTAGCCATTTTTATAAATAAACACTATGCACCTTTTTATAAGCCCGGCATAAAGGCTGGCATAGTATCCTATGCTCCGATTATAACTTTTGCAAAGCGTATCACCTTATCATTCAGGTAATATCCTTTTTCTAATTCGTCTAATACTTTTCCTTTGAGATCATTTGATGGTGCAGGAATATTGGTGATACCTTCATGAACATCGGCATCAAATTCAGCACCGATAGAATTCATCTCTTTAAGACCTTTACTTGTCAATAGGTTTTTTAATTTGTGATGAACAAGTTTCACCCCTTCTTTCACGGCCTCTATATCCGAAGCTGTTTCCATTGATTTCTGAGCTCTTTCAAAATCATCAAGCACAGGTAAAAGATCAACGATCACATCTTTTCCCGCTATCTGAAGTAATTCCAAGCGCTCCTTGCTTGTGCGACGTTTGAAATTGTCAAACTCTGCATATAACCTTAAGTATTTATTCTGCCATTCAGAAGCCTCTGCTTTTAATTTATCTTCATCTGAAATTTGTTCCTCTTCTGCTTGGGCTGAATTTTCATCAATTTCTGGTACCTCATTATTCACTGCCTCGTTTTCTTCCAGAATATCTTTTTGATCCGTATTTTCAGTCGTTTGATTCTCTTCCATTTTTGTCTTCTTCTTTTTATTCAATAATTCTGAAAATTTCATATTATTTAATGGCAATTTTTTTGCCAAAAATTAAATCAGTCAAGCTGTCAGCATTTCGGCTGTAATCAACTTACAACTGACATTAATTGCTGTTTATTTAATTGAGAATTATTAGATCGTAACGTCCTGATGTATGATCCCACCTTCGCATTTAATAATTCTTGATGGAAATGTCCTGATGATATGATAATCATGAGATGCCATTAATACGGCAGTCCCCGATTGACTGATCTGTTTTAACAGGGTTACAATATCTTCAGATGTATCCGGATCCAGATTACCTGTTGGTTCATCGGCCAGGATTAATTCAGGATCATTCAGTAAGGCTCTTGCAATAACAACCCGTTGCTGCTCACCACCCGATAACTCATGAGGCATCTTTTTTATTTTTGAGCGTAATCCAACTTTTTCAAGTACATCTAATATTCGTGTTGAGATCAGCTTTTTGTCTTTCCAGCCGGTAGCTTTCAATACAAATTCCAGATTCTCCTCGATGGTACGGTCTGTCAGTAATTGAAAATCCTGAAATACAATGCCCAGTTTACGGCGCAGGAAAGGAATTTCCTTGTCACTGAGTTTTCTAAGATCAAAACCTGCAACCTGACCTTCCCCATTTGCAATATGGAGCTCACCGTAAATTACTTTCAATAAGCTACTTTTACCCGATCCTGTTTGTCCGATCAGGAAAACAAATTCCCCGGGACTGATCTGGAGGTCAACATTATTTAGAACAAGATGTTTCTGCTGGTATATGTCTACACCATTTAATTTTATAACTGAGTTGCCTATCATAATTCAAGTTTTAAAATTTGCCCGAAAGGCAGGTCTTTAATTTTATCCATAATGTATTCAGCCTGTTCAGCGAAACCAGCTTTATCCAATGCTTTTTCAGGCCTGTCTAAACGAAAATACGCCAGCAAGGTGAACTTTTCATCACGTAGTTGAACGTAATCCGGGATCTTTGCAACCCCCCTAACTTTAATCACATACATTGGCGGCAAAGTTAATTATTTAGTATTTAGTAATTAGTAGTTAGTAGTTAGATATGAAGTGCTAATTTGAAAATTAGCGTTAATCCTTCTGAAAACAGACAACAGATAACAGATAACAGATAACAGACCTCATACTTCTGATCTCATACTTCCGACCTCAGTCCTCATAATCCTCTCAAAAACGCCATTGTATCTACTCCATCTGCATAATCCGATAAGCCCGGACGCTGGCTCTGCCCAAAAGGAAGTACATTCATGTTTAAATCTGATCTTGAAATAATGCATTGAATACCTTCTTCATTCTCCAGTAATTCTTTTTCTACCTCCTCAACGCTTTCATATTCCTCATAATAGACTACTGCTAAGGGAGAAGCCATTCGCTTATCCTCTTTCAGAAGTAAGAATCCATTATCAAGATGTTTATCCATATTAACAAGGAATATGGATTTATTATAGTCATAATTATTATTGTACTTATGATGATCAGCAACCGATTTAAAATCTTCAATAGATTCAAAGAAAGTATTGAAATTATAGCCCTTTGGCACATAGAACTTAGAAACATTACGGCAGCCCAGGCCATAATAGTCAAAAATGTCATGACCCAAAGCCCTGAGTTCCTCCCTGCTTTCATTACCATTTAAAACGGCGACGCTGTTACGGTTCTTGCGTATTATATGAGGAACTTTGCTGAAATAATATTCAAAATATCTGGATGTATTATTACTTCCCGTTGCGATCACAGCATCAAAGTCTTTTAGTCTTTCGATAAACTCAAATTGTTCAGAAAGGCCGGGTTCTATCTCTGTCAGCTTGCCCAGGATGTATGGTATTAATTGTTTGTCCTGTGAAGAAAGTTTGATCAATGCTTTATTTCCGGAAGCCAAAACACATAGAATATCATGGAATCCAACCAATGGGATATTGCCTGCAAGAACCAGCCCTACAGCATTCATTTTATCCGGTTCATCTGTATTAGAATCAGCCCATTTCTCCAAATCTGGTTCATTTAGCATTTCTGCAATTGCGTTTACGGCCATGGCAGTACTTTGTGGACTGAACCAGGCATTGTATTGTTTTGCAGAGCTTATAAGTGAACTTAATTGCTCATCCGGGTTTTGCAGAATATGTCCTAATTGTACAAAAGCCTTGATTCGTTGTTTGCTTGTCAAAATCTTACTCATCCAAAAATTTTACTTCAAATAATGTTATATTTGTCACACTGATTAAAAATGAGGTTTTTACTCATTTTAATGCAAAATTAACTTAACAAATAGACTTTTAGATAAAATGGCAATTAAAATCACCGATGAGTGTATTAACTGCGGGGCTTGCGAGCCTGAATGCCCGAATAATGCAATTTACGATGCCGGTGCAGCATGGAGATTTTCGGATGGTACTAATCTCAGAGGACTAATTGATTTTGGAGATGGTACAAATCTGAATGCTGAAGAAGCCCAGTCCGCAATTTCTGATGAAGTATATTACATAGTTTCTGATAAATGTACTGAATGTGTTGGATTTCATGACGAACCACAATGCGCTGCTGTTTGTCCTGTTGACTGTTGTGTAGATGATGAAGATGTACGTGAAACCCGTGAGGAGTTATTGGCTAAGAAAGCCTGGCTTCATGTTGAATAAAATAGAATTCTAATAAAAAATGCGAACTGGTTTTCAGGTCGCATTTTTTTTGTCTTTTATTTCTTGTCCTGATTGGGAATGATCAGAACCGGGCATTTAGCTTTTCGGGCTACACTTTCCGACACGCTTCCCGAAATGAAATGATCAAATCCTGTCCTTCCATGTGTTCCCAGTATGATCATATCTGCCTGGCAGTCCTCGGCAACGGCAAGTATTTCGTCCTGTGCCCTTCCTATTTTGGTTATGGAAGAAATTTCAACCACATCACCATGTTGTTCCTTGATTTTTTTAAAGAGCAATTTACTCGCCTCTTCCTGAATATGCATCAGCTCTGGTATCATAGCCGGAGATTCATTTAAAAGGGGGTCTGCAGAATAGGGTGAACTGATCGGAATTTCATCAACATGTACCAAAGTTATTTTAGAGCCCAGGTTTTTGGCCAATAGAACCCCGTAATTTACTGCTTGATCCGAATATGGGCTGTCTTCAACAGCTATAAGAATTCTATGAATATTTTCAGGACTTATCATGAGCTTAGGATAGATTAAATGATATGAATTTCAGCATTATAGCTAATTTAATCTAAAATTGGTTTATTTGCAAGATGAATCGACAGTTTGGTGTATGTAATTTGTCTTTGGTACCCTTAAGGACTGAACCATCCGACAAAAGTGAGATGTGTTCACAGATGCTATTTGGGGATCATTTCATATTAATTGAAATTACCGATAAATGGTCCAGAATACTGACTGCCTTTGATGAATATGAGGGCTGGATTGACAATAAGCAATACACCCAGGTTAGTCAAACGGCATTTGATGGATTAAACAACTTCAACTCAATTCTTGGAACTGAAGTATTTCACAGCATTGTAAAATCAGATAGCAACTCAGTTTTGAAGGTCCTGGCAGGTTCAACTATCCCTCACTCAGTGGATGGCTTTTTTTATTTGGGAGAAACAAGATATAAATTGGATGGAACTTCAATTGATCCAACTAAATCTGAATTTCGGTCAGGTGTCAGGGATGCTGCCATGTTTTATTTAGATGCACCATACTTGTGGGGAGGCCGTTCCATATTTGGGATTGACTGCTCCGGTTTTACTCAACTGGTATTTAAGCAATTTGGGATAAGGCTAAAACGTGACGCCTGGCAACAAGCAGAGCAGGGTGAGCTTCTAGGCTTTATACAGGAGTCAAGAGCAGGAGATCTGGCATTTTTCGACAATGAAGATGGCCGCATCACTCATGTTGGCATCATGTTGAATGATCAGCAGATCATCCATGCTTCCGGAAGAGTGAGGATCGATTCAATTGATACCCAGGGGATTTATAATGCTGAATTAAATCGGTACACGCATAAACTCCGAATAGTGAAACGCTTTTCTTAGGCAGGAATTTGTTTTTTCTGTTATTACAGATCATCAAATCCGATTTCCCAGATCTTAAGAAGTTTGTCATCGCTCACGGAGATAAGCCTTTGATTAACAGGCTCCCATATTATTTTATTGATCGATAATCGGTGGCAATCATATCCTTTTTCGATACTGATCGTTTTTTTCAGATCGAAATTTTCAGTATCCCAGATCTTAATACTCTTGTCTCTGCTTGCTGTCGCGAGGTAGGGGAGAACCGGGTGAAACGCAATAGCATAGATGGAAAACAGGTGTGCGGGAATACTCTGAATCAGTGAATAATCAGCAGTACTCCATACCTTCAATTGGGCATCTCTGCTTCCCGAAAGCAACTGTTTGCCATCAGGAGAGAATTGTAATGAACTTATCGGCATGGTATGTTGATCAAGCACACATTTAAGGCTATAATCTTTCAGATCATACAATCTGACAGTATTGTCTTTGCAACCGAAAGCCACAGTTTTTTCATCCGGACTTATACTGATCACTCTTACTGTTGCATCGGAAACCTTGAAGCTGTACAGCATTTTCAAATCAGTCAGATCCCAAACTGAAACTGTTCCATCTTCTGAAGAAAATAACACTTCATTTTTTGATGCAATTGATTTGATATCAAATACAGGAAGCTTATGGAAATGTAATACAGAACTGACTTTTTGTTCTTGAAAATTAAATACGTCAACCTGGCCATTACGCTCACCGGCAAGAAGCAGGGGCGCAGAAGCGGGGCTATGCAATGAATAAACGGAAGAACTTACCGGGAACAGTACTTTTATAAATCCGGGGGTCTCTAAGCTCCACTCAACAACGCCTTTATCATTCCCTGCAGTAAAAAGAATACCTTTTTTCTGTGAGTTTTCTACTGTATAGATCGGATTTTGATGTCCGGAAAGCGTTGCAGTATTTTGAATCTGGATCATAAATTATTCAGCTTAGTCCGATTAGTCTGAAAAAGCTATTATTATTTCCCTGAATGTCTGTTTTCCAGATTTTGGGCAATGGTTGAGAGACTGACATTCTTTTCTCTCATTAAAACCAATAAGTGGAAGATCAGGTCAGATGCTTCATTAATAAAATCATTCTCTGTTTCATTCAATGCTGCAATTACCGTTTCAACACCTTCCTCTCCAACTTTTTGTGCAATCTTATTGATCCCTTTGCCACGAAGCTTATTCACATAAGATCCTTCCAGTGGATTTGTATAGCGGTCCTCAATGATTTTTTCCAGCTCGAAAATGAAGTTCTGGTTAAAATTGGTATCAAAACAACTTCTGGTACCTTTATGACATGTCGGTCCCACGGGATTGACCCTGATAAGCAGCGTGTCATTGTCGCAATCTTCCTTGATCGAAACAACATGAAGAAAATTACCGCTTTCCTCTCCCTTGGTCCAGAGCCGGTTTTTGGCTCTTGAAAAAAAGGTAACCTTCCCTTCCGAAACTGTCTTTTGATAAGCTTCTGAATTCATGTAACCCAACATCAGTACCTCAAGTGTTTTTTCATCCTGGATTACCACGGGTACCAGACCTTCACTTTTATTAAAATCGATCGTCATTTCGTCTGTTTTTAGAGGTTATAGCCTAACCTCAATATTATTTTGATCTAATATATTCTTAAGATCCGGAATCAATATCTCGCCATAATGAAAAACTGAGGCAGCAAGTGCGGCATCAACGTTTGTCAATTTGAACAGATCAACAAAGTGCTGTACAGTGCCGGCTCCGCCAGATGCAATTAGTGGAATGCTAATTGTATCATTGATCTTTTTCAGTAGTTCATTATCAAACCCTGCTTTAGTACCATCATGGTCCATGGAAGTCAGAAGTATCTCTCCGGCACCTCTTTCCTCCGCTTCTTTGATCCAGTGTTCTGTTTCAATATCAGTAGCAATTCTGCCGCCGTTCAGATGAACATAATTTTTACCATTTATATGTTTGGTGTCGATGGCTACAACAACAAACTGTTTTCCAAAAGCGAGTGCCAGTTCATCAATAAATCCAGGGTTCCTGACCACCGCAGAATTTACTGAAATCTTGTCTGCACCCGAATTAAGTAAAATATCAGCATCAGCGATCTCATTTATTCCTCCGCCAATTGTAAATGGAATATTTATCTGGCGTGCAACAGAACGAACAAGTTCAACCATTGTTTTGCGCCTTTCATGAGTGGCTGTTATGTCAAGGAATACTAATTCATCAGCACCCTGACCGGAGTACTGGTAGGCAAGTTCAACAGGATCGCCAGCATCGCGCAAAGCGACAAAATTGACCCCTTTTACTGTACGCCCGTCTTTAACATCCAAACAGGGAATGATCCTTTTTGCAAGTTCATTTCCTGCGGGGGTATCAGAGAGGTTGGTTTTTGTTAATGTATTCAAATCTTAATATCGATTTTTGTCCTGTTTCAGAATCGTTTGATCAGGTCTGCAGGTGCTTTTGATTTTCAGAAAAAGTGTTTTTTATCCGGATAGGATTAGAAACTGATAAGTGCTTTTAAATTCCAGTCTTTGATCTCTTCAATAGAGATCTTTCCTTCGTAGATCGCTTTTCCAACCACACAGGATTCAACTTTTATCTTTTGCAGCTCTTCAATATCTTTCATGGAGCTTACACCTCCTGAGGCGATCAGCTTTATGAACGGCGAATGTTCGAGAAGCTTCTTATAAAGGCCTACACCGGCACCGCCAAGTTTTCCATCTTTATCAATATCCGTGCATAAAAAGCGAAAAAATCCGAGATTAAGACATTTATCAACGTAATCCATCAGCTTTATAGGTGAACTCTCCATCCATCCTGAATATTTGATCACTTCATCGAGAACGTCAATGGCTACGACAACCTGATCCTGACATTTTTCTCTTCCACAAACCTCGAGGCTTAATTCTGAAAGAAAATTGGCATTGGTCAGGGCCTGAGTTCCTACAATTACACGGTGAATACCTGAATCGATCAGCTCTTTCACTTTTTCTATACTTCTAACACCCCCGCCGTACTGAACTTTAATATCAGTTTTCTTAATAATGTCGAATAGGAATTTTTGATTGCTGAAATCGCCTTTGGCGCCATTCAGGTCAATAATGTGTATAAACTCGGTACCGTTCGACTGATATTTATCGATCATCTCTTCGAGAGTAACATCATACGAGGTTACCTGATCGTAATCACCTTCGCGCAAGCGAACAACTTTACCGTTTAAAATATCAATTGCTGGAATAATATACATGGGCTTATGCTAAGTGTGCAAAATTTTTCAATAATTGTTCCCCGGCTAATCCGGATTTTTCCGGGTGGAACTGAACTCCGTAAAAATTATCTTTTTGTATAACTGCAGAGAATTTAATTCCGTATTCTGCTAAAGCAATGGTAAAATTAGAATTAAATTCTATAAAATAAGAGTGAACGAAATAAAAATGTGAACCTAAGGGGATGTCACTAAATAAAGGTGTTCCTGTGTTTTGAAAAACCTTATTCCATCCTGTATGAGGAACTTTTACTTTTAGTTTTTCACTGAAGAGCCTGGTTTCCAGGGGTATAATATTTGTTAAGACGGAATCGCCCTCTTCAGAGTGCCTGGTTAATAGTTGCATTCCCACACAAATACCAAGTACAGGTTTCTTTAATTTAATTATGGATGGAACCAGTCCGGTATCCTTCAGTTTCTGCATGGCAGAACCCGCATGGCCTACACCAGGGATAATATACCGGTCGTATTTTTCAAAGTCTTCCGCAGTCTTGATCATCCCATAACTTAAGCCAAGACGATCTAAGGCAGCAGTCAGTGAAAATATATTACCTGCTCCATAATAAACTATTCCGATCATAATACTCCTTTGGTGCTGGGCAGTTCAGTTCCGGTTATTTGTATAGCCTGTTTAATACTTTTTGCAAGGGCTTTGAAGCTCGCTTCAATCATATGGTGGGTATTGGTACCATCAATTATCTTTAAATTTAAGTTCATTCCGGCATGTTCCGAGAAGGATTTCATCCAATGTTCGAACATCTCCGTAGGAAAATCACCAACATACTCCCTGTCAAATTTGCCTTCATAAATAAAATAAGCACGGTCTGAAAAATCAATGGCACATTGTACCATTGCCTCATCCATTGGCAATAAGAATCCGTAACGTTCAATTCCTCTTTTATCTCCCAAAGCTTGTTTAAATGCTTTTCCTAATGCAATCGCGCTGTCTTCAATGGTATGATGCTCATCAATTTCCAGATCACCATCAACCTTTAAAACCAGATCAACGCCTGAATGTTTTGCAAGCTGATCGAGCATATGATCATAAAACTTCAATCCGGTGTCAATACTGTGTTCACCCTTGCCATCCAGATTCAGACTTAGTTTTATTTTTGTTTCCTTAGTATTCCTTTCCAGCTCAACTAAACGGTCTTTTTTTCTGGTCAGAAAATTTGAAATGTCAAGCCAGTTCTTACTGTTCAATACCGCTTTTTCCTGCGGCTGATCCGAATAAAAAATTGACTTGCAGCCAAGATTAATAGCTAATTGAATATCTGTCTCCCTGTCGCCAATGGTATAAGAATTGTGCAGGTCGATCAGGTTTGATATCAGGTAATTTGTTAATAATCCGGTGTTTGGTTTACGATTCGGACTGTTAGCTTCTGGAAATGAATCATCCACAAAGATTTCAGCAAAGGTAATGCCTTCACTATTCAGGATATCCAGCATTTTTTGATGCGGTTTCTGAAAATCTTCTTCCGGAAAGCTGCTTGTTCCGCGTCCATCCTGATTGGTCACCATAACCAGCTCATATCCAAAATCCTGAAGTTTTTTTAATGAGGATATGGCGAAAGGAAGGAATTCCAGTTTCTCCAGGCTGTCTACCTGAAAATCTTCAGGTGGTTCAACGATAATTGTGCCATCGCGATCTACAAACAATACCTTCTTCATATCTTATTTAATTCTTCAAAGTTTTTAAAAGCTTCAATTAATAGTTTATTTTCTTTTGGTGTTCCGATCGTTATCCTTAGACATCCTTCACAAAGTTCAACCTTTGAACGATCGCGTACAATAATACCCTTGTTTACCATAAACTGGTAAATTTCTTTAGGGTTAATGGTTTTTACCAGAATGAAATTTGCATCAGATGGATAAATAGTTAAAACCGATGGAAGAATACTTAGTTCTGCTTTAAGTTTTTCACGTTCAGCAACTGTTTCTTTGATCCAGCTATTTACCTGTTCCACATTTTGCAGGGCTTCGAGAGCAAGTTCCTGAGATGCTTCATTGATATTATAAGGTGGTTTAACCTTATTGAAAACCTCAATGATCTCTTCACTCGCAAAGGCCATTCCAACGCGTAAACCAGCCAGGCCCCATGCTTTTGATAAGGTTTGTAACACTACCAGGTTCGAATATTCTGTCAACTCCTGAATAAATGTTTTTTGTCGGCTATAATTGATATAGGCCTCATCAATTACGACAAGTCCGTTAAAGTTTGCCAAAATGGTCTCAATATCATCTCTGTTTATTGAATTACCTGTTGGGTTATTGGGTGAACAGATAAAAATGATCTTGGTGTGCTCATCAACAGCCTCGGAAATAGCTTCCATATTAAGCTGATAATCAGCTGTTAGCTTAATTTTACGAACCTCTACATCATTGATGTTTGCAGAAACCTCATACATTCCATAGGTTGGAGGAACAGTTATCACATTGTCTGATCCGGGATTGCAGAATGCGCGGAAGAGAATATCAATTGCTTCATCACTTCCATTGCCCAGGAAGATATTTTGAGGAGGAACACCCTTGATTTCTGAAAGGCGTTTCTTAACCTTGAATTGTAATGGATCCGGATAACGGTTATAACTTTCACTTAAGGGTGAACCGTAAGCATTTTCATTGGCATCCAGAAAAACTGAGGCCTCCCCTTTGAATTCATCTCTCGCTGATGAATACGGAACAAGCTCTTTTATATTTTTACGAAGTATATTCTGTAGGTTGAACATCGTATGGTTGATTTAAATCCTTGCGAATACTAATTTTATTTGGTCTGATTATTTTTCAGACGGACACTAACCGCATTTTTATGTGCCTGCAATCCTTCCAGGGATGCTAATATTTCTACTGCAGGGCCCAGGTTTCTTATTCCTTCTTTACTGATATGCTGGAAGGTGATCTTTTTGATAAAGGAATCAACTGAAACACCTGAATATGCCCTGGCATAAGAGCTGGTAGGCAAGGTGTGATTTGTTCCTGAAGCATAATCGCCGGCACTTTCAGGTGTCAGATGTCCTAGAAATACAGAACCTGCATTAATAATATCCGGACTGATAGCCTCCCATTGATCTGTTGCCAGGATCAAATGTTCAGGAGCATAGCTATTACTGAATTCCATTGCTTCATTGAGGTTTGAACAATAAATGGCATAGGACTTAGCTATTGCTTTTGACGCGATCTCTGCTCTTGGTAATAGAGCCAGTTGCTTTTCCAGTTCCGCCGAAGTTTCATCAATGATCCTCCTGGAATCAGAAACCAATACCGCCTGACTATCAATACCATGTTCTGCCTGCGCCAGAAGATCGGCTGCAACATACTCAGGATTGGCAGTATCATCAGCAATGATGAGCACTTCAGAAGGTCCGGCCGGCATATCAATGGCGGTCTGACTTTCAGACTGGATCATTGTTTTTGCCTTAGTTACATATTGATTACCTGGGCCAAATATTTTATCAACTTTCTGAATGCTTTCAGTACCATAGGCCATTGCAGCAATAGCTTGGGCTCCGCCGGCAAGATAAATCCGCTCGATTCCTAACAATTCTGCACAGAATGCCAGATAGGCATTCACTTTTCCATCTTTTTGCGGAGGTGAACAAACAATGATCTCTTTGCAGCCAGCAAGTATTGCGGGTATGCCAAGCATCAGAAAAGTACTTGGTAGTACGGCAGTTCCACCCGGGATATACAGACCTACTTTTTCAATGGCTCTATATTCTCTCCAGCAAATAACTCCTTTGGTAGTCTCAATTTTTTCTTCAGCACGGAGCTGAGTTTCATGAAACTTTTTGATATTGTTGTAAGCAAGCTTTATGGCATTTTTCTCTGCTTCACCTGCGCCTGCTGCAATAGTTTTCAGCTCTTCCTTATCCAGGAAAAGTTTATGGAGTACAATTCCGTCAAACTTCTCAGCGTACAACCTTAAGGCTTCATCACCCTTCTGTTTAACATGATCAATGATCTCAGCAACAGTGGTTCTGATATTATTATTAGGATCAACATTTCGTCGGCATAGCTCTTCAATTCCTTTGCGACTCAGATCCTTGAAATTATAGACTTTTAACATGGCGATTTTTAAACCCTGACTATAAGATGATCTTTTCAATGGGCATGACAACGATGCCCTGTGCTCCTGCACTTTTCAAAAGGCTGATCTTTTCCCAAAAATCCCGCTCAGGTATGACCGTATGAATGGCAACCCAGCCTTCTTCTGCCAATGGAACTACTGTCGGACTTTTAACTCCCGGTAGCAAGGCTAAGATTTGATCAATGTTTTTTGCTTCAGCATTCAGAACCACATATTTGGTTTCTTTTGCACGCAATACGGACTGAATTCTCTGAATGAGTTCAACGATCAGTGGTTCGTTTTCTATGCCTTTGCGACCAATTAACACTGCTTCCGACTTCATAACCTCAGCAAAAGGTTTAAGTCCGTTGCTTTTTAGGGTACCACCGGTTGAAACAATATCAAATATGGCATCGCTTAATCCAAGTCCCGGAGCAATTTCAACTGAACCTGAAATCGTTCTGATCTCGGCCTTGATCTTATTATCATCCAGGAAATTTTTCAGGATAACAGGGTAGGAGGTAGCAATGGATTTTCCGTTCAGATCGGCAATATTTTCGATCGTACTGTGTGTTTGTACAGCCAGTTTCAGCGTGCACTTGCCAAATCCCAGCATCTGAAGGAAGCTGACATCGACACCAGTTTCACTGATTACATTCTCACCAACAATTCCAAGGTCAGCAATTCCATCCTGAACATATTCAGGAATGTCATCATCACGAAGAAAAAGTATTTCAAGAGGGAAATTGGAAACGTTAGATATTAGGGAACTTTTATAATTTTCGAAGCTTAGACCACAATTTTTAAGAAGTTCGACCGATTTTTCGTTTAATCTACCAGATTTCTGGATAGCTATTTTAAGAGTTTTCAAAGTATATGTTTTAATCAGACCAAAAAATTATTAAGAAACAGTTTCACGTAGAAACGTATATATATTTACATCGCCGCAAAGCGATGATGGAAATGTACGTGATGTGTGAAGACTAAATTCATAATATTTGGCCCAAATAGCTTGGGAGGCATGCAAATATACAGATAGGATATGGGAAATTAAAATTTAATGTCTGTAAATAGTTTGTTAGTAGTTGGTTTGTTAGTTGTTAGAAAAAATACTGCTACTTTCATATTAGTACTCTATGTCTAATTACTAACCAACTAACTACTAATTACCAATTGTCCTTTCAAAGACGATTAATTATCATTAATTTTGATACTTAATGAGATTCCTGTCCCCCGGATTTTTATTTGCCCTCCTGACAATCGTCATTCCTGTCATTATCCATCTTTTTAATTTTCGGAAATTCAAAAAAGTATATTTCAGTAATGTCCGCTTTTTAAAGAATGTGCAGATCCAGACATCATCGAGGCAGCATCTTAAAGACCGATTGATACTTGCAGCAAGAATTTTGGGACTTACTTTCCTCGTTCTGGCATTTGCAAGGCCATATATTCCCAGTTCCCTTCAGGAGAATGCTTCTCAAAATCAGGTTCTAAGCATTTTTATTGATAATTCCTTCAGCATGGAAACGCTGAATAAGGAAGGAACACTGCTCGATGAGGCAAAGCGAAGGGCAAAAGAAATTGCATCGGCATATAGCCTGAATGATAAATTTCAGCTCCTGACTAATGATTTTGAAGGTAAATATCAGCGATTACTTAATCTGGACGAATTTCAGAATGCCGTGGATGAAGTTGAGATAAGTGCATCCAGAAGGGATTTGGGGCAGATAATCAGCAGACAAAAAGATGTTTTCCTGAAGGAGCCAAATTCCCGTAAGACCATTTATGTAATTTCTGACTTTCAGAATAATATCCTGTCAGAAGAGCCAGTTCCTTCCGATAGTTCAGTTACCATGCGGCTTGTCCGCTTAAAGTCGAATTCCCAGCCCAATGTTTCTGTTGATTCCCTTTGGTTCAGTTCTGCAATTCATAAGCCCGGTGATTCTGAAAAACTGATCGTCAGACTTAAAAATAATTCGGATGAAGAAGCTGTCAACATACCGATCAAGCTATTTATTAATAAAGAACAAAAAGCAATTGGCAGTCTTTCGGTAAAAGCACGTTCAATTGCTACAGATACATTATCGTTCAGTGGTTTAAAAGGAGGATGGCAAAATGCTGAACTTGAAATAACAGATTATCCGGTTGTCTTTGATGATAAATTTTATTTCAGCTTTAATGTTCAGCAATCCCTGCCTGTTCTGGTTGTCAATGGCGGTGGAGAAAATGAATACCTGAACTCTGTATTCCGGTCCGATTCATTTTTTCAGCTAAGTAATTCATCTTCAGGTAATATAAATTATTCAGAACTCGATTCTTATCCGCTGCTAATTTTGAATGAGCTTCCTGGTATAAGCGAAGGACTTTCGCAGCAACTTCAGGCATATTGCAAGGGGGGAGGAAATATCTTGGTATTTCCGGATCTTAAAAATGATCAGTCGGCATTGAAGAAATTCCTTCAATCTTTAGGAACTGATATTCCCATGGAAGTGCTAACTGCCGAAAACAGGGTCTCGGTGATCAATCTGCAGCATCCGGTTTTTAAGGGTGTTTTTGAAAATGTTCCTCAAAAAATGGATCTGCCCGTAGTAAAAAAATACCTGCGATATACTTCATTAAGCAGTACAAACCGCCAAAATCTGCTCGAACTCCCCGGTAACATTGCCTTTTTAAGTGAATATGCTTACGGAAACGGAAAAATTTATTTGTCGGCAGTGCCTTTAAGCACCGAATCAAGTAATTTTGCCCGACATTCAATATTTGTTCCGATTATGTATCAGGCAGCACTTTTATCGATCAGAGCTCAGAATTTATTCTATCAACTGAATTCTGAACAAATGATTGAATTGCCTAAAATAACCTTAAATCCAAATCAAAACCTTAAATTAAGGAAAGATGAGTTTGAGGCTATTCCTGATCTTAGACAAAATGGAAATTTATCACAACTTTATATAGCTGATCAGATCAAACAGGTCGGTAATTATCAGTTGTTTAAGAATGATAGCCTGCTTGCCATACTTTCATTCAATGATGCAGGATCTGAATCGGATATGACTTATGCAAGTGATAAAGAGATCAGGAATAATTTTGATGGGAAGAAAATTGAATTGCTGGATCCGGAAGCCGGTTCGATGGAGAATATGATAAAATCTGTTAACCAGGGTAGTTCATTATGGAAAGTTTGTCTGATATTGGCTCTTTTATTTTTTGCCTCAGAAATTTTACTGATCCGTTTTTATAATAAAGTACAAATTAAACCTTTAAACAATTGAAGAACTTATTAATTCAGTCTGCCACAATTCTACATCCTCAAAGTCCTTTCAATGGCAAGGAAGCAGATGTTTTGATCGTCGATGGTAAGATCTCTGAAATAGGAAAAAAGATCACTGCACCGAACAGCAAAACGGTTGTAATCTCTGGAAAGGGTCAGTTTCTTTCACCAGGATTCCTTGATATTAACGTAAATTTTGGAGAACCGGGATTAGAAACAAAGGAAGATATTGACACCGGATGTCTTGCTGCAGCTGCAGGTGGATTTACCGCGGTAGCACTCATGCCAAATACTCAACCTCCAATTCATTCTAAGGCGGAGGTTTCCTACCTGATCAATAAGTCCCAAAATAACCTGGTTGATATTTTACCGATCGGTTGTATCAGCCATAACCGGGAGGGTAAAGAAATGGCAGAAATGTTCGATATGCAGATGTCGGGTGCCATTGCTTTTTCGGATGGGAACAGGCCCGTTTCAAATGCAGGCCTGATGAGCAGAGCTTTATTGTATACCAAATCGTTCAATGGCCTGGTTTTTTCATATGCTGAAGATCAGGATATTGCGGCAAAGGGTAAGATGAATGAAGGGGTTATGAGCACTTTTCTGGGTATGAAAGGCAATCCTTCACTCGCAGAGGAATTGATGGTGTCACGAGACCTGTATCTGGCTGAGTACAATGAAACGAGGATACATTTTAGCACAATAAGTACAGCCAGAAGTGTTGACCTGATCAGGAAAGCAAAAAAAGCAGGGGTTAAAGTTACCTGTGATGTGGCAGCACATCATTTGGTGCTTACGGAAGACGAATTGGAAGGCTTTGATAGCCAATACAAGGTAAAGCCGCCACTCCGAACCAAAGCAGATCAAAAGGCACTGATTGCCGGGTTAAAAGACGGTACGATCGATGCCATAGTTTCCCAGCATACACCTCATGAAATTGAGTTTAAGAATGTAGAATTTGAAATAGCCGCTTTTGGGATCATAGGCTTGCAAACTGTATTGCCTATTGCTTTGAAAGCCGGATTAAGTCCCGAAATGATAGTTGAAAAGCTGGCAATCGGACCGAGAAAAGTATTGGGACTCGCAATTCCCGATTTGGAAGTTGGAAATTCTGCTAACTTTATACTCTTTAATCCATCAGAAGAATGGACATTGAATGAAGAATCTAACAAATCAAAATCCTGTAATTCTCCATTCATAGGGCAAGCATTAACGGGAAAGGTTAAGCTTGTTTATAATAATGACCAATACATCATATCATAAAAAGATCGCATGAATACAAGTATAAAGGAAGCAATGCTATCCGCACTAGGGCAGTTCGCTTCGGTCAATAATCAGGATCACGAGGCTTTTTCTCAGGTTCTTGTCGATGTTTTTAATGCAGATAAGGCTTATCTTGATAAAGTTGCTTCTCTGGATGCTGCTTTTGACGATCATCCTCTTTTTGAGCCATTGCGCGAATTGTTCTTCGACCTGTTACTGATCAATTTTTTCAATGAAGATGTTCGTAAACTGGAAGAAGATTATCTGGATTCACCTGAATGGGAGAAGATCGAGGAAAAAACAATAGACAGGGGAACTGAACTTCTCAACCTTCTGCTTTATTTGCAGGAATGTCAGGATGAAGCGATCGAACCTGAATTAAGCGACTTCCTTCGTGAGTTTTTACTGGTTGATGAGGATGAGTTTCAGGATGAACATCGTATTTATGAAGAAGTTATTGCCAATCAGATCCTGGTTGAAAGCAGTTTGAAAGAAGTTGCCCGTGTAAGTTCCACACTTCCTGAAGATTCAGAGTTAAAGGAACTATTCTATCCGATGATAGGTTTTTTCAGAGATTCTGATCCGGAGGATGAAGATTTCAATGAATTTATTAAATATAGTGCAAATCCTGATTTTGATTCTGCTGTCTATGCTTTACTGATATCTTTCAATAACCAAAACTAAACTAAACAAAAATAAATATGGAATTATCTTTACAAAACTTAAACAAAGCCGCAAGTACCAATGGTATAATTATCGGCATTCTATCCACAGTGATTGGGATTGTAACATTTTACATGTTTCCATCCTTATTAGGATCCATGTCATTCGGAATCGGAACGCTGGTGGTTTCATTAGTGATCTATATCTTTTTTACGATTGATCTAAGGAAAAAGATCGGTGGATTTTGGAATTTCAGGGAAGCTTTGAAGGGCATTTTTTTGATGGCCTTTGTTGCCGGACTACTTTATTCAGTTGCTAACTTTGCATTTTATAAGTTCGTTGAACCGGATGCCTATGATAAGATCTCAGGCTATATGGAGTCAGGAATGACCAAAACTCTTGAGAATATGGGAATGGATCAGGATCAGATCGATGAAGCAGTAAGTAAGCAGGTTGAAGGAATAAAGGCTCAGTATGATCCAACGCCTATGCAGTTTTTCAAAAACCTTGGTATTGCAGTGATTGTTCAGTTTGTGATGTCGCTTATTTTTGCTGCGATATTTAAAAAGGAAGAACCTGTATTTGCAGCAACTGACGAAGAATAGTAAGTATAAGTCATTTAATAAAAAACAGCGTGCAGATTTTGTCATAATTATTGATGAAATTTGCACCTTTTAATTTATTATTACCCTATAGACTATTTTTTCATATCTCATATCTCATATCTCACATCTCATATCTAACCTCTCACCTCTGAAAATGGATATATCTGTAGTTGTTCCTTTATATAATGAGGCAGAATCATTGCCCGAACTTTGCAGCTGGATCAGCAGTGTAATGAACAATAACGCTTTCAGCTATGAAATTATCCTTGTTGACGATGGAAGTAGTGATGAGTCATGGGAAGTGATAGAGCAGTTGAAAACTCAGAATCCTGCGATCGTTGGGATCAAGTTTCGCCGTAACTATGGTAAATCTGCTGCATTAAATGTCGGTTTTGAGGCCTGTCAGGGTAATGTGGTCATTACAATGGATGCCGATCTGCAGGATAGTCCTGATGAAATACCTGAACTTTACAGAAGGATCACAGAAGAAAAGTTTGATTTGGTTTCCGGATGGAAACAAAAGCGTCATGATCCTCTTAGCAAGACCATACCTACCAAGTTATTTAATTTAGTTACCCGCCGCATGTCGGGAATATATAACCTTCATGACTTTAACTGCGGACTGAAAGCTTACCGTAAAGAGGTAGTGAAAAGTATTGAAGTTTACGGTGAAATGCATCGTTATATTCCGGTTATTGCGAAATGGGCAGGGTTCAAGAAAATTGGAGAGCAGGTAGTTGAGCATCGTGCCCGTAAGTATGGAACCACCAAGTTCGGGTTCAGTCGCTTTATTAATGGCTTCCTGGATCTGCTGTCAATATTTTTTGTCGGTAAGTTTGCAAAAAGACCAATGCACTTTTTCGGTACCATTGGGGCATTAAGCTTTCTGATAGGCACTATTATGGCTTTATGGATCATTATTGAAAAGCTGTATCATATAACCATGCATATCCGGTACACCCGTGAAGTTGTGGATCAGCCGCTGTTTTATATTGCCCTGGTGGCTATTATAGTGGGCTTTCAGTTGTTCCTGACTGGTTTTATCGCTGAGCTTGTTTCCAGAAATTCTCCCGAACGAAATACTTATCAGATCGAAAAAACGGTATAATTTCTGGTTTTATATCCCGAAGCCAGTTAATATTATGCTCAGTACCTAAATAACAAACAGTTAACATGTTTTTTTCAATCATTATTCCGCTTTATAACCGTCCTCTGGAGATTGATGAATTGCTGTATACCTTAACGCAGCAAACTTATCTTCAGTTTGAAGTGCTGGTTATTGAGGATGGTTCCAAAATTATTGCAAAGGACATTGTAGACAGTTATGCTGATAAACTAGCGATCAGTTATTATTATAAGGAGAATGCAGGTCAGGGTTTTGCCAGAAATTTTGGTTTTGAACATGCTAAAGGCGATTACTTCGTGATTTTTGACTCGGATTGTCTGATCCCGATCGATTATCTTGAAATCGTAAAGAACTATCTCCTGGATCATCAGCTGGATGCTTATGGCGGTCCCGATGGTGCTCACCCTTCTTTTACCGCGGTCCAGAAGGCGATCAGTTATTCAATGACTTCGCCATTCACAACAGGAGGGATCAGAGGAAATAAAAAACATATCGGTCAGTTCCATCCCAGAAGTTTTAATATGGGAATTTCGAGAGAAGTTTGGGAGCGTACCGGCGGATTTATACTCACCAGATTAGGAGAGGATATAGAATTCAGTATCCGGATCCATTCGATGGGTTTTAAGATCGGCCTGATTCCTGAAGCCATAGTTTATCATAAACGACGTACCGATCTGATCCAATTCTATAAACAGCTGCATTTCTTTGGCAGGGCAAGAATTAATATTTATAAACACTTCCCTTCAGAGTTAAAGGTTGTGCATTTTTTTCCTGCCTTATTTACACTTTTTCTGGCTCTGAGCTTGATTTTAAACACTTTTAATCATCCTTTGGCAGAATTGTGCAATACATTGCTGGCAATTTATATTTTGTTGATATTTTTTCACTCCTGGAACATAAACAAATCAGCAAAAGTTGCATTTTTGAGTATCGCTGCATCTTTCGTTCAGCTAACTGCATATGGCCTTGGTTTTATGCAGGATTTATGGAAAAGAATAATTTTTAGACAACATTAATATATGGATAAGCGGATGTCGGTGAGTGTGATTTTATCGGATGCCTGGGACCTTGCAAAAAGGAATATCTGGATCCTGCTCGGATTTACGGCAGTTCAGTTTATGTTCATTTTCTTTATTACAGCACTATTAACAGCTATTTTCGGTGGAGCGAGTGGGACGGGTGTATTGTTGCAAAATGTGCTTCTAAGTCTATTCGATGCCTTTTTTACTGTTGCTTTCTATCAGGTATTTTTTAAACTCATTGATGATGATACCAATCCTGAGTTTCCTGATTTCATCCCTAACCTGGTCAAGGCGATCAATTTCCTGATCGTAAAACTTATTATCGGGCTGATCCTGGTTTTTCTGATCGCTATTATCAGTTCTGTTTATTTTATTAATTCTCCAGAGATCGACACGAGTAATCCATTTAGCTGGGATCTTTTGCCAGTTTTTATACTTATTGCAATACCGATCATCTTTTTAACGATCAGGTTGTGTTTTGTGGTATGCTTTATTGTTGACCAGGAATCAGGCTCCTCAGAGTCGATCAGTCAGAGCTGGACCATCACCAAGGGCCATTTCTGGTTCATTACTCTTTTATTTCTTGTGATGCTCGGCCTTAATATTTTGGGCGCTATGGCTCTGTTTGTTGGATTATTATTCACAGTACCTTTTTCAAGCTTAATTCTGATCATAGCATATCGTCATCTGGTAAATAGTTATGCCGATGAGGAAGACATCATGCTGAATGATCCGGAGGATAATAATGGGAATTAAATCCTTTATAGCTAAACCTCTGGCAGCATTTGCTGTAAAGCAGATCAATAAATGGAAAAATAACCCTTTAGCTGCGCAGAAAAGTGTTTTTAGTCAGCTGATCAGGCAGGCTAAGGGTACAGCCTTTGGCAAGGACCATGCTTTTGCAGAGATCAATACTTACGAAGATTTCAAGAAAAAAGTCCCTGTTGCAGACTACGAAGAGCTCAGGCCCTATATTGACAGGGTTGTCAATGGAGAAGAGAATGTTCTTTGGCCAGGGAAGCCGCTATATCTTGCTAAAACTTCAGGAACAACATCCGGGGTTAAATATATCCCCATCTCAAGGGAATCCATGCCTGAGCACATCAAGGCTGCACGTAACGCCCTGTTTTCATATATTCATGAAACTGGTAAGTCTGACTTTATTGATGGCAGGCTTATTTTTCTGCAGGGTAGTCCGGTGCTCGATAAAAAGCATGGAATTAATACCGGAAGATTATCTGGTATAGTAGCCAATCATGTTCCGTCCTATCTCCAAAAGAACCGTTTGCCATCATACCAGACCAATTGTATTGAAGATTGGGAAGAAAAAGTAGATGCCATAGTAGAGGAAACAATCAATGAAGACATGCGTCTCATTTCAGGTATCCCACCCTGGGTACAGATGTATTTCGATCGTTTAGGCACCCGCTCAGGTGGGAAGAAAATAGGGGATATCTTTAAAAATTTTTCACTTTTTGTATACGGAGGGGTCAATTTTGAACCTTACAGAGCCCGTTTGGAAGAAAGTATCGGTAGAAGGGTCGACGCAATCGAAACTTATCCTGCTTCTGAAGGTTTTATTGCATTTCAGGATTCTCAGAACGAAAAGGGCTTACTTTTATTAGTGGATGCAGGTATTTTCTATGAATTTATACCTTCTGAAGAGTATTTTAATGAAAACCCATCCAGAATATCGCTGGAGGATGTGGAATTAAATAAAAATTACGCGATCATCCTGAATACCAATGCAGGTTTGTGGGGATACAGCATTGGAGATACTGTAAAGTTTGTTTCTAAGGATCCCTATAGAATTGTGGTATCCGGAAGGATCAAACATTATATTTCGGCTTTTGGCGAGCATGTGATCTGTGAAGAAGTTGAATTTGCCATTTTATCGGTAGCTGATGAAGAAGGGGTCGAGATCACTGAATTTACAGTGGCACCTCAGGTAAGTCCGGATGGTGCAGAACTGCCATATCACGAATGGTATGTTGAATTTGCGCGGCCTCCGGCAGATATGTATAGTTTCAGTTTGAAGGTTGATCTGGCGCTCCGGAAAAAAAATGTCTATTACTATGATTTGATCGAGGGTAAAATTCTTCGTCCATTGCTTATGCATGAGCTGGAGAAAGATGCTTTCAGAAATTATATGAAGAGTCAGGGTAAGCTGGGCGGACAGAATAAAGTTCCCCGTTTGTCAAATGACAGACATATCGCGGATGAATTGAATAAATGGATCAAAGGATAGCTCAGGTTCTTCAAAAAAATTAATAAGTTTATCCAATTCCTGAATGTCAGGAAATAAAATATAAATCGATTTCGTTTGATGGGAAATAATTTTGGCGAAGGATTTAATCTGAAAAACATCGCTATTCTGGGTTCAACAGGAAGTATAGGTACTCAGGCGCTTGAAGTGGTTCGTCAAAATCCGGAACGTTTCAAAGTCTTTGTGCTTACTGCCAATAATAATGCAGAGCTTCTGATCAGGCAGGCTTTGGAGTTTAATCCGGCCTATGTTGTTTTAACCAGCGAGTCAAAATTGGCAGAGGTTAGAAATGCCTTAAGTTCCAGTGAAACGAAAGTTTTATTCGGTTTGGATGAGCTTTGTGAAGTTCTCAGCCATCCTGAAATTTCGCTTGTTCTGACCGCAATGGTTGGCTTTGCCGGATTGATCCCTACTCTTGCCGCAATTAAGGCAGGGAAAGATATAGCATTGGCTAACAAGGAGACTTTGGTTGTTGCAGGTGAACTTGTAAACAGTCTGGCAAAGGAATATGGTGTTAAGATCCTGCCTGTTGACTCTGAGCATTCTGCAATTTTTCAATGTCTGGCAGGGGAGGAGCGGAATCCGATAGAGAAGATCTATCTAACTGCTTCCGGCGGACCATTCAGGGGCAGAGATGCTGATTTTCTGGCTACAATCAGTCGAAAAGAGGCGCTTAAGCATCCTAACTGGGTGATGGGTGAGAAAATTACGATCGATTCAGCGAGCTTAATGAATAAAGGTCTGGAAGTGATCGAAGCAAAATGGCTTTTTGATCTGGATGTTTCCCAGATTGATGTGATCGTTCATCCGCAGTCTATTGTTCATTCAATTGTGCAGTTCAGAGATGGATCAATGAAAGCGCAGATGGGCCTTCCTGATATGAAATTGCCAATACAATATGCTTTGGCCTATCCCGAAAGGATAGAAAATACATTTCCGAGATTTAACTTTTTGGATTATCCCAACCTGAGTTTTGAGCAGGCTGACAAAAAGACGTTCCGAAACCTTGCACTTGCTTTTGAGGCCTTAAAAGCAGGCGGGAATATGCCATGTGTGATCAATGCAGCGAATGAAGTGGTTGTGGCAGAATTTTTGAACAACCGTTTAGGATTCTTACAAATGAGTGATGTTATAGAAAGATGCATGAGCGAAATTTCGTTTATTGCAGATCCTTTACTGGACGATTATATGGAGACAGACAGGATAACACGCATTTACGCGCAGGAATTAGTAACAAATAACAAATATTAGAGTTTAAATAAAATTATAGAAAAGGCATGGATGGATTAGTAATGACAGGTCAGCTGTTATTGGGATTATCAATTTTAATCATATTACACGAAGCAGGACACTTTTTCGCCGCTCGTGCTTTTGGAATCAGGGTAGAGAAATTCTATCTGTTTTTTGATGCATGGGGTTTTAAACTGTTCAGCTTTAACTATAAAGGTTGTGAGTACGGCATTGGCTGGCTTCCATTAGGGGGTTATGTGAAGATCTCAGGTATGATCGATGAATCAATGGATTCAGAGCAGCTTGCTGGTCCGCCGCAACCCTGGGAATTTCGCTCAAAACCGGCCTGGCAGCGACTGATTGTCATGCTTGGTGGTGTTACGGTAAATATTGTTTTGGGTATTTTCATTTTCTGGATGCTTACCCTTAAAAATGGGGAGACCTTTATTCCGAATGATAAACTTCCTGATGGTATTGCTCCTGGGCTTATAGGCAAGGAAATTGGCCTTCAGACGGGAGATCGTATTACTGCAGTGAACGGTAAACCTGTACTGCGCTTTGATGAACTGACCAGCTCGAAAGTTTTGCTTGGAAATACCGAACTGACGGTACAGCGCCAGGGGGAGACAAAAGCGATTCAGGTCCCTGGAGATGTGCTAGAGCGGGTTTCTGACCTGGGAATTGCCCAGTTTGTAGAGCCAAGAGTAAAAATGTCAGGAATTGTGCAGATTGCTCCTGGTGGCAATGCAGAAAAAGCCGGACTTCAAAAAGGGGATAGCATTCTGGCTATAAATAGTAAAGCCATTGCCTTTTATGATGAATTCAAAACAGAGGTTCAGGCAAACAAGAATAAAACGGTAGCGATATCCCTGATCAGGAATAATCAAACTATGGAGCTTCCAACTCAGGTTTCGGAAGACGGAACTGTAGGGATTTTTATATCTCCTTATTTCAACATTCCTATTGAAACCGTTAATTATGGTTTCATTGGTTCATTACCTGTGGGTGCTTCAAAAGCCTGGGGTTCGTTTATGGATAATGCCAAAGGTTTAGGCAAAGTGGCATCCGGACAAGTTAAGGCCAATAAAGCATTTACCGGACCAATTGGGATCGCAACGATGTTTGGTGCTACTGTTGACTGGATCAAGTTCTGGAGCCTTGTAGGACTGCTTTCAATGGCGCTTGCTTTAATGAACTTATTGCCTATTCCCGCATTGGATGGTGGTCATGCTATCTTCCTGCTGATTGAAATGGTGAAAGGAAAACCTCTTGGAGATAAGTTTATGGAGCGTGCCCAAATGGTTGGTTTCGTGATCCTGGTTACCCTGATGGTGTTTGTCTTTGGAAATGATATTATTAAGCACGTGATCAATTGATTTTTGAAATTGAGTGTTTAATTAACATCAATAGCAGGATGATCCTTCAATTCCATGACTGAAAAGAATTATTTCGAATTATATGAGCTTCCATTAACCTTTAAGGTAGATGAGCTTAAGCTTAAGAAGAAATTCTATGAACTTAGCAAGCGCTATCACCCCGATTTTTATGTGAATGAAAGCGAAGAGAAGCAGGCAGAGATACTGGAACTGTCTACCCTGAATAATAAGGCCTATCAGGTATTGTCTGATCCTCTGAAGCGTATTGAGTATGTTTTGTCATTACATGATATGCTTGCTGAAGGAGATAAATATGTGTTGCCTCAGGATTTTCTGATGGACATGATGGATGTGAACGAGGCTTTGATGGAGATGGAATTTGATCATGATGAACTGAAACTGGCTCAACTTAGCACTCAGATTGATGGGATGGAACTTTCCTTGTTTGACGAGCTGAAACGAAATACAGATGAGTTCGACCAGAAGGAGGGTGCAGATTCAGAAAGTATTCTTCTGAAGATCAAAGACATATGGTACCGGCAAAAATATCTGATGCGGATTCGGGAAAGTCTGAATAAGTTCAGAGCCTGAAGAGTACAAAATAAATAAAGGCCTTGATAAAATATCCTCAAATTATCGGGAAGTTAAAAGAAAGATATCTTTAAAAGCAGCTAAGACTCCTGTTTATAGGATAATCCGTATCGCGCTTTGCTCAAGACTACTGACAGCATGGGAGGATGCTGAAAGTATTCTGCTGAGAATCAAGGATATCTGGTGCCGACAGAAATACCTGCTGCGAATCATGGAAAGTCTGAACAAATTCAGAGCCTGAATCCTGTAAATTATTAAAATTTTATTTATGTTTGCATCCCGTCAACGTAGAACATAAAAACGTAAAACGTTAACAAAAAATGCCCAGCTGGCGGAACTGGTAGACGCGTCGGTCTCAAACACCGATAGGAAACTGTGCCGGTTCGATTCCGGCGCTGGGTACGAAGCCTTAGAGAAATCTAAGGCTTTTTTGTTTCTGGAAGTGCCGGTTCGTCCCGATAGCTATCGGGGCCGGCGCTGGGTACTTGGAAGCTCTTCGAAAGAAGAGCTTTTTTGTTTAATGGCAGTTGCTTACTTTCAAATTATCGGAAAGTTATAAGATATAGCTGGTTCGTCCCGATAGTCATCGGGACCGGCGCTGGGTACCAAGCCTTAGAGAAATCTAGGGCTTTTTTGTTTTTGGAAGTGCCGGTTCGTCCCGATAGCTATCGGGGCCGGCGCTGGGTACTTGGAAGCTCTTCGAAAGAAGAGCTTTTTGTTTAATGGCAGTTGCTTACTTTCAAATTGTCGGAAAGTTATAAGATATAGCCGGTTCGTCCCGATAGTCATAGGGACCGGCGCTGGGTACGAAGCCTGATACGAAAGTGTCAGGCTTTCTTGTTTTGGTAGATATAGAAACGGAGTATTAGACTCCTGTTTATTGGATAATCCGTAGTCACGCTGCGCTTAAGACTACGGACAGGAGGGGTGTTAAATAGTTGGTGAAGTGGGTGAATCGAATCTTACTAAAGAATTTGATCATTTATTAAATAAATAGTTAGGAGTATGGCCAACCTGCCTTAGCTGTTACCCCTTATATAAACACACTCCTGTTTTTTTACATGTGTTACTTGCGAATGTCTTAATAAGTTTATTATATTTACTTTTGTTAAGTAAATAAATTATATGAAACAACAATCTCTTGGTGAATTTGAGGAGTTGGTATTACTCATAGTTGCATCCCTTCACGATGAAGCTTATGGGGTAATCATTTTAGAAAAATTGGAAGAGAAGTTGAAAAAAAAGGTAAATATTAGTGCAGTTCATGTTACTTTAAAGCGTATTGAGGAAAAGGGTTTTGTTAAATCAAGATTTGGAGGAATCACCGAAGAGCGCGGGGGTAGACGGAAGAAGTTCTACATAATTACATCAATAGGTAAAAAGATGCTCGATGTTCAGTACGAGCTGAGAACTACTATTTATAAGCAGATCCCCGAAATATCGTTTGGATGAAACCTAAGATAAAAATGGAAGAAAACCCTCCCAAAAGAGTTCTTCAATTTCTTCGCTGGTTCTGTCGTGAAGATTATCTTGAAGAGATAGAAGGAGACCTGACTGAGATATTTATAAGACAATATAAAAGAAATCCGCGCAAAGCAAATTGGAAGTTTGCTTGGAATGTGATCAAATACCTGAGACCAGAGTTTTTAAAGCCATTAAAGGATCATTACCTAATGTACAAAAACTATTCTCAAATCATGAAATTGTTCATGCCAATTGCGTTTATAGTGCTCTTTGTGATGGCTATTTTGTCATTGATCCCTATTAAAGCCAATAAAGAAAATTCAGCCGAAATGATAGCTAATGTCATGGCTGTTAAGCAAGGTGGATTAAATGACATTGTTTTTAGTTTGCAAGGGTTACGTGGGATTTATTACATCAGTCATATTACAAAAAACGATCTGAATGCTGATAGTTTGAGTAGAAGATTGATAGGCCAAACGGTAAAAATCTACTATGCAAAACCTCATTTTTGGGCTTTGTTAAGCCCGACGACCAATACTATTCAAATAACAGAATTGAGGTTGGGAAATGAAGTCATATTTTCAGAGTTCAGATAATTACCCCTACTGTCCGTAGTTTAGCGAAGCACCTCTACAGATTATCCAATGTTGAGGAGTCTCCTGACTCCTTTAATTAATTTAAGACTCTACCTTCTAAAACCATATAACCACTCTGTATCTAGTTTCGAGTCGGAGAGCTTCTTCTTAAGAACTAATCTCAAGCTTATACCCTTTACCGCGAACAACAACAATTTTGATATTCGGATCAAATTCTAATTTTTTTCTGAGTTTTGATATGAACATATCCAGGCTACGCCCCACAATAACACCTTCATCTTCCCATATCTCTTTTTGCAGCCGGCTTCTCTCTATTGTTTCGTTTGGAGACAATGCGAAAATGAGCAATACCCGCGTTTCGGTTCCGGTCAGGTCTATTGTCTTTCCATTTATCAGGAGATTCCGGTTCTTTGCATCGAACAGCACCGGACCCAAACTGAAGATACTGGTAGACTGGATGTCTGCTATACCTTTCCGGGGCTTAGCAGATCTTAAAAAAATAAAGCCAACAAATGCTAAAAATGGAAGGCTGCCCAGAAGATATCCATTCTTTGCTATTAGTATACCCCTTGGTTCGAACCTGATATTAATCATGTAACAGGCTGTGGGCTGCTCTCTTCCTGAACATGCTACAATAGTGTTTTTTTCATTTTTGGATATGGCGTATGCAAATGCTACGCTGGCGTTGCTACAATTCAGAACGTTAACAACATAATCACCTGCGAGCGGGTCTTTGGCCAGTAAACGCCGGGTAGTGTTCACAAGTGAGTCCGGTTGAAAAGTAAGATTATTCTCAAACCTGATCTGGTATTCATTCTCTGCGATCTTATTTACGGGCAGCACCCTTGATGTACTGTCGCCAGACTGTAATAGGAGTTCATGTCCGATCCTGCGGAGTAAAACTTCCCTTCTTGCAATATCAAAGTCGTCGTCTCCCGCCATACCGAAAGCCACGCAGATCACAGAGATAAACAACAATATCAATGCGGAGAGGTATTTGCGTTTCCCTGAGATGAGATTTTGGCTAACATGCATAATGTCAAGATTTTATTTACAAAGTTTACATTTTTATTTACAATTCTAATCGCTCAGACTAAAAAACATCAAAGTAGTTTTGCTGTATCAACCGGATAGGTTTCACTTAAAATTAAAGAATATGAAAAAATCATTTGTGTATGTTCCCGCCTTCCTCATAGTATTATTTCTGCTAAATTCTTTTGTGCTAAAAGAAAAGGACGCGGGGGAGAAAACGACCGCAGGGCTAAAATCATTTAAAGACCTGTGGCCTGGTGATAAGTCCCAGATAGATCCATCTGCAAAGGACTCAGTATTCAGACCCAATGGAAATGAATCCGGACTTGTAAGAAGCGTTTTCAAATCTACTGATGGCGGACAAACCTGGCAGGACATTAGCGAAGGACTCCCTGAAGCTGAACAGCCTGTAAATTTCTTTGCCGGAGAGTCTGATCTCTATTTACAGGGAAATAATGCAATGTATCGGCTTAAGAGTAATCTTATAGCTCCGGTTTGGGAAAAAGTGAATGTTCCTGATCCGCAAAGTGCTTCAATTGCTTTCAATCGTTCGGGTATCATGGCTTTCAATTATAAAGGACAGATTTATCAAAAGATGCACGCTAAAGAAACCTGGTTGCCTATACATACAAATTTCAACAAACATTCAATGCGAACTATTTTTGAAACATCTGATGGAACGGTATTCCTCGGTTTTGACCATGGTCTTTACAAATCTACCGACAAGGGAAAAAACTGGAAACAAGTGCAAAATGAAGGCTGGGTAATGAATATCGTGGAGTCGGAAGGAGTTCTCATTGCGACAGGTCAAAAAGGTATCATGCGTTCGACAGATAATGGTGAACACTGGCAATGGGTAATCAGCGAGGGTGGCGTGGGTATAGCTATTGAACGTATCGAAGGTGGATTTGCTGCTATATCCTCCAACACAAAAACCCAATCCAGAAGGATACACATTTCATTGGATAGTGGAAAAACCTGGCAGGCCATTGATGAAGGACTTCGGCCTACTTTGTTCATTTCATCGATCAAACAAATGGGCAAATATTTAGTACTTGGTCATCCGGATGGCATATTTCGTACATCTGACAGGGGTAAAACCTGGAAAAGTGTTCATTCTGGTGTTGATGAACCTGTTGATAAAAACGAGTTTAAATTTGTACCAACCTGGAACAGTCAGGTCAGTGAACCGGGAAATGTATTTAAGATACATGTTTCCGGTAATGCATTGTATGCTGTGGCGGTGAGTGCAGGATGCTAATAATAATCAATAAGAAAAAGGACGAACATTGAAGAGTTTCAATCGAATACTAAAAAGTACAACAGTAATTTGCTGTTGTACTTTTTAGCGTAGCAACTGCTCTGGTTATTTAATGCAAAAGAGTTTTCTGACTCGTTTTCCCCCGGTCCCTTGCATGCTGCATAACCCCCCTTTTTTAAAATCCATTATCAGGAATATAAAACTCCGAATTCCGCGTAGCACTCTCCTCGGATACTTAATCATTCACAATCGGGTACAATTTGGTTTACACTCGTTAAGGAGCGTTCAGATTGAAGGATAATATCAATAAATTTATTTATGCATCTATTAATAAGCATAGTATGATAAAAATATTGATTTCTATTAGTGTCTTATTCTTATTCCATTCTTCTGCAAATGCACAAATCCTGAAAAAATTGAAGGAAAAAGCAGAGAATGTGGCAGGGAAGGTTATTGACAAAAAAACAGATGAGAAAATTGATACTGAGAGCAAGACTGAAAACAGTACTTCCGGCAGAAATCGTATCAGTAATACTGAGGGCGCTGGTTTAATTACCACTCCGCCGGATGTCAAAGAAAATCTGAACAGCGCCGAAACCGCATTTAAGTCCGGTAATTATGGTGCAGCAAGATATGCCATACAACAGGCTATTTTAGGCGTTGAAATGGAAATAGGATTTAAGCTGTTAAAATCTTTGCCCGAAACTATAGCTGGATTACCTAAGCAATTGGATCAGGATGAAGTTACCAGTTCCGGTTGGGGCTGGGCGGGACTGAATATTCACAGATTGTATCAAAATGAAAAGAAGCAGTTCGAGTTAACGATAGCGAACAATTCGATGCTTTCTGTGATCAATCAGTTTTTAATTGGGGGCGCTTATGGCCAAAGTACAGGTGGCCAGCAGAAATGGAAACAAATAATGGTGAAGGGCAATAAGGCGATTATCGAGTTTGATGCCGGAAGCGGATATAAAGTAAGTATTCCACTTGGGCAATCGTCTTTGCTGGCTTTTGAAGGTGTGAATTTCGCTACAGAACAGGAAATGATGTCTGCCGTCAATGAGTTTAATATAGATGAAATCAAAAAAACTTTAGGTGAAAAATAAACAGATCCGGAAATGAAAGCAACAGTATTAACTCTTATGTGTCTGGTGTTGGGCCTTGTTGTAAATGCACAGGATTTCAATAGTTCTATTCAGGCTGCCCGTCAATCTTATAGCTCTGGTAATCTGGAGGACTCGCGTTTTGCCATGCAGCAAATGCTTCAGGAAATTGACATTCTGACCGGAAAGGAAGTTCTGAAGATCTTACCCAATACTTTAGGAACTTTAGAGGCAAAGATAGCGGAGGATCAGGTTAGCGCCGGAGTCGGTTTTGCCGGGGCAGTTATTCATCGGCTTTACCAAACAGACGACAAGTCGGCAGTAATGGAGATCATTAGTAACTCCCCCCTAATTGGTTCTATCAATGCGATATTATCCATTCCTTTTATTGGAACAGGTGCTAATGGTGAAAGGAGAGTTGTTAAAATTGATGGATATAAAGCCTTGATCCAGAAAAGTTCAGATTCTGCTAAAATTGCCTATGATATCCAGGTTCCTTTAGGGTCGACATTGATCACTGTGCGGACCGAAAACTATAGCGACGATATTTTGAAACTTGCCAATAGTATTCCTGTTGCCCTGATCGCACAAAAGTTAAATTAGATTCAATTCCCTTCTTGTTTCATCTGAGGCGGATCATGCCTTGGTGATTAATGAAAAAGCCTGGCTTGAATGCCTGGCTTTTCTGCTTATAGCCATATTTCCAATTTTCTGATTAGTTAGGAATTTGGTTTCTGTTCCGGCCTTGTACTGATCTGGTTTTACCGGCTCCTGCCTGATCATTAGCTTCAAACCTATGGAATTGATGATCTCATTGCAGGCTGATCTTTATGATTCTTCCATAAATCTGTTTCTTTCGTTAAATTTTGTTGGATTATATCAACATTAAATTCATTAATTTATATTAATGTTGGTTTATATGTACAAATATTTAATTATATGTATTTTTTTATTAGTATATTTGTTGAGTTTATTCACCATTAACTTATATTTTCGGTATTAACGATGGAAAAAGCAAACATAAATATTTATTCGAAAAGTGATCTTCACTACATTGATCTCATAGGTGAGTTTGTAAAGGCCAGCAGGCTGGCCCAGAATAAAACCCAGCAGCAGCTGTCTGAAGAGGCCGGAATCAACCGTACCACACTTGTCCAGCTTGAAAAGGGCAATTCGGTAAATTTATTGTCATTGATACAGGTGTTAAGGGCCTTGAAAAAACTTCATGTCTTTCGTGAAATGGAGGTCAAGCCTCAGTTAAGTCCGATGCAGCTTGCAGAAATAGAACAAAAATACAGGCAGCGTGCAAGGCCTGTCAAATCAACCAAACAAAAACCTCAGTCAGATTGGTAATGAATACGGCCTATGTCAATATTTGGAATAAGCGGGTTGGTGCCGTTTCCTGGGATCCTGACAGGAGATTAGCGAGCTTTGAATATGATGCCGGATTTTCTGTAAATGGCTGGGATATAGCTCCCCTTAAAATGCCGCTGGAACAGTCGGATGTGATCTATTCATTTCCTGAATTAAGCAATACAAGTACTTTTAAGGGCCTTCCTGGTTTGCTGGCAGATATTCTGCCGGATCGTTACGGAAATACCCTCATCAACACCTGGCTGGCACGGAATGGGAGGGAAGCAGATAGTATGAATCCCGTGGAGATGCTCTGCTTCGTTGGACGCCGCGGAATGGGTGCCCTGGAGTTTGAACCGGTGAACCCTCAAAGTGCTGATACATCCACAAAACTAGAGATAGCCAGCCTCATTGAAATTGCAAGGGATCTGTTAAATGACCGGCAACAATTCAATTCAGGCCTTGGGGCTGACCGTGAAAAGGCCTTGCTTGATATTATAAAAATTGGAACATCGGCAGGTGGGGCAAGAGCAAAGGCTTTAATTGCCTATAACGATCAGACTAAAGAAGTACGATCAGGTCAGGCAGAGGCTCCCAAAGGTTTTAGTCACTGGATCATAAAGTTTGACGGGGTTCACGATAGTCAGTTTGGTGAAAGCTATGGATATGGCAGAGTAGAAATGGCCTATCATTTAATGGCAAAGGATTGCGGAATTGAAATGACCGAATGCCGTTTGCTGGAAGAAGGTGAGCGGGCACATTTTATGACCAAACGATTTGACAGGGCTCCCGGACAGGGAAAGATCCATGTTCAAAGCTGGTGCGCAATCAATCATGCCGATTTTCAGGAAGTTGGAGCACATAGTTACGAAGGCCTTTTCCAAACCATGCGTGCACTTATTCTTCCCTATCCGCAGGCAGAACAGTTGTACCGAAGAATGGTATTTAATATCATTGCCCGCAATTGTGATGACCATACTAAAAATTTTTCTTTCATGATGGATAAGCAGGGTGTGTGGAAACTCGCTCCGGCTTTTGATGTTTGTTACGCCTATCGCCCCGGAAGTGTATGGGTCAGCAGGCAATCGTTAACAGTGAATGGTAAGAGAGAAAATTTTAAAATGGATGATCTTTTAAATCTGGCTAAAGAGATGAATATCAAAAAGGCTGCTGCTATTATTTCAGAAATACAAGGTGTCCTGAAAAAATGGCCGTTCTATGCTGATCAGGTGGGAGTGAAGGCTGAATTAAAAGATGAAATTAAAAGTAACCTGCTAAAGTTGTAAAAAGTGGGTCTATGCCCAATTGGATGCCTCTACAAACATAGCATCCCAGCATCCCACATCAACAGGTATTTTCTGCAAATGTTCCGGAATAGATTCACGTTTAATCCTTAATCAATCTGAGTTAAAGGCTACAGAAAATTTGTCCTCATAAATTACTCCTGATCACGTTTTTCTCAGCAATGGCTCTTCTGATGAGAATCAACTGGCTATATGATTACGGTCGTTTTCTTTGATTGACTGAATATGCAATTTTGACTAAGATTATACATGTCAAGATTTAGAGCATAATCAATTATTTACCTTTTAAAAAACAAAGACCATGAAACATTTTAAATTAATTCTAATCCTGCTAATGTGTATTTCCGGATTCACTATTAAATCCTTTGCGCAGATTGTATTGCCGGAAGTTAAAGTAGTTGCTGTTAACTATAAATATCTTAACTCGGTTGATAATGATGCAGTTGCTCTGCCCGTAAAACGTCTTGAACGGGAAGTTGCAGCCTTTGATCTCAAAAACTCAGATTATTATGAAGATGAATATGATACTTATTTTATTTCATTTTACATCCCGGAAGGAGAAATTCTGGCAGCTTATGATAAAGATGGAAAGCTAATACGTACTGCTGAAAAGTATAAGAATGTGAAGCTGCCAACAGCAGTGGCAAAGACTGTAGCAGAGAAATATCCTGGTTGGGAAATTGCCAAAGATGTATATCTGGTAAGTTATTATGAGACAAGAGGGGTAAGTAAGATGTATAAATTGATATTAGAAAATGGGAAACAGCGTATGAGAATCAAAACAAATGAGAATGGGGATATCATTTAACCTATGTTTAAATAGAAATTTTGAGCAGCTTGAGAGGGCTGCTCTTTTTTTGCCTTCTTAAATCGGATTGAACATAAATACTATTTGCAAATCCAAAACTGAATTAATGGCCTTTTTAAGGCTTTTTTTATGGATTATAGGTATAGTTATTCAGTAAATCAGATATGCGTATGATTTATATCCTGTTGCCCAATGATAAAATTTGCAAATCAGTTTGTTTTATTTAATTTAATGAACTCATTTGAAGGATATTAATATGGTGTTGAAAGATATAGGAGAATGTTTTCCTCAAAAGAATAGAAACATGGTCAGAAATAATGTTATTGAATTTATAATCTCTTTTAATGGTAATTGATTTTGTCTGTTTTCTGTATTTAATAATGAAATGAAGATTTTAATGAATTATAAATACAGTTTTCTGTTTTTACCCCTGCTATTTTTTATACCTGGCACGGAACGTTTGTCTAATATTCCATTAAGTTTTCAGGCAGTGAATGCTGAACTATATTATAATGAAATTGATTTCCAGTCGGTTAAAAAATTCGATGTCCATATTCATATAAATACTGCTGAAACAACTTTCATAGAACTGGCTAAGCAAGATAATTTTCGTTTTCTGGATATTGTTGACGACCGTCCCTTCGGCTTACCAATGGCTGAGCAACAGAATTTCGCCTTTTTTCATTTGAAAAAATTTCCTGAGCAAATGAGTGTGGCCACTACTTTTTCCGTTAAAGATTTTGAAAATGAGGATTGGGCGCAAAAGACCATTGCCGGTCTTGAGTATTCCTTTTCAAAAGGGGCCGGAGCGGTTAAAATATGGAAGAATATCGGGATGGATTTGAAGGATAAGGATGGCAAATTTGTGATGCTGGATCACCCCCGGATCAAACCCATTCTTGATTATCTCGAAAAGAATAAGATCCCTTTGATCGGCCATAACGGTGAACCCAGAGATTGCTGGTTGTCACTTGATAAAATGACCTTTAGTCAGTCCTATTATGGTTCCCATCCCGAATATCATATGTTTCTGCATCCTGAATATCCATCCTATGAAGATCATATCAGAGCAAGAGATAATATGCTTGAACAGCACCCGGATCTTAAGTTTGTCGGAGCCCATCTTGGCAGCCTTGAATGGAGTTTAGATGAATTGGCGAAGCGCCTGGACAAATATCCCAACATGAGTGTTGATCTATCCCGGATAACCAATTTGCAGCTTCATACTTTAAATGACAGGCAAAAAACCCGTAACTTTTTCATTAAATATCAGGACAGGCTGGTTTATGGAACAGACAAGGCAATTAATGCCAGTGCCAACCCTGCAGAATTGAAAAAAAGTATTCATGATGCATGGCTTCGGGATTGGATATTCTTTGCAACAGACTCGAAGATTAAATTAGCAGGTTTTGGAGAACTTTATGGATTAAAGCTGCCCCGGCAGGTTATCAATAAGATCTATCGGAAAAATGCTGAAAATTGGCTGGCAAACTCCGGTAGTTTAAGGAACAAGAATTAATCTGATCTAAATTTATAAAGAATGCAAAAAACAGAAGTACCACAGGAGACTGTTCCTGTTTCAGGATCGATAGTCAATCCTGCTTTGCCTCAAGGGCGTATTGCTTCAGTTGATGTTTATCGCGGCTTTGTTATGCTCCTGATGATGGCAGAGGTGCTTTCTCTTTCGGATGTTTCTAAAGCATTGCCAGGCAATAAATTTTGGGAATTCTTATCCTTTCACCAAAGTCATGTTCCCTGGGTATGGTTGAGTTTGCACGATATGATTCAGCCGTCCTTTACATTTTTGGTCGGGGTGGTATTGCCTTATTCCATTGCCAGCAGGAAAAATAAAGGAGCCAGCTTTGAAAATATTTTGGGGCATACCATAAAGCGATCATTCATTCTGATATTTCTGGGAATATTTTTGCGTTCTATGCATTCCGGACAAACAAATTTCACGTTTGAAGATACCTTAACACAGATAGGATTGGGATACACCTTTCTGGTCGTCATTTCACTTTATTCTCAAAAGGTCCAGATCGGGGCCCTGATCTTCATTTTATTTACTTATGCGCTTGCATTTGCTCTTTATCCATTGCCGGGAGCAGCATTTGATTATACATCAGCAGGGGTTCCGGCAGACTGGGAGCATAATTTGAGTGGCTTTGCAGCGCATTGGAATAAGAATACAAACTTTGCATGGGCTTTTGACCAGTGGTTTATGAATTTATTCCCACGTGAGAACGTTTTCCTTTACAATTCCGGAGGATATTCTACTCTTAGTTTTATCCCAACACTTGGTACGATGATCCTTGGACTGCTGGCAGGGAATATTTTAAATTCATCTGTCGTAGCCAGTAAAAAACTTAATTCCTTCATTTTTGTAGGTATTGCCTTAATACTCTTTGGAATATTATTACATGTTACCGGATTGAATCCGATTGTAAAACGTATCTGGACTCCTGGTTGGACTATCTTTAGCGGAGGTATCTGTTTCCTCTTCCTGGCAATGTTCTATGGTTTGATAGATATGAGAGGAAGGCATAAGGGTTCATTCTTCTTAATGGTGATCGGTGTGAATTCCATTGCTGCCTATGTCATTGCTGATGGTGGGATGAGAAACTTAATAAACGACTCACTTTTCATTCATTTGGGTAAAAATTTCGATCAGATATTAGGCCCTGCTTATGCTACTCTGGTGAGCGGCGGACTTGTTTTATTCTTTGAGTGGCTGATTTTATATTGGATGTATAAGAAAAAAATATTCATTAAAATTTAAGATCATTAACTATATTCCCATAAATTATGAAAGCAAAAATTCTATGTTTCTGTGCTCTCAGTATATTTTTTCAAAATTGTACTCAGACTCAAAAAGCTTCTTCAGCAGAAGACAGTTCAGCCTCTGAATTTTATACGGCTGATGATTTTAAGTCGGTAGAAAAATACGATACCCACGTACATATTAATGCATATGATACCGCCTTCATTAATTTAGCAAAGGAGGATAATTTCAAACTTTTGGCTGTTAATGTTAATCCTTCATCTTATCCTACAGTTGAGGACCAGGAAAATGTGGCCCTTCAAATGATCAAAACTTATCCGGAACGTGTGGCTTATGCGACCACTTTTACTGTAAAAGACTGGGGAACAGATAAATGGTTGCCGCAAACACTGGCATATTTAAAAGGTTCCTTTGAAAAGGGTGCTATTGGCGTTAAGATATGGAAGAATATTGGGATGGAACTTCGTGATAAGAATGGAAAATTTGTGATGGTGAATGATCCTAGAATTGACCCTGTTCTCGATTTTATAGAGAAAAGTAATGTTACTCTGGTTGGACATTTGGGAGAGCCTAAGAATGCCTGGCTTCCGGTTGATCAGATGACGGTATCAGGCGATAAATCTTATTTTAGTAAGCATCCAGAGTATCATATGTACCTTCATCCTGAGTATCCTTCCTATGAGGATCAGGTCAATGCCCGTGATAATATGCTTGAAAAACATCCCAATATCAGATTTGTTGGTGTTCATTTAGGGAGCCTTGAATGGGATGTTGATGAACTGGCAAAACGCCTGGATAAATTTCCAAATATGGCAGTTGATATGGCTGAGCGTATTTGTCATCTGCAATATCAAACTGTAAAAAGCAGACAAAAGGTTTATGATTTCATGGTTAAATATCAGGATAGACTTATTTATGCAACAGATAACTGGGTAGCCAAGGGTTCTGATCCGGCAGAGTATAAGAAAAGGATCCATGAAAGAAGATTAAGTGACTGGAGATACTTTGTGACCGATGATGATATGAATGTTCCTGACTTTGAGGAGAAGCTTAAAGGATTGAAATTACCAAAAGAAGTGATAGATAAAATATATCGCAGCAATGCCGAAAAATGGTTTCCAGGTATTTAATACAGACATAATACTATTTTACAATACAACAAACATTTAAAAACGATGAAGAATAACCGTAGAGATTTTTTAAAAAAAAGTAGTCTTGCCGGACTTGGCATAGCAGGTGTTGGTGTACTTAATGGATTTGCCTCAGAGCCGGAAAAAGGACCATGGGTGTCTAAATCGAGCATTCAGACCTTTAATATGAGTGGTTATGCCGCACCAAAGCTTGAAACTGTCCGTGTTGGATTTATTGGATTAGGTCAGCGCGGTCCATCACATTTAAATGCAATCTCTAAAATTGAAGGTACAGAGATCAAGGCATTATGTGATCTGCGTCCGGAAAGCGTAAATAAAGCAAAAAAGGTTCTTGATGGAACAAGCCATAATCCTGCGATCTACACAGGTAATGAAGACGAGTGGAAGAAACTATGTGAGCGTAAAGACATTGACCTGATCTATATCTGTACCCCATGGCATTTGCATGTTCCTATGGCCGTATTTGCAATGGAGCAAGGTAAGCATGTAGCTATTGAAGTACCTGCAGCAGTTTCCATGCAGGAGTGCTGGCAATTGGTTGAAACTTCTGAGCGTACACGGAAGCATTGTATGATGCTTGAAAATTGCTGCTATGACTTTTTTGAACTTTTGACATTGAACATGGCAAGACAAGGTTACTTTGGTGAGATCATACATACTGAAGGAGCTTACATCCACAACCTCATAGACCTTAATTTCAGTGATAAAGGCTATCAGAATATGTGGCGCTTAAGAGAGAATGCTACCCGGGAAGGTAGCTTGTATCCAACCCATGGTTTAGGTCCGGTTTGTCAGGTTTTGAATATAAATCGTGGTGATAAAATGGATTATCTTGTTTCAGTTTCCTCCAATGATTTCATGATGGCAGAACGTGCTAAAGCTGAGGCTGCTAAAAATGATCTTTATAAGGAATTTGTTGGCAAGGACTTTAAGGGAAACATGAATACTACAACTATTCGTACTACCCATGGGAAGACTATCATGATACAGCATGATGTGACCTCTCCTCGTCCGTATTCACGTATACACCTGGTGAGTGGAACCAAAGGAACTGCTTTGAAATATCCTGAACCTAGAATTTCCAACAGCCATGAAGGTTGGGTTAAAGAAGCTGAATTTAAAGCTCTTGAGGAAAAATACACACCGAACATTGTTAAAAAAGTTGGTGAACTGGCCAAAAAAGTTGGAGGTCATGGTGGAATGGACTTCTTAATGAACTGGCGACTGATCGATTGTCTGCGTAATGGTTTGCCTCTTGATCAGGATGTTTACGATGCTGCTTCATGGAGTTCAGTATGGCCATTGAGTGAATGGTCAGTAAATAACCGCTCTAATTCAGTGGATGTGCCTGACTTTACCCGTGGTTCATGGAAGAAAAACCAACCTCACGATATTGATCTGAAAAAAGGTGGAGATACTAAAGTAAAGATCTAGAAATGAAATAATAGCTGTATTTCCCGGGTAACTTCTCCAAAAAATCAAAAATGGGGGGATAAAACAGGGAAAGTATTGTTTTGACGGATATCCGGATTTTCAACAACCTTTAATACCGTATTGCGGCTATTGGTTATTGTTTCCGGATATTCTTTATTTAAGGGCATTGGTACTATAATTCAACAGGTTTTTTCTGATCTATTGACTGACTGTTAAATATTTTTATTGAAGATTAAGAAATTATAACAATATTAACATGTCAAATTAATCATTAAAATTATATTCTGATATGGCTTTAAAGCATTATTTTCGAAATTTTTTCCTCCTGATATTAATTCTTGGGATATCATCAGATGCCAAATCTCAGCGGACAGATCTGCCTCCGGGACTTGATCAATATATAGAAAGTGTCTTAAAAACTTTTGAAGTTCCGGGACTAAGTGTATCAATTGTAAAAGATGGTAGGGTGTTACTTGCAAAAGGCTATGGGATAAAAAAAATAGGAACAAAAGATCAGGTTGATGCGAACACACTTTTTTCAATCGCCTCTAATTCCAAAGCATTTACAGCTACGGCATTAGCGATGCTGGTTGAAGAGGGAAAGCTAAAGTGGGATGACCGTGTTATAGATCATTTGCCCTGGTTTAAAATGGCAGATTCCTATATTACTACAAATCTTACGGTGAGAGATCTTTTAGTTCATCATAGCGGACTTTTAGCTTATTCTGGCGATTTAATGCTGTTTCCCCCTTCTACATTCTCACGCAGAGAGATCCTGGAAAAACTTGGGAAACTACCTTTGGTTCATGATTTCAGAACTACGTATGCCTATGATAATATCTTATATCTTGCTGCTGGTGAAGTGATTAAAGTGCTTAGTGGTCAGGAATGGGAGGATTTCGTTCAGACAAAGATATTTGACAAGGTTGGGATGCAGGGGAGTGTTTCCAGGTATTCAGAATTTGGGCGTAAGTCTAATATTTCTGCTGCTCATGATCGGATAAATGGTACTGTGAATCTGGTGGATAGTTATTTGGAACAGAATATTGGCGATGCGAGTAACCCTGCTGGAGGTATCCTTTCCAATGCAAATGACATGTCTAACTGGATGATCACACAGCTTGATTCCGGCCGTACACCATCAAGGGGACAAATATTTAGCCCTGCTAGTACATTGCAACTTTGGAAAGTGATCAGGCCTATCCCGATAAGTAAGGTTTCCGGGGGACTGAAACCCGCGCAAATGGATTTTTTCGGGTATGCTTTAGGTTTCAGGGCTTATAACTATCAAAAATATAAAGTTGTTGGGCATGGTGGCAAATTGGGTGGTTTTGTTTCGCAGGTAGCCATGGTTCCTGATCTGAAGCTGGGGATCACAGTGCTGACAAACCAGGAATCCACTGCTGCTTACTGGTCGATCATTTATCATGTATTAGACTATTATGAGAAAAATCAAAAATTTGACTGGACAAAGGCATTCAGTGATGAGCAGGTACTGGCATCTGCAAGGTTGACAGAATCTCAAAGTAAAAATCTGATAAACTCTGATCCTTCAGGCAAGTATGATCTTCCAATTGAAAAACTGGCTGGAAAATACCGTGATGCGGTATATGGAGATGTTTCACTGATACCTTCCAGCACCGGGATGCACATGGAATTTAAACAACTGCCTCATCTTAATGGAGAGCTTAAATATTTTCAGTTCAACACCTTTATAGCTACCTTGAAAAATAAGAGCCTAAAGGCAGATTCATATGTTACATTTGCATTGAATGCAGATGGATCAGTTGATCAGGTGAAATTAAAGATCATTGATCCGGATTCAGACCTCACTTTTCATGATGTTTTGCTAAAGCCTGTCAAATAATCTTCAGGCAGCTCTTCATTTATTAAATTTAATTTGCAGATCATTTTTTGTTTGGACCTTAACCAAATAGAGATGATGATGAATATCAGTACAATAGAATTATGGAAAATAAAAAATACAATAAAGCAACGGAAGCCGTTTGGGCAGGAGAGGATAATCCTTATTTTAAGGAAGCTGTAACAACACCAATTGTAAATAGCGTGGCATTTGCTTACAATGACCTTGACAAATGGTATGATATTTCAGTAGGTAAGGAAGATGGCTTTATCTATAGTCGTAATACCAATCCTACAGTTGCCTCACTTGAAGAGAAGATCAGAGTGCTTGAAGGAGCTGAGGCAGCAACTGCATTTGCTACAGGTATGGCAGCAATTAGCAATACCTTGTTTACTTTTTTAAAGCCCGGGAAAAGAGTTGTTTCTGTAAAGGATACTTATGGAGGTACAAGTAAATTGTTTCTGGATTTTTTCCCTGATTATCAAGTAGATATAAAGCTTTGTGAAACAGGGGATCATGAGGAAATGGAAATGGAAATTGCCAAAGGTTGCGATTTAGTATACCTTGAAACACCAACGAATCCTACTCTTAAGATAGTGGATATCAAACGTATTGCACTGGCAGCTAAGAAAGTCGGAGCCATCGTTGTGGTGGATAATACTTTTGCGACTCCAATAAATCAAAATCCATTGTCTTTAGGTGCAGATCTGGTATTGCATAGTGCCACCAAATATCTATGTGGTCACTCTGATGCGATGGGTGGTTTATTAGCTGGTAGTAAAGAACTTGTTCAGAAAGTGTTCCATTTCAGGGAGATCAATGGAGCAAGTCTACAGGCCGATCCTGCATATATGATCGCCAGAGGTATGAAAACACTTGAACTGAGGGTCTCACGTCAAAATGAATCAGCAATGAAAATTGCACGATACCTCAAAGCGCATTCGAAGGTAAGTGATGTGTTTTATCCGGGACTTGAAACGCACATTGGGCATGATATAGCTAAATCACAAATGCGTGGATTTGGTGGTATGTTAAGTTTTGCGCTGGATGGTGGATATGATTTGGTAGAAAAGTTCCTGCCTTCCTTAAAACTGGTACATTTGGCAGCCAGCCTTGGTTCTGTGAGTACACTTGCAGGTCCGCCACGTACAACAAGCCATGTAGAATTAACAGAAGCGCAGCGCGCCCATTTAGGCATTCCTGAAAGCCTTATACGTTATTCAGTTGGTATAGAATCTGTGGATGATCTGCTTCAGGATCTGGAAGATGGATTAAAGAAAATATAAGAATTCAACTACATTGTAGATAAGGCCGGAATAGATGAAGCATAATCAACTATTCCGGCTTTTTTATAGAGATACTTTTTTGTTACTCCGTTAGGGATACCTTAATTACTCCCTCTTTTTTTAATTTCAGGCTCACAAACAGTATTGCAAAACTTATTAGCGCTGCAAAGTAACACCAAATAGATATCACATAATATCCATAGAAAATTCTTGTAAACAGGTATGTGAACAGTATGATCACACCAATCAGGCTGATTCTTTTAATGCTTGAAACGAAAGGTGAAAAACCTGTTGCAAGTATATAAAATACCCCGCCATACCAGGTATTCGCAGCAGGAAAATCCATATCATACCTGATATGTGAGCCGGAAATAGAAGATTCTGCAGGGAAAAAAAATAAACCATACCCCATAAAAATAGCCTGTAATACACCTAAGGCTAAAAAAATCATAAGAATTTTCTTGCGGATTGCTTCTTTTTCAAGAAGCATAAGCGTCAAAGGAATGAAAATTGGCCATATCACCTGAGCAAAAAGCAGAAATCCGTAAGTTGATGGTTTTACCCAATCTAAATATGCAGGGTTAGAAATGGAGAGCCATAAAATTCCTTCAAGTATTTGCTGTATAGAAAGCATGAGTGGAATTGAAGCTAAATATTTTTGAGCGCTGCTTTCTGAATTTTTAATAGATAATAGTCCTATTCCAAATAATATGGCACTGGCACCAAAACTTGCTGTAGCAGAGAAACACATGTTTAAAACCTGGGCTTAAGCTCCATACTTCATTGTAATGGGGCATTCTTGAGGCAAACTGATTTACTTGTTAAGGATAGGAAGACAGACGTTTTATTTTTATGAGCAAAATCATACAATTCCCTGTTTCTCATCATTTTAAATCAGATCAAATTGTTATATCGTTGTATTATGAAAGAAATAAATATAAAACACATATCAAATCTGCATAGCGATGCGCTGAGAGGCCTGGACTTTTATAAGCAGGAAATTGGCATTTTAAAAAAGAGACTTGAAGAAATTGCTGCAGATAATACCGGACATGAAGTAGCAGAAAGTATTGAGCATTTTCAGAATCAGTTTTTAATCCAGGGCAATAATATTGATGAGCTAAAACATCGAATCAATGAGAACATTAAAGCCATTGAAAATCAGGTGAAGAATTCAGCGGGTTTTCTGGAGCAAAATTCTGCTGATGAAAATGCCGGACTTTATGATCAATATCTTGCCGAAGAGAAAATCATAAATGACATCAGGCAGGAATTTAATCGCTTTGCCTCTAAGTGGATGTAATTTGAATTTCTGTCAATAACATATTTTTATCGATCAGTGTTTAAATAAAATAAACCCGGGAATTTCTTTTCCGGGTTTATTTATTTGGCGTATGGGGGACAAAGTAAAAATCCATAGTTTAGATGAATATCTTTTGATTGATTCAATGTGGGTTCTATAAAGTACTTTCTGTGTTTTATGCTTCTAATGCCCATTATCTCTATCGGTCAAACATGTACAGGAAATTTTGGAGAGCCGGTTGTAAATATCACTTTTGAAAGCGGATTCAATCCGGGACCAACAATGGCCACAAATTACAACTATACTACAGTTAGCTGCCCTACGGATGGGAGCTATAAAATAACCAGCAGCACCTTCGCATGTTTCAATAATAACTGGCACACACTTTTGGAAGATCATACTCCGGGAGATGCAAATGGATTCATGATGCTCGTTAATGCTTCTAATGCTCCGGGAGAGTTCTTTAAGCAAACTATCAGTGGTCTTTGCCCCGGTACTACCTATGAATTTTCAGCGTATGTTGTGAATGTTTTAAAACCCTCCGCATCTGGAATAAAACCAAACTTAACCTTCATAATTGAATCTGTAGGAGGTGTAGAATTGGGTAATTATTCAAGCGGTAACATTTCAGAATCCTTAAATCCGGAATGGAAAAAATATGGAATGATATTTACCACAACAGCAGGTATATCAGAGGTTGTTCTTAAAATAATAAATATAGCACCGGGTGGTAATGGCAATGACCTTGCTCTTGATGATATTACCTTCAGGGCATGTGGCCCAACTGTCCTTCCAAAACTTAATGGAAGTCAGGCTCCTCTTTCTATTTGTGAAGGAAAAAGTCTGAAAATTTCTCTGGATGCAGAATTAAGCTCGGGTTATAACAACCCGTCATTCCAGTGGCAGGTAAAAACTACTGGTTCCACCTGGAATGATATTCCTGGTGCAAACTCTAAAGCTGTAGAGATAAGCATTAATTCTACCACAGAGATCACCTTCCAATATCGGCTGGCTGTTGCTGAATCCTATAATATCAATTCTCCTGGCTGCAGAATATTGTCTGATATTTTAACTTTAAACAGGATAGACAAGCCCATTGTGGATGCGGGAGTGGATAAAAATACCATTCAAAATAAGCCGGTGAGTCTGGAAGGTACTTCAGTTGGGAATAATTTAACTTACCAATGGATACCCTCAACATATTTAGATGATCCTTTTAAACTCAATCCGATAGCAACTCCGCTTGAGGATATAACCTATACTTTGCAGGTAACTGATGAGTGCAATAATGTGATAACTGATGAAGTTTTCGTCAAAGTATATAAGGAAATTAGCATTCCAAATACTTTTTCTCCCAATAATGATGGTGTAAATGACCTCTGGAATATTATCGGACTAACATCTTATCCCGAATCTAAAATCAAAGTATTTAATAGATATGGGAATGAAATCTTTCTTAGTAGTGGTTATGAAAATCCATGGGATGGAAGATACCTGGGGAGTGAATTGTCGCCCGGAGTTTATTATTATATGATAGATCTGAACAATGGTACAAAACTGATTTCGGGATCTGTTTTGATTGTAAAATGATCATAATTCATTCCCGATGGAAGGCCTCATGAAGCTGCATCCCGGATCCAGCCTTACCTTTTCAGGTTTCTGATAGCAGATTGTGAAATCATTCTGATTTAAAGAATTTTTCTATCTCTACTGCCAGGAATACTATGCTGGAAGCAGCGATTGTAATAGCCATTTCCGATAAACTTAGCGGCTTTGTTTTAAAAATTTCATTTAAGGCAGGCATGTAGATGATCAACATCTGCAACAGAACAGTTAATAACAAAGCTAGAACCATTGGTTTATTCGAAAATATTCCAATCCTGAATACCGACTCTTTGTTTGATCTGATGGCCATAGCATGGCCTAGCTGAATAAAGCAAAGGACTGAAAAGGCCATTGTTTGACCATTGGGATTATTATTATTAATGGCCCATGCCTGAATGCCTAACGTTACTAGGGCCATTAAGAGTCCCACCCAAAGGATATGCCAGGCCATTGAACTTTCGAAAATATTGTGGTTCGGATTTCGTGGTGTACGGCTCATGATACTGGGTTCTGCTGGTTCAGAGGCTAAAGCGAGGCCCGGAAGTCCATCAGTTACCAGATTTATCCATAAAATATGAATAGCCAGAAGTGGGATAGGAAGACCTAAGAATGGTGCTAATGTTATTGCCCAGATTTCACCTGAGTTGCCGGTCATGATGTATTTTATGAACTTTAAGATGTTATCGAAGATCTTTCGTCCATGCCGGATGGCTTTAACTATGGTGGAAAAATTATCATCCAGGAGGATCATATGGGCAGCTTCCTTTGAAACCTCAGTGCCATTGATTCCCATGGCTATACCTATGTCTGCATTTTTTAATGCTGGAGCGTCATTTACTCCATCACCAGTCATGGCAACAAAATGGTTATTACTTTGCAGTGCATTTATTATTCTGAGTTTTTGCTCCGGATCTACCCTTGCATACACTTTCACCTTTTCAACTAATAATTTGAATTGCTCATCATTCAGATCCGCCAGTTCTGAACCGGTTAATACCAGGTCATCTGTTGAACTGATAATTCCCAGGCTTGATGCGATCGCTGAGGCTGTAAGCTTATGATCTCCAGTGATCATGACAGGTGTGATACCTGCTTCTTTGCACTGAGAAATCGCTTCCTTTACATCTTTTCGGGGAGGATCTATCATTGCAGCAAAGCCAATTAATGTGAGGGAAGATTCTATTTGCTCAGGAATTAGTTTTTCCGGGAGCTTTTTCATTAATTTATAAGCATAGCCCAGAACCCTGTAACCGCTTTCAGACATAGCGTTTACTTTCTTCTCAAGTTCAGGTATTTCATTCCTGTTTTTGATGTCTGGTGTTTGAATTAACATTTCAACAGCACCTTTAGTGATCACCAGAATGCCCTCACTTGTTTGATGTAAGGTGCTCATACATTTCCGTACGGAATCAAAAGGAATTTCTGCAATTCTGGGATAGGATGTTTCTAAATCTGTTTTATCGTAAATTTTTGACAAAGCATATTTTACCAGGGCAAGTTCAGTGGATTCTCCAATCCATTCTTCTCCATCATTTTTGCTTACATCACTGTTTAATGCCATGGCACTCAGTAATGAATTTTTGTCAATGAGTCCCGGAAGCCTTAATGACTTATCGATCTCAAATACCTTCTCGACAGTCATTTTATTTAAGGTCAGTGTCCCTGTTTTATCAGTGCAGATAAAACTAACCGAACCCAAAGTCTCAACTGCAGGTAGTTTACGAACCAGAACATGCTGTTTAACAAGTTTTTTTGCACCAAGAGCCAGTGAAATTGTTACCAGGGCAGGTAAGGCTTCCGGAATAGCGGCTACTGCTAATGAAATGGATATGAGAAGCATCTCCATCAGACTTTCTCCCCTGAGCCATCCTGATATAAAAATAAGCGCACAGATAAAAAGAATGATGAGGGATAACCTTTTTCCGAAAGCTGCCAGCTTTTTTTGAAGCGGTGTGTTTCTATCAACTTTCTGGATCATTTTAGCAATATGACCCAATTCAGTTCTCATGCCTGTTTCTACAACATATGCAGTGCCGCGGCCACTGGTAACGAACGTTCCCTTATAGCCCATATTCGTTCGATCGCCAATAGGCAGGTTTGTCTCTTGAAGCACCGCGCCATTCTTTTCTGTATTTTCAGATTCACCGGTCAGGGTTGATTCGTCAACTTTAAGACTTTGGACTTTGATAAATCTAATATCTGCCGGAATAACATCACCAGATTTCAGGGTGATCACATCACCAGGTACTAATTCGCTTGAGTTGATTTTTAGTAACTCTTTGTTTCTAAATACCTCAGCCTGGCTTCTGGCCATACTTTTCAGGGCATCCAACGCTTTTTCAGCCTTATATTCCTGAATAAAGCCCACAAAAGCATTGATAAAAATTATTGAAAGGATTATGATGGTATCGGTCAGGTCAGCAGCAATGCCTGAAATGATTGCTGCAATGATTAAAATAATGATCATGAAATCGCTGAACTGATTTAATAAGATCTTCCAGACCTTATACTTATCCTTACCATCAACTATTTCGTTTTTCCCATACCGGGAAAGGCGAGAACGCACATCATCACTCTCAAGACCATCAGCAGAGCTGTTTAAGGTTTGAGCGACTTCTGAAATATCAAGGTTATGCCAGTTCATTAACCATTATTTTTTAGTTTTTTGAACCAGAGGATAGATATCATTAAAAGGGGCTTAGAGTGATTTTTATTGTAAGATACTTTAGTGTTTTTTATTCTCGGCTTTATTCATGTTTTCTATCCCTTTGATCAATGCATCAGGATTAAAGGAAATACTATCTATACCTTCTTCAATAAGAAACTCAGCAAATTCCGGAATATCGCTCGGCGCTTGCCCGCATAACCCAACTTTAATGCCATTCCGTTTTGCTGCTCTGATTGTTTCCCGTATTAATCCTTTAACTGCCGGGTTCTCTTCATTGAAAAGATAGCTAACCAGGCTTGAGTCGCGGTCAAGACCAAGAGTTAGTTGGGTCAGATCATTGGATCCAATAGAGAAACCATCAAAAAGTTTAGCGAATTCATCTGCCAGCAGTACATTGCTCGGAATCTCGATCATTACATAAACTTCAAGGCCATTTTCTCCTTTCCTTAGACCATTGCCTGACATTTCTGCAAGAACTTTTTCGCCTTCTTCAATCGTACGGCAAAATGGGATCATAAGTTTTATGTTTTTCAGCCCCATTTCATCGCGAACTTTTTTCATGGCGCGGCATTCTAATGCAAATGCTTTACGATAAAAGTCGCTGTAATACCTGGAAGCCCCACGCAAGCCTATCATCGGGTTCTCTTCCTGTGGTTCAAAATATTTACCTCCTAATAAATTGGCGTATTCATTGCTCTTAAAATCACTTAGCCTCACAATAACATCATTGGGATAAAAGGCTGCAGCAACCAGGGCCACGGATTCTGCAAGATGGTCAACAAAATATTCTTTCCCATCTTCGTATTCACCAGTGATCTTTTTTATTTCGCTCTGCAGTTCCTTATCAGTGATTTTTTCAGGTTCACATAGTGCCAAAGGATGGATCCGGATACTGTTTGATATGGCAAATTCCAGTCGTAATAACCCAACACCATTATTGGGGTAATTACTCAGTTCAAATGCCCGGTCTGGATCTGCAAGTATTAACATGGCCGATGTTTTCGGCAGACTGAGTTTGCTAAAATCCTGCTCTTCAACGATCCACTTTAATAGGCCCTCATAAATATTTCCATTTTTTCCATCCGCACAGGATACAGTGATTTCATCACCAGTTTCAATTACTTTGGTGGCATTGCCTGAGCCTACTACCGCTACTGTTCCCAGCTCGCGGGCAACAATGGCCGCATGGCTGGTTCTGCCTCCTTTATTAGTTATGATTGCAGCAGCTTTTTTCAAAATCGGATCCCAGTCGGGATTGGTTATATCTGTAACCAGGATTTCTCCCTGTTGTAATTGTTTCCCTTCAGTTGGATTTTTGAGAATTCTGGCCTTCCCTGAGGCGATCTTGTCACCCAATGCGATTCCGCTTGCCAGTAGTTTTGATTTTTCGGCAAGCCAGAAAATCTCATGAACCTGCTTCTTAGGTTTCGCATGTACCGTTTCAGGACGAGCCTGAACTATATAAAGTTTATTGTTCAGGCCATCTTTTGCCCATTCAATGTCCATAGCCTTACCATAATGTTCTTCAATTGCCAGACACCATCCAGCTAGTTGGATAGCTTCGGCTTTATTTAAAGAAAGCTCTCCTTGCTTTTCCGCTGAAGTAGTTAAATTAAGTATTGTCTTTTCACTTGATTGCTGCTCTGATTTTTCTGCATAGATCATTGTGAATTCTTTTTTACCACAATGGGTTCTGAGTATAGGGTTGTATTTTTCTTCTTTAAGTGTCGGTTTAAATATGGTCCATTCATCTGGTGTAACCCTGCCCTGGACTATGTTTTCGCCCAGGCCCCAAATGCCGTTTATAATGATCGTGTTTTTAAAACCCGTGTCGGGATCTATTGTAAATGCCACTCCAGATGAAGCTTTATCACTTCGGACCATTTGCTGTACCCCAACAGAAATAGCTATATCCATCTCCATAAAACCCATATCATGGCGATACTTTATAGCTCTATCGGTAAATAGAGAAACATAACATTTATGTATTGCATCCAGTAATTGATCTGCTCCATTGATATTCAGATAGGATTCCATTCTTCCTGCGAAGCTTGCTGTGGGCAGATCTTCGGCAGTTGCACTACTTCGGACAGCCACATCCAGTACTTCAACACCAGCATTCTTACTAAGAATTGAATAGGCCTGTTTACATTGATTCTTTACTGCTTCCGGAATCACTGCCATTAAAATTAAATTCCTTGCCTTTTCTCCGATCTCCTGCAGGTTCGTGAAATTTTGACGGTCTAATGAGTATAAAAGATCATTTAATGCCTTTTCAATATTGTTTTCCCTGCGGAACAGGCGATAAGCATCAGCACTTATGGCAAAACCATCAGGTATGTTTATTCCTTTGGATGATAATTGATTGAACATTTCTCCAAGTGAAGAATTCTTACCCCCAACTCGTGGTAGATCTTCAATACTGATCTTACTGAATGGAATTATGAAAAGTGTTGCAGGCATAATATATTTTTAATTAGATGTCCAGCCTTTGGTTTGGAAGCTTTAATAATGGGGATTGAAAATCAGGTTTAATAATTAACCGTATACATATCCTTTTTTTGCTTAATTATTTTAAGCGGGGCATTATTTTATTATTTGATAATACTCAATGGGCATTTTTCAATCTGTTTCCCAAACCTGTTTTTCTTAGCAGATAATGTTGAAACAACGAATAAATATATTTGTTTTGAGCAGATTCCTGCCTGATAAGATTCATTGAAATTAATGATTTAGGTCATCATTAGTTGGAATTAATTTAAGATCTTTAATCGTCTGGAATGTACTTTTTCTGAAGCAGTATATTTGATTGTGATGAGTAGAAATGCATTTTTGAAAGAAAATACATTATTTTTTTCTCTTTAAGATTAATTATTAATTTTCAGTTAATTATTGGTAAAAAATAATTGAAAAAGGACTTGTCAATACATGTAATTAAATTAGATTTGTTTAACCTTAAAAAAAATAACAATGGATAAATTTACAAAAATGAAAGATCTGTTTGCTTCAGTTGAAGTTGACGCTAACAAATTCTACAATTCAGGAAACAGTGCAGCTGGAACAAGAGTACGTAAAGGCATGCAAGATTTGAAAAATTTGGCTCAGGATATCAGAAACGAAGTTACTGAGAAAAAAAATAGTGGTAAATAATTTTTCCTGCTATTGCAAATAATTAAAAAGGCCTGCTTTAGCAGGCCTTTTTAATTATTTTGTTTTTTATGCAGATTCCAAAGGGTCAAAATATAGGCAGCAATTATAGTTTTTTTCAAGAAGCAGGTCGATGGTTTTGCTAACAAATTGCAAATGCTCTTCACTTTTATTCTGATTCTCTGAAATGAAATTATGTAGCTCCATGATTAAATGCTGGATCAAGTCGCTATTGGAGGTACTAATTACATCATCTATGATGTACAAAATGTGACTTTTAACCATTGATTCAATTCGTATTTTGCTTAACATTTTAAGATAAGTTCTAATAAGTTCAATCTTATTGAATTTGTTTCTGGCTTTGAGCCTTTGTTTAAAAAAGTCCAGATCATATACATCGCCTTCATTCAGAAAAATCTGGGCAATTGCCAGATCAAGATTGCCACTTGAGGTATTAGCCCTGAATTTTGCCATGTGGTAAGCCCTGTCTCTGTTTAGTTTATATAATCCGTTAATTCCGGCAGCCGATTCTTTCGAGCTTTTAAGTAATGAGCTTGAAAAGAATAGGTCATAGAACTGCATGTTGTTTTTGGCAGAGAGTTTTTCAAGGGCCAATGTTCTCAATTGTAATTTTTCATCATTTCGGGCAATATCTATCAAAATCCTTTCCATTTCACTACTGTTGTCAGTTGAAAAATCATAGTTTTTTAATACATATATCTTTACCTGTGAACAGAAATCATGAAGGGCGTCAATAAAAACAGTAGTAGGAATGGTATATTTTCCTGCAACGTTGAGGAGATATTTAATTGATTCCAGCCGTTCCTGATAGTTTTTTGATGAATAAAACTGTTCAACATATTTATCTGCATCCTTTTGCCCATCATTGATCAGCATTTTAAGGAATCCCCTGGTATATCTACTGCTATACCTTTCTTTTTTAATTAGATCCAGGTTTGTACTCATATTCTCGATTATGGTATTTTTTCATTAAGCTGCTTTATTCAATTTAGCTTTAATTATAAAGTCAGATATTTTACTTCTGAATTGGAACTCTTTTTATTCAGACCTATCTTCGTGTAATAATTCTTGGCTTTTCTGCATTTGTAAAGAATTTGTTGATTCTTGTAATCTGCCAGCCTTGATTTTTGTCGAGTTCTATCGTGATGAAATTCTCGATTATGAAATCCTCATAAATGAAATTAACTTTTGCCAAAACCAGAGCTTCGCTGCTCGCTATTAATTCAAAATTGGTAGAACAGTTTTGAACAATTCCATCATTCTGCTTTGCCAGTTTCATGATCGATAGTTGATTCTGTGTTAACACTTCTTCACCCTTCGTGAATTTAAGGATAGCATCTTTACTCAGGATCTTTGACAATTTGCTGGCATCTGTATTTACATGGCTTTCTGCAAACTCTGAAATGATATTTTTTGCGGTTTTAAATGGACGGTTATTTGCAAAAGCTGTGAGAGTTAAGGCAGTACTCAGTACGGCACCAAACAGGAATGATTTAAATTTCATGACTTGTGGTTTTTAGTTTAATTAATAACCTAAAGTTCAGTAGTAAATGAGGGTTGGATATAAGCTAAAAGCACCATTTATAAAAGGTAACATAAATGATATTTTGTATTTGATTGATTTATTTTATTTAGGAATTTTTTATATAAACTATTGATAAATAATTAGTTATGTTTATTATTTTGATGATAATTCTATTCTGTTTTCAATTATTTAAGGGCAAATTGAAAATGTTCTTTGTTAAAAAATGTTAATGAGAATAAATGCCAGATATTTCATGTTGATTGCTTAACTTATTTTGTGAATATTTAATATCTGGAGGGACTGATAAATAGGTTATTCCAGCTTTAATATTATATTTATTAGTTGCGAGATAGGTTTTGTAATTATGTTTAAAAAAATATTTTTTTTCTGTATTTTTCTTGTCATCCATTTGGTCAGTTCAGCCCAATCCAGTTCCTCATTTAATAAATTAGCCTTCCTGAATGGCAGATGGTCATTAAAGACTGAAAGGGGTAAAATTGTAGAATTTTGGAAACAGACCGATGATTCACTACTGGAAGGAATTAGTTATTCTATCAGTCATACAGGTGATAGTACATTGTTGGAAACTGTAAAACTCCAGAAATTGGATGGTGATATCTTTTTCATTCCCACAGGATATGGTGGAGGGAATAATAGTACTGTAGCTTTTAAGCTTATTTCTGCTGAGAATAATACCTTTATCTTTGAGAATAAGGAGCATGATTTTCCCTCCCGTATCGTTTATCGATTAGTCTCAGATGATAAAATTATTGCATGGATAGAAGGGTCAATTAATGGAAAATTCAAGAAAATTGAATACCCTTATTCAAGGGAAACCCCCTAGAAATTTAGTCGGAATTTGCCTGGTGTTATCTTGTTCATTGCCTTAAAAAGGCGAATGAATGAACTTGGACATTCAAAGCCAATGATCTCCACGATTTCATTGATGGTGTATTCGGAATGCTTTAGCAGGTATTTTGACCTGTCTATCCTAACCTGGATAAGGTATTGATGCGGAGATTTCCCATAGGCCTGTTTGAAGGTTCGCAACAGATGGTTTACCGATAAACAGGCACTTTGTGCAATATCTTCTAAATCTATATTTTTATTGTAGTTACTGATAATGTACTCTTTAGCTAATGTCAGTCGTTTTAAGATCTCTACTTTGGTGCTTTTATTCAGAAATTTCAGATTTTCAGATTTGCTCACTACCTCATTTTTATAGACTTTAAAGTAATTTATGAGGCAGTGATGCAGATATTCATTGACCAGCAAATCATCAGGGGCCTCCTGCTCAAGTTGTTGTTTTAAATGCATGATATTATACTTCATATCACCATCAAAGGGATAAATAGTCTCTAAAAAGAAGTTTTCAGATATTTCCTCGTTAAAAAAGGGCTCATCCAGGAGTTCTTTTTGGGTTTTATGATGCGATCTATAGAAATCAGAAAGAAATGTTGGGGAAAATGAAATCGAAAGATTATTTACAGGAATATAGGAATCTACTTTGCTGGAATAACTCGTTCCCTGGTTAATTGCAAGAAAACTATCCGGAAAAAGATTCAATTTTCGCCTGCCTATGTTATAGCTTGTATTGCCATTAAACACTGTTTTTATTGAGAAATTACTGATATGTTCTGGATAGAAGGCCTGCTTTACAGTCTCACTTGATATCTGATTGTTATTCTTAAGTACTCGTATGAATTTCATGGCTAAAATGATTAAAGTTCTTATAAGGATTCAGTATAAGTTCTTTCTTCCAATAAAGTATACCGGTCGTTATGCCCTAAAAAATCGACTTGCAAGCCTGCAGCAGTATATTCCGGTCTGTTGACAAATTCGATCCCTGCAATCAGGTATTTATGGTAATCTCTCAGGCAATCATCAGTATGAACTATAATGTGTTGGATTTCAGGGTCATTTTCAAGCTCTTTTATAATCAATGTTATTGTTTTCCCATTTGAATCTTGAAGAGTTATTGGTTCCAAAAAAACCATTTTATCGAAATTCATTTCTTCTTCCAATTGAAAATTCAGGCTCATTAAAATAAAATTTATTGCATCTGATATTTTCCCGGCAAGATCAGGGATATAACTCATCCGGATAGTTAAAGGCTTACGATCCGTTAGCTTTGGCTGATCTCTATTATTTTGATTTGGGTTTAACATAGATTGCAGCTTTAAAAATCCTTTTGCTTGTTTTTGTTTATATGACGCTATCTGTTACAAAATGTTGCTGGGAAAATCAAAAAAAGTGATTTTCGCATATATTCTAATCCCGGATCTGTACTGTGTATGCAGAGAGCCTTATTTACTCAAATAATCCGTTCAATTGTATTAGATTTGTAGTAGAAATTATGAAAGATTTTAAGAATTATTATCTCATACAGGCAAGTCCTGAAGAGGTATATCTGGCATTAACCAATCCCCTGACAATCTCATTATGGACAGGTGCTGAAGCAATAATGAGCACTGAGCCTGGCTCAGAATTTTCTCTATGGGATGATAGTATCGTTGGAAAGAACATAGAATTTATCGAAAATAAAAAAATAGTTCAGCAATGGTACTTTGGTGATCAGCCTGAAGAGTCAATTGTGACTTTTATACTGCACCCTGATAAAAATGGGACATCTCTGGAACTCCGGCATACAAATATTCCTGATTCCGATATTCAGGATATGATCGATGGCTGGAACTTGAACTATTTTGGCGCACTTCAGGATTTTTATGAAGAGTAACCACCTTAAATTAATTTAGTTTCAAATGATAAGCAACAATAATTTATAGTTTTTGTTTGCCTGATCATTCACTTACCTCATTTTTTAAAATCACCGGATTAGAAGCAGGAGCTAAAAATTTTACTTCCCAATATAAGTATCCAACCACAATAAAATATTCCAGGCCTGTAATCCAATAGTTTTCATTGTATGGTAAAGTACGATAGCTCATATAGCTTAGGGGGATTAGTGCAGACCAAACCAGAATAAAACGGTATCTGACGAATATACTTAAGGCAACCAGGGGTGTCAGGTACCAGGGATGAACTACTGCTGCAAATCCAAGATAGATTAAGAGTACCCAGAAGAAACCAGAGAGTGTATCTGATTCTTTGAGATAAATATACACCATTCCTGTCAGGGTGAAAAGGATCATCAGCTTGCTTATTAATACAATTGGATTATAGTCAATTGCCGCCCAGCCAATGGTCCTGAAAAGTAAATAGATACCTCCATTAAATTCAAATTTTCCATAATAAAGATTCAGACTTTCGGTGATATGAGATATACGTTCAGGCGTATTTATAATTCCGATGCTTAGCAGAGTCGTTATTAGAATGCATATTAATCCATACCATACAGTTTTCATTAAGCCGATTTTTTTAATGAGTAGGGGGATAACCAGTATCGGTAATAGCTTTGCCTGTATGGCGAGTGATAATGCAGCTGCTGATCCAATAAATCTCTGATTGTAGAAAAGCAGAACAGTAAGCAGGAAAAAGAAGATCATGAATGCTTCAAAGTGTATGTTTCCTGTAAGCTCTAGGATGACAAGGGGGTTAAGAAGATAGATTAAAACGAGTGAAAGGTCTTTTTTTCTTTTTAGAATAAGCCTGTACAAGATATAGATCGTTCCAATTTCAGAAAAGAATATCATCGACTTCAGGACTATTAAATTTACCTGCAAGTTATCTTGCCCAATTCCTGAAGCAATCTTAAATAGTATCTGAGAGAACGGGGGATACACACTAAAATAATCAGGAGAGTTGAGCAAAGGGAACAATTGATTTAAAAAGGCATCTGAGTTCTGATTTAAGAATTGCCTGGGAGTGAAGTCGAAGGGGTTAAAACCTAATTGTTGAATCCGTCCATCCCAGATAAAGCGATAAAAATCATCCGACAAAGCTGGTATTGAAAAAATAAGGCAAAACCGAAATAATATGCCACTAAGTAGAAGAACATTGAAATTATAAGCGCCTTTATTTTTTATTATTAAATAACTGAGCAGAAATAAGGAAGTATAAACAGTAATGAGAAGTTCAAAGTTTGATCTTTCAATAAAATAGCCCATCAGAACATAGCCTGCAAGAGATATGATCAGAAGTGAATACAATGTCAATCTAGGCATTTATAAAAAATAGCTTAATTTGTAAAAGTATGCAAAAACGCACATTTACAGATCAGATGGGTCGGGTTATTTCCCTTAATTATCCACCCAAAAGGATTATTTCGCTGGTTCCTTCGCAAACTGAATTTCTCTTTGACTTGGGTTTAGACGAGGAGGTAATCGGAATAACTAAATTCTGTATCCATCCAAATGATAAGTTCAAGTCTAAAACAAAGGTTGGTGGCACAAAAAAGCTTAATCTGGAGAAAATAAGAAGTTTGAATCCGGATCTTATTATAGGAAACAAAGAGGAAAACGAACAGAGTCAAATGGAGGAGTTAATGAACGAATTCCCAGTTTGGATGAGTGATATCCTGGTTCTTGAAGATTCTGTAGAGATGATAAAACAGGTAGGTATTCTGACGGGGCATGCTGAGGAGGCCGAATTAATTGCTTCAACTATTATAAATAGTTTTGCAGATCTTCAATCTGTAAGTGCAGACAATTTAAAAACTGCTTATTTTATCTGGAAGGATCCATACATGTTGGCTGGAAAAAATACATTTATTGATAATATTTTAGCAAAGGCTGGTTTTGCTAATTCATTAACTATGAACCGGTACCCTGTAGTGAGTTTAGAGCAGTTGGAGGAGCTTGGTCCGGAAGTGATATTTCTATCTTCAGAGCCCTATCCATTTAAGGATGAACATGCTCAGGAGATGAAGTCTAAGTTTCCAAACTCAAAAGTATTGATCGTGGATGGAGAGCTATTCTCCTGGTATGGCAGCCGGCTTCTGCATACCCCTGACTATTTAAGATCACTTATAAAGCAAGTAAATTGTCATTCTTAAATAATAAGCACAATAGATTTTGTAATTATGTAGAAAAAGGTTAGTTTTGCCGACCGAAATACTTCTAGAAAAGCTGAGTTTTTACGCTCATTGATCTGAAGAATTTTGAAAATAATCCTAAATATGCGGATGTGGCGTAATTGGTAGCCGCACCAGACTTAGGATCTGGCGCTTCACGGCGTGGGGGTTCGAGTCCCTTCATCCGCACTGATTAATTCCCCGGCTACAAACCGGGGAATTTTTGTATAAACTAAAACGACATAAAACTCAGAAAATGAACATTACACAGGACAAAATAGACAATCTGAATTCTGTACTTACTGTTAAGATTAATCCTGAAGATTACAAAGAGCGTGTAGAAAAGGCGATCAAAGCCCAGGCTAAAAAAGCAAAATTGCCTGGATTCCGTCCTGGAATGGTACCTGCAGCGCATATAAAAAAAATGTATGGTAAGAGTATTTTAGTTGATGAGGTCAACAATATTCTGAATGATACATTAAGTAATTATATAACCGATAATAAGCTTGAAGTTCTTGGACAGCCATTGCCTAAGATCGATGACAGCAAGGAGTTTAATTGGGATTTTACCGATAATTTTGAGTTCGTTTACGAACTTGGATTGGCTCCTGAGTTTGACCTTGAATTTACATCTAAAGATAAATTGGTCAATTATCAGGTGAAGGTGGATCCTGAAACTCTGGCATCCCGTATCACCAACTTAAGAAAAAGCTATGGCAAAATGTCAAATCCTGACGTATCGGCAGATGATGATGTTTTGTATGCAGATTTAAAGCAACTTTCTGCTGATGGTTCTGTTTTTGAAGGTGGTATTAGTGCTACTGCATCTGTTCGTTTAGATCAGGTAAGTGACACTAAGATTAAAAAGTCACTTATTGGATTAAAGAAAGAAGATATAGTGGATGTGGATCTTCAAAAAGCATTTGATGGCAATGCTACAATTATTGCCAAGGTTTTAAATATTTCTGAAGAGGATGCACAAGACCTGAAATCTAAATTTCAGTTAACGGTTAAGAATATTAATCGTCTGGAAGAAGGAGATTTGAATCAGGAGTTCTTTGATAAGATATTCGGTGTTGATGTTGTTAAAACTGAAGAGGAGTTTAAAGAGAAGATCAGAGAAGAGCTTGAAAGCATGATGGTTCAGAATGCTGACCAGAAACTTCAGGCAGATATGCTTCAGTTTGGTTTAGATAAAGTTAAACTAAGCCTTCCTGATGAATTTTTAAAGCGCTGGTTAAAAGCGACCAATGAAAAACTGAGCGATGAGGAATTGGAACAGGGTTATGAAGATTTTGCACGTAACCTTCGCTGGACTTTAATTGAAAATAAGATCATTAAGGATAATAAACTCGAGATCAAATATGAAGAAGTCTTTGCAGCTGCTAAAAATCGTTTAGATTCTCAGTTCCGTATGTACAGTCCGCAGCCGCTTTCTGAGGAACAACTGGGACAGTATACTGCACAGTTTTTGCAGAATAAAGAAAATGCAAACAGAATATTTGAAGAGGTTAAAGCTCAGCATGTATTTGAATATTTGAAAGGTGTTATTACCTTAGATAAAAAGGAAATTCAATATGATAAATTCCTTGAGTTAAAGTAAATGATGATTGTTTTTGGTCTTATTAATTCCATTTATTTTGATCTTTCATTTACTGCATTAAAAATAAGTGTTAAATAATAATTAGAATATCTCAAAATGAACATTGATAAGAACGAATTCAGAAAATATGCGGTAAAACATCATCGCATAGGAAGTCAGCATGTAGATAGTTTTATTGGAAGGGTTCAAAATGCTTCTTTACCTACTGCAATGACTCCATATATCATTGAAGAGCGTCAATTAAACGTAGCACAAATGGATGTGTTTTCACGTTTAATGATGGATAGGATCATTTTTTTAGGTGATGCGGTTCATGAGGGGATTGCGAATATCATACAAGCCCAGTTATTGTTTCTTCAATCAACTGATGCTAAAAGAGACATCCAGATCTATATTAATTCTCCCGGTGGTTCTGTATATGCAGGTTTAGGTATTTATGATACTATGCAATATATATCACCTGATGTTGCAACTATCTGTACCGGTATGGCAGCGTCAATGGCAGCTGTATTGCTTTGTGCCGGAACCAAAGGTAAGCGAGCGGCATTGCCTCACTCAAGAGTAATGATTCATCAACCATCTGGAGGTGCTCAGGGTGTTGCATCTGATATGGAGATCAACTTGCGTGAGATGTTAAAACTTAAAAAAGAACTTTACGATATCATTGCCAAACATTCAGGTCAAACCTATGAATGGGTTGAACGGGCATCTGACCGCGATTATTGGATGATTGCAAATGAAGCCAAAGAGTTTGGTATGATTGATGAAGTATTAGTTGGAACCGGAGATAAATAAGAATGAGTAAAGGAAATAAAGATGTTAAATGTTCATTCTGCGGCTCCGGCAAGCAGGATACGCTCATGCTGATCGCTGGTCTGGATGCCCATATTTGTGATAAGTGTGTTACTCAGGCTAATCAGATCCTTGCGGAAGAACTTAATGTCCGTAAAACTAAATCAACTCAAACTTTTGAAACCCTTTTAAAGCCTATAGAGATCAAAACGCATCTTGACCAATATGTGATTGGACAGGATCAGGCAAAAAAAATACTTTCTGTGGCTGTTTATAACCACTACAAGCGTCTGAACCAAAAAATTGGGAAAGATGAGGTGGAAATTGAAAAGTCGAACATTATAATGGTTGGCGAAACAGGAACTGGAAAAACTTTACTTGCCAAAACCATCGCCAAAGTATTAAATGTGCCATTTTGTATCTGTGATGCTACTGTGTTAACTGAAGCTGGATATGTTGGAGAGGATGTAGAAAGTATTTTGACACGTTTGCTACAGGCCGCAGATTATGATGTGACTGCTGCCGAACGTGGTATTGTATATATTGATGAGGTTGATAAGATCGCCCGCAAGAGTGATAACCCTTCTATTACACGCGATGTGTCAGGAGAAGGGGTTCAGCAGGCCTTATTGAAGATATTAGAAGGAACTATAGTTAATGTTCCGCCCCAGGGAGGAAGAAAACACCCTGATCAGAAAATGATCGCTGTAAACACAAATAACATTCTGTTCATTTGTGGTGGAGCATTTGATGGTATTGAGAAGAAGATCGCGAACAGGCTTCGGACTCAAACAGTTGGATACAAAGTTGAAAAAGAAGAGTTTAATATTGACCTGAAAAACCTATATAAATATATAACCCCACAGGATCTTAAATCATTCGGACTTATACCTGAACTGATTGGAAGGCTTCCGGTAATTACTCACCTGAATCCATTGGATAGGGAAACTTTATTAAGTATATTGACGGAACCAAGAAATTCACTGATCAAACAGTATAAAAAGTTGTTTGAATATGAAAATGTAAATCTTGAGTTTGAGAAGGATGTGATGGAATTCATTGTTGATAAAGCAATGGAATTTAAGCTTGGCGCGAGGGGCTTAAGGTCGATTTGTGAAGCAATCATGATCGATGCTATGTATGAAACGCCTTCAGGTAAAACAGGAAAAGAATTGTATATCACACTGGATTATGCCAAAGATAAATTTGAAAAATCTGATCTGAAAAAGTTAAAAGTTGCATAAATGAGCCCCGATTCAATCGGGGTTTTTTGTAAGCTAAAAAATGGAATTATGAATAAAAAACAAGAACCCAAAGTTGAAGCTCCGGAATCTGTAAAAAAGACTACTGAAGTTGAGACTCCCGTTAAATCGGGACTTAAAAATAAGTCGGATATTGTTGACAACTGGTTGCCCCGCTATACCGGCCGTCCATTAACAGAGTTTAGTAAATTTATTCTATTAACTAATTTTTCCAGGTACCTCAACTTATTTTCGGAATGGAATGATAATGCTCCTATAATCGGACTTGATAAACCTATGCAGAGTGTCTCAGCCAATGGAATTACATTAATAAATTTCGGAATGGGTAGCCCCATGGCTGCAACCATGATGGATCTGTTGACGGCCATTCAGCCAAAGGCAGTTTTGTTTTTGGGAAAGTGTGGAGGATTAAAAAAGAAGAATAAGATCGGTGATCTGATCTTACCAATAGCTGCAATCAGAGGTGAGGGAACTTCCAATGATTATCTTCCTGCTGAAGTTCCTGCATTACCAGCATTTGCTTTGCAAAAGGCAATCTCAACAACCATTCGTGATCACTCGCGTGATTATTGGACTGGAACTGTATATACTACTAACCGTAGGGTTTGGGAGCATGATAAGAGCTTTAAGAAATATCTCAAAACTTTAAGAGCAATGGCGGTTGATATGGAAACTGCAACAATTTTTACAACCGGTTTTGCGAATAAGATTCCAACAGGTGCATTATTATTGGTATCAGACCAACCAATGATACCAGAGGGTGTAAAGACAGCTGAAAGTGATTCAAATGTTACTGAACAGTATGTTGAGACGCACCTGAGAGTGGGAATAGACTCATTAAAGCAATTGATAAATAATGGTTTAACTGTGAAGCATTTGAAATTCTAATCCAAATAGCTTCCAGATATATTAACCATATTTAACTTAAGACATATACTGTTTTTCACCCAATTTCCATTGGTTAATACTACTAAAACAGTAGATTTTTAAAATATAATTTCGTGTGTTTAATAGATGCGATACAATCTTTGTATTTTATTCACTTTTGGCATTTAATCTGTTGTTACGAGCTTAAATGCTTATTTTTGCACTATGTGGTATAATAATATTCTTGAAACCATTGGGAATACTCCTTTGGTCAAATTGAACAATATAACGAAGGATGTTAAAGCTACGGTTTTAGCAAAGATCGAAACAACCAATCCTGGTAACTCAATTAAGGATAGGATGGCCGTGAAGATGATTGAAGATGCAGAGCGGAGCGGTAAACTGAAGCCAGGAGGTACTATTATTGAAGGCACATCCGGAAACACTGGAATGGGGCTTGCAATGGCAGCAATAATAAAGGGCTATAAGTGTATTTTTACTACCACAGATAAGCAGTCAAAAGAAAAAGTTGATGCTTTGCGGGCTTTTGGGGCTGAAGTTATTGTGTGTCCTACAAATGTTGACCCTGAAGATCCCAGATCATATTATTCTGTTTCCTCGCGCCTGGAGCGTGAAGTTCCAAATTCATGGAAACCAAATCAGTATGATAATTTGTCAAACTCTCTGGCTCACTATGAACAGACCGGTCCTGAAATCTGGAAACAAACAGATGGTAAGATCACTCATCTTGTAGTTGGGGTTGGTACTGGTGGAACTATCTCAGGTACTGGTAAATACCTTAAAGAACAGAATCCTGATATAAAAATATGGGGTATTGATACTTATGGATCCGTGTTTAAAAAGTACAAGGAAACGGGAATTTTGGATAAAAATGAGATCTATCCTTATATTACCGAGGGAATAGGGGAAGACTTTCTGCCGAAAAACGTAGACTTTAATATCATTGACCGATTTGAAAAGGTAACAGATAAGGATGCTGCTCTGATGACCCGGGATATTGCCAGAAAAGAGGGAATATTTGCTGGTAATTCTGCAGGATCTGCACTTGCCGGACTTATGCAGTTGAAGGATGAACTAAAAGAAGGTGATGTAGTTGTTATCATTTTTCATGACCATGGTTCCAGATACATGGGCAAAATGTATAATGAAGACTGGTTAAGGGAGCGTGGTTTTCTTGCTGATGAGAAACTTACAGCTAAGTCAATTTTATCAAAACGCGGGAGACAAGAAATTGTTACCATTGATTGTGAACAATCTGTTTTGCAGGCAATCAACACAATAAAATCATTGAATATTTCCCAGATTCCAGTTACTCAGAAAGGAATGGTTGTAGGGAAAATAACGGAGAGCGATATTTTGAACGCAGTATTGGAGAATCCATCACTTCGTTCGGGTTCTGTAAAGGATATCATGACTGCTTCTTTTCCTTTTGTGGATCTGAATACAACCATAGATAAGATCACAAGTATTATTAATAAAGAAAATATGGCGGTTCTTGTTGAAGATCAGAATGGTAATATTGAGATCATAACTCAATATGATATCATCAATGCTATATCAGTCTGATCAATTATTGACCTGATCTCTCATCATAAGCACAAAACAGAACAAAACCAAAACCTGATAACATTAATAAATGATAGATCAGAAATCCGAAATCCTTAAAATATAGTCCGGCAAGAGCAGCTAGAAAAAAATAAATAAATAGTAGAAATTCAGGAATAAATTTCCCCAGCCTCTGCTTCTTTGAATAGTGATTTTCCTCTTTTGATTCGCTGAACTTTGGGGTTCTGATAAACGCTGTTTTTTGGCCTTGAATTCCTTTTAAAATAGCTATGGTATTGTGATATGACATACCCATCGATACAACTATAGCTATCGGAAATGCACTTATGATCTCTATTATTGCGTCAATTGCTTTCTTTTTATCCATTAAAATTGCTGTAAAGCAATAAAGAAAATTGATTAGCAAGACTATAATTAATGAGGTACTCCAATTAAAGAACTGATCAAATTCAGTTGATTTATTCTTCAAAATCATTAGAGGAACACTTAGCAAACTTGTTATGAGGATAAATGCATAGATATAATTGTTTAGGAGCTGCAGGCTTCCAAACAATTTTGTTGAAAGAGGTAGTTTACATTTCCATAGTCTGACCATCAGTTTTTTGGAGGTTTCAACTCCTCCCTTTATCCATCGAAATTGTTGTGATCTTACTGCACTGAGCAGATTCGGAAGTTCCGCAGGAGAAATGATTTCAGGACAATAATTGAACCTCCATCCTTTCATTTGGGCACGATAACTCAGGTCTAGATCTTCTGTAAGTGTATCAGCTTCCCATCCTCCTGCATTTTCAATACAGGATTTTCTCCAAATTCCAGCGGTGCCATTAAAACTTATAAAATATCCACCCTTTGCACGACCATCCTGGTCAATAATAAAGTGACTGTTTAGTCCGATTTCCTGTGCTCTTGTGAGCCATGACTCCCGTGGATTGATATGTCCCCATCTGGTTTGCACCATTCCAATTTTATCATGGCTGAAATGTGGTAGAGTGTTGATCAAAAAATCCGGACCCGCAATAAAGTCGGCATCAAAAATCGCAATGTATTCTCCTGTAGCCAAAGTTAACCCGTTTTGTAGAGCACCCGCCTTAAATCCTGTTCTGTTTTCGCGTTTAATATGAGAGATTGTAAAACCTAATGCCCTTAATTTCCCTGTTATTTGTTCAATAATAGCACTTGTATCATCATTAGAATCGTCAAGAACCTGTATTTCTAACTTGTCTTTAGGGTAGTTTAAATTGGAAATTGAATCCAGGAGTCTTTTAATTACAAATCGTTCGTTATAAATTGGTAACTGGATGGTTATAAGAGGAAAGGTTTCTAATTGAATTTTGGGATTTACTTTATTCCTGTTTGCTAAAAAAGTAATTAGCAGCGCTAACTGTCCAAGACTGAAGAGGATGATGAAGAAGAAAAAAAAACTATATAAAATTATAATGCCAAGCGCTAACATGATTGATTTGAATCCCGGATTAAATATTTTTAAAGATGGTAAGTAATATTTTATATCCGGCCATAATAGTTCCATAGATAGTCCCGGATACTTTACTTACTCCAATTCTTCTTCTATAGCTTACCGGTACTTCTGTAAAATTCATTTTGTGTTTTGCTGCCTTTACCTGCATTTCTACTGTCCAGCCAAAGGTCTTATCCTTCATGTCTATTTGTTGCAAGGCTTTCCATCGAATTGCTCTGAATGGTCCCAGGTCCGTAAAATGGACATTGTAGAATGATTTTATCAGTTGTGTTGCCAGCCAGTTTCCTGCTATTTGCTGAATAAGCATAGATCCTGGTTCCCTTACACCCAAAACTCTTGACCCGATCACCATATCATAACCTGAATTTAGTATTGGGGCAATAAGTATGTTAATTTCGCCAGGAAAGTCTGAATAATCGCCATCTAAGAATACAATAATATCTTCAGGATCTGCTTTTGACTGGAGATGATCAATACCTTTCAGGCAGCTGTATCCGTATCCTTTTCTATTTTCCCTTAGGACAGTAGCCCCGTGCTCATTTGCAACTTTCCCTGTATTATCTGTGGAAGCATTATCAACAACAATCGTTTCATGTACCAGTTTGGGAATATCTGAAATGACTTTCCCTATCGATTGACTTTCGTTGAATGCAGGTATGATTACATAAACTATTGGTTTTTTGGTATCAGCACTCATTATTAAATTTCATGACGATTATAAGGTTCAAATCTTCCTTCTTCCTCCATGTTTTCCAGTTTAAGAACTCCTCTTGGGCAGACAGCTGAGCATATTCCGCATCCCACGCATGAGGCACGAATTATATTCTCGCCTTTTTGAGCGTAGGCTCTTACATCGATACCCATCTCACAATAAGTGGAGCAATTGCCGCATGAGATGCACTGCCCCCCATTGGTTGTTATCCTGAATTTTGATTTGAACCGTTGAAATAGTCCAAGAATTGCTGCCATCGGGCATCCGAAGCGACACCAAACCCTTGATCCCATTATTGGGTAAAATCCAGTTCCGATCACCCCTGAAAATACCGAACCGATCATAAATCCATACCATTGCGAAAATAATCCGGATGCATCGCCAAGAATAGTACCGCTCTTCCATGAATTTAACCATAATAAGGCTGTGGTTAAAGTAACGAATACCAACACAGAATGGACCATCCAGCGTTCCACTTTCCATGCTTTGAGTGATTTATCCGAATTTTGCCTGTATGGATCTCCAAGCGTTTCCGCTAAAGCACCACAGCCACAGATCCATGAGCAATACCAGCGTTTGCCATAATTATAGGTCAATATTGGTGTGGCAATAAAAGTCATGACAAGGCCCCAGAAAACCATAAAAACACCAATATTCCCGGACTTGATCAGATAATCGATGTCATTCGGGAACAGATAAGAATATTTTAATGGCCAGAAATATGAGAAGTAAAATTCAGGTTGATTCAATTTCAGTAAAAATGCAGGAATTAAAAAGGCAAATCCAAGCTGGAAAAACATAACAGAGAAGGTTCTCAAAATCTGGTATCTGCTGTGTCTGTACTTACCGATGAAACGAATACCCATAATGAGAACTGCCAGGGTGTAGAAAGTGCCGTATAAAAACCACTGATCAGATACTTTGTTCCTGAGTATCATGCTTATTGGGTCCATTATCCTGATCAGTCCATCTAAATAATAGGGAAACCAATATAGAATAATGTAAAATCCCGTCATCAAAATGGCAATTCCCCAGGCAATTGCACCCCGGTTTGTTGCGGGGCTCTGCATAATACCATTGTTCTTTATTCCTGGTATTGCTTTATAATATGGAATCGAAAATATAATTCCTCCTGAAAAAACCAAGCTGATAATTAACCAAAAAAAGAGTTCAGGCTGAGTTTCTCCCTGACCAGATGATGCAATTATTGAACAAAGTATTGCAGCTGCAATAAGAGTTGCGCCTATCTTTTGTGAAAGAAGGCTTTCTGATGGCTTTGCTATTGATAAGGAATTGTCTTGCATTTTTTTTTATTTGGAAAATGATGCATCTATATTAAAATCTATGAATGCTTTTGCTATTTCTTTATAATGAGCTTTCGAAAATTCAGGATCAAACCAGCCCTGGTTTAGGTGTTCTATAACATATTCTATCTCTTTTTGATCACGTATCCATTGTTCAGCAATAACTTGTCTGAACCGTATTCCCATAAAATTAAACCCGAGAATACTTCTATCTGATTTGTTATAATTGGCTCTGAATGAAATTTTGCTATTTTCGTGTTCCCAGTAAAAGCTTTCTTGTTCATTGGTAATGACAGGAGGAACCTTTCCATAGGTTTGATATTCAATATCAAAGAATTTTGCTGAATTGAACCAAATGCCCCGGTCATATGATGTTCTGTGACCGCATATCGTGTTAGCTAATGTTTCGGCCTGCATTTTACCAGTATACCATAACTGTTCTATAGGAGCTTCACCTATTTTTGCAAAACGAAATTGGGCACAATCTCCGGCAGCAAAAATATCAGGGATATTGGTTTCTAAAAATTCATTTACCAATATTCCTTTCTCTATTTCTAATGTGCTATTTTTTAGGAAATTAATGTTGGGTTTAACTCCTGTAGTTATCCCTACAAACTGGCAATTAATGATTTCTTCAGTATTGGTAATAATGCTATTTACGCCAAGCCGATCGATCGATCGGATTTCTTTGAGTTCTGTATTGAATCTCAGATCAATCCCATGTTTATGGAGGTGATTCCCAATTAATTGGGCTTCTTCCTGTGGTAATACATTGGCCCAATAGGCATTCTCACGAATCAGCATAGTGACAGATATATTTCGGCTGTGAAGCATTTCAGCCATTTCAATACCAATTAATCCGCCACCAACAATAACAGCTGAAGAAATATTGGAGGTGTTTTTCTCCATTTCCTCAAGATCCTGAATACTGTAGAGACCTTGAACACATTTTAAGTCTTCTCCCGGCCAGCCAAATTTGTTTGGAATTGACCCTGTTGCCAAAATCAGTTTGTCATAAGATAAGAAACTATTATCCTCTAATTGAATAGTTTTATTCTCTGGATCTAAGCTTTTAACAGATGCCTTTACTAGATTAATTCTATTCTTTTTCCAGAACCAGTCTTCGTAGGGTTTGGTATTTTCATGTTTCATGTGCCCCATGTAAATGTACATAAGGGCCGTACGCGAGTAGAAATGTTCGCTCTCTTCTGAGATGACAGTTATTTTCGCATCTGAATTTTTCTTACGTATGTTGCGGGCACAGGTAATACCGGTAATGCCGTTTCCTATTATGATAATATTCATAAATAGTATTTAATACGCGCTTTTGAGTTATACTTGACCAATAATACTATTATACGGAAAACCATCTATTATTGGATTTTTAATCTGTATTTAAGGCAATAGAAATTTTATGCAGACTACTATTTTTGAAGATTTATTGTCTTAATTGTCCAATTTTGACCGTAATCCCTTTCTTGGAGTAGTTTAATCCTGGTTTTTAGGAATAATCTACTTATTGAACTCTTAATTTTTCTTTATTAAAAATCTAATTAAAATCAATTCTATTAGACAATAGCATTCATGGCAAAAATACTAAAGCTGAGTGAACTTAAAAATTACCTCATTAATACGTTATTATACCAATCTTTGATCAGTGTCCTTTAGCATACGCCTCAATCCTTTTGATATCAGCACCCAAAGCTCTAAGACGTACGTCAATATCCTGATATCCGCGCTCTATTTGTTCGATATTATAGATTATAGAGGTTCCCTGTGCAGATAGAGCTGCAATAAGTAGGGATACACCCGCTCTGATGTCTGGGGAAGTCATTTCTATACCGCGAAGTTTTACTTTTTTATCAAGTCCAATTACTGTAGCACGATGTGGATCACATAAAATGATCTGGGCACCCATATCTATTAATTTATCGACAAAGAACAGACGGCTTTCAAACATCTTCTGGTGTATAAGCACATTCCCTTTGGCTTGTGTTGCTATTACAAGCATGATACTCAATAGATCTGGTGTGAATCCAGGCCATGGAGCATCAGCAATGGTCATAATTGAACCATCAATGAAAGTTTCTACTTCATAATGTTTTTGGGAAGGAATAAAGATATCATCTCCTCTTAATTCAAATTTTATGCCCAGCTTCCGAAATACCTCAGGGATCATTCCAAGTTCTTCATATCGAACATTTTTAATGGTAATTTCAGACTCAGTCATAGCTGCCAGGCCAATGAATGATCCAATTTCAATCATGTCAGGTAATAAACGATGTTCTGTTCCACCAAGTTTAGTTACACCTTCTATTTTTAGCAAGTTTGAACCAACCCCTGTTATTTTTGCTCCCATACGATTGAGCATTTTGCACAGTTGCTGAAGATAAGGCTCGCATGCGGCGTTATAAATTGTGGTTATTCCTTTAGCTAAAACTGCGGCCATGACAACATTTGCAGTTCCTGTTACAGAGGCCTCATCAAGTAAAATATAAGCACCTTTCAGATTGCTTGCGTCTACGTTAAAGAAATTTGTTTTTTTATCATAAATGAATTTAGCACCTAATTTTTCAAACCCCAAAAAGTGTGTATCTAGTCTTCTACGTCCTATTTTATCACCTCCCGGTTTTGGAATGGCAGCTTTTCCGAAGCGAGCCAATAATGGTCCAACTATCATTATTGAACCTCTCAAGCTGCCTCCTTTGGCTCTGAATGATTCGGATTGGAAGAAATCGAGATTAATATTTGTAGCCTCAAATGTATAGGTATCTTTATTTAACCGTTCAACTTTTACACCAAGGTCACTAACCAGTTCAATCAGTTTATTTACATCCTTTATGTCTGGAATATTACTGATAGTGATTTTTTCTTCAGTCAGTAGTACAGCTGAAATTATTTGTAATGCTTCATTTTTTGCTCCTTGAGGTATTATTTCGCCCTTTAGGGGCTTACCACCAACAATTTCAAATGCGTTCATCTGTACTGCGAAATTTTAAATAAGAGATTAGTTAATTGGGGAAAGCACTAATTTACAAAAACTAGCTTTTGTTCCTTGAATAAAATGAAATAGTATTTATTAAGAGATAGAAAAGCCCATTGCTTTCATTTTTTTAGAATTTTCGGCTGTGTTTTTTTTAAGGGGAGCAGAATCGAGGGACTTTTAATATTATTAATCGGAGTGAAGTCAGTAGCGTTTGCCACTTGGGTTATTAGTCCTCTGACGATTTGAGCCTGGATTATTCCGGTTAGTGTTTTGTCTTCCTTTATTTTGGTTTGAATTTCGTTGTCTGCTGGGTGAGACAGCTTGTCTAACTTCAACCCGCTGAAGATTTACATTTTCTTCAAGTTGTAATGCTCCATTTGACATTTCACGCAGATCTTTGATTATAGTTTCATCTGCAACACTATCCTTATTCCAGGTTACATAAGCCATTTTCATGAAATTAGCAATTGATTGCACCATAGCTTGTTTTCTCTCTGGATCTTCGATTGCTTTAGCTCTGCTTATCATTAACTCAACTGTCTTGCCGTAATGTTTATATTTAATACGTTGTTGAGGGTAGGATAGAGGGGCAGGTTTAAATCTGATTGCATCCTCGGAAGGTTTTGGATATGGTGAATCTACATCGATCTTAAAGTCGGAGATGATATGTAGATGGTCCCATAATTTGTGTTTGAAATCAGCTACATCACGAAGATGAGGATTTAAAAACCCCATCAAATCTATGACAACCTGAGCATAACGATTCCTTTCATCTTTGGTAGGTAAATCAACAATATATTTCACCATATTTTGAACATTACGTCCATATTCGGCTAATATTAATTTTTTCCTTGTAGTATTATAATCGAATGTCATTGTAATTGTATTATTTCGCAGTACAAATATGCGGTTTAAATGCCTTAAATTGCGATTTTGATTTTATTTTATAATCCTCAATTTAGCAAATTTTAATAATAATTGCTTCTGTCCTAAATCTTTAAAGAATATAGTTGCTTTTATGTCTGGTTTGTTGCCTTCCATATTGATAACCTTTCCAAAACCAAATCTCTCATGCTCCACTTCCATACCAACTTGTAAGCCCGAAGTATCGGATGGACTGAATCCCTCACTTGGGACATGAGCTTTTGGTAATATAGAACTTGTTCTTACTGAAGAAGATGGTTTAGGTTTGCTAAACATTTCTTTTTGCTGCCATGGAGATCGTTCTTCATCCAAAAACGGATTGTCCGTTTTTTTTTGCGCCTGTTTAAAGTCAAGTTCAAGATACCTTGCGTCAATTTCTTCAATAAATCGGCTGGGTTCACAGCTAGTTAAAGTGCCCCATCGGTAACGTGATGTTGCATATGAAAGAGTAAGTTTTTTACCAGCGCGGGTTATTCCAACATAGAATAATCTACGTTCTTCTTCCAGGTCTGTTCTTGAACTTAAGGACATTTGAGAAGGGAATAGATTCTCCTCCAGGCCCACAACGAATACATTGTCAAACTCTAATCCTTTAGCTGAATGAATGGTCATTAACGATACTGTATCTGCATCAGGATTTTTGTCGTTGTCATCATTAGTCAGGAGAGCAACATCTTGCATAAAAATGTCAAGACTTCTCTCTTCAATATCTTCACGTTCGCTGAATTCTTTTATGCCATTCAGTAATTCCTGAATGTTTTCATACCTGCTTAATCCTTCAACTGATTTGTCTGAATAGAGATCTTTAAGTAGAGTTGAATGTTGTGCTATATGCAGCGCTGTATCATAAGCGGAATGAGTTTTAGTCATTACCTGAAAACTTTGGATAAGTAATGCGAAATTTGCAACCGAACCAGAGCTTCGGGAATCAAGATACTTATGTGCGTTACAAATTATTTCCCATATGGTCAGATTGTTTTGATCAGCAGCTATCATAATCCGCTCAATTGTGGTATCTCCAATTCCTCGTCGAGGGTAATTGATGATTCTTTTTATTGCTTCTTCATCGTTAGGGTTGAATGTTAATCTAAAGTAAGCGATAAGGTCTTTGATCTCTTTTCGCTGATAAAACGAAAGGCCACCATATATTTTGTAAGGAACGTTAAGTTTTCGAAGGGCTTCCTCCATTGCTCTCGATTGAGCATTTGTGCGATACAGGATAGCGAAATCATGGTATTTAGACCCTTTTAAAGCCTGTTCCTGAGCAATAGCTTCAGCAACTATTTTACCTTCCTCATTATCGCTAAAAGCTCTGTATACTTTTATTTTATCTCCTGTTTCATTTTCAGAAAATACAGATTTTTTTAGTTGATTTTTATTGTTTGCAATTATGCTGTTGGCTACATTGACAATGTTTTGAGTAGACCGATAATTCTGTTCTAGTTTATAAACTTTCAGGTCTGGGTAATCCTTTTCAAAATTTAGTATGTTTTGGATGTTCGCACCGCGAAAAGCATAAATACTTTGAGCATCATCACCAACTACGCATATATTTTCATTGTTTGCAGCAAGTTTTTTTACGATAAGGTATTGTGAATAATTAGTATCCTGGTACTCATCAACCATTAAATACTTGAATTTATTCTGGTATTTGTATAGAACTTCCGGATGCTCCCTTAAAAGAACATTGGTTTTATAGAGGAGGTCATCAAAGTCCATAGCACCAGCCTTAAAGCATCTTTGCGCATATATTTGGTATATTTCACCGATGCTTCCCCGACCGGTTGAAAAGTCCTCAGCCTGAATTTGAGCGTTTTGCAAATAGGCTGCCGGTGAAACCAGGTTGTTCTTCGAGGAGGAGATACGATTGTAAACAAAGTTGACATTATAGAGCTTTTCGTCAAATTGTTTTTCCTTTATAATCGCTCTGAGCAGACTTTTACTATCATCTGTATCATAGATTGTAAAGTTACTTGGATAGCCAATTTTTGTTGATTCAACTCTAAGGAGTTTGGCAAAAACGGAGTGAAATGTTCCCATCCAAATGTTTTTGGCTTCGTTTCCAACCACTTTCATAATGCGTTCCCGCATTTCTTTCGCGGCTTTATTCGTGAAAGTGAGTACCAGAATGTTGAATGGATCTACATCTTTTCTTATCAAATGTGCCACACGGTAGGTTATAACTCGCGTTTTTCCTGATCCTGCACCCGCCACTATCATCACTGGTCCTTCGGTCTGCTCTACTGCTGCACGCTGCGAAGGATTCAATCCATCTAAATAATCCAAAATTAACTCCTGTTTTTGTCTGCTAAATTACTAAAGAGATTTGAGATTAGAGATTCAGGTCATTGGACAATTTCTCCACCATGTAACCTAAAATTGGCTAAATTGAGGAAATCGAAATAATGAATAGTGATAAATTAGTCATTATCAATTAACCCCGACTTACCCGGATTATTAAGGTTTTCGTTAATGTTGATTATTTTATCATCCAGGTCATTAATACAATAGCCTAATTGTTCAACAAATTCATCTTTTTCAATGAGGTTATCTTTTTCAAGAAACATCAATCCTTTTAGGGTAGCAACAGGACTACGAATCTGATGAGAAAGGTGGGATGAATACTCTGAAAGTTTTTTATTTTTTACTTTAAGGTCTTTTGTCCGGTCATCGATAATTTCTTCAAGGTTCTGATTTGCACGGTCAAGGTCATCCTTTTGTTTGGAGATTTCAAGATTCAATCGGGTTAAAACTTTATTAGTATTCGCAGATTTCCGAACGTTTTTAATTAACAGGAATATAACGAGAAATGCCATAGCTGCAATTGCACTGCTTGCCCAGAAAAGTATCTGGGTGTTTTTCTGCTTTGCAATGGTTAGCTCGTTTTCTTTTTGTTTCTCGAGTTGGATATGCTGAGTCTCCAAAAGACTTATTTTTTCAGAAATATTATTGGCATATTTTGCGCTGTCTTGTTTATATGCTTTTTGCAGATAATTTAATGCTTGAAAATAGTTTTTACGTTTGTTTTCTAGTTCATAAGATACGATAGTGAAATTATATTCAAGTTTGGTGTCCTTGAGCAATTTTGCATAGAGTAATCCCTCATTGATGGTTTTCTCTGCTTTGGAAAATCTGCTTTGTGCTATATGAATTGAGCTGAGTGTTAAATTAACAGCTGCTATCGAGTTATTTAATTTTTCTTCTTTTGCATTCTTCAGAGCATCTGAAAGGTGTTTCTCTGCTTTCTGATAATCTCCAAGATTAAGATAAAGTACCCCCATGTTTTGATTACTTTGAATAATTCCTAATTTATTATTCAAAGTAATAAACATTGAAAGGCTTTTCTGATAATCAGAAAGTGCCTTTGTGTAATTTTTGCTTTGCTGATTTGCAGTACCGATATTTAAATAAAGGCCCGCTAAAAGATTTTTATTTTTTAACTTCTCTGCTATTTTTAAACTTTTGTTAAAACTTTCCAGCGATTTTTTTAAATCAAGGTCTCTATAGAGATTTCCTATATTGTTATAAACTTTTGCTTCTCCTTCTAAGTTTTTACTTTTTTTAAAGTAGCTCAATGCATTTAAATAGTTTTCAATAGAAATATCAATTGAGTTTTTGTAACTGTTCCCAACACCAATTACTCGATAGGATTCAGCTATACCGTTAATGTAATTTAATTTAAAGGATAATTGCAGAGCTTTTTTTGCGTTTGTGATTGTAATATTCGGATTAATTAAACGAGACTTAAATGCATTGTTATTAAGCTCAATAATTTCAGATGTATCAGTAGTATTTGTGATTTTATTGGAACCATTTCTGATATTTTGCGTATAAATTAAAAAGGCTATAGGTATTAATATAAAACTTAAAATTTTCATAACTATATTTGCATGTAAGTTTAAAAAAAAATAAGCAAACAAAATAGAAGAATTGGTTTAATTTTTCTATAAAATGAAGTTTGAAAAATGAGTTAAGATATAAAATTTATTAATTAATCATAAAAATCCCCAAAGTCATGCAAAGAATTCTATGCATTTTATCCTTTTTAGTAATTATTTTACTAAATGGTTGTGAAAAAGATCAATCAATTGTGCCAAATGAGAAAACTTTGATCAAATCAGAGAAGGGCCTCTTATGCCGTGGTTGTGGTGATTGGGATCTATCAGATCCAACTTCTACAACTGAAGCAACCACAACTAATAAACAAGCTGGTACAGATACCGCTTTTGTTAATAGTAAAAGATTTAGAAGAGATATTCCAGTTATACCAACAAATTCGAAAGAAAAATAATATTTCATTTGAATTTGTTAATGGTTTATGCCATTAATATACTGGTTGTCAATTTTAATAAACATATTTCATTTACAGTTTGGTGAGATTTATAAATCATTCAACTTGTCAATTGATTAACACATTTAACCATGAAAAAAATAATTTTAACAGTTGCAATCTCTGTTTTTATTTCGTTTGGTTTAATAGCTAGTGAAAAAAGTAATACTTCAAATACTGAGGTAAATGTGAAGAAGGAAAAAGTTAAGCCTGTCGAAAAAACTTTAGCATCAAGTGATGCAAGCGACAAACGTTTGGCTAGCTGGGATTAAATATTTCAGAAATAAATAATAAAATAGATTGAGTTTAGACTCATTCTATTTGAATCAGCAAATAAATAATCCAATTGGATTATTTATTTGCTGATTTTTTTTAGCCTTTTAGGCTGAAATTAGATTTATATCTTTGTGTCAAAACCAATTATATGCAAAATATTAGAAAGTATGTTCATGATAATAAGCAGCGCTTCTTAGATGAGCTATTCGATCTGCTTAGATTCCCATCTGTCAGCGCCGATCCAAAATATAAGGCTGAAATGCTCAAAACTGCTGAGTTTGTCGCAGACAAGTTGAAGATTGCTGGAGCTGATTTGGTAGAGATTTGTCCTACAGCTGGTTACCCTATAGTTTATGGCGAGAAAATCCTGGATGCCTCACTACCTACAGTTCTGGTATATGGCCATTATGATGTTCAGCCACCAGATCCACTAGAATTATGGAAAACCCCACCATTTGAGCCAACTATTAGGGACGAAAAGATTTATGCCCGAGGTTCTTGTGATGACAAGGGTCAGTTTTATATGCATGTGAAGGCTTTTGAGCTTATGATGAAAACCAATACTCTTCCATGCAATATTAAATTCATGATTGAGGGTGAAGAAGAGGTCGGTTCCAGTAATCTTGCAATTTTTGTTAGCGATAATAAAGAAAAATTAAAGGCAGATGTTGTATTAATATCTGATACTTCGATGATCAGTCTGGAACATCCATCTCTGGAAACTGGTTTACGTGGACTTTCATATGTTGAAGTGGAAGTTACCGGACCAGACCGTGATCTGCATTCTGGAGTTTATGGTGGTGCTGTTGCAAATCCAGCTACAATACTTGCGAAGCTTATTGCTTCTTTGCATGATGAAAACAACCATATTACTATTCCTGGTTTTTATGATGATGTATTAGAATTGAGTGCTTCGGAACGCGAAATGCTTAATAAAGCCCCATACAACGAAAATGAATATAAAATTGATCTTAAGGTTGACGAATTATGGGGGGAAAAAGGATATACAACTTTAGAACGTACCGGTACTCGCCCAACTCTTGAAGTAAATGGAATTTGGGGTGGTTATATAGGTGAAGGAGCAAAAACAGTATTGCCTTCAAAAGCATTTGCTAAAATTTCCATGCGCCTTGTTCCTAATCAGCAATCAGATAAAATTACCAAATTATTTAAGGACCACTTTGAAAGTATAGCTCCAAAAAGTGTAAAAGTTAAGGTTACTCCTCATCATGGGGGTGAACCTGTTGTAACACCTACCGACAGTATTGCATACAAAGCTGCACAAAAAGCAATTTTTGAATCATTCGGAAAAGAACCAATTCCAACCAGAGGTGGTGGAAGTATTCCTATTGTAGCTTTATTCGAAAAAGAATTAGGTATTAAAACTGTTTTAATGGGGTTTGGTCTGGATAGTGATAATCTTCATTCACCAAACGAAAAGTTTGATATCGCTAATTTTTATAAAGGAATAGAAACTATTCCTCTTTTCCACAAGTACTTTGCTGAATTAAGTAAATAAAATTTCTGTTAATATCTTATTCCAGGTACTATGCCCGGAATAAGATATTTATTTTAAATTTTCCACATTTCGCAGGTTTTCAAAAATTTCTCATCTGCATCTGCTCCTATTCCCGGAGTATCTGGAATATCCAGAAAATATCCATCATAAGATACTCCTCCAACAACCGGATCGACTAAATGTCCGAGCAAGCATGTGTCCAGATCGAAATACTTAATATTCGAACATGCGTATGCAAAATGTAGATTGGCACTTAGTGCAATCCTGCTTTCGAGCATACTTCCAATCATACAAGGCACACCAGAATCATTTGCAATTTTATGAATTTCCAGTCCCTCATTGATACCCCCCGACTTAGCAAATTTTATATTTATAAGATCGCAAGCATTTGAATTTATAAGCTTTCTGGCATCATGATGATTGTAACAGCTTTCATCAGCCATGATTTTTATAGTTGTCTTTTTTCTTAATTCAGGTAGATAATCATCATACCAGGTTCGCATGGGTTGTTCACAAAACTCGATGTCGAGGTTACTCATCCCATTTAAACAATACAAGGCTTCTTCAAATGTCCAGCCCTGATTGGCATCAATACGGATTACCATTTTTTTACCTACAGCTTCTCTTATTTTGCGTATTCTCTCTAAATCAACGTCAGGCTTTTTGCCAAGTTTTATCTTTAATATGCTGGCACCTTGCTTTTGATATTTAATTGCTGTTGAAGCCATATCTTCCGGACTTCCAATTCCGATGGTCATATCGGTTTCAATCGTTCTTTTTATTCCGCCTAAATATTTATATAAAGGTTGATTATGATTTTTTGCTGCCAGATCATAAAGTGCCATATCAAATGCACTTTTAATAGTGGGGTTGTGGGCTGAGTAATTATGAAGATCCTGAATACGGGCAGGAATATCAAGAGCATCTTTTCCTTTCCAGATCTTTGCGAAATCTTTTGCCATTGACAGGCAGGTTTCCTGGGTCTCCCCAACGATCATTGGAAAGGCAGAACATTCACCAACACCATAAAGATCAGTATCCGTATGGAGCCTTATGAAAACATTCTGTGCATAATCCATTGTTCCTGTTGCAATTACAAAAGGTTCCATCGGAATACTAAATCTGTAGATGTCTATGTGGGTAATTTTCATGGCGAAATTTAGCTCTTTATGTCTGATCAGGAAAATAATTCTTTTAAAAATAGGTTCTAATTACAACTTGAAATTAGTAGTATGCCTGTTAGGAAATGCTAAATGATTATTTTTGTTGTCTAATACAATAATATGTCAAACAGACTAAAAAATCAGACATCCCCTTATCTTCTACAACATGCGAACAACCCTGTCGATTGGTTTCCATGGGGTGAAGAGGCTTTAGAAAAGGCTAAAAATGAAAATAAGCTTATTTTAGTTAGCATCGGATATTCTGCATGTCACTGGTGTCATGTTATGGAGCATGAAAGCTTTGAAAACGAGGAAGTAGCAGACATAATGAACGAGCATTTTGTTTGTATTAAGATAGATCGTGAAGTACGTCCCGATATTGATCAAATTTATATGGATGCTGTTCAGCTGATGACAGGAAGTGGTGGCTGGCCATTAAATTGTTTTTGTTTACCCGATCAGCGTCCGATTTACGGTGGTACCTACTTTAAGAAGGAAGATTGGAAAAGTCTCCTGAAAAATCTAGCCGATTACTGGCATAAAAAACCAGACGAAGCTGTTGGATATGCAGTTAGGCTTACCGAAGGAATTAATAAAAGTGAACAGTTGGTTAAAATTGAACAAGAAGTTGAATATACTAAAGCAGATGTTTCAGTTATTTTTGATATATGGAAGCGTTCATTTGATCTGGTAGAAGGCGGATATAATAGAATCCCTAAATTTCCACTTCCCAATAACTGGCAATTTATGCTTCGCTATGCGCATTTAATGAATGATGATGTAGCACATACAGCTAGCCGGATTACTCTCCAAAAAATGGCATTTGGCGGAATATATGATCAGATAGGTGGTGGTTTTGCACGATATTCAGTTGATGGAAGATGGCATATTCCTCATTTTGAGAAAATGCTTTATGACAATGCTCAGCTTGTATCTTTATATTCAGAAGCCTTTCAATATACGCCTGACCCAATATATAAGAATGTTGTTTTTGAATGCTTAGAATTTATTGAAAGAGAAATGACATCTGCAGATGGCGGTTTTTATTCTGCCATTGATGCCGATAGTGAGGGTGTAGAAGGCAAATATTATTCCTTTTCTAAGGATGAAATAAAAACAATCTTAGGTGAAGATGAAGATTTGTTCAGTATTTTTTACCAGGTTACTGAAGAAGGTAACTGGGTTGAAGAGGGTACAAATGTTTTTATAAGGAAATTTGAAAATGCTGAATTAGCATTGCAATTGGGGATTTCCGTTGATATATTGGAGAGTAAGATAGCACTCGCAAAGTCTATGATTCTTCAAGCTCGTACTTCCCGTATCCGTCCCGGATTGGATAATAAAATCCTTGCTTCATGGAATGGGATGATGTTAAAAGCCTATTCAGATGCATACCGGGTTTTTGGGGAAAATAAATTTCTTGAAAAGGCAAAGAGAAGTGCAGGTTTTATTCAGGGTAAACTTATTAGTAATAATGAACTTACCCGGGTTTATAATGTAGACATGGGGCAAGAGGCTCATTCAGTAGCTTTCCTTGATGACTACGCATTTGTTATTGATGGTTTGATCGGACTTTATGAGGCAAGTTTTGATGAATCGTATCTTCAAACTGCAAAACAGCTCACAGAATATGCGATCTCAGAATTTTATGATGAAATGAGTGGAATGTTTTATTATACTGCAAGATCAGGTGAGAAGCTAATTGCCAGAAAACAAGAAATAATAGATAATGTTATTCCATCGTCTAATTCAGTGATGGCTCATAATCTGTTTAAACTCGGTCATTTTTATGATCAGGATAAGTATTTAAACATATCGGGACAAATGTTGCGAAATGTCCACTCTCAAATAAAAACTTTTGGGTCTGGCTATTCAAACTGGGCATCTTTATTATTATTTCATGTTTTTGGAATGTTTGAGATTGCTATAACAGGTAATAGTTCGGAAGAAAAGAGAATGGAATTAGAAAAACATTACATTCCTAACAAAATACTTTTGGGAGGTTCTTCAGGAACATTACCTTTGCTAAAAGATAAAGGCGCCACAGAAACAAAAATCTATGTGTGCCAAAACAGAACATGTTTATTGCCTGTTAAAGAGGTGATTGACGCAATTAAACAAATCGATAACCCAAGTACCAGACCAGGAGCTAAGGAAAAGGAATCCTAACCTGTCAATTACTTAATTTTATTAAAATGACAATTCAATTAAACAGCGTTGTAGCGCTAACGTATGATCTTTACACAAAGGAAAATGATCAGGAAGTATTTGTAGAAAAGGCAGATGAACAAAGTCCTTTAGTTTTTTTATTTGGAGTCGGAATGATGCTTCCAAAATTTGAAGAAAATTTAGCTGGTTTGAATATTGGTGATGCTTATGATTTTCATCTGCTTGCAGAAGACGCCTATGGTGTAAAGGATGAAAATAGAATTACTGACCTTCCAAAGGAGATGTTTGGTGATATGGAAATGCCAGAGATTAGTTCTATCCTTCCATTGCAGGATGATCAGGGTAATCAATTTAGTGCAAGAGTAAAAGAAATTACAGAGTCCTCCGTGATTGTGGATTTAAATCACCCAATGGCTGGTCAGGATCTTCATTTTATTGGGAAAATTATTTCAATTCGTCTTGCAACTGATGAAGAACTTGCTCATGGACATGCTCATGGAGCAGACGGACACGAGTCGCACTAATAATAAATCTATATAAAAAATGGTATTGAAATTTCGATACCATTTTTTTGTGCTTATTAATCTTTGATTTTCTTTCACACTTAATTAAAATTGCTTTCAAAAAAAAATAAAAAATCATCTTTTCTTCATGTTGCCAAAATAATTTTATAGAAAAAATAAACAACATGAAGAAAAATACACAAATCAAAAGTGCTCTGCTTTTATTAAGCGTAGCCTTAATGAGCCTTGGCTCATGTAAGAAAGATACAATTTCATTAGACAATGAACTTGAATTTGCCAAACTTGAAGCGATAACTATTAGCAGCACATCTGCCATTTCAGGTTCTGGTAACACATCTGACAGTTTATATGCAATGGAAGCTTGCAAAAAGGGAAATAAGAAAACTACTGTTGAATTATCTGGCCTTTCTGCCGCTATCACAACTTACCTTGGTGCCAACTACTCTGGTTTTACTTTCCAAAAGGCATACCAGGTTGCAAATCAAACTACTTCTGCTGTAGAAAGTTTTGTTGTGGTTATACAGTTTAATGCTAAACCTGTGGCATTAAAGTTTGATGCTGCCGGCGCTTTTGTGAAAGTTTTAGAGCTTAGAGAAGGCCGTAATATGAAGGGTCGTGGTGGATGGCATGCTGGTGGTTGTTTTGATAATAGAGACGGAAAACAACGCGATACCCTTGCAATAAGTGCTATTCCTGCTTTGATTAAAACATATATGGCTGCCACTTATTCAGCTGATACAATAGTTCATGCTTTTGTTAATAAGGATCAAAGTATTGTACTGATCAGTAAAAATGTAAATTATTTCGCAACAGCATTTAGCTCTGCAAATATTTTCATTAAGCGTACTCAGTTGCCAGCTGTCCCTGCAAAAGGCAGATCAATTGAAGCGTCTGCATTGCCTGCTGTTTCTACCGCCTACCTAACTACCACCTATCCAAACTTTGTATTCAAAAAGGCTTTTGAGTTGAAAGTGAATGGTGTTATCAAAGGATATCTGGTTTTATTTGATGCTAACCTGACCAAATACGCAATTCATTTTGATGCTAACGGACAGTTCGTAAAAGCTGTTACAATCCGATAAGTAAACTCTTTTTATTATCTAAGAAGCAGCTTCCATTATGGGAGTTGCTTCTTTATTTAAGGGCATTCACGATCATGCAACTATTTCCAAATCAGCTTCTACACTCATTTATCGAATAAATGTTAGCATAATTATATAAATTGCGCGTTCTAGTCTAAATTTAAATTTTCAGATACTCTAAATTTTAGGGTCTAATTATTTCTATTCCGTTTTACAAACATTAAATTTTCAATGAAAAAAATCATTCACTTTTTATTCTTTTTTCTAATCTCAATTAGTGCAATTAGTCAGATACAAACCAATACCATTTCCATTATTCCTCAACCGGTTTATATGCTTAAAGGAACTGGTCATTTTACTCTTCCAAAAAATATTCTGATCCATGCACCAGATTCGCCAGAACTTTTTCAAACAATTTCAATTTTAAGTGAAAGGATATCATTGCCCACCGGTTATCACGTTAGTTCTGTAACTAGTCAAAGTCCGGCAACAATTCAATTGTTTTTGAATGATGTTTATGATAGTAAACTGGGAAATGAGGGATACAGTCTTTCGGTTACTCATGCAAGCATTAAAATAAAAGCCAATAAACCTGCTGGTTTATTCTATGGCGTTCAAACATTGATCCAGCTGCTTCCAAAAGAGATTGAGAGTAAAGAACTTGTGAAAAATATTAATTGGGTAATTCCTGTTGTTGAAATTACTGATTATCCTAAACTTGGATGGCGGGGTTTAATGTTTGATGTGGCAAGGCATTTTTTCACAATGGACGAGGTTAAGCAATATATAAATGCTATGTCCCGGTATAAATATAATGTATTGCATTTGCATCTAACAGATGATGAAGGGTGGCGAATTGAAATAAAGGGTTATCCTAAATTAACGGAAATTGGTGCATGGAATGTTAAAAAGGAAGGTGAATTTGGAGATTTTATTCCTCCCTCAGCTAATGAGCCCCGATACTACGGTGGGTTTTATACCCAGGAGGATATCAAGGAATTAGTTCGTTATGCTAAAGACCGATTTATCGACATTCTTCCTGAAGTGGATGTTCCTGGTCATAGTCTTGCAGCAATTGCTTCATACCCCGAATTATCATGTACCCCGGATGCAGTCAATTATAAGGTTAGATCTGGCGAGAAGATCATGGATTGGTCAGGAGGTGCTCCGCCTAAGGCTTTATTGGATAATACCCTTTGTCCGGCAAATGAACTCGCTTATAGTTTCATGGATACCGTAATTTCTCAACTGGCAGAACTTTTTCCATTTGAGTACATTCATCTTGGTGGTGATGAGGCTCCTATAAATTACTGGCAGAAAAATGAGCAGATCAAAGCACTAATGGTTCGTGAGGGAATGAAAGATATTACGGAAGTTCAGGGGTATTTTACCCGAAGAGTTGAAAAGATCGTTGAATCCAAAGGGAAGAAAATGATGGCCTGGGATGAAGTGTTAGAAGGGGGGGTGAGTCCTACTACTGCTGTTATGAGTTGGCGCGGGATGAAATATGGCATTGAAGCGGCTCATAATAAACACGAAGTTGTAATGAGCCCTACAACCTATGCTTATTTAGATTATATGCAGTCTGATGTTATTTCAGAGCCAAGAGTCTATGCCTCACTCCGGTTAAATAAGTCTTATGAATTTGAACCTGTTCCGGAAGGAGTAGATCCCAAGTATATTAAAGGGGGGCAGGCAAATTTATGGACAGAACAGATATATAATATTCGTCAGGCTGAATATATGACATGGCCCAGAGGGTTTGCAATTGCGGAATCTGTTTGGTCTCCCAAGGATAAAAAGAACTGGCCTGAATTCTTTTCCAGGGTGGAAGAGCACTTTAAGCGACTTGATTTTTCTGAAACAAAATATTCTCCTGCCGTTTACGATCCAATATTTAAGGCGGGTAGAACATCCGACAATAAATTAACTATTGATCTTAGTTTAGAAGTTGAGGGCCTTGATATTTATTACAGTTTTGATAATTCTTTTCCGGACAGATTTTATCCTAAATATATGGGGACATTAACAGTCCCAATTGATGCTAAACAACTAAAGGTGATCACTTATAAAGATAAGGTACTTGTAGGCAGAATGTTAACTATGCCTGTTGCGGATTTAAAAAAGCGCGCAAGGCTGTAATAAATAGCATAAAAAAGCCGGTAAAACTTGAATTTTACCGGCTTTTTTATTGTTAGCTTAATTTTAATTTATGCTAGAGCATATAGTTCCTCGCGTTGTTGTTTTACAGAATCACTATTGATATATTCATCATAGGTCATTAGCTTATCTATAATTCCACCTGGCGTTAACTCAATAATACGATTTGCAACTGTCTCAGTCAATTCATGATCTCTTGATGTAAATAATATCACACCCTTAAAATCTTTCATCCCGTTATTCAAAGCTGTAATTGATTCCAGATCCAAATGATTTGTAGGCTCATCAAACATAAGAAGATTGGCTTGTTGCAACATCATTCTGGAGAACATACACCTCATTTTTTCACCTCCTGAAAGCACAGATGATTGTTTCAGTACCTCTTCCCCAGAAAATAACATCCTGCCTAAAAATCCTCTGATAAACTGTTCATCTTTATCTCCTTCTGAATATTCACGCAGCCAATCGATCAGGTTTGTGTCTTTAGTTGTGAAATAGTTTGAGTTATCATTAGGTATATCTGCAATATTTATGGTCACACCCCATTTAAAAGAACCTTTGTAGTCAGAATCTCTTCCACTAAGGATATCGTAAAATGCAGTAGTAGCTAAACTGTTTTCTGAAAGAATAGCAATTTTATCTCCTTTATTAACCATTAGATTAATTCCGGAAAATAATACCTCGCCATTTAATTCTTTTTTTAGATTCTCTATTTGAAGGATCTGATCACCTGCCTCTCTGCCCTGGTGATTAAAGATGATTCCCGGATATTTACGATTCGATGGTTTGATCTCATCGATATTGATTTTATCTAATGCCTTTTTACGACTGGTTGCCTGTTTGGACTTGGATGCGTTAGCACTGAATCGACGGATAAACTCCTGAAGCTCCTTCACTCTTTCTTCCGTCTTTTTGTTCTGGTCAGAGCGTTGCTTCAAGGCCAGTTGGCTCGACTCATACCAGAACGAATAGTTACCGGTATAGATATTCATTTTGCTGAAATCAATGTCCACTACATGTGTACATACTGTATCTAAAAAGTGCCTGTCGTGAGAAACTACGAGAATGATCCCCTCATATGAAGCAAGGAAATCTTCAAGCCAGGCAATAGTTTGAATATCCAAATCGTTTGTAGGCTCATCCAGCAGCAAAATATCTGGTTTCCCAAATAAGGCCTGAGCTAATAAAACTCTTACTTTTTGGTTACCATCCAGATCTTTTAGTAAGCTATAATGAAACTCTTCTTTAATTCCCAAATTACTAAGCATGGTCGCCGCATTATTCTCGGCATTCCAACCATCCATCTCTGCGAAAATATTTTCCAGTTCACCTGCACGTTCGCCATCTTTCTCGGTAAAATCTTCCTTTGCATAAAGCGCATCCTTTTCTTTCATGATGCTATATAATTCTTTATGTCCCATCATTACTGTTTCAATGACAGAAAATTCATCAAAAGCATAGTGATTCTGGGTCAGAACCGCCATTCTTTCGCCTGGAGTAAATGACACAGATCCGCTAGAAGGGTCGATCTCCTTAGAGAGGATTTTTAGAAAGGTTGATTTGCCGGCTCCATTTGCTCCGATGATTCCATAGCAATTTCCCGGAGTGAATTTTAAGTTTACTTCTTCAAAAAGAGTTCTTTTGCCGTAACGTAAAGATAGATTTGATACTGTAATCATGAATATTTATTAAGGTGCAAAGGTACGGATTTTCAATGGCATATGAAATTTTGACGACTTCCTTGTTCTTTAATTTACTTTTTTATGTTATTTGATCACTCTTGTGCTGGTATAAATTCTTATAATAATACAGAGACAACTTCGGGCAGATTTTACATTCTTCCCACTGAATATCCTTTGATATTCCAAAAAGTATCAATTTTCATCCCGATGGAAATCTTTGTCCTCCCTATGGAAATCGGGAAAGCTACCATGTCCATTACAAATTTTATTCACAAAGCATCGTGAGCACTTCTCAAATATTTAAATAATATGCTTCTTTGTATAAATGAACAGGATTAAAGAAGAATTATATAAACATTGCCTGCAATACGTTGAGGATTGTATTAATACAGCTCAGCTCGCTATCGAAGATGCCCGCGAGTCAGCGAATGATGATACCAAGAGTAGTGCAGGGGATAAATTCGAAACAGGAAGGGAAATGATGCAGCAGGAAATTGACAGGAACAGAAAGCAGTTGGAAGAAGCCAAAAAAATGAAGCTGGTGCTTGACAAGATCGAAGATCATCATGTTTCAGAAATAGTCCATGCCGGAAGCCTGGTAATTACTAATTTTGGGAAATTCTATATTAGTATCAGCCGTGGTCAGATACAGGTTGATGGAACAAACTATTTCGCAATTTCTGCAGTTTCCCCCATAGGATTGAAACTTATGAAACAGAAAATAGGATATGAATTTGATTTCAATGGTAAGCCATTTAAAATTGAATCAATTCTTTGATTTCTTAAAACAATATCAATTCTTCCTGGCTGGTGTTTTTTGAACAATGTTTTTGTTTACCCAGTTGATGATCTCTTTAGTTAATGCAATACGTCTGTTTGAAAAGGCGTGATCAGTATTCCATATCTTATATTCAAAAGTTTTGCTTTTATTATAATTGGTAAAACTGGAATTATTCATATGCTCATCAACCACCATCACCGGTTTTTTTGAATTTGCAATTATCTTTTCAATATTGTATTGATCAATATCAATCAATATATCATTGAGGAATTGATTAGGATCACAGTTATGCATTCCAAGAGTCAGAAGATATTCTTTTAGGCCAATTAAATTGCCTTCTGCATTTTCGCCCTTCAAAAGTGTAAAAGGATTAAAAACTGAAACTGCAAATACTCCTTTAATTCTCGGATCTGTTAATCCTGCAATTAGGGCAAGTCCTGCACCCATGCTATGCCCAACATAGATAATTTTTCCAGTATCAACTTTCAGGGTCTCCCTGTTCAAACTGTCGGTCAGGTAGTCGACAACAGCACCGGCATCTTCAATAGCATTTTGGAATTTAAAAACACCCTTGCTTCCCCAGGTACCCCGATAATTAAAATAGACTACATTAAATCCTGCACGACGCATATTTTGTGCTATGTCCAGACTTCGTTCATTTCCAGGTAAGCCGTGAAGAAGTACAATAGTTGGGTGTGGCCCTTCTCCATTGGCTGTATAGGCAAAACCATACATGGTTGATCCTGATGATTTAATTTGTAACTCTACCTGTCCCGCAGGATATAATTCGTCTGGTTTGAAGTCAGTGTACAGATAATCGATATTATTTGTTTCAGATTTAGATGGGTCTGATTTACATGAGGAAAGAAGGGATAGTGCTGTTAAAAAAAGAATGGAAAACGAAAAAACAACTTTCATAGTGGTTTCTGTAAAATTAAGGACATAAAAAAGGGCTTAAGTTTTAACCTTAAGCCCTTCAATATAAGTATTTTTTTTATTGAACTTTAAAATCAATTTGGGTATCTGCCCACATAAGTGAAACTTTTCCATCCTTAGCAATGTCAAAGGTCATCATCTCAGTAAATTGCTTTGCCTTGCCAGGTTTTACATTTAAACGTAAAGCATCTTCGCTTTCTTTATAAACAGTACCCCATTGTTTCCAGTCCTTATTAAATATGATCGTCCATTCTTTTTCGCCGGGGATTGAATAGACACTGTATTTTCCGGCTGGAAGTTTTTTACCTTCAATGTTAACATCTTTACTTGTTTCAAAAACTGTAGCCTCATTTGCGCCTGTTCTCCAAACTTTTCCAGCTGGGGCAAGTACATCTAACGATCTGCCTTTTATTGAAGGGCGACTGTAGTCTATGGAAATTTCAGCACCTGATCCTAAGGTTTGGGATATCTTTGCTGGCGGACTTGCTCTTTTGCTTTTATCTTGCTGAGCAGATACATTCGAACTGGTGAATAACCCAACTATAAGGGTTAATAGCAATAATTTTTTCATATTATTCTTTCTAGATATCTAATATAAGGCTTTGATTTTGTATAATAAAAAGATGTTACGTTTTAAAAACTTTTTACAATACTATTATGAAGCGTTTTGGTATTCCAATAGCCACTTGCAATAATTCTTCTGATAGTAAATAATGGATCGTTTTCATCCCTTTTTTCTGCAAGAATAAACGCTGATGTAAAACCTCTTTTCTTTAGTTCAGGAATCGCTTCTTTGTTCCACAAGCCAAATGGGTATGCAAAGTACTTAACATCCTTTCCCGTGATATCTTTTAGTGTTTTGGTAGGTTTTTCAATCTGTGTGACCCAGTCATCTCCCTGGTATTTTTTCACATTCTGATGATCATAGGTATGAGAGCCAATCACGTGTCCGGCATCAGATAATTCTTTAACCTGTGCTTTGCTCATATAATTTGGTTTGCCCAGTGAAACGGTCATGATAAAAAAAACAGCCTTAAAGCCATATTTTTTCATCTCAGGGACAGCAACTGTATACTGATCAAGCTTGGTGTCATCAAAAGTAAGCATAATAGGCTTTTCAGGCAATTTAGTTCCATACAGCAGATAGCTGTAAAGCTGGTCAGGTAAAATTGTCTGATAGCCACTATCTGCCAGCATTTTCATCTGTGATTTAAATTCAGCAATTGGCACTATATAATCCTTGCCCATTTTTCCATCGGAGGAAGTCCAGTTTCTAACCTGGTGGTAACATAGAATGGGGACCTGAGGGCGAGCTAAAATTTCGGCAGAGCTGGCCATTTTTCCTTTTACATCACTATGTGTTTCGCCTCCGGAAGTTTCAGATGCGTCATTGTTAGACAGATCCACAGAAATACTATCTGTTTTTTCTGATGCTTTGGGCGCCGAATGTTGCTGACATGAACTCAGGTAAACCGATACGATCATTAAAAAGGGTAGAATGATTTTAGTTTTCATTGAATAATTAAAAATACGATTTATAGAGTAGTTGATTGTTTACGAAAATAGGGAAATTTGACTCATCCCAAACGTATGAATGAATTAATTTAGTATTGAAATCGCAGGAATAAATCGTTTGATAATTTTTGCATTACCTTTGTGATTTAATTGGCTAAATGATAGAGAAGGTATTAAAGAATTTAAAGATTGCATCACTCAATGAGATGCAGCGTGTTGCGATCAGTTCCGCCAGCAGTAAGGATACTATAATTTTGTCGCCAACTGGTTCAGGAAAAACAATCGCGTTTTTAATACCTGTATTAAGCCGGCTGGATCAATCTAAACCGGGTATTCAGGCAATGATCTTAGTGCCTTCAAGGGAATTGGCCTTGCAAATTGAGCAGGTATTTAAAGCTATGGGTACAGGATTCAAGGTCAATTGTTTTTATGGGGGCCATCCGGTAAAGACAGAAAAAAACAATTTAACTCAGGCTCCATCTGTATTGATTGGTACACCCGGACGAATTGCATACCATATCCGCCATGAGAATTTTAATCCGGATGATATACATACCCTTGTTTTGGATGAGTTTGATAAGGCCCTTGAATTTGGTTTTGAAGATGATATGGCTTTTATTATCAGTCGTATGAAAAATGTAGGAAGGAGGATTCTTACCTCCGCTACAAAAATGCCAGAAATACCTTCCTTTACAGGTCTTGGAAAATCAGCTGAAGTAAACTTTCTAAGCGATTCCAATAGTTTGCCCGATCTGATCATTAAAACGGTCGTTTCTGATGCAGCTGATAAACTTGAAACCTTATTTTCGCTGATCTGTAAAATTGGAAACCGATCTACATTAGTTTTCTGTAATCATCGGGAAGCAGTTGATAGAATAAGTGCATTATTATGGAATATGGGACTTGATCATGGTGTTTTTCATGGTGGAATGGAACAGGAAGACCGGGAAAAGGCTTTATTGAAATTCAGAAATGGAAGTTATAGATTTTTGATTACTACAGATCTGGCCTCCCGCGGTTTGGATATTCCGGAAATTGAATTTGTTGTTCACTATCAGCTTCCTCATAATGAAGAAGCTTTTTTGCATAGAAATGGGCGGACTGCCAGAATGAATTCCAGCGGAACAGCTTATGTAATTCTAACAGAAGATGAAAAGCCTTCATTTTTAAAGGATAAAACTGAGATTGAAATTTTGCCTGAAAAGAACGTTGTACCCGAGAATACTTCCTGGGCAACTCTTTATTTAGGAGCGGGAAGAAAAGATAAGATCAATAAAATTGATATTGTTGGCTTGCTTATGAAGAAGGGGAAGCTGGAAAAGGATGAATTAGGTTTAATCGAAGTTCAGGATTATGCTTCTTACGCAGGTGTTAGCCGTAAGAAGATCGGGAACATCGTAAAGCTTTTGAAAGACGAAAAAATAAAGAATAAAAAAATCAAAATAGAGGTTTCCAGGTAACAGATATGAGCAATAACGACATCATGAAAAAGCTTCGTGTAGCGCTTAAGCTAAACGATCAGGAAATTGTTGACATCCTTAAATTAGTTGACTTTACGATCACTAAAGCTGAACTGGGAGCTATTTTCCGAAATAAAGAGCATGAGAACTTTAAGCCATGCGGAGATCAGATCCTGCGAAATTTTCTCAATGGACTGATCATTTATAAACGAGGTCCTAAACCAGAATAGTCTCATTTTTTCAGAAATTTACTGTGTTTTAAATTATTTTCCTAACATAGGGAAAAGCATTTTTATTTCAGTTTCTGAAGGCCGCCTTCCATATTCACATATTTCAAAAGCTTCTGAGAACTTAACTTGCTCTGCTTTTTCTGCTCCATACCATTTCTGCAGGCTGGACTTCACTTCAGCAGAGATAGATCCTGTTCGTTGTTTTTTCAACCACTCAATTCTTTCAGCAGGTCCGCTGGGTACCTTTTCAGGGTTTCCGCCAATCCATGGAAGCCACTCATAAAATTGTGATTTATGGGCATCAAGACTGTATATTTTTTTATCAAAAACTGAAGTGATATCTACTGCAATATCTGGCTGGAATGGATTCGGCTTTTTGAAATTATCCTGAAAATAAAGAAAGACTGGATTTTTACGTAATGGGGGAGTGTCAGCAGCTACATTTGGTACTCCAACCATAAAGGCGGCATCCTGTACTAAAACGCCTGTGTAACGATGATCCGGATGATAATCATTGGGTCTGGGGGCAATAACAACATCTGCATTCCATTCCCTTATTCTTCGTATTATTTCAAACCTGATAGCCAGAGTTGGCAATAATTCTCCATCATGATTGTCAAGAACTTCATAGCTTACCCCTAATCGTCTTGCAACTTCTTTTGTTTCTTCAAGCCTTCTTTTGGCCAGCATCCCACCGCCTTCATTCATATGTCCGGCATCGCCATTGGTAACAGATAAGAATTTAACTTTATGCCCCATGGCTATAAAAAGGGCTGCTGTACCTCCACTTTTAATATCGCAATCGTCAGGATGTGCACCAATCATAATGATTTGAAGAGGTTTTTCCTGTGCACTTATTGTGGTAAAGCAAAAAATTAGTAAAAAGAAAAATAATGATTGAATTTTCATTTGGTTTGCGTTTTAGATGCTTAAATGAAGATATGTATTTAATCCGTAATTGGAAATTTTGCGTATTCTCAGTCTTTAGGTTTTTTGACTTAATAATCAAATATTTTTTTTTCAATTCTTCATTGAGATTTTTGCATTGAAAAAGGTTTTATTACCTTCCAAGCAAATTAAATTGTAAATCCGGATTTTATGAGCTTTTTGAAAACAAGGTATATGAAAGGAACATCCCTGCAGATCGGATTGTATGCGGCTGTTACAGTATTTCTGACATATACAATGGTTTTTGGCTTCAGGAAATCATTTACTGTAGCAACTTTTGATGGGATTACCGTTGCAGGATACAGTTATAAAACGATCCTGGTGATCAGTCAGATGTTAGGTTATATGCTTGCCAAATTCTATGGCATCAAATATATATCTGAATTGAAGCGGCATGGGCGGGGGCAAATTATTATGCTGCTTACTGTTATTGCCTGGTTAAGCTGGTTGTTTTTTGCACTTGTGCCACCGCCTTATAATATTGCCTTTTTATTCATCAATGGTTTCCCTCTGGGAATGCTTTGGGGGGTAGTGTTCTCCTATGTGGAGGGCAGACGCAGTACTGATTTTATTGGAGCAACACTTGCAGTGAGTTTTATATTTGCTTCAGGCTTTGTAAAAACCGTAGGTGCCTGGCTGATGCTAAATTTTGGGATCACAGAATTTTGGGTTCCATTTTATACAGGACTTGTTTTTGCAGGTCCGTTATTGCTCTTTGTATATTTGATAGAAAAAATTCCCTCCCCTGATGAAAAGGATATTGCTTACCGTATGGATAGGGTTCCAATGCTTGCTGCAGACCGGAAAAAATTTATAAAGATTTTCCTTCCTGGTTTGATTGCTTGTATCCTGATCTATGCTTTTGCAACCATTTTCAGAGATATGAGAGATAATTTTAGTGCCGAGATGTGGAAGGAAATGGGCTTTTTCGATAAACCCGAACTTTTTGCTAAAACAGAAACGCCAATTACGATCATTATTCTCTTACTAATTGGTAGTATGGTACTGATAAAAGATAGTTTTAAGGCATTGATGCTTTCACATTTTTTTATCGGTTTAGGGTTTATTATTGCCGGACTTTCATCTTATCTTTTCATCAATCAAAGCCTGCCTCCGGTCTGGTGGATGACCCTTGTAGGTTTGGGATTGTATATGGTCTATATCCCTTTTAATTCAGTTTTTTTTGAACGTTTAATTGCAGCGTTCAAGCATACCGGTAATGTTGGATTTTTAATATATCTGGCTGACTCTTTTGGTTATGTAGGTAGTGTTGGTGTGATGCTTAGTAAGGAGATTTTTAAAGTTCAGTTAAATTGGGTAACCTTCTTTTCTAATAGCGTAATTTGGCTCTCACTTGCCGGACTAGCATTAACAATTTTTTCGTCTGTTTACTTTTTTGCTAAGTATAAAGCTTTGGTTGTAAAGACAGAAGAAATTTGATTTTTTAGATTAACGAATTGCTTTTAATAAAAATGGAAATAGAAAATAGAGAAGCGGTTTTAAATGAATATGGTTTTAAGCTGGATGAGGTTATTATTAAGCCATTTGGAACGGGGCATATTAACTCAACATTTTTGGTTACTCCCAAAAACGCCAGTGCGCAGTTTATTTTGCAAAGTATTAATATCAACGTTTTCAGAAAGCCTGAGATCATTGCTCAAAATGTTAAGCTGGTGGCAGATTTTCTTGCAGAACATTATCCTGAGTATTTATTCGTAAAGGCTATTCCAACAATTAAAGGCGAGGAAATGGCTGTAGTAGAAGGGGTTTACTGGCGATTAACAAGTTTTATAAACAATTCGATCTCATTTGATACCTTAAGTGATCCAAATCAAGCTTATGAAGCCGCTTTGCAATTTGGAAGGCTTAATAAGCTGCTTTCAAATTTCGATGCTTCACAATTAAAAGAAACAATTCCCGGTTTCCATGACCTTGGCTTACGTTATAAACAGTTTACTGATGCCCTGGAAGCGGCATCAGAAGTTGTAAAACAAAAGGCATCGAAAGAAATCAGTACAGCCCTGCATTACCGCTTTATTCTTGAATATTTCAATTCATTTAAGAATTCCAGGGAGTTCCCGGATAGAGCAATGCACCATGATACCAAGATCAGTAATATGCTTTTTGACAAGGATACCATGAAGGGCATCTGTGTGATCGATCTGGATACCTTAATGGCTGGTAAATTCATTTCCGACCTGGGAGATATGATGCGAACGTATCTGTGTGCATTCTCTGAAAATGAACCTGATATTAGTAAGATCACTATCCGTTTAGAATATTTTGAAGCTATTGTAAATGGGTATCTGCATGAAATGGGCTCGATATTAAGTCCGGTAGAAAAAGAACTGATCCTGTTTTCAGGGAAATATCTGATCTATATGCAGGCAATAAGGTTTTTAAGCGACTACCTTAATGGTAATATTTATTATCCTATTGCTTATCCGGAACAAAACCTCGACCGGACTAAAAATCAATTTAAATTATTGTCTGAATTATTTGATAACGAGAAAATATTAGTTGATATCGTAAATAAATGCTTAAAAGAACATAAAGCCAGGAGATAATTTCTTTAGAGTTTGATATCCTAATAATCGAATTTCTTAAGTTTTAAGCTCATCTGAAAAATTTATTCAATTAATTAAGGAATTTATATCATTACTGTCCACTTAAAACAAGCTGAGTGACAGTTGGTTACAATTTAGTTCTTTGACATCTTTGTAGTCTATATTTTTAAGTAGCTCATTTAC
>NZ_FNHH01000038.1 GCF_900103545.1 Daejeonella rubra
AAGTCTTGGAAAACTAGAAATGACGAAAGTTCACCCTGCCTTTTATTTAAACGTTATTCACAAAGATTTTAGTTTATTAACACCCCCCGGACCCCCCATTTCAACAATAGTAATAGCTAATAAATATTCTTTCATTGACCAAAGGAAATGACGAGATTTTATGGGATTATTATTGCTGCCTTTAATTAGCAGCCTATATCCTAACCAAAAATCACTAAACAACTAACAAACTAGAGTGAGGCATTTTTAGCAGACAACTGATAACAGACAACTGACAACAGACCCTTAAAGGGTTTTAAAAAACCACTATTCCGGCATAAGTACTATTCGCAATACTCTGCCTGTCGTCTGCGATAAAAGAAATCCAGGTATGCACCTCCAGACCTGGTTTTGACCATCCAATATTTAATACTTCCCTGCCTGCAGAACGTCTTGCACCACTCATCACAAACCGTATAACATTAAATTGGGAATTGTAAGCAAGCAGCATTACCTGGTCAATTTCCCGTAATCCGGTATGTTCCGGGTTTGGGACTTCGTTTGAATTGTCTCTCCAGGAAAAGACCAATTCATTTCCATTTGTTTCGACAGCAACATCTGCAGCACCGGGCAAATTGCCAGAACTGACACGGACAGCGGAATAATTGATCTCCCCGTTTTCGTCAAAGGCGTTCAGCATGTTCCATGATTTGGCAGAATTGTGAGCAGTATTACCCTTGCGTTTTGCCTCCAGGTTAAACCCGATACGGATAAAAGGCAGGATCGGTCCAAGAAAATACTGCATTTTAGAAAATTTCGAGCGGCAGATGTTCTGATCAACCGATCCTTTTTTATTTTTTGGGGATAACCTGGGTAAGCCCCTCATTACCCATTTGCCATGCTGGCAATATCCTACTACGCTGCCTGCTTTACCAATGAAGCCCCCATTTATACCACCTGTTATAATAGCCATAATGTTTCCTAAAGGTCTGATTAACATAAAGATAATAAAGAGACCGTATATGATACAAATTTTATTTATAGATAATTCAGGGCTTAGACATAGTTTAGTCGGATACGATTGTCATAAGTCCGAACAAAGTCCGAACAAAGTGCGACTAAACTCCGAATAACATAGCCACTTGGTATTAGCTTGATATAGATTTGGCAGCGTAGAAATCTGTTGCAATGAATTGGCTTTTAAATTAAAAAAAAACTGCCCCCAGCATTAGATTTTTCCAACTCTCAATTGTACCTTTCAATCAAAATTTAGCTTAAAAAGCACACGCCACAGGCGATGCGCTAGCATAATGAAATGACGAGCTTTTATGGGATTATTATATCAACAGCCTAAATCCTAACCAAAAATCACTAACCAACTAACTGATTATACAATAATTCCACCCCCTCCAGCGCTATAGGCTCCACTCCCCCCGCCAGCGGTGGACAGCAAATCGGATAATAAAATTTCGTTTAGGTATAGGTAATTTAATCTTTAAGCACGATTTTCATAGGCGCCCAGTGTCCACCGCCGGTCCGAAGGACTACATTGGAGCGGGGGAATTAAAGGGGGTGGTTCTTGAATAGTTTTGTCCTAAAATGGGTTTAGATAATAACCATACCATTAACCAACAGATTTCTCCATGCTGTGATTGATACTGCAAACAGAAAATTTGAATCGCATTTACGAAATGACAAGGTTTTAGGGAATAATTAGTGCCTTAACTAATTAGCAGCCTTAGTCCTAACCATCTAACCACTAATTACTAACCACCTAATTACTAACTAATTATACAATAATGCCACCCCCATCCAGCGCTAATGGCTCCACTCCCCCCGCCAGCGGTGGACAGCAAATCGGACAATAAAATTTCGTTTAGGTATAGGTAATTTAATCTTTAAGCACGATTTTCATAGGCGCCCAGTGTCCACCGCCGGTCCGAAGGACTACATTGGAGCGGGGGAATTAAAGGGGGTGGTTCTTGAATAGTTTTGTCCTAAAATGGGTTTAGATAATAACCATACCATTAACCAACAGATTTCTCCATGCTGTGATTGATACTGCAAACAGAAAATTTGAATCGCATTTACGAAATGACAAGGTTTTAGGGAATAATTAGTGCCTTAACTAATTAGCAGCCTTAGTCCTAACCATCTAACCACTAATTACTAACCACCTAATTACTAACTAATTATACAATAATGCCACCCCCATCCAGCGCTAATGGCTCCACTCCCCCCGCCAGCGGTGGACAGCAAATCGGATAAGAAAATTTCGTTTAGGTATAGGTAATTTAATTTTTAAGCACGATTTTCATAGGCGCCCAGTGTCCCCCGCCGGTCCGAAGGACTACATTGGAGCGGGGGAATTAAAGGGGGTGGTTCTTGAATAGTTTTGTCCTAAAATGGGTTTACATCATAACCTTACCCCTAACTAACAGATTTCTCTATGCTGTGATTAATATACACTGAGCAAAGATTAAGGAGCAAGGAACAAAGAAATTTTGTATTCATTTACAAATTGCACATCCTGACAACCGATAACTGATAACTGATAACTGACAACCCATCACAACTTCACCTCCGTATTCCCACCCCTCGACATTGAAATATCCACCGGCACATTGGTTTTCCAGGCTCCTCTGGTAAAATCAGGAACGTCAACAGAATTGGATCGGTTATTTACAGACCATTCACTCAATGGAAAAATTGAACTCCAGAGTGCTGCATCATACACATCCTGTTCAACAGGTAATCCATTTCTGAGGCAGTCGATATTACGCCAGTCCATAAGAAAGTCCATCCCACCATGCCCTCCAACCTGCTTTGCCAGCTCACCCACCTTTTTTACGATAGCAGGTTCATATTTCTTTTCCAGTATTTTAAAATCTGCTTCAGAGATCCAACCTTCATGACTTGTGGAAATTTTGCCCGGTAAAGGATATTTCTGTGCTGTACCCTTTGTCCCGCTTAACAAATGAATTCTCGAATAAGGTCTTGGTGAGGTTACATCATGCTGCAGCATAATGGTTTTACCTTTGCTGGTCCGGATAGTAGTGGTATTCATATTTCCATTGAAAGGCTTTCCTACAAATTGCTTGTACAGGTCATCAGTGGCCGCAAGTTTCTTAGCCATTTCGCCCATCATAAAATCATTTGTTGAAACTGAAACCAGGTAATCCATTTTGTCGCCCCGATTAATATTCATCACCTGACTAACTGGTCCCAGGCCATGGGTAGGATATAAATTACCCTTCCTGCTAGCATCCATTCTGAGTCGCCAGAAGTCATAGTATTTATCTTTAGAGAAATCACCAGACAAAAGATCGTGAATATAAGCCCCTTCAGCATGAACAATTTCTCCGAAGAAACCCTGTCTTGCCATATTCAAAGTGAGCAACTCGAAGAAATCATAGCAGCAATTTTCCAATATCATACAATGCTTCCGGTTCCTTTCAGAACTTTCTACCAGTTGCCAGCACTCCTCGATTGAGGTAGCTGCAGGAACTTCTGTACAAACATGTTTCCCGTGATCCATAGCATAAACAGCCATTGGTGTATGTAATGCCCATGGAGTTGCAATATAGATCAGATCAATATCATCACGCTCGCATACTTTTTTCCAGGCTTCAGCATTTCCAGTGACCAGGGCAGGTTTCTGTCCAGAACCTTCAATTCGTTTTAGAGCAGCATTGGCCTTTTCAGGGCGTAAATCACAGATAACTTTGATCTCAACTCCGCCTATTTTACTCATCCTGCCCACAGCAGCTGAACCACGGTTACCGGTACCTATAAAAGCTATACGAACTGTCTCTAATTTTGGAGCAGCATACCCTGACATATTGAAATTCTGAGGACGATTCAAATAAGCTGATGAATCTATATTTTCATTCCTGGGTGCTGCGTTTGTCAACCGATAACTATCGGTTCCGGCGAAGGCTGGAACGGCGAGAGCTGTTGTCATTCCGGCGAAAGCCGGAAGGGCTATCTTAATAAAGTCTCTGCGGTTATTTTTCATGAGGTTCTGTTGTTAATTGAACATGAGGAGAAATTTAAGAAGAATTTTGCTTGATTGTACAGAAGAGGTTGAATAAAATATATTCGTGTGAATATTTGTATTTTAAAATAAGCTATATCACGGTTTAGCCTTGTTTCTCTACATTTCAGTTAAGAGTCCGGTTAGGCTATTTGGGTATGATGCTGTGTGGAATATTTTAAGAGGTTCAATCCTTCGTGTGAACCGATAGTTATCGGTTGAAAAATCATGATGGAGATTTGAGGAGATTCCAGCCTTGGAATGACATGCGTTGTTTAGGGTTGTAGGTTCCAGCCTCCGCTGGAATGACAAGCTTTAGAGGGGAGTAGTGGAGATTCCAGCCTCCGCTGGAATCGCAATGCGGAACCGTATAATAAATGATGCGGTCCTATTACTCATTTATTTTCTTTAGGTATTTAGGGGATTGCAATTTTGAGGGATGAAGGAATATTTTGTTTACATGCTTGCTAATAAATATCATAGCGTTTTGTATATCGGTTTTACAAACAATATCCGTAGAAGAGTATATGAGCATAAAAGAAAGCTCGTTTATGGATTCACCAGTAAATACAATTGCAATATTCTTGTGTGGTATGAAGTATTTGCTGATGTGAACTTAGCTATCGCCAGGGAAAAACAACTAAAGGTCTGGCAACGATCCTGGAAAAATAATTTAATTGAAAAACATAACCCCGACTGGCATGATCTTGCAGCGGATTGGTTCGTTAAATTAGGTAAGTAACCAGAACCGATTCCAGCGGAGGCTGGAATCTCCTCACTTCCCTCCAGATTTGTCATTCCAGCGGAGGCTGGAACCTCCCTCACGATTTGTCATTTCGCGGAGTCTGGAACCTCTCCCACGATTTATCAACCGATAACTATCGGTTCCAGCCTGAACCTCCCAATCCTTTAATAATCTCATTCTCTCCTCGGCAGCAGCAGAACAACCTAAATATTAATTAATTTGTATATTTTTCAGGTAAAGTATTGTATTTTAATATTAAAATAGCCCTCACCTAAGAAATGAAAATACAAAATCAAACAAACCCTCACCCTGCAGTCACTAAACCCCAACGACTACTCTCCATCGACGCACTTCGCGGTTTTGACATGCTTCTGATCGCAGGCGGTGGTACATTTCTGGTATTACTGGAGAATAAAACCGGGTTAGCTTGGGTAGACTGGATAGCTGAACAATTAAAACATCCGGCCTGGAATGGTTTTACTTTTTACGACTTCATATTCCCACTCTTTCTGTTCATTGCAGGTGTTTCCATTCCTTTCTCGCTTATAAAAGGCATTGAAAAAGGGCTCAGCAAATCTGAACTGTATAAAAAAGCATTCCGAAGAATGTTGCTTCTAATCGTTTTGGGGATCCTGGATAAAAATCAACCCGTCACTTTTTTTGAACCTTCTCAGATTCGGGTGGCAAGTGTGCTTGGCAGAATTGGGGTGGCGGGATTTCTGGCTACTCTCTTATATCTAAATTTTTCATGGAAAAACCGAATAATCTGGGTTGCCGGAATTTTATTAACTTATTATGCTGTACTCTTCCTTATTCCTGTTCCGGGCTTTGGCGCTGGAAATCTCACTATGGAAGGAAATTTGGTCGGTTGGTTTGACAGGCATTTTCTTCCCGGAAGACTTCTGCAAAAAACATATGATGAAAACGGCCTCCTGACTCAGTTTCCCGCTCTTTGTCTTACAGTTTTGGGATCTCTTGCAGGCGATATGCTAAGAACAAGCTGGAAAGACGGCAAGAAATTGTCATATCTATTACTGGCAGGTATTGCAGGAATAGTTATAGGACTTATCTGGAGTCTTCATTTCCCTATTAATAAACACCTCTGGACCAGTTCATTTATTCTTCTTACATCCGGAATGGCATTTATTTTCTTAGGCCTCTTTTATTATATCATTGATATGTTAAAATACCAGAGATGGGCCTTCTTTTTCCAGGTTATAGGTATGAATTCATTAACAATTTACCTTGCTTACCATTTTATTGATTTTGCTCATACATCACATATTCTTTTCGCCGGATTATATGCTCCGGTACCGGAACCCTTTCATAATGCACTTGAAGCGCTCGGCGGACTTGCACTGGTATGGTTAATGATGTATTTTTTGTACAGGAAAAAGATATTTATAAAGATTTAAATTACATAAGCACACGCGAAACGCGTGCGCTAACGGTGAGGGAAATCGTGAAACCTGTAAACTTATTTCAGTATTAGTCAAATTTTCCTAGACGCTCAGTGTCCACCGCCGGCGGGGGAATTAAAGGGGGTGGTTCTTTTTTCGAGCACGCGCTGCGCAAGCACTGATATTTCTTTCTTTTGAAGGCCAAAAGAAACAAAAGCCCATTTTTTCCCACTCTCAAGGAGTCCTTTGGACAAGGCAGCCGGCGCAGACCAGCCGCACACAAAAAGCAAAACACGGGCTGCGTTTTACTGAAGGGTAAAACAATGCCCTTCCCATTCTCACATAGCCCCTTTTTTGCTTTTGATTTACTGCTGCTGGGGGGAAAAGGCATGACGCCTAAAATCCCGTTTCAATTTATAGCAAGATTAAAAGAAATTAATTTGCCTAAAAAAAGATTAAAATCAATCTAAAACAATTGTCATCCCGAATCCTGCCCTTCAGCAGGAGAGGGACCTTCGTGAAACCAAGAACAAATTTGACTTTAAGGATAAAAATAGAAGCGTATTTATTTTTATAAACGAGTCGAAATACTCCTTTTTATTGAACATCCGTAGACGCTGCGCTTAGAAATCGGACAGGAAAAAAGATTTTAAGTCCTATGGTGTTTATTTCAATCGTTTCAATTGTTTATTGGCCAGCAATGAGCTCATTTGAGTGATGGCGATGGTGTTTAATTGTTCGAGGCGTACATTTTGTTGCAATCCCTGATGTATTAATATGGCATTGATGCTTTCCATATTGGATAAGACCACCAATTGTTCAATACTTGCCATATCCCGGATATTGCCTTCAGCTTTGGGATTGACTTCTCTCCATTGCCTTGCGGTCATTCCAAACAAAGCCATATTCAGCATATCGGCTTCATCGGCATACACAAAGTTTATTTTATCTTTTGCAAGCGCTTGCGGTATCAGATTTTGTTTAATGGCATCGGTATGGATATGGTAATTTACTTTAGCTAAAGTTCGCTGCAGGTTCCAGTCCAATTTTAGACGGTCGCTTTCATCGGCTTTGAGGCGCTGAAATTCTTTTATAAAATAGAATTTGAATTCGGCACTTATCCATGTAGCAAATTCAAAAGCAATATCACGATGTGCAAAAGTACCACCGTATCTTCCTGATTTTGAAATTATGCCTTTAGCATTTGTAGAGTCAATCCATTTTTGAGGTGTAAGTGAAAAACTGTTTGACCCTGACTCATTTTTAAAGGCATCGAATTCGATGCTTTTAAAATCGAGATTATACATTTGCTCCCAAAGTCCACAAAACTCAATCGCACTTCTGGTTCGCATCCAGTTTTGAATGATATAGTTTGTTCTTTCAGTATCCCGGTAACGTGCCATATCGGTAAGTGAAATGTAATCACTCATTTCACCTTGAAAAATAGCAATTTCCGTTCCTTTGACTTCTATTTTCTTGTTTTTTGCCATATCAATAAGTTAAATTCAGTTGGATTTTAGGAAAGTGGGGGCAATAGTTTCAGTCCTGAAAATACAACAACAATATACCATATTTCAAGGTCAGGAATTTATTCTGAATCAATGATTTTTTGGTTTTCGATCAGTAAAATTTATTTACAATGTGGAGTCAGGGGACTCTTTTTTATTGACCATTGGAGACACTGCGCTAAACTTTACGGATAGGGAAGGAACGCGCGAAACGCGAGCACCAGAGAAGTTCCGCCCTACACAGCCTTCCCATTTGCTAATTTTCTCATTTGCTAATTTGCTAATTCTCTCATCGACAAATTAACTTTTCAACCACTGATCAAACCAATCAAATGCCTCGGTTTGCATCTTACTATCAAACTTATGCGGCCCCGGATGGAAGGAGCATTTGTATTTATCTGTGGCATTTGCCTTTTTGTAAACTTCAGCCAATATTTTATCTGCAGCCTCCATTTCTGGGAGCGTATAGAGTCCGTCATGAGTATCATTCAGCACCAGGGTTGGAAGCGGTGCTCTCAGTCCCAGAATTTCAGGAAAATCCATTTCCTTTGGAAGGATAGGAACATAGGTCATCCAGGTATGGGTAAATGATTTATGAAGAATGAAATCTTTCCAGGTGGTAAGGAATCCTACACATACTGCACATTTGATCCTCGGATCGAGCCCGCCCATAAAAACTGTCCTCATTCCACCTCCCGACAAGCCGCCACAACCAACTTTTGTTGCATCAACATCTTTGCGGGCGCACAATACGTCAAGTGCTTTCTGATCTTCCGCAAAAAATACCCCCGGCCAGGTTGTCCCTGCACTAAACAAAGATTTGGCCATTGTATGTTCATGTGCAGCAGCCCAAGTATTGTAGGCCTTTATATTCGCAGAATCTTCGGGGTTTTGATCGTTTAAGCCATTCCTTTGATCAGCCGGAACATCCTGAAGCATCACTCTGCGGCTTGCAAAAGGAAATGCATCTGAAACTAACACCACATAGCCACGTTTAGCAATTTCATTTGCCCATGCTAAGCCACTGTAGTACTCCTTTTGATGAGATACAATATCAGGATGCTGCTTATCAGATGTTTTGGTGATTTTTCTGGTTCCAAAGTATTTATTTGCTCCATGATCATGAAAGGCAAGAATAGCAGGTAATGCACCTTTAGCATTTTGAGGTTTCAATAAAATTGCCTCAGTAGTACGACCGTAAGGTAAAGACCAGCTTAATTCTTCGATATGTAATCCGTCATATGTAAATTGCTTCCTGACGGTAACTTTTGGGGTACCGCCAATATCAGGTATACCCAAACGATCCTGAACGCGCTCCTTTGCCGCCACCCTCCACTTTTCAATATCCTGCCATTTCGTGTTCCTGAAAGAGTAATCAGGGATCTTATTTTCAGTTATTGAATAGGCCCATGATCCATATAAACCAATGATACTTTGTTTACTTACATCCATATTTTCTTCTGTCGCTACCGGAACCTTTGAAACCTGACCGGAATCATTGCAAGCTGAAAGGCTGCTGATCACACTTACTCCTGCCACACCAATCCCTGCCATTCCGGCGATTTTTAGAAAATCTCTGCGGTTGTTTTTCATGTTTATATTTTTTTGGGACACAATCGGTTTTTAATAATTTATTTAATCAAAATCATACAACAAGATAAGTGATTTTTTAAAAAGAGTGCAATGGAGGAAAGATTTTTATGGAAATGTTGTTTATCAGGATTTTGGCGAAGGTACCACCCCCTTTAATTCCCCCGCCAGCGGTGGACACTGGGAGTCTAGGGAATTTTGATGTAAACTAAAAATCCAATATTGAATGCAATTTCTTTATCCGTTATGCTGTCCACCGCTGGCGGGGGGAGTGTTGGCTTGAGCGCCGGAAGGGGGTGGTTTTGATTGCTATTTAAACCTATTTTAGGAAAAAGTAATTAGTCATGTAATCTAAAATTACAATTTTAAAGGTAATTTCCATACCAGATAGAAAGCCTAATTAATCTACCTCGTCAATCCCAAAAGATACTCCCCATAACCACTTTTCCTGAGCGGTTCAGCGATTTTTCTTAGTTGCTCCTTATTAATAAATTTCATTTGATAGGCAATCTCTTCAATACAACCGATCTTTAAACCTTGTCTTTCTTCAATAACCTGAACAAACTGACCAGCCTGCATTAGTGAGCTGAATGTCCCGGTATCAAGCCATGCCGTTCCGCGGCTTAATACACCTACCTTAAGCTTATTCTGTCTTAAATATTCACGGTTCACATCTGTTATTTCATATTCTCCGCGCGGTGATGGCTGTATATTTTTTGCTATATCAACAACTGAATTATTATAGAAATATAAACCTGGCACTGCATAATTAGATTTCGGCTTCAGCGGCTTTTCCTCGATGGATAAAGCATTAAAATCCTTATCAAACTCTACTACACCATAGCGTTCAGGATCAGAAACCTGGTAGGCAAATACAACACCTCCCTCAGGGTTTTGTATAGATGGCAATAGATTACTGATGGAATCGCCATGAAAAATATTGTCGCCAAGTATAAGAGCCACATCATCATTCCCAATAAATTCCTCTCCAATCACAAAAGCCTGTGCCAGCCCATTTGGGATAGCCTGTTCTGCATAGGAGAAGTTACAACCTATTCTTGACCCATCACCCAGCAGTTTTTCAAAATTTGGAAGATCGTGTGGTGTAGAAATGATCAGAATATCTTTGATACCAGCCTGCATGAGGGTAGATAAAGGATAATAGATCATCGGCTTATCGTAAACCGGCATGAGTTGCTTGCTGACAGCGAGAGTAAGCGGATGAAGCCTCGTCCCCGAGCCTCCTGCGAGTATGATTCCTTTCATTAGGGAAAGTTAAAAGTAGTAAGTATTAAGTTATAAGTCCTAAGTTGTACGTTATAGGTTGTAAAATCTCGATTGCTATTATTTATTACTGTACTAATCTGAACCGAATGAAACTTTATTCAGGCGCGAAGAAGATTCTTCGTAATTAGACATCACTCCCATTTGCTAATTTACTCATTTCCTAATTTACTAATTATCTCATTTGGCTTTTTCAACAAGCTCATTATACCAGTCAGCTCCATATTTCCTGATAAGTGGCTCCTTTAGGAACTGATAAACCGGAACTTTTAATTCATTTCCAAAACTGCATGCCGGACTACAGATATTCCATCGGTCATAATGAAGAACCTCGAACTCCGGATAATTAGTAATTCTAATGGGATATAAATGACAAGAAATTGGTTTCTTCCATCCTATTTTCCCTTCTTCATAAGCTTTCTCAATGGAACACTTACTAATACCATTCTCCATAATGACATAAGCACACTCTTTATTAGTGTCAACACAGGGTGTGGTATAATCGCCTTCAAAGTCCTTGACATAGGTGCCAAATTCTTCAATCACTGCAATCCCCTTTTCGGTCATATAAGGTTTAACACTGGGATATATTTCATCAAGAATAGCAAGCTCCGACCGTTCCAGAGGTGCACCGGAATCACCTTCAATACAACATATCCCCTTACATTTATTCAGGTTGCAAACAAAATTTTCACTTACTATATCCTCGTGAACCAGGGTATTCTTTACTTCAATCATAATTTATTATTTAGCCGTTCCCATGGAATATTTCAGTCCTTCGGCAGACATTAACTCAAGTGTAACAGACCCAACAAGTATTTCTACATGAGCCTTAACCGGAATACGGTTTGCATCGTCCGTGATCCAAAGATATAATTTACTATTCTTTCTGAATATTCTTCCAGGCTGTATCGATGGGCTGAACTTGATACATCGTATATATCCCAGAGAAGTTTTAACTACCTCTTTTCCAATATACTGCACCTCCATTTTGCTAATTCCGTCATCCAGAAAATAATCCATACTAAATTTATCTCCCACCTGAAGCTTCGAAATATTCAGGTTGCGTGCGAAGTAATAAGCTGATACAACATCAAATGTCTGTCCATTACCTTTAAATGTACCTTTATTGGAAACAACCTTTTTTTCATCCTGGTAAAAGCGTGCCTTATCACTGCGGCGATAATTTGCTTCACGAATATTCTCTGTATAAAGGTATGGACTCATAGTCTCCTGGTCAACATAGGAATCATACCGATTTCTGACTTTATAGAAAACATTAAATGACCCTGCTGTCCGCCCTTCTGCTATCAGATGATAAACTGGCTTATTATCGAATATTGCAGTGGTTTCTTCCACTCTTATGGATGCTTCAGCAGCGGTAATAAAACCATAACGAAGCCTGTATTGAAGCTTTTCACCAACTTTAAATACTGGCTCACCATTACTCTTAAGTCCCTGCGCGAATGCAGACGAACCCGTTAATAACAGAAAAATAATTAATAATTTTCTTAGCATATTTTTTCAATAAAGGCCGGTCTTTCCGACAACAATTCCTTTATATCAATAGTCATTCCGTAATTAATTATCGTCACTCCGAACTTCTATAAGTGTCATTCCGGACTTGATCCGGAATCATTCCGGGCTTGCCCCATGTCATTCCGGGCTTGATCCGTGTCATTCCGGACTTGATCCGGAATTGATCCGGAACGCTTAAAAATAGGAACCGTTGAACAGGGTTCACCGTACATGATACTTTTAGCAACAGCAGACAATTTTACCGTAATATCAATATAGGCAGCATCAGGAACGGCAATTTCACCGCATCCTTTAACCACCACCCGCTGATCACGGTATTTTTCCATGTCCATTTTGCTCAATTCACGTTCAAAAAGAATCGTCTCAAGTAATTTAAGGTCCCCAAAGACTACAGTTTTAGCAAACGGAGCCATCTTGTTAGCCAGAAGCATATAGGCCCATGTTGGTACAATTGCATCAGCTGAGCAACCTATGGCAATATGCTTGCCTGAATAGGATTCCCAGTTATGCCCTTTAATAAATTCTCTAAAATCTTTCTCTCTGAGCATTAGGCCATGAAAGAGATTATCCTTTATATCGTAAAAATAGCGTTCACCGGCAGGATAAAGGTCTGAAAGATCAAGGCTCACAAGGCCGCTCTGGGCTACCTTATTAATAATATTTTCCTGAATGTCCATTTACTTGAATTAAAGATTATTGAACTGTCCGGTCCAGAATTATGATACCGGCTAAAACAAAAAATCCGGAAGCGATAGAATCACTTCCGGATGTAAAGTTAATGAAATAAGGTGTTAAAAGAATTTTACGCGGTTGTCTTTAATATCTGAATTATCGCGTAAAACTTTATATGCTTCACCTGAAGCACGTTGCTGAATGCTCTGAGCAACCTGAACCTTTTGTTTAAAGGCATTGGTGAGGGGTGCAGGGTTACTAAAACCATTTACCACAAAAACATAAACTCCCTGATCACCTTCGATAGGTTTTGATAATTTACCTGGCTGTGACCCAAAAATGGTACCAACCAATTTATTCTCCTGTGAAAGTCCGGGAATAACAGGATTTGCAAATACAATATTCTGCACAGGTGTTACCGGCTTACCAGCCTTTTGAGCAACCTGCTCAATAGAAGTTGAGCCTGTAACTGCTTTGTTCATGTTCTCTAAAAGTAAACGTGCCTTGGCGCGTTTAATAACCATTGGCTCAATTTGCTTCTTAACCTGATCTAAAGGCAATGTGCCTTTTTCAAATACATCAACAACCTTTGCCACAGCAAATTTATTGCCCATTTCAAATACCTGATTTGAAACATCACCCTTATCCGATCCAAAAACCCATCTGATCATTTCACGGGAATTATCCAAACCTTCAACAGCAGCCTGGGTAGGTATTACATTTTCCGCTAATTGTTTAGTATATCCTGATTTCTTGGATTCTTCATCAAATGCCTTATCATTCTTTGCCGCAGCAAGGAAAGATGTTGCTTTTGCATATGCTTCCTGCTGAGTTTTATTACTTGTTGATAATGATTTATCAACCAACGCTACTTTTACAACCTTTGAAGAACCAATTTGTGCATTGATCTTAATTACATGAACTCCAAACTGAGTTGTTATCACTTTCAAATCACCAGTCTGCCCGTTGAATACAGCTTCCTCAAAAGCAGGAACCATCGAACCTCTTGCAAACGTACCAAGATCACCTCCAGTATCTTTGGAAGCATCGGTTCCAAATTTAGCGGCTAATTCGGTAAAGCTGGCTCCACCTGAAATTAAATTCCTTATTGAATCAGCTTTTGATTTTGCTTTGTCGATACCACCTTCAGCAGCAGGATTAATTAATATATGACTTGCCTTTACTGAGTCGGGACCAACCTTAACATCAATAACTTTAGCCATTTTATAGGATCCATTTGTGAATATCGGACCAATAAAAGTTCCACTTGAAGCCTTAAATACTAATGAGTCTAAAGCCGGATCTAATTGTCCTCTTCGAACATAGTTAACCGGCAATTTTGTTTCAGAGTTTATACTAACAAATAAAGAGTCGTTTGTTGAAGTTCTAAAATCTGCTGCAATTTTTTGAACTGCTGCTATCACTTCAGCTGAATCAGCTTTTGAAGGATTTGCATCAAATACTATGTATTCAAAAGATCTGCTTTCAGATGGATTCTTGAAACGAAACTTATTCTCATTATAATAGTCACTGTAATCCTGATCAGTAATTTTAGCCTGATTATCAGGAACTGAATTATAATCAAGATTTACATAACTGAAATTTGCCAATTTATTACGCTGGCTATAATCTTCTCTTGCTTCAAGAGTGGTCACATAAATACTGTTCTTAATCAGATTAGTATATTTCTGCGCCATTTTACCTTCACGAATATTTAACAGGAAGGCGGTCCATTGCTGGCTCACCGGACTGTCGCTTGGCTGAGTCTTAACATTATCCAGGAAAGAATTTAGCTGCATTCTGTTTAACTGACCCGTTTTAGGATCACCAAAGTTTTGGATGATCTGTGGATCAGGATTTTTTCCTGTAACTAAATCATTCAGTTCATTCTTGCTAACCTGTAAACCTAATCGATTCATCTCTTTCTTCATCAGAAGCTTAGACACGAATTGATTCCAGGTATTTTCAACTATATAGGATGTCATCTGTGGATCCAGATTACTCTGACCCATTTGTTGCTTAAAGTTATTCGTGTTCAGTTCTACCTGCTCATTAAATTCCAGGATTGGAATTGCTTCACCATCAACTTCGCCAACTTCTGTTTGATCAGCATGCAGAAATGATCCGCCCATTTGTACCGCATCGCTTACTAAGAAAGCAATAATTGCAAAACCAATAGCCCCAACGATGATTATCCCTGCACGGTTCCGCAAAAAACTCATTATTCCCATATCCGTATTTTTTATACTAATTTTAAAAGAGGGCGCAAGATACAAATTTTGAAAAATAAACAAGAGAAAATTAGAGAATCAGAAAATTAACAATTTTGATAATGAGCAGATTATAAAACTGAGCTTGTTTTCAGGTAAAAATTTCTTTGAATTGTATAACAAATAAAGGGTAAAAGGGTTTGGAATGGTGGGTGGATAGACAAGTCATGAACAAAAGGTAGATATTCTAGGATTTATCGGGTTAGTAAACCTATTGACTCAATATCCAAGGTTACTCACCTCCTGAAGGGCAGGTTCCTAGAAACCAATTGCTTTATAATTCAAGGTCAATTCAAGAACGGTAAACTCTTTTCAGGACGATACACAGTCAGAGCCACCCCCTTTTATTCCCCCGCCAGCGGTGGACACTGGGCGGACTGAAAAATTTGATATATCTAAAAATAGTAACCCATTAATGCAATTGCCTTATCCGACATGCTGTCCACCGCTGGCGGGGGGAGCGTTATGCCTTAACGCTGGCAGGGGGTGGTTTTAAGTTCTATTTCCTCCGATTAACCCCTAATTTTCTTCTGATTGGTGGTTTAACAAAACAGTTCTATAATTGCTTTCACAAAGATCTTTCACCCGCTAATGGGCCGGTTTCTTAGTTACTATTGCCTTCAATTTGAATAATTGAGAATTAAAACCCCTGCTCCCCGGTCAACCTCAGATCTCCGGTTGATTGTACAATCTCATAGTACGAAAAATCTTCATTGGCCCAGAAGCTGGTCCCATGCAACACATTATCTTTGGAAGTAATACTAACAAGTTTATTGGAAAAAAAGCGCTTTTTGGTTTCATCCCAGATCAGCTCATCCGATTTAAAAGTTTCCCCTTTGATATTGGTAACTACCACATTTCGTTTGAGTTCTACCCTATTTTCGCGTTCACGACGAATTGCATAATCTGATCTTACTCTGCTGGATTCCTGCTGATTTTGGTCGAAAAAGATCACAGTTACTCCCTTCCTCATTTCGATATAAGGTTTTTCAGTTTTGAAATTCAATAACTCGGGGGTGATCAGCTTGGCTTTAACGTGAGCGGAATCGCTGTAAATGATTTCAACACCTGTAGATTTATCAACCGGTACGATCAGTTTCTTTGCGGAAATCTTTTCGACTTCGCGCAGATTATTCTCACAAGCAAATTGCAGAACTATCCCAATAAAAAATACAGCACCGTATATGCAGCGCCGGACTTTCATATATTATTCAATATAGGTTTTCTGGAACCACTTATCATTGAGTGTGAAACCAAGATTTATGTTAACATAGCGGTCGCGAACCAGATCGTTTTTCTCAGTACCACGCTGCCCCAACTCAGCAGACAAGTTAATTTTGTAGAAACTGGATCTGTTACGAGGAAGTGGAAAACCAAATCCAAAAGTTACTGCATATTGGTTTATATCATTGTTGCCGATCTGAACAAAGGTCTTATCATACTTTATTCCAAACCTGTAATCAACTAATTTAAAATAGTTAGTTATCGCATTCGCATCTGGCGTTATTTGTCCGCCAACAACAATACCATAACTGTCATTTAATCCTGGATTTGAATTTCCTTCTCTGTAATCTGACCATCTGCTGTAGCTAACATCTGCACCTACTAACCATCCATTGGTTTTTTCGAATGCAAAACCAGCAGTATGCGTTAAAGGCATATTGATTTTATTTTTAGTCCCTTCAGCAAAGAAGGTACTATCTGCTGTAGCCAATTCATCACCAAGTACATCTTTTCTGTATCGGGTAGTAACTGTATTATTTCTGGAGTTTAAACTGCTTCCTGCATTTCCGGTATAACCAAAGATGAACTTAGTTTTATCATTGATCTCAGATGAGTATTGAAGTCCGTAATCATAACTTAATCCACCAACAGCATTACTGTATTGCGTACGGGAGTTAAAGACAGTGGTTAGTTCATTAGCAAATTCGAAAGCCCTGTTTTGTTTAAGGTTTCCGAAAAGGTATGCTAAATTAAATCCAAAGCTAAATTTCTTTCCAAGCTTAAAGCCATAGCCCATATAGGCTTTTGAAATACCGCCTTCACCTGAATAAATGTAATTTACCTTGTTGGTATCAACCAATCCTGCATTACTAAACTGGTATCCCAGGTCGGTGTATGGTACAAGTCCGAAGCTAATTGCTGAAAACCTGTTAACAGGTACTCCGAACGTGATATGGCTCAATGTTGAGTTTAACTGGTTCTTTCCGGAAATTCCGCTCTTGCTTAATTTACGAATATCCATAGAAGCACCCACGTCAAAGGTTGTCAGCTCAAGTGTTGAGTAAGATGCAGGATTTGCAAGGTTAATATTATCATATAAACCCGGCTTACGCACACCCTGACTCAATCCACCCATTGCCCTGTTCTGGGGCAGAAGAGAACCTTTCAGGTCGCCTAATCCAAACTGTGAATATGGGGAGCTTGAAGTAATTTGTGCAGTTGCAGGCAGAACCGTTGCAAACAGGAGACAGAAGAATATATTTTTAACTATTTTAATCATTTTGCTGGATAACTTCATTTAAACCAATTAGTACCAAATCGGGTTCGGTTTTTAAAGCGTGTGCAAAGATGCTATTTTTAAGCCTGTAATCAAAAAAAATCGAATCCCCACCACAGAGAACCACTTGTAATTCAGAATATTTTGAATTATAGATCTCAATAAACCCTTTAACCTCCTCAAAACTCCCATTCACTACTCCTGAAAGCATGGCAGACATTGTATCATAGCCTTGCCAGTCATTATATTCAATTAGCTCAACTTCCGGGAGCCTTCCGGTAAAATTATGCATAGCCTTAAGCCTCATTTTCAAGCCAGGTGATATACTCCCGCCTTCATAAACACCATCCTTATCAATAGCATCATAAGTGATACAGGTTCCGGCATCGATAACCAGACAATTCCTTTTAGGGAATAAAGACCTTGCCCCTAATATTCCTGCAAGACGGTCTAATCCCAAAGTTGCAGGACTTTTATAGTTGTTTACTATTCCTGTTTGTAGCAGGGCAGAAAACCGGATATAGTGTGTCTTCTCTTTTAGAAGATCCTCCAGACCTGTAATCTCATCATTTACGGATGAAATTATACTATGTGTTATTTCTGGGCTATTGAGAAATTGACTTAAAATAGTCGTATCCAGCTTCGGCACTTTCTCAGACCTAAGAAGCTTAGTCCCCTGAAAAACTGCAAGCTTGGTACGTGAATTACCAATATCAATAACCAGTTGTGCCATTAAGCATTTACAGAATTAACGGTAAAATCTGCATCAGGCAGATCATTACGTTTACGCAATAGTCGAACCGCATCATGCCTCATTACCTGTTTTAAAACATCCATTATGTCTTCAATACTTTATTTTCAGGTAAAATATGGATACAGAAATTTATGATACAAATCTATTCAAATTTTGAGATTGGCAGTCCTGAATTGTGTTAAAAAAGGTTAAAGCCTGATTTTTATCAGAATAACTGGAAATAAATTATTGAACCAAAAAGTATGAAATATAAACTCTCATATAACCAGCGGGTATTTGCATAAAGGAAGTAGTATGCCATCAGGGCCGCCGCCGGTGGGGCACATAGTAAGAAATGATATAAAACCAGGTTCTGCTTTAAGTAAAACGATGCAAGCCCAATTATAAACATAAAGAAAAGCAGCTGGAATGATTTCCGGAGTTGCACTACACTTCTGAAGAAGTTCTTCTGCAATTGAAAAAAACCGAGCACAAGAATGATCACTACGGGAATTAGAACCAAAGAATCATACAGATTGATTCGAAGATTCGTAGGAAATCTGGTTGCTAAGGGCAGCCATATTTCATAGAATTTATCAAGAGAATCGTTCCAAAAATAGAATACTGCCAAAAAGAAAAAGATGGTGATAAAACCTATTATTACTGCGATCCATTCTCTCCAGTTAAAGGGTCTGAAGATTATCAGACTGATCCACATCAGAGGCAACATCGAAATAAAAGGAAAATATATCAATGTACCTAAAGCTACAAGCATGCCCAGATCGAACATCACTGAGCTTACTTCAGCCCTTTTGTAGACACTTAAAAATTTTTCAATCATCCAAAGAATCAAAAAATTGCAGATCAAAGTTGGACTCAAAAGCAGAAAGGGTGCCAGCAAACTTCCGGCGGTTACGTAAAGCAAAGCTGGCAGGAAAGTTGGTTTTCCCAGAAGGCCATAGGAATTGATGATCCTATTAAATATTAATGCCTGAATGATTAAAATGGATAAGGCTACCAATATATTCGCTAATGGACTAAAGGCGCTTTCCAGCGGAATATCCAGTAATAACCTGGCAAATGGCTCCATGAATTCGAAACTGATCTGCTGAGGCATATCAATGAAAATTCCTATTCTCAGTAAAATAGCAATTCCAATCAGAAGAATGATGTTTAATGGGTTTATGCTTCTGAATTGCTGGATCATCTATTATTACCTTGTGCGTTTGGTTTGGCTAAATTCAAAGTTAGTACTTATAGCTGAAATTCAGAGCTACTATGTTTTGCTGAGAGCTAGTTTGCGATACGAGTTGGATGAGTGCTTATAGGATGATAAATACTCGTCTTTGTTTAAGTTTATTCCTCAATCTAACCAAACCTGAAGCAAAACTTCAAGCTTATATTTTGTATTTCAATGAGATATCTGCATGTCACGGCTTGTGGTTCATTTGTCTGAAAAATCCATCAAACTTTTCCAAGCTGCTTTTCAATTCGCTTTAGCTGCCTGGTATGATGAATAGTATGCACCTCAATAAACCTGAACCATTGCTTTGCATTCAGGAGTCCAAGACGGGGATGTTTAATTTTTTGGTGAGGATCTGCAGCATTAACCTGACGACTAATCTCCCCGAGACGCAATTTGAATTTTAGGATCAATGCTTTGGCCTCTTCCCTGCTAATTTTCTTAACCATCGATGCAATTCGCTTTGGCGCTTTGATCTTTCCGGGAGGAAATCTGCCGAAAAACAAAATTAACCAGGGAATCCAGTGGATCGGTTTTCTGCTTAGTTCACCATTCTGTTGAATACAATTGTCAATTGCCAGGAGAGATAGCAGGCCCGACTGAAAAATATGTGAATAGGTTTCAGAATAAGACCAGCTTCCATCAGAAGGACTCTGTGCAAAAGTTTCTTCTGAAACTCCGGCGAGAAGGGCCTCATAAACTGAAATAGTTTTAAGCAATGAATTATTTACTCGCTCTGCACTCATAAAATACCAATTAGTTCACTCAGGCAAATTATCTGATGTTCTACATCCTCAGGTTTTTCTTTTCCTTCAGGATTGAAATAGATCGCTTTCATCCCATAATCCTGAGCACCCCTGATATCAGCTTCAATGCTATCCCCAATCATGATACTTTCAGAAACATGAGCTTCTGCAAGGTTCAAAGCATGATCGAATATAGCTCTGTCTGGCTTGTTTACACCTACAACCTCAGAAATTATCACATTTTCAAAATACACATCCAGTCCGTTATTATTGATCTTCATTTCCGTTGATTCCTTAAAACCATTGGATATCACATGCAGTTTGTACTTATTTTTCAGATAGCTCAGGGTTTCGTGTGCCAGTGGAAATAAATTGGTTTTTGTAGGACAAATAGTTACATAATCATCTTCAAACTGGTGAGGGATATGCTCAGGTGAAATTCCCAGATCAGTAAATGTCTTGGCAAACCTGGTTTCACGCAGGACCTGCTTACTTATTTTACCTACATGATAATCTGCCCATAACTGGTGATTATTTATGGTATACGTTTCAATAAATCTATCAGCTGAGTGTAAACCTAAATCTTTTAGATTATACCTATGGTAGAGTTCATGCAGGGTTTCTTCTGCATTTCTATCAAAATCCCAAATAGTATGGTCCAGATCAAAAAACAGGTGGTTATAAAGCATTAAATAATGGCTAAGGTATTTAACACAAAAATAAGCTAATATTAGGCTAAGAGCTAAAAAATAATCTCAGAGAATTTAGAAACTACTCCTTCACTCCATAGGAAAGGTCTCCTGCATCACCCAATCCAGGGACGATGTATGATTTTGTGGTCAGCTCTTCATCAATTGCACCGATCCAGAGCTTTGCTTTCGGAAGATTTGCTTTTACATGCTCAATTCCAACCTTACTGGCAATGACACCTACAATATGAAGCTCTCTGATCTTGTATTTCTGTAATAACTCCTTACAGCAAAGAACCATACTTTCGCCCGTGGCTATCATTGGATCAGCAATGATCACGATCTTATCATCTAATGAGGGCGCAGAAATATATTCTATCTCAATAATAAAATTATGTCCTTTTGTAGTTTTACGGTAAGCTGAAATAAATGCAGAGTCGGCTTTGTCAAAATAGTTCAGCATCCCCTGATGCAGCGGTAATCCGGCTCTCAGAATTGTTGCCAGTACAGGTTGTTCCTTTAAGATCTCTATTTCTGAGGTCCCAAGGCTGGTTTCAAACTCAGTTTCAACATACTTAAACCCCTTACTGATTTCATAGGCAAATATTTCACCCAGACGTTCCATATTTCTGCGGAAGCGCATACTATCCTGTTGAATCTCCGAATCACGTAATTCTGCAATAAAATGATTCGCTACTGATCGTGTATCGTTGAGTATAAATGCCATAGTTAAATTTAGGAAATTATTTAAACAATTATTGTTTTATCGAACGGATGATAAGAGATTTTTCCTTCGGTTGGTGTTGTGAACTTGGTCGTCATTTCGATGCCTGCCTGCCGTTAGGCATGGAGGTACGAAGAGAAATCTTTTGAACAATGGCAGTATTGTGATTTAAATTCATTTAAGTATAAGACATCAATGAGTTTATTGAGGGATTTGAGAAGAACCACCCCCTTTAATTCCCCCGCCGGCGGTGGACACTGGGAGCATATAAAAAATCGTGCTTAAAATTAAATAATTTACACTTAAGCGAAATTTTCTTATCCGATTTGCTGTCCACCGCTGGCGGGGGGAGTGTTGGCTTGAGCGATGGAAGGGGGTGGTTTTTAACCTTAAATTTTTCGGTTATCTGTTATTCTCTTGTCAGAAAATTTCAATTTAGCAATCATCATTCTGACTCCTTTTAGTTGGTTGGTTAGGATTTAGGTTGCCAGTATTATAATTCCACAAAAGGTCGTCATTACGATGCCTTTACACAATACTCAATTCTTCTTTATTATCTTTGTAATATCCCATGGAATTTAAACTAACATCCGAATATAAACCAACCGGCGATCAGCCTGAAGCAATCAGACAACTGGTAGAAGGAATAAATAATGGAGATCATTATCAGACCTTACTGGGAGTTACAGGCTCTGGCAAGACCTTTACAATTGCCAATGTAGTACAGGAAACACAAAAACCAATGCTTGTCCTTAGTCATAACAAGACATTGGCTGCTCAGCTTTATGGTGAATTCAAGCAATTCTTTCCTGATAACGCTGTTAATTACTTTGTATCCTATTACGATTACTATCAGCCGGAAGCCTATTTAGCTTCATCAAATACCTATATAGAAAAAGATCTTCAGATCAATGAGGAGATAGAGAAACTCAGACTTCGAACAACCTCCGCACTTATGTCGGGACGAAGGGATGTAATTGTGGTTTCGTCCATTTCCTGCATTTATGGTATGGGAAATCCTGAAGATTTTTCAAACTCAGTATTTCGTTTCGCGGTTGGGACGAAGGTAAGCCGTAATGCATTTTTACATCGCCTGGTTGAAATATTGTACTCCCGTACCACGACCGATTTTCGCCGTGGAACCTTCCGTGTTAAAGGGGATACGGTAGATATTTATCCGGCCTACATGGATTTTGCATATCGTGTTTCATTTTTCGGGGATGATATTGAGGAACTCAGCACCATCGACCCTGCTTCAGGCAAGACCATAGAAAAAATGTCGCATATGGCCATTTTTCCGGCCAATTTATTCGTCACTCCCAAAGAGCGCTTTACCGAATCCATCTGGTCTATTCAGGAGGAACTTGAAAGCCGAAAGCAGCAGTTTATTAGTGAAAAGCGATTCCTGGAGGCCAAACGCCTGGAAGAACGGGTAAACTATGATCTTGAAATGATCAGAGAGCTAGGATACTGCAGCGGAATTGAAAATTACTCCCGTTTTTTCGATGGAAGAACCCCGGGTATGCGTCCGTTCTGCCTGCTGGATTACTTTCCGAAGGATTATCTGATGGTGATCGATGAAAGCCATGTAACGGTGCCCCAGATACGTGCAATGTACGGTGGTGACAGGTCCAGAAAACTATCTTTGGTTGAATATGGTTTCCGCTTACCGGCTGCACTAGATAACCGGCCATTAAATTTCAATGAGTTCGAGACTCTTGCACCTCAGACGATTTATGTAAGCGCTACTCCGGGCGATTATGAAATGGAACAAACAGAAGGTATTTTTGTGGAACAGGTAATCCGTCCGACAGGGCTATTAGATCCTATAATAGAGATCAGGCCTGTGGGCAATCAGGTGGATGACCTGCTGGACGAAATTGATAAAACGGTTAAAATGGGCGACCGTATTCTGGTTACAACATTAACCAAACGAATGTCTGAGGAACTGACCAAATACATGGACCGCCTTGGAATCAAAGTTCGATATATCCACTCTGAGGTGAAAACACTGGAAAGGGTAGAGATACTCCGGGACCTGAGGCTAGGTGTTTTCGATGTTTTGATCGGAATAAACCTGCTTCGTGAAGGACTGGATCTGCCAGAGGTTTCATTGGTGGCCATCCTGGATGCCGACAAAGAAGGATTTCTTCGCTCAGAGCGTTCTTTGATACAAACCATCGGCAGAGCGGCCAGAAATGATCGCGGACGAGTAATTATGTATGCCGATAAGATCACTGCCAGTATGCGCGTTACGATTGACGAAACTAACCGGAGAAGAGAGAAACAGATCGCATATAACACGAAACATGGAATTACGCCACGAACTATCGGAAAATCGCGTGAAGCCATCATCGAGCAAACTTCGGTAATGGATTTCAAGGGTGGTGTTCAAAAAGCATACATTGAAAAGGAAATGACCGACAATCTTGCAGCAGATCCGATCGTTCAATACATGACCAAGCCAGAACTCCAAAAATCAATTGAAAAAACTAAAAAGGATATGGTTTTGGCTGCAAAAGAGATGGACTTCCTCATGGCAGCAAAATTGAGAGATGAAATGTATGCACTGGAGAGAATCATGGAGGAAAGATTTTCCTGATTTGAATGAACTGCATCTGTGTTTTGATTTTTCCGGCACTGGGGATTGAATCGTTCTTAGGAACCGTTTATCTGATCTGAATGGTAGTTGGGACAGTACGATGGGTAACAACCATTCATAAATTACCGGTTTTGCCTTTTGCAGAGATCGGCATTCTGGGATTTGGCAGTAAAGGCGCGCTTTATCCCTGCATTAACAATCATAAATCACTGCCTTCAAGTAATCCGGAGAAGTGTTGCAGATCTATTCATTTCTTTCACTTCCCTTAACACGGCTTGGATTACACCGATAGGATAAAGTGTGATTTTACAAGAAATACCAGGAAGTCGCGGCTCTTTTGCTTACTTTTCCAGCTGAAGGGAAAAGTAAGTGCCCTCTCCCGCGGCAAGAGCGGGATGATTTCAATTTTAATTGATCATTTACAATTTTATCCGGACACTTGTGATTGAAATCTATTTATCACCTAAATGTCAAATTCAAATACTGAAAACCCAAACAAATGAACGGTCAAAACAGAAAAGATATCTACCCCGGACTTGAAGTAGACATCATACTTAAAAAAGACCAGCGCAGTGGAGTACGGACAAGGGGGATTGTTCAGGCACTACTCACCAGTGCAGCTTTTCATTCCAGGGGTATCAAAGTCAGGCTTGAAGACGGACAGGTAGGCAGGGTGGTGGAAATATTCAATTGATTTTCTAATCCTTTTAGACCACTGAATTTCATGCTCTGCGGTATATGTCTCAATACTATGTACTAACTACTCAAAACAGTAATTCCAATGTAACATTTACTTCTATTTGAAACATTTTAAAAAAATTAACGTCTATATTTGAGTATTATAATCTATTGCCATGCCATTATTAAAATTTTTATTCATTACCATCTGTATTTTATGGTTGATCAAAATGATCGGCCGTTTGCTTTTGCCTGTCTTATTCCAAAAAATGATGACAAAAGCACAAAATCAGGCCAATCAGAGATATCAGCAACAACAGCAACCTGCACCGGATGGCCGCATTCGTGTAGACTATATGCCTCCTAAAGACAAACATCCTGGTGATGATGCTGGTGATTTTGTTGAATATGAAGAAATAAAAACTCCCTGATTTCAGGCTTATCTCCCTTTTTTAAAAAATCTCAATAGCTATATCAGGGCCATTATGAGCCCTAATTGATATAAATTGTGCATTTCTTAAGATTTATTTTCATAAAGCGCAATTACACGCATTGCAGGTTTAAGCTTTTTTCTATTTTTGGCATTCAACTAATTTAAGCAGAATGAATAACTGGTTTAAACGCAATGGTATACATCTGGCCATTATAGGAATATTTATCGCCTTATGTTTTGTGTATTTCAGTCCGGCATTGCAGGGCAAAGCCTTGTATCAGAGCGATGTTCTAATGGCTCAGGGAATGCAAAAGGAGATCATGGATTTCAAAGCAAAAGACGGAAAGGGTCCACTGTGGACAAATTCCATGTTTGGCGGGATGCCGGCTTTCCAAATCTGGGTTCAGTATCCAAATAACGTAACAACCTATGTTATTTCCTTCTTTAAAACTGTATTCCCAAATCCGATAGATACAGTTCTGCTTTATCTTTTAGGTGCTTATCTTTTATTCTGTGTTTTAAGAATGAACCCCTGGCTGGCGGCTGCAGGTGCAATTGCATTCGCTTTCTCATCCTATAACTTTCAGATCATTGATGCCGGACATAGCAATAAAGCGATGGCTATTGCATTCTTCCCTCCGATCCTGGCAGGAATCATTCTGACGTTCAGAAGGCAATACCTTTTAGGTGCAGTTTTAACTGCCTTATTTCTCGCTATTGAGATCAGAACGAATCATATACAGATGACTTATTATCTGTTCATTGCCCTGCTTATCTATGTTGGAATTGAACTTTACCATGCCCTAAAAAGCAAAACAAGCAAAGATTTCATCAAATCATTCAGCTATCTGGCAGCTGCCTCAGTTCTTGCTGTTGCAGTGAATGCGGGTATGCTCTGGACTACCTATGAATATAGTACAGAAACCATCCGTGGAAAATCAAATTTAACTACCGACAAGTCTGAACCTAATAACGGCCTTGACAGAGATTATGCATACCAGTGGAGCCAGGGTGTTGGTGAAAGCCTTACCTTCTTGGTTCCAAATGTTTATGGTGGCGCTTCGGGCCCTAATCTGGACGAAAAATCGGAAGTAGCTAAAACACTTGCTGCAAAAGGAATTCCTGCTGAACAACTATTACCTGCCATGCAGCAATTGGCACAGGTAGGATTAACTACTTATTGGGGTGATAAACAATTCACCTCCGGTCCATGGTATTTCGGAGCAATAATTTGCTTCCTATTCATCCTGGGACTATTCATAGTAAAAAACAGAATTAAATGGTGGATACTGAGTGCGAGTATTTTATGTCTTTTACTCTCTTTTGGAAGGCATTTACCATTCCTTTCAGATCTGTTCTTCAACTATTTCCCGCTTTACAATAAATTCAGAGCGGTTGAATCTATACTGGTCATAGTAGGATTTTTAATGCCTGTATTAGCGATTCTTGCAGTGAAAGAAGTAGCCTTCCATACTGAAGAACCTAAAAAACTTCAAAAAAATCTATTGTATAGTTTATATATAACAGGCGGACTTTTAATTATTCTGATTGCATTGCCAACTGCATTTTTGAGTTTTAAAACACAGAACCACGGACAATTTATAGAGCAATTAACTCAGATCACCAACGGTGATAAAGGTTTCGCTGATTCAATTGCTGAGGCTTTAGTTAAGGACAGGATCAGCCTGGCAAGAATGGATGCATTACGCTCTTTGCTATTCGTTTTGATCGGTGCAGGATTAGTTTGGGCGCTGATCAGGAAAAAAATGAACCCACAATTTGTCTTCATTGCATTGGCAGTTGTAGTTCTTGTGGATCTCTGGAGCATTGACAGACGCTACCTGAATAATGAAAAATTTGTTGATAAAAACGTTCTGGCGCAACAATTCAAACCAAGAGATGTGGATCAGCTGATCATGCGTGATCAATCCTACTACAGGGTTTTGGATCTTAGTCAGGGTAATCCTTTTTCAAATTCCGTACCTTCTTACTTTCATAAAAGTCTTGGAGGCTATCATGCAGCCAAACTTAAACGCTACCAGGAAGTATTGGACAAGCAGTTCAACGGAGCGATCAATGAAGATGTGCTTGACATGCTAAATACCAAGTATTTGATTACTGCCGATCAGAATGGGCAAAAAGAAACCATGAAGAATCGCTCTACAGCAGCGGGACATGCCTGGTTTGTTCAAAAGGTAGAGTATGTGAAAAATGCTGATGAAGAAATGATGGCGATCAGCAGCTTCGATCCGAAAAACGTAATGGTTGTTGATGAGAAATTTAAGTCGCTGATCGATGTAAGTAAAGTTGGTTATGATGGAAATGGCTTTATCAGACTTATCACCTACCATCCTGACCACCTGACATATGAGTATTCATCAGGACGCGATGCCTTAGCTGTATTCTCTGAAATGTGGTATGAAAAAGGCTGGAATGCATACGTTGATGGCGAGAAAATACCTTATTTCAGAGCAGATTATATTTTACGTGCCGCACAATTACCAGGAGGAAATCATAAGCTGGAATTCAAATTTGAACCTACTTCATACTATACCGGTGAAACGATTTCACTTATAGCATCTATACTTTTATTGCTTTCATTAGGATATGCAATCTGGATGGAAGTTAAAAGGAAAGAGATACAAGCCTAATTAAATATTAAGACCTCATTGGATGAATTTAATTCATTTAATGGGGTTTTTTATTTTTATGGAGGTATTGAAACAAGATTAGAAGAGTATTTGGTTTAATAAACGAGTCGAAAGACTTTTTTTTATTGAACATCCGTAGAGAGACAGTATGCCTAACTCGACGTACGAGGAGTGTTCGAGATAACCGTAGTTAATAGAAGCGCGTCATTCCGAATGAGGAACGAAGAGGAATCTGTTGAGCAAAGGCGGCTTTTTGATCAACAGATCTCTCCACGCTTCGAAGTGTATGTGAGTAGAAAATGATTTTTCGCGTGTTCGTATTCTAGGTTTAACTTATTTCCAAATTTAATTTAAAAAAGATTTTCTTCAGGCTGCTCTCTTATAGTTTTCCACATACATTTCCCCTCTTT
>NZ_FNHH01000005.1 GCF_900103545.1 Daejeonella rubra
AAGCCTTCCATCAAATCACAGTTTGAGTTTGATCAAACCAAATCCCTACAACTTTCTTTTTAACTTGAATAAGCCTTATATCGAACTCACGTTAAGTTAAGGTTTTTATAGCAATACCAGATTACCGGACAATTTGCTGAGGTTAGAGTATCCGGCAAAGCCGCGTATAAAAAGAGCTCCAAACAATATATTTGGAGCTCTTTTATTGAAAAAAATAGACTTTAAGCCAAATTCTACTTAATCATTCATCTTTTTTTGTTCAAGCTTTAGAAAAGCGCTTCTTCTTGGTGCAGGCATTTCTGAATCATCACCTTTCAGGCCTTTCCAAAGCACTTCGTTGAATAAACGATCATCATTCTTGTCAACTTCAGCGAAATTAAAACCATCTGATATTTTCGACCATTTGGAAACAATTTTATTGGTTTCATTTAGATCAATTGATGAAGGAAGAGATTTATATGGGGTATTATCAGGGGTATTTGTAAAACTCCTGAACATCGGCATTGCGGCAGCATCATATTGTGTCATGGGTGGCAATCCTAAAATCAATTCCATCGTTCTCAACATCCCTGAAGTAGAATACATCGTATCATCATGATATTTTCGCTTGGCATAAGGACTTATCACCATGGCAATAGAACGATGAGCATCCACATGATCAGGACCATTCTGAGCATCATCTTCCAGTATAAAAATGGCCGACTGTGCCCATATAGAACTGTTGCTGATATGTTCAACTAATTTTCCTACAGCCAGATCATTGTCGGCCACACAAGCATATGGAGTTGGTTTGCCTACCCCAAGACCCTGAGTATGATCTGCACCTAAACGTATAGTACTCAATTGAGGCACTACATTTTTAGCAATAAGGCCATCAAAATCAGACTTCCACTGTTCAAAACGATCAATATCCTTCACAGTCTGGTCATAATATCCGGTGAAAGTTGAGCAAACATGTTCTGCATCCAGAACCGGGATATTTCCTTTTGATCCATCAGCAAAAACGCCATAGGTTCTAAAAGTTACCCCATGTCTCTTACACATATCCCAAATAAATCCATCCTTATTATTGGCCACAGTTCGGCGACCTAATCCATCGTTTTGTCCACCACGGCGGCCGTAGGAAGTCGGCCAGGTTTTTTCAAGAAAATCAGTCGCATAAGCTCCCAAAGACCAGTTATGTCCGTCTGCGCTAACCTCCGCATCCACATAGAAGTTATCCAGGAGTACGTATTCTCTAGCAAGTTTATGCTGATTGGGAGTATATTTTTCGCCAAAAAGTGTCAGTGTTGAATCGCCATTTCCTTCTTTAATATCTCCAAAAACCTGATCGTATGTACGATTTTCCTTAATCACATAAAACACATATTTAATTGGTGAAGGATCTCCCACCTTGCTAGGGATTGGATTTCCTTTTTCCCCATCAGTGATCAGCTCTTTATCCTTTTTATAGGGTGTATTTTTATAAACACTTTTTGAGTAAACCTCCAGGTCAGCAGCAGAAGGCACATCGATAATACTCATCGTTCCTTTCATCAAACTACCAATGTATTGTAGTCGATTATTTGCCTGAGGTAATTCACCTTTATGCGATTCCGATTTTACATCTGCACGCACCGGCTGTGGTCCAAGTGGATTCGCAAATGAGGAAAATCCCTTGCCATTGCTCACAAAGATCTTATTCTTTATTACACGTACATTGGTGGGATACCAACCCACAGGAATAAAGCCTTTTGAAACACTTTTACCCTTTAGGCCGACATTAAATACTGACAGGCAATTATTGTCTGCATTCGCTATAAAAAGAGTTTTTTCATCACTTGAAAGCGCCAATCCGTTGGTTGTTGAGCCGATAGGTGAATTTGGATATATTGCCGCATCCAGCACTTCTGTTACTTTTTGAGCACTAACATCAATTACAGACACACTGTTATCCTGTGAATTTGCAACATATAATGTTTTCCCATCCCGGGTTAAGATCAGTTCATTCGGGTTAAATGACACATCGATATGCCCGGTAATTTTGCGAAGTTTCGTATCAAAAAAAGCTACCTTTTTACCTCCCCATAAGGAAATGTAAAGCATATTCCCCTCAGGTGATAATACACAGGTATATCCTTCGAAGCCAATATTCTCCTTATGCAGTATTTTATTATCTCTTAGATCAACCAGGTAAAGCGAATTGTTTTCTTTGGTAACAACATACATTATGTTTGTTTTGTCATCAATTTCGATCCCGACAGGTGAGATCTTCTCAGGCCAGGGCTTGCCAAGTTTAATGGTATCCCTGATTTGCAATTTCGAATTGACTATTTCATATTTAAGGATCCAGTTATCATTTCCACCGGAAGCGAATAAAAATTTATCATCTCCGCTGAATTTTAACCCATAAAAAGATTTGGGTATTTCAACCTTATCCAATACGGTCTCAGATTTCGGATCGATTAATTGTATGGTTTGTATACTTTGCCCATTATTACTGACTGCCATCAATTTCTCTGAACGGGAAACTGTAATATTCAAAGGAAGGTCGCCAAGTTCTAATGACCTTCCTGCCGGCGACAATGACCAGCCATTAGGCAATTGTATTGTTTTTTCTTCAAGTTTGGATGCTAAATTCTGTGCATTTGAATTGAATGCCAGAAAAAGAAATCCCAGGAAATATATTCTTTTCATTACGATGATTTTGGATTATGAATTTACTATTTTTCCCACCAAACTTTTATCGTGCTCAGGTCTCCGCCCATTGATGTAACCGCCGACTGTAAATTAGAAGAGTTCAGAGATTGCAAATAGGTAGGATAAGGAACACGGGAAGGAAAGAGATTTTCTGCGGGGATACCTGTACCTCTGGGTAAAACAGGATATCCGGTTCTGCGCTTTTCAAACCATGACTGATAATCCACAAAGAAGAAAGCATAGTATTTCTGCAGCATAATTTGCTCCAATTGCTGAGCTATAGCACCTGTAGAATTATATGCTATACCCGCCGAATTCAAAAATCCAGCCGGCATGCTTGCTCCCCATTGAACCATGGAAGCAGTTATGCCAGACTCATAATGCACCTGTGCAGTTTTCCCTGTATTGTAGCCCTTTAAAGCCAATTCAGCTTTGATAAACTCTACCTCCGAGTACGTCATCATCACTCCTAAAAGAGGAGACGTCTTTAATGCATCGGGGTAACTTGAATTCCGACCCACTATATATTCTAAACTCGTTGGATAACCACTTTCTATACCCTGATAAACACTTTGTCCGTTTACCGTAACAGGGATTGCCCAAATTGCTCTCCTTGGGTCGTTTACTGCATTCATGTGATTAAGAAAAAACTTCGTGAAATAAGTACCTTCCCTCCAGTCTAAAGTACGGGCCTGGTAGTAGGGATTAAAATAAGGAAATGTTCCCGGATATCTGAAAATTGCATCATCTGCATTGGCAGCAAACACCGGGCTTGTGGCAGGGTTAGCTAAAATTGAATTAATTTGCTGGCTAACATTTATTTCACCTTCACGCTTAGAAATTCTAAGTAATAATCTTAATCTAAGAGAATTAGCAAATTTCTTCCATTTTTGAATCCCAATATTTTTGCTTCCTGTAAGTGCATTGGCATTATAAACCATGTCACCTCCGTAAGTCAGGGCCTTAGTATCATCAAATAAGCTATTTGCTGTTTCCAGATCTTTTAAGATCTGCACATAAATATCTTTTTGTTTATCAAAAGCTGGTGAAAAATTTCCTTCAGAAGCCTTAATAGCTTGTGAATAAGGAACATCTCCATATAAATCAGTCAAAATTGAATAGGCCCAGCTTTTATAAACCAAAGCAATTGCTTTATAATTATTCTCTTTTAGTTGATCTGATATCTTATAAATATCTTCCACATCGGTTAAGCGATCATAAAAAGCAGACCATACCGCCTGACCGGGATTAACTACATAACGATGCAAACCTTGTCCGCTAGTGCTTGCTCTTGGAGCATCAACCTGCATTAGTTCATGAGTAAAACTTCGGGAAGCTTGAATTGAACTATTGACGATACGATATTGCATCTGGCCTAATAAAATCCCCGGTGTAACATCCTTCGGTCGGTTAGGATCGATATTTAATTCCTCGAAATTATCAGTACAGGATAAGAGGGAAGTGAATACTAAAAGTATTGCAGTAACTATTTTAATTGAAAATTTCATGTCTGTTGAATTATAAAAATCAAATTGAGATTAAAACTTAAAGGTTAGATTAGTCCCAACTAATCGATTAGATGGAAACTGGGTTAACTCTACTCCCGGGGTTAAAGTCCCGTTGTTCAGATTACCACCTTCCGGATCAAATCCAGGGAATTTGGTAAAGTTGAATAGATCTCTACCCCAAATAGCTACGGATGTCTTTTGAACACCTAATTTTCTAAGCAAATTTGCAGGAAGACCAAATTCTAACCTTACTTCCCTAATCTTTAAAAATGAAGCATCAAAAATGTTAGTTTCTGCATTGCTGATTTGATAGTAGTTATCATAATAAGCGCTGGCCTGGGCAAGTTTTGTATTTGGAACGAATGAACCATCTGCAAGTTTTACAACACCTTGTCCAATAATTCCATTATCCCGACCAGGAAGAGTGACTCTTGTTTTTCCGAGAGTGTTATTTTTATGGTTGGTTTGAGAATACATTTCCCCACCATACTGTCCATCCATTAAAATGCTCAGATTTATATTTTTATACCTGAATTCATTCATTAAACTACCTTTCCAGTCAGCAAAAGCATTACCCATTTTACGTGCAACCTGATCAAGTGGGGCAGGCAAACCGTTGGCAGAGTTGTAAATGATCTGACCGTCAGGAGAACGTTGAAATCCTCTTCCGTACATGTCTCCCATTAATCCACCAACCCGGGCTTCAATAGTTACATTGGTATTGTGCTGATAGATTATTTGATTAGTTAAGCCCTCAGTCAATTCCTTTACATAACTGCGGTTTCTGTTCCAAAGTAAAGTCGTACTCCATGAGAATTTTTCCTTTGAAATTGGCTTTCCGTTTATCTGGACTTCCCAGCCTTTACTATTGATCAAACCCGCATTAATTAGTGCAGTAGAAAATCCAGTAACCGGATCTAATGGAATGGATAAAATCTGATTACGGCTATTATTATTGTAATAAGCAATATCAAATCCTATTCTATTGTTTAGAAAACGCATATCCAAACCAAACTCATAACTCGAAGTAATTTCCGGTTTTAACTCTGCATTGAATAGCTGGTTAGGGTTTGTGAATGAATTGCCATAAATACGATCATAATACCTCGCTGTTTGATAAGGTCTGGTATCATTACCAACCTGTGCCCATGATGCTCTGAATTTGGAAAAGGTAATTGCCTTTGGTAGTTCAAAAATTTCATCCAGAATAAAGCTTGAACTTACGGATGGATAAAAGAAAGAATTGTTCTTAAAGGGTAATGTACTCGACCAGTCATTTCTTCCTGTCAGATCCAAAAATATTTTTTCATCGAATGCAATCTGTGTGCTTCCATAAACACTATTTATTGACTTCTTAGTTCTGGATGGGTCAACCACTGCCTGATCTAAGCTATTGGAAATCTGGTAAACACCCGGTTGAGCCAATTGATCTGCATATACACCGGCAAAATCATATTGCTGAATCATTGTATTTGCACCGGCACTCGCACTGATGGAAATTTTTGATGAAATTTTATCTTTGAAAGAAAGTAATAGATCAGTATTTGATTCATAAGAAAACACATTTTGTTCACGATACATTCCCCGCGGGTATCTGGTCATACTAAATGGCCTTTGCTGAGAACGGAATTCATTAGACATATCTACCCCGGTTCTAAGCAATAGATCAAACTTTTTGGAAATCTCATAAGTAGCCGAAACATTTCCAATTAATCCATTTTTATTCATTTTATTCAGCATTTCATACATTGCTAAATAAGGGTTGTCCGGACCTGGATTAAAGGGATTCTTTTGAACTACATTTTCTAAACCGGGTTGCCAGTATGGCTTAAACCACTCAGGCCTGATGTTAGGGGTAGTACCAATTATCAGGAAATACATCAAAGTCTGATTATTGTATCCTGCCATTGGAAGATTATCACTCTTTTTATTCGAATAATTAGCTCTTCCAGTGATTTTTAATTTATCAGAAACTTTTTGATTAAAGGACAGAGCTGCATTTAATCTTTCGAAGCCCGTATTTGGAATAATCCATTTGTTTTTTAAGTGCGTAATTGAAAGCCTGGCAGAGCTTTTTTCAGATCCGCCTTCAATGGATAAGCTATTAGATAGTGTTTGCCCGGTTTGGAAATATCCTGAAATATAATCGTCATGAGCAACCCATGGTGTTTTTTGTGTTGGTTTATTACCCGGAGTATTTGGATCATACTGATAGTAACTCTGACCATCAAATTTAGGACCCCAGGCTCTTCCTGCTGCCACTGTTGTACTTGTATTAATTCCATCAGGACTATCTAAATAGGAGTAATAGGTATTTGTTCTTCCTTCACCATATTCAAACTGGTAATCAGGCCAACGATTAACCTGCTCAATATTAAAATTTGAGTTGAATGTAACTCCCAATCCATTGCCTTTACGCTCCCCACTCTTTGTAGTTATGATAATTACACCACCAGCTGCACGACTACCATATAAAGCTGTTGCACCCGGTCCTTTAAGTACAGTGACAGTTTCTATATCATCAGGATTGATATCTGAAACTCCTGAACCATAATCAACCGGACTATCCTGAGAAAGGTGGGAATTAAATCCGGTTCCTGTTATCTTGCTACTGATAGGAACACCATCAACCACTATTAAGGCCTGATTATTGTCAAGATTCAATGACGATTCACCTCTGAGTGTGATTCTTGATGAACCCATTGGTCCGGCACCAGTACCCTGAATATTTAAACCTGCAACCTTACCGGAAAGTGAATTTATCCAATTATTGGTTTTGGCATCAACAACCGCATCGGCAGTAATCGTTTGAGCTGCGAATCCAAGTGATTTTTCATCTCTTTTAATTCCAAGTGCAGTTACAACAACCTCATTTAGAAACTTATTGTCTTCAGCAAGGATAACCTCGTAAATCTTCCTGTTATCCATTTGGATCTCAATGGTTGAATAACCGATTGATGAAAAAACAAGATAGCCCTGATTAGAACTTGCATTTATTTTGAACTCTCCGTTAATATCCGTGGTTGCACCATTAGTGGTTCCTTTGACACGAACACTTACTCCGGGGATAGGTTCGTTTTTCGAGTCTTTTACTTTTCCTGAAAATGAACTTTGAGCAAATGTTTCAACGTAAAAGGCGAATGGACTTATAATAAGAAGAATAAAACATTTAAGAATAATTTGTAAAAACTGTCTTTTCATAAAAAGGATTTTCGAGTGAGATTTTTTTATCGCTCAAAAGTCCCTTTCAGATATTAACAAATAAATCCATTGATGTTTTTTTTAGGTTATGAAAAAAACAATTTAATATTCCAGTTAAAAATAATTTCATAAAAATCAGCCTTTGTTTTAAGCTTCAGTTAACCTAATATTAATCAACATTAGCACTATACTGTAATTATGAACCTGTGACCAAGAATATGGTCCATTAAGAAAAGGTACTCTGTGGATTAGGAAAAAGTTAACAGTTGCCCGACAAAAAATCACTGTACCAATGGCCTGACTCTTTGATGATCCTTTTTTGGGTTTCATAATTTACATGAACTAATCCAAATCGAGGTCGGTAACCCTCTGCCCATTCAAAGTTATCAGTAAAACTCCACACAAAATAACCTTCAACATTTACGCCTTCCGACTTAGCTTTCAATATTTCTGCAATATTGGATTGCAGGTAATTTTTTCTTTTAGGATCATGTACTTTTCCATCTGCTACGGAATCAGGAAAAGCTGCTCCATTTTCTGTTACATAGATTTTCTTATAGTTATATTTAGAAAAACGATGAAGCATTTCATGCATAGCCTGAGGATACACTTCCCATTCCATGTCTGTAACTTCTTTTACTCTCTTTTTTGCACTTACCAATGATGAATTCATATAAGGCGTGAAGTAGGAATGTTTAACAACCTCCCTGGTATAATTCTGTATTCCGATAAAATCAGGTACCGCCTGTAATGCGATTTCATCACCCTGATGCATAAATTTTTCAATCCTTTTTAAAAAGGGAAGGCTTTCAACCGGGTAACCAAGTCCGCATAAAGGTTCAACAAACAGGCGATTGACCAGAGCATCCACTTTATTTGCTGCCTTAATGTCCTTTTCCCTGATGGTATGAGGATGTATGGCTGAACATGAAAAAGTTGTTCCAACTTCAATATCACTTCTAAGTTGTTTTGCAATATTGATTCCTGCTGCCTGTGAAAGTGCTGAATGATGGATCGCAGGAATAAAATTATCCATACCTCTCTTTCCGGGTGCATGAATGCCTAAAAAGTATCCTGCACCGGTATACACCATTGGCTCATTCAATATCATCCAATGCTTTACTCTGTCACCAAAATGGCTGATACAAAAAGACACATAATCAGAAAAATGGTCAACGATCTCTCGATTTGCCCAGCCGTTTTTCTGCTGAAGTGCTAGCGGGAGATCCCAGTGATATAAAGTAACCCATGGTGTTATACCAAATTCCAGGCAAAGGTCTATTACGCGGTCATAAAATGCTACTCCATCACTGTTTAACTCACCAGCTCCTTTGGGAAATATTCTGGACCAGGAAAAGGAAAATCGGAAGTTATTTATATGCATTGACTTCATCAATGCTATATCCCTGGCATATTGGTTGTAAAAATCACAACTAATATCAGCAGAATGGCCTTTAAAGATTTTACCTCTCCTTTTTGAAAACTCATCCCATATTGATAGACCTTTCCCATCTGTAATGCACGAACCTTCTGTTTGAAATGCTGAAGCTGCTACTCCCCAGACAAATTGCTCACCAAAATCGGACTTATTAATTATCAAAATAAACTAACTAGAAGTTTTCTCTAATATCTTAAAGAAATTAGAATTCCGAAATAATATAAAATCGGAACGCTTAATTTTTGAAGGCTTTTTTACTGATAAAACCTGTGATTCCTTTTCCAGTATATCTGTCAATATCTTTTCTGTCATATCCGGATAATTTACCGGAATAACTTTCCCGTTTGAAACCCAGTCGATTATTTTTTGAAGATGTTTTTTCTTCAGACTTTTAATTACAGGAACCCCCAGATTTTTCAATGCCTCTGCATTGCATTGCTGCTCATACTGGCCCTTCATTGGTATAACCATCAGTTTCTTTTTAAGAAACAATGCTTCTGCAGGGGTTTCAAATCCTGCTCCGCAGAAAACACCGCTTGCACTTGACATACTGTCAATAAATTCCTCATTATTGATGGGTCTTATCCAAACATTTTTCTCATGAAATGACTCCTTGTTATGTTTAGAAAATACCTGCCATTCAACATTTTCTACCATCGACAATATTTTTACTAATCGATCATCATCATAAGCGGGCAGATAAACGGTATAGTGACCTGAATTAATTGGTTCTTTCAGTCTTACTTCTGCTCGTATTACCGGAGTAAATATATTGCTATCATATGGTAAAAAATGGAAGCCATATTGACTTGTTGAAGGAGCATAGGTCCGAAGAATAGTTTTACCCAGGGGATCAAAACTCTTTGCCTTTGGGGCTTTTTTATTGATGACAGCGGCCTGATGACTAATTGAAACACATGGTTTTCCGGACAGATAACAAGCCCAGGCAGAAACAGGTTCAAAATCGCTGATAACCAGATCATACTCACTAACCGGCAGTAATTTTATGTCTTTCATCAACTGCTTTAAACGCGATTTTTTATAGGTTTCGGCAATATCTACATTACCGTTCTTTCCGAAAATGAAACTTAAGCCATGAAATCGATATTTGATATCAAATTGCAGCCCCACATCTGCTTGAGTACCACTTATAAGGATATCAACATCATGGTTTTTCTTTAGCAAAGGGACGATCTCTCTTGCACGTGTAACATGGCCATTTCCTGTTCCCTGTATCGCATATAGAATCTTCATGATGTTCTTAAATTAAACTCAGAAACCATCTGACTAAATAGTTGCTTTATGTCCATTTCTTCAGCTTCCTCTTCAGTACCATTCAACATAGCCATTCTTTCTGATTCGCTGAAGCGAAATAAATCCCATTGACCATTGTGGTATTCTAAAGCTGTAAGATTTTCAATCCAATCTCCGGAATTCAGGTACATGATACTTCCATGAGTTTGTTCTATTCTGCGCATTTCAGGATGGTGAATATGACCACAAACAACATATTGATAATTCTTACTTATACCAATATCTGCAGCAGTTTCTTCAAAACCATTTATAAATTTTATAGCTCCCTTGACACTGTTCTTAATTTTTTTGGAGAATGATAATTTGCCCCTTTTAAATATCCTTTCTGATATCCAGTTAGCAAGACTATTTATAATGATCAATGTGTCGTAACCTATGGCCCCAAGTTTTGCAAGCCATTTTGAATGCTGCATCGTCACATCAAAAACATCACCATGAAATATCCAGGCCTTTTCCTGGTTGTCCAGATCAAGTATCAGCTTGTTGAGAATATGAAAAGATCCCATTTTGAAACCCTCGAACTTTCTAAGCATTTCGTCATGATTACCAGTTATATAATAAACTTTAACGCCTTTACTGAGCCAGTTCATGATATGCTTTATAACCTTCATATGTGACTTAGGCCAATAGCTTTTGTTGAATTGCCATATGTCAATAATGTCACCATTCAATACAACAATTTTGGGCTTTATTGATTTTAGATAATGCAGCAGTTCCTTTGCCCTGCAGCCATATGTACCGAGGTGTACATCTGAGATCACGATTATATCTACCTGTCTCTTTTGTTTATTCATTAATGTCTAAAAATTGAATTGATCTTAGAAAAACGAATAAAGATGAAGTAGAAAAGAAGTTCTGATAACTGAGAGTAGATTTGATTCAATTCATTCCTTTTAGTCTTTACAAGAATAAACAACACATATTACCTGAATATTAATTCAGTAACAGCAAATTGTTAGGAATAAATCTTTGGGAAACAGGGTAATGAGCTAGGCTTTATTGAGAAAAGACTGTAATGACAGGCAAGAATTTGATTTTAATATCTCCTGTTTTTGTATGTAAAGATCGGCCTGCAATTTTTGCAAAATTACAGGCATCAACATTTCCGTAATATTTAAATCGAATACACAGAAAGTAAAAGCAGAGGGAGCAAATGCCCCCTCTATTAAAATTATCAAACAGCCGGACTTAGCGTTTTTTGTTTTTTCATGTATAAATATAAAGCAGCAAATGCTACGATTAGAATTGCAGGGAAAAGCAGCATATTAGATAAGGTTGCCTGACCTGCAGCCAGATCTGCTGCATCACCAGCTAAGCCTTGTGATACGGCCACTATTTTATTTTCCTGGATCCATCCTCCAATAATTGGTTGGAACATGGAAGAAGAGAACATTCCAATCCCTCCCATAATTGAAAGTCCAAGGGCTCCGGTTTGAGGCATATTTTCTGCAATGAATCCTATCATGTTTGGCCAGAAATAACAGATTCCGAGAGCATAAAATACAGCGGCAACATATAGCATATTACCATCCATTGTGCTCATCATGTAAATACCGATCACGCCAAAAATTGCAGAACCCAGTAAAACACCTACAGTGTTCAAATTCTTGATTAGCGGGCCTGCAAAATACCTTCCCACAGCCATCAGTCCTGTTACTAAAGCTAAAATCAACATTGGGCTTGCTCCTGCTTTTGCAAGGATTGGACCAACCCATTGCTGAGGGCCAAACTCTGATATTGCAGTTAATGCCATACATGCTGCCATGAACAAATACAATGGGTTTAACATCGCCTTGAAGTTATCAAGAGTAGAATTTTCAGAAATTCTTGGTTTTGGAAAAGTTTGACCAAAGAATAAAACAGCATATATGATGGTAGGAATTAGAATCACCCAAATTTGAGCTTGCCAGCTCATGCTTGCATCAGTCATGAATTTTGAGATCAAAGCACCTAAAACTATCCCCCCGGGGAACCACATGTGAAAACGATTAATTTTACGGCTAAAATTTAATCCGGAATAAGAATCAGCTATCATTGGATTACAAGCTGCTTCTGTGCAACCATTGCCCAAACCAATTAATAGTGTAGAAATCAGTAAGGTATAGTAATCAGTAGCATAAATAGTTAACACAATACCAATTGAATGAGCTAACAGAGCAATTTGCATAATCAACTTGGGCCCAATGGTAGAGTAAAAAATTCCACCCAGGATCATGGATATCGGGAAACCCAAAAACCACATTTGATTGATGTGACCCAGTTGTACTGTGTCCAGATTCAATTCAGTTCCCAGTTGTGTTAAGATACCTGCCCGTATACTAAACGAAAATGCCGTTGTAATAAGTGCAAAACAACTTGCCAGGAATAGGCGATTTGCATTAACAGTTTGATTCATAATTAAATTAATTAATGGTTTAATATTTAGGATTTAATTGAAATAATAAATTAAAATAGATAATTTATTTGAAATCAAAAACCAATTAATTATGGGTTTTTATAAAATCTGCTTTCCTATCAGTATACAGGGCTTTATGATAATTTAAAGTTTTCTACTAATCGTTTGGAATAACAGATTGAATAAAAAATTTCAAATAGTTCCTTAATAAAATAAAAATGCCTTTGGCTTTTGTAATATCAGGATAGTGGAAGGAATAATATTAAATTGAGGTATTGATTTTTTAATAGTTAATGGCTCAATCCAAATAGTCAATAATTCCGATCAACTCAGAAACGTTATCTATAATAAAATCAGGATCAGCTTCCCTCAATTGTTCGTGTGTATGAGCACCTGTAGTTATTCCAATACTTAATAAACATTCTGCATTTTGCCCCTCCTGAACATCAACTGTAGAATCTCCTACTTTTATTACTTTTTTAGGGTCCAAAATACTCAGTTTCGACATAGCTAATAGAATCATATCTGGCTGGGGTCTGTTATTATTTACATCAGATGCAGTAATTAACAGATCAAATTGATTAGATTCTTCCCACCCAAGTTTTACGATTAATGATTCTGCCGTCTTGCGATTATAACCGGTATTTAGAACAACTTTAATATTTCTTTCCTTCAACTCCTTAAAAGTACGTTCAACGTCAGGAAGTGGCTTAACATTTAAAGTATCATAATTCTTTGCCAGCATATCATTGAAATATGTAAAGATTAAGTCGATATTTTCAGAATTTACTTTAAAGCCCGTATTTTCTAATATATCAATTATGGCCTGAAGCTTTTCTTTGCCTGCTCCGAATTCCAATACCTGAGCTAAAGTTACAGGACAAGAATAATGGACGATTGCATCCTGCAGCGTTTTATATACCACATTATCTTCATCAACAGTAGTCCCTGCCATATCAAACACGATCATTAAAACGCTCATACTATTTTTTTAAAGTTAATTCCAGAGAGGTTATAAAATCAACTAGATGTGGAGTTACAAAATCCGGATCTTTTGCTAAGTCATCCCATTTTCGCAACGATATAGCATCCAGATAAAAAGGATTAGTTTTAAAATTTTCTACTTCCTGGTCATTCATAATGCCTCCCTGGAATACAAGACTTGTCTTTGACGGCTGTGATAAAGATTCATAATAGCCTTGCTCAGTGGCACATAAATACCGTTTTGCCTGCACATGTAATTTTACAGGCTCAACTACATCTTCAGTAAAATACTTTGTCAAGAAACCACCGGCCAATTCTTCATGAACGTCATCTATGCCATCTTCACTTGCCATTTCTGGCAAATCATGTAATAAATGTCCTATATCATGCAATAAAGAAGCTACTATTAAGCTATCCTTTGCATTATCTAATTTAGCTAGATATGCCGACTGAAGTGCATGCTCTAATTGGGTTACTGCTTCGCCTCCATACATAGAACCACCCTTAGTTTCAAACAACTGAAAAATCTTTTGCGTTACTGGTTGTACCATAAAATTTAAATTTTGTTAATAATTTCTTCTGCAAAACCAAATGACAAAGTCATTCCATTTCCACCAATTCCATTTAATATGTGAACACCATTATCTACCTCAATATGCAAATCTGTTTTGCCATTGGTCATTTTAGGATAAATGCCATTCCATGATTCCACTAATCTCCATTGATCGATGTGGACCAAATTCTTCAAATAGTCTAGAATCAATTGATTTATGTACTGTTTGTCGAATGGGTCAAAATCTAATCCATATTCATGAGAGTCGCCAACCGTTAGCTCTCCCTGCATATTTTGTGAAACCATCACATGAATACCCCATTTAAGGTGCTCAGGTAATTCATTCTGCAATTTTGCTTTCAATATTTCCAGTGCTTTTGAAGCTGTGAAGCTTTTGTAATGCAAAAGCGATAAGCCACCGCAGATGGATGTCCCTAATTTATAGTCAGGCTTCTCCGAAACAAAACGCATCATTTGTAATTTGCATTTTGTTATTTCATGTTGCTTAAAAACCTCCGGATATAGTACTTCGAAATCCGCTCCTGAGCAAATAAAGATCAAATCCGCATCAAATCTGGTCGATCCTGAAAAAACTGATCCTTGTTTTACTCTTGAAATGGCAGTTCCCCAAATAAATTCAATTCCAAAGTTCTGCTTCAAGTAAAGTGGTAAATTACGAATACCCTCTCTGGGGTCGATTATAACTTCATCACTGCTAAATAAACCTCCTTTTAAATTAGTCTGGTTTATCCCATCAAATCTATTGCCTATCTGTTCAGGGTTGATAAGATTAACAGGTCTTCCGCTTTCCCTGAAAATGCTAGAAAGCTCTTCCAATACATTCCATTCTTCATTAGAATAGGCCAGATGCAAACTGCCACATGAATTAAATGGAATTGAACTTGCATTTAAATATTCCTTCCAAATTTCTCTTGATCTGATTGCTCTATCATAGAGTTGCCCATCAGGCTGACCAATAGGCCAAAGCATTCCAAAATTTCTAATGGATGCTCCAAGTGAGAATTGAGACCGTTCAATTACTTTAACTTTATACCCTTTAATAGCCAGGGCTCTTGCAGTTGCCATGCCTAAAATTCCTGCTCCCACTACAATTGCTGATCTTTTGTTCATATGACAATTTTAAATAATCTGATATTTAAGATGTTGCTTTTTAAAATAAAAAAAAGTTAAAAACGACAATATTATTATCAATAGTGAAGTTGCTAAAGCACTTATCTTAAAGAAATCAATCCAAGAAATTTGATACGAGTTAAAATTTTTAAATAGTAAAATAAATGTGCTTCCTAAATAGCCGGCAGCATCAGAAATATACATTAGAAAGCCAATATTACTTTTGATTTTAAAATAAGCTATCCAGCGTTCAAAATACACAGTATGAAAAATAATATAGGGTAGATACATTGCAAATCCCGATAAGATCATCCAGTAAACAGGATCAAATTTATTGAGCATTAACAGCACTGTAATAACCAATAAAAAAATACCACTAAATAAGTTGACAATAAGGTTCATGAAAAAGGCAAATTTATTGTCTTTGATAAAAATCATTAAAGCAATAATTATTAATACAACTATTGCAATAGGAATTTCAGAAAAAATCAATAATGCAGGAGTATTCGAGTATCCGTAACCCGTCCAAAACTCTATTGCAAAATTATCTCTCAGATCCCTGAAAATAGTCAGGCCTACATATATCAACACAGAAAAAATAATTCCGGGTATGAAGCGTCGAAAAAATAATTTCCTGTCTAAATAGGTCATTGGAACTCTTTCTGTCCGCAACAAGATATCCTCCTTACTTGGAGGAGGTAATTTGTGTAAAAGCTTTGCTCCTAAAATAAGTGCCGGCAAAAATATAAAGCCAGTTAAAAAAGGCATCCAAACTTCCGGAACTGACCACTGATCTATAGTATATCTACCAACACCTTTAACCAGGCCAGAAGCAACAATAAAACTCGAAGCCATTGCAGCTCCCAAAAGCTCAGTAAACCTTCTCCCTTCAAGATAACTAAAAACTACCCCCCAGATCATCCCCAATGGCAGGCCGTTTAAAAACATGAATGGGAAATTAAATGGATAAGGTATTATAGCGAAAAAGAATAAAGAAATCCAGGCAAATAACATCAGATAAATTAATGTCTTTGTTCTTTTTTCTGGCTTTAATTCAGCAATTATTTTAATCCCAATATATTTTGATATAGTATACCCCAATAACTGAGAGATAATTAACAAAATTTTATAATCTATCCCCCAAAGAGATAATTGATCAAAGGTAGCTGCAGTAAAAGGCTTTCTAAAAGCATACATACTCAGATAGGTAATAAATGCAGCGGAAGATGCTGTCAATAAAAAATTAAGATCTTCCTTGCTAAGCCTATTTTCCAATGCTTTCATGAATATTTTTAATAAAAAATGGGGGTAGAATTGAGCAAAAACTTTAAGGTATTACAATACCTACCCTATATGGATTTTGATCAATTGCATAGTCAAAAGCCTCATTGACAGATTGTAAATTAAAGTCGCCAACAATAAGTTTTTCAAAATCAAAAACATTATAATTTCTTTCAATAAAATCAACTGCTGATACTAAATCAAAATCATTGTAATTGTGCAAACCTTTTATAGTAATTAGATTTCTTACAATAAACTCTGCATTAATTTTTAGGTCTGCCTGAGGAAAAACCGCTCCTAACCAAACTGCTATACCTCCAATTTCCAAATGTTGAAGAGAATTAGTCATCACTTCCGGAACACCACTTGTTTCGATAATAATGTCAAATTTTTTATTAAAATCACTCACATTATTACCTGTATACTTCGAACCAAATAATTTTGAAACCTTAAGTCTTTTATTATCGATATCAAGTGTAGAAACAGCCGCAGCACCGAACGTGGATGCCATTGCACTACCAACAATTCCCAACATTCCTGCTCCACTTATTAAAACATTCTTATTTCTTAAATCGCCAGCTAACCGAACTGCTGCTGCCATGGTTGCCACCGAACAATTGATTAAGGCTGCGACATGATCTGAGACTATATTTTTTAATATTACAAGCGGAGTATGCTTTCTGATTATGGTAAATTGAGATAAGCCTCCATGGAAATTACTACTCTCAGTTATTTGCTCGTGTCCGTATTTAAAGATATTTTTCGCCTTTTGTGGGAATCCTTTTTTTGAATTTGGATCTTCAGGATTACTGGCATAGATTGCCCAGGTGATTCTATCTCCTATTTTGAGCTTCTCACCTCTGTTATCAAACTTTGGGCAATCGGGCCCAAAAGCTACAATATATCCAGTTATTTCATGCCCAAGAATAGTGGGTGATTTTTCTTTCCTGACTCCCTTATAAGTGTACAAATCGCTCCTGCAGAGTGTTGTGAAAGTATTTTTTACTAAGATCTCTCCTCCCATCAATTCAGGTAATTCTTCCTCAATTAATTCCAATTTCTTTCCAGGGATTTCGAACCTGGCATAAATAGAGTTACTCATTCATTGATATCTTATCCCTTAGAATTAAACACTAAAGATTTTTTGGGCTAATGAGAATTAAAAATTTGCTTCAGGTGATCTAACTTTTGATTGATCTTAATTAAACATACTCAGAATACGAATAAACAAAAATCATGTTAAGCAATCATTAGAACGATATAAACAAAAAAACGGAATAAAATATTCCGCCTTTTTGTTCTTACTAACCACTTTCTATTTTACTAACCAAATTTGATCATTGATATCATCCTTTCCGGAAAATTGAGCATCGATTGCTGCCTTATAATTTACTGAATTACTGGTACGTTCAGAAAGTGGATATATCCATCTTAAAGCAATTCTACCTGAATTTCCTGTACCTACACCAGTATAAAATGTTGGATAACTTGTTCTCCTCCAGTTAAAATAAGCCTCCATGCCAGAATTCATGAAGAAAGCGAGGTATTTCTGGGTTAAGATTTTCTCTAAACCGACATTGCCGGCTTCGTATTTAACATTTGCCTGGGCTAAATAATCAGTTAGATTAAAATCAATGTTAAACGTTCTTGATTCTATAGCATCTTTACTTCCATTTCGAGAATAGGTCATTGTATTTGCACCATTCTTAATACCATAAAAATCCATGGATGCCTTGATCCCATTTTCATACCATTGTGAAGCATTTCCGCTTGTCCAATTTCTGTGGATACCTTCGGCAATATTGAAACACATTTCAGGATAACCCACCAAAAATGTTGGCTCTCCTACATAGTTGTTATAATATCTTTTTCTGTTTTGAAATGAATATTGCCCGGGAGCAAAATCTGCACCATTAGAGGTTCCTGCCTTAGAAGACATATCTGCCAAATCCTCCCCCGAACTTGCACCAACATAACTAGTAAAATCAGATGCTAATTTCCCTGCTTTAAGTTGGGATCCAGCTGGTTCGCAAGTTACCATAACTCTGGGGTCATTACGTTCTGTTAACCTTTCAATATAGGCTCTTGACATATTTTGCCTGGTAGCATCAAATCCGAAATTATCTGGATTTGATGGATACTTATTATATTGATTTGATGTAAACTGAAGACTTTCCCCTAAAGAAATCATTAAAGGATATTTAGCAGGATTTGAAACAATGGAAGCAAACTTTGTCTTAATACCTAAGTCCGCATCAGCCTCCTTTTTACTCAACTGAATAAGTATTCTTAAGTGGAATGCATTCACAGCCTTTTGCCATTTTCTTAAATCACCCCCGAAATAAATATCACCTGTAAGTGTTTGATTACCTTTTGTTATCAATGCACTTAAATCAGAATTGGACTCTTCCAGCCATTTCAAAATCTGAATATAAACCTGTTTTTGGGTATCATATTTAGGATTCAGGACGGTTATACCCTGCAAACCTTCAGACAAAGGCAAGTCACCTACGCGCTTAGACATTTGATCATAGAAGAAAGCCTTATAAAATTTAGCTGTTGCGGAATAGGGATTAACCGCATCTAATCCAGCTTTCCTAGCCTCTTCTTCCATCTTAATCACATTTTTTAAGGTGAAAAAATGATTAGCTACTTCAGACCATTGATATTCATTTGTTGCGTAGTAATTATAATTGGAACAATAAAATTGATTCCAACGCATTTCTGCACTAAATGCACGACCAGTATTATTATACATGTCATATTGAACTGACTGAAGCACCAAAGATGCAGGAACGCTTACTGGCCGGTTAGAATCTACTTCTAATTCTTCAAAAGATTTTTCACAACCCATGAAGCTTATTATTAGCATTAGAATTAAACTATACTTTAAACTTTTCATGATATTTTTTTTTAAAATTAGAATGTGATATTAAGATTTACGCCATATCTTCTTGTGGATGGTGTTTGTAAACCTGAACCTCCATCACCTATGTATTGATTCAAATCGATATCTTTACTCTCAGCGAAATACAATAGATTTCTTCCAACAAGAGAGACACTAAAAGATTGGACTTTATTATTGAACAGTTTTGTTGGAAAGTTATATCCAACTACCACTTCTCTTAGCATTCCAAATGTTCTGTTCATTAAGTTACCTTCATCAGAATTATAGTAACGGCTCACATAATCCTGCACAAATTGTTTTGTAGTATTTTGTGAGTAGGTCAATTCAGAAAAATTAGTCACTTTGCCATCTACATCATATTTAATAGCAGCACCATTTGCAACCTGAACACCTTCTCCTACAAATGCTTTTACACCAAGGTAATCCTGATATCTGGCTTCACCCATAGTACCTGTAACGGTACCAATATGGCGTCCACCTCTATAGGTTTGTCTCTGGATATAATTAGATATTACACCTCCAAATCTTCCATCAAATTGAAACCCTAAAGAAACATTTTTGTAGGACAATCTGTTGTTTATACCTAAAACAAAATCAGGGTTTATATGCCCTAAAAATTGACTTACCGGATTATAAATTGGTCGGCCAGATGCATCATTAATAATCTCTCCATTTGGATTTCTCACAAATGCTCTACCATAAAACTTATCTAATCGATCGCCTACCTTGAAAAAGGTATTTAAGTTAGTTACACCTGGAAAAATTTCATTCAAAGTTTCCTTAAAAGTTGAGTAATTGGCGGTTACATCCCATGACAAACCATTTGATTTTTTGAAGAGCGATGCATTTAACGCAAGTTCAAATCCGGTTTTTTTGGTTTTAATACCATTTACCAATGTAGATGAATAACCAGTTGTTGTAGAAATTGGAAGGTTGAAAATACGGGGGCCTTCATCTGATTTAAAATAACTGAAATCTAAACCGATTCTGTTTTTCAGCACTCTAATATCACCGCCAAATTCAAACTGAGAAGTACTGCTTGGCTGTAATTCCGGATTGTTCAGAACGTTCGTATATCTTGCCGCAGGTTGGTTATTATACGTAAATGGAGTACTATAATAAGCAGAATTTTGGTACGTCGGACCATCATATGGCGAATAATACTGATCACCATAACCCACAGGATAGCTATCTGCAGGTGTAGTTCCTATTGTGGATTGGGTTAGTCCGTCTTTAACATTTGCAAAAGATCCTCTCAACTTAAAGAATGAGATAAAAGAAGGCAATTTTACATAGTCAGAAACCACAGTAGATAAAGCTACCGAAGGATAGAAAAATGTATTATTACCTTTTGGCAGGGTTGACAATTTATCCACTCTACCAGTAGTGGAAACTGTTAACCAATCCTTATAAGTAAAATCTGCAGAGTAATATGCAGAAATCACTCTCATATTTGAATTAAAATTGTAGATTTTTACAGGGTTTGCTGAATTAGAAAAATTGTACAATCCCGGAACATTTAAGTAATCTGTAGTTCCAAATTGAGAATTATAATTAAATGTCCGAATATTTGCTCCCGTCCAGATTTTCGCATTCAAATCTTTTACAAGATCCTTATCAAAGCGTACTAACAGGTCTGTATTGTTTTCAAATAAACTACGTCTATCTTCTCTATAGTCACCTCTTCTTTCGTCTCTGCCATATGATCCAGCACTGTATGGCATTTTCTCATTTCTCATTAAATCCCAGGTAGTTACCTGCGTACGTAACATTAAATCTAAAAATGGAGTAAATTTATAGGTCATTGCAGCCTGGCCAATCACATCTGATTTATTATGCCCTCTTAACCATTCATAGCTCATAAAATAAGGATTGTTATATCGCTGATATTCAGCATAGATCTGCTGAATTCCTTCCTTACCTTCCTGCCAGTAATTTCTCATGTCATCAACATCCCAGTCAGCTCCTGCCCATAAGGTCATGTTATAAATAATAGAGTTTGGACCATAATTGACATCCGGAATATTTGGAGTATACTGACGATTGTATTGTAAACTACTTTCAAATTTTAATTTGTCTGAAAACGAATAATCAGTTGTAATATTAAAATTTGTCATATTTAATTTTGTATTTGGAACAATACCTTTTTGGTAAATATGAGAGCCTGAAAATCTCAGATTATATTTATCTCCACTGGAAGAAATAGAGATGTTGTTCGTAGAAAGAATTCCCGGATCTAAAAATCTTTTAAGATTATCTTTTCCTCTTGCCAACCAGGGTGTTCCTTGTCTAACTCCGGTAACAGGATCTACAGGTGAGTCATACTGAGGAATTAATTGACCGTCAAATTTCGGGCCCCAACCACCATCATAATCACCATCATTTAAACCACCACCACGGCCATCACCGAAGGCATATTTACCATGATCACCAGGACCATACTCATCCTGAGTTTTAGGAATTGCATAAAATCCATTATCCATCATATTTGATGAATTAAAATCTACCTGGAATCCTCGTTTATCTTTTGAGCCTCGTTTGGTTGTAATTAAAATAGCTCCATTTTTTCCTCTGGAACCATATAACGCGGCCGCTGAGGCGCCTTTTAATACAGAATAACTTTCAATATCATCAGCACTCACATTCCATGTGTCAGAATTAATTGGTACCCCATCCACAACAAACAAAACGTCCCGATTTCCTCTGAGAGAAATATTTGGTCGTCTAAGTAATTCAGGCTGAGTTCCAATTGTCAAACCCGCTACCTTGCCTACCAATGCATTAACAGCATTCGGCTCTCTTGCCTTTACTAAAGAAGCACCATCCACTGTTTGAATAGCCACGCCCAGGCGCCGGATATCTTTCTTAATACCTAAGGCGGTAACCACCACTTCATTTAAGACAGTAGCATCTTCGATTAATAAAATTTCATAATTTGACCTTCCATCAATGGTAATTTCTTGTGTCAAAAACCCGATGTAAGAAAAAAGCAATATTCCTTGCTTTAGGTCAGACCTAAGTGTAAAAGAGCCATCAGCACTAGTAACAACACCTGTGGAAGACCCTTTAATTTTCACACTTACCCCAGGCAGACTTTGTTTATTTGAATCTCTGACAATTCCTTTTAGTTGATTTTGTGCAAAAACACCAGATTGGCCACAAAAAATTAAAATCAATGCCAGAAGAATGAATTTTTTAAAAAAAATCATTGAGTTCTGTTTCGTTTTCATCATTTATTAGTTAGGATTAGTTGAGGACAAAGTTTGTACGACAACATAATTTTTTGATTAACTAAACATTTTATTTTAATGAATAAAAGACTTCAGAAAAATTTTCTTAGAACTTTATTTAAACTTTATTTTAATAAATGAATAACATTTTCTTGACGCTGAATTAATTTACGAAACAGTTAAAAACCAGGATTCTAAATGTTCATAATTACTTAACAGCTTAGATATATCCACTTTAATTTAGATTACTACCTCTGTTAAAAATTTAACAAATGAAAAATTATCAATTTGGCTTTTTGTTTTTAATACTGATTTACTTCAGTGTTATTTCCGAGTTAAAATCTCAAGAGCAGGCAGATCATTACATTTCAGTTCCGGGTTATAAAGAATATGCCTCAATAAGCCCTGGCAAAAAATCAGTATTGCCAAGTGGCAGGTATGTAAGTCCGGCCGGACAAACAATCCAAATTACTCATGATCCTTTTGGCCTTAGAATTTCTCCTGACGGGAAAACTGGAATCACTTTACATAATGGAGTGATCAGTATTATTTCCTTATCGGATATGCATTCAACACGTATTCCGGATTATGAAAATAAATTTGAAGCCCCTTTAAAGAAGGGCTCATTTTTAGGTTTAGCTTTTCATCCTGAATTAAACCATGTTTATCTAAGCGGGGGTGACGAAGGAACCGTTATAGTTTATGATTATAAAAATTTGAAAATTCTGGACAAAATTAATTTGAACGGGGTATTTGAGAATACTATTTATGAAGATAGTTTTACAAGTGATTTAGTTTACAATCCCGGGAAAGAGGAGTTATTAGTCTTAGACCGGGGAAATTTTAGATTGGTTAGAATAAATTTAAAAAGCAAGGCAATTACAGCATCCATCCCAACGGGAAGACAACCGTTTGGATTAGCCCTTTCACCCGATTTTAAAACGGCATTGGTAGCCAATGTAGGTATGTATTCTTATCCTTTAGTAGGTGGAACAAACCTGGAAAATATAAATCAGCAAATGATCAATTGGCATCCTTTCCCAAATAACTCAAAAGAATCAATCGAAGGAACAACAATTGACGGAAAGAAAATTCCCGGTTTGGGAGATCCGAATTCAGATGAGTCGATGAGCGTATTTGTTATAGATTTAACAAAGAACAAAACTGTTAAAAAACTTAAAACAGGATACTTACTAGGAGAATGGATCGATGACATTGAGGTTGTAGGAGGATCAAGTCCGAACTCCATTGCAATAGGAAAGAAATACGCCTATGTAAGTAATGCCAGCAATGATAATATTTCGGTCATCGATTATAAAAATGGAAAAATAGTAAAACATATTGCAATAAAAATTGATACGAGCCTTGATAAATATCGTGGTTTGGTGCCCTTTGGTTTGACCTTAAGCAAAGATCAGAATACACTATATGTTTCCTTATTAGGGTTCAATGCAGTTGCCGTTATTGATACTCATTCAGGGATAACCAAAGGATTAATTCCAACAGGCTGGGGCCCCACAAGAGTTGAACTTTCTGCCGATGAATCAGATATATATATCATTTCCTGCAGAGGTTATGGTGCAGGCCCTAATGGAGGACAAAATTTCATAAAGCCACCACAAGGCACGTACATTGGAGATATTCAATTAGGCACTTTCCAAAAGGTAAAGAATCCGAACGAAGAAGACTTGAAAACATATACCAGGGAGGTTATTGACAACACATATATCAAAGTAAAAAACATAAATACCAGCGCCTTGCCTACGACACCAGGAAGCTCAGTATCTCCAATCAAACACATTGTATACATAACCAAGGAAAACAGAACCTTTGATGAGGTTTTAAGTCAGGTTAAAAATGTAAGAGGAGACACCAGTTTAGCCAGGTACGGTAATAATGTTTTAGTTAAGCTAGATAGCATAAACTACAAACGTGTTAACATCAGCCCAAACCATATTAAAGTTGCGAGTCAATTTGCTGTGAGCGATAACTTTTATTGCGATAGTGATGCTTCAATTCATGGCCACCATTGGATGTTGGGTGTTATTCCGAATGAATGGGTAGAAACTAATTCCAGTGTAAGCAAAACTGCCAAATTATTTTCATCCGCCCCAGGAAGGAGATTCCCTGGGTCTACAGGAAGTATGGATCCGGAAGATTATGCAGAAATAGGTGGTTTATGGGAAGCATTAGAAAGAAAAAATATATCATATTATAACTTCGGACAAGCAAATGAAACTGCACATGTTCGGGAAATTAGCACAGACACCCTTACTGGTGCAGCACATATTGTGATGGTTCCAATGCAAAAAGCCTTGTGGAGCAAGACTTCACATAATTTTGCCGGATATAACACAAATATCCCGGATCAATTTAGGGTAAAGCAATTCGAAGAGGAATTCACTAATATGTGGCTAAATGGGAAAGATACATTGCCTCAACTCATTACTATGATGTTACCTAACGATCATGGTGCAGGTATCAGACCAAAAGATGGTTATCCATACCCACAATCATTTATGGCCGATAATGATTTAGCCCTTGGCAGAACATTGCAATTTTTAAGTCAAACACCTTATTGGAAAGATATGCTGGTAATTGTGACTGAGGATGATCCACAAGGTGGTGTTGATCATATAGATGCCCACAGGAGTATTTTGATGATGGCTGGTCCATATGTAAAACGAAATTTTGTTTCAAAAACTCATGCAAATTTTGGGTCAGTCTTAAAAGTCATTTATAATATATTGGGGGTTCCATATGTTAATCAATATGATATTACTGCAAGCTTATTAGATGATTTTTTCACTACAGAACCAAATTTAGAGACTTATAAATTTGAATTTCCTGACAAAGTCATTTTTGACTGGGATAAGGCAATGGAAAAATATAACTATAAGATTGATTGGAGAAAAGTAAGTCAGGGTCCGGCAATGGATAATGAAAAAGAACAAAGGGAAAATCATTATAAAGGAAATTAATTGTAATAAAAAAGGAGATCTGGGATCAGGTTCAAATTTGTGTACTAAGCATATTTCCAGCCTAAAGAGAAAAGAATGACTATAAATGCTTCTGATATTAGTTAACATTTCCGAAATTATTCCGGAGGGGTCAAAGAGTCTTTTGCATTGGACGATTAGAGCTGATGCTGCTTAACTCAAAACAGGGAGAATTTTGAGGAAGATCCCTCCTTCGTCGGGATTGACATACCGGCGGGGAATGCAGCTTTGTTGGCATTATCTCTGTCTTGATGCTATTCCAAAATCATCATCTTCAATTTTTCGATTTCTATCCCAAAACCCATTTCTAATTACAACTGAACGTAAAATGTCTATACACCAAACGAATCTAAGACGTACCTAAGCCCTCTCTTTTAGCTTTATTTTTTCTGTTTTTAATTTAAGTTCTTGATAAACAGTGTACTTATTCTTAAATTCAATCAGGAATTAAGAAAATGGCTATTCATACCTCAGCACTTTTTCAAGGCTTCAGTGGAAGCATAAACCGCCAGTTGCTATTCAGGCAATGCGGGGGGAAGACTGTTGTTTCTAAATTTCCGGACAGAAGTGCTGTGATTTATTCAGAAAAGCAGAAACAGGAGCGGAGACGTTTTGCAGATGCAGTTTCTTTTGCACGGGTGGTTATAGCAGATCAGGGTTTAAAACAGGCTTACAGCATCAAAGCTGCTGTACTGGGATTCCGTTCCGCCTGGAATGTAGCTATTGCAGAGTATATGAGTGATCAGCCGTTAAAGGTCAAAAAGAAGAAAATCCCCTTTGATAAATCGCAGATAAACTATCCGGCAGATAGTAAACTACAAATAAAATTATTTAAAACGATAGAAGAGGAACCTCCGGTTCTGGTTAAGGTATCGCGCCGAAAGAACAGAGGCAGGAATATTGCAAAATACCGGTGGGATAGAGCCGGGTTTGATTGGGATCGGTGGACAGCACAAACTGTAGGTTCGCCCTGACCAGCTTAAAATAATCAGAAACGCCCTCAGGAATGATCAGGCTTAATAAGGGCATGGAATAAATCATGTATGAAGATTTTTTTTACCCTAAATGCAAGCTTTTTCTCGTAAGCCCCACAAATTTGAACCTGAGTCAATGACTATTGCTACAGATGTATCAAGCTGATCGGATAGTTGTTCTTCAAATAAGTATGTAAGAAACTGCGACATCCGGCATCATTAATTTCGTTATAGTAAATAACTAATTTGATTATTATAAAAGTTTGTAAATGAGCTAATTAACTTGTATATATCAATTATTTTTCCTGCTTTTATATCATTGCACTTAGGCAGTAGACTAGTTGAAAGCTGTTGAAGATTATCATCTACCTAAGTCTCACAATTGTTCAAGTCGAAGGTTTTACTATCCACTTCAATTGTAAAAATAATACCGTGCGAAAGAGATTCTGTTGATTCCAAATACAGCTATTTTTTCTAATTAAGAAAATAGGTAACAATAGCCGGGTGTACTAGCTTATACACAATTAGTCTCTTTCGTATGGTTTTATTTGTTATTCCTCACTGATTAAGTTTTGGATTCCTCTCCAAACTTGAATTTTCTTTCTCAATGTCTTTTTTCTTGAAAATACATCATTAAAGTTTGATCTGTATTTATTGCCTTGGAGTCTTAAAAACTAGGAATTAGTCCTTAATCCAAAAAATATTAGCAATACTTTTTTGTTAAGTGAAAATTATTTTCTACACTTGAATTGTATTTCGAGCCAGTCGTCAATTGACAATGGCACCAACCGAGTGAAGACACCACGGTGGTAAAAATAATACGGACTGTCTAGTCAAATGTGTATTTGCCGAAATGATATGAGTGCCTAAAATAATGACCCAACTGCCTTCCTGGCCTTTGAATATTAAACCATAAGCTTCATCGACAGATTCTTGATGTCTTTTAACAAGGTGTCCTTACGCCCACTGGTAACAATTAAGCCCATTATCTCAGAAAAAAATCTGAAATAATGGGCTGTAATCAAATCCTTTTAGCGTATTTGAACGGGAATAGAATCTAGATTATAGTATTGATGGCTAATTTGATTTCCATCGACTTTTACAATCCGAAATCCAGAAGGGTCTTTACCCAGAGGTTTCCCTACTGGTCCCGTAGTAACCATTTCTATATTACCGATTTTACCCCATGCATTTCGGTGGTAATGTCCAGAAAATATATAGCTGACACCGAAATCACTAAATAGAGACAAATAGTTTTTCCGGCTTTCCCGCGGGATATTAAAATATTCATCCTTTTCTTCTGGATCAGTTAAAAACCAGGGATGGTGCTGAAAAACCAAAACAGATTGTGATTTGGAGCTTTTTGATTTTTGTAGCACCTGACGCAGCCACTTATCCTGATGAGCAGCTTCTTTCTGGACGCCAGCAGGACTTTTGAAGTATAAGGAGTTAAGAACTATACCCAACATTCCATTATGCTTAAAAGTAAAATAATCCGGCCCAAATTGTTTACGATAGGCTTTTATATCTTGAGGTTTAGGATCATTGGTAATATCATGGTTACCAGCAAGATGATAAATTGGAATAGATGAATCTAATTTAGCCACAATCCGTTTATATTCAGCAATTTGCAAAGAGTCTCCAGGGCGATTAATTAAATCTCCGGTAACAATTACAAATGCTGGACGCAGGCGGTTTGCAGCTAAAATTGCTTTTTCAAAATTTTCGGTTTCTTTTACAAAATCCTTATTGGAATTAAAGAAACCAAATTGAGGGTCGGTCATCTGAATGAAAAAAAACGGCTTTTGAAACTGACGTACCGTGATGCAACCCGTGCTTGTAAGAAGCAAAAGCAGGATTACAAAAGATATTGATTTCTTTAAATTACAATAATTCATTTATATAAAATTTAAATGTTCTACCAACCGGTATTCTGAGGACTAAGTTTTTTGTTAACATCTATTTCGCTTTGAGGTATAGGCCAAAGCATATATTGCTGATTAAATTTAACTCCACTTTCGTTGATGTATGAAAATGCATCCTCAAATTTTCCGGCTTTAAGATTATAAACCTTACGGGTTCGCTGAATATCAAAATACGCTTTGTTCTCGAAAGCAAGCTCATGGTAGCGCTCTCTCCAGATTGCTTCCCTGAATTGATCTTTTGTCAATCCTTTCAGGTTAACCAAATTAGCCCTTGTTCTGATTTTATTAATCTGATCGTAAGCATAACTGGTAGGGCCTTCCACTTCATTGGAAGCCTCTGCATAAATCAGCATTACCTCCGGTAAACGCAGAAGTGTCCAGTTCTGGTCAGAATTTCCATCTCCATTTTTTCCTGCACCTTCTTCAAGCCAGTATTTATAAAGAGCCGGTGCAAATTTAATAATCTTGGTTGTGCTACCTCTTGCATAATCCTCTGTAAAATAAAACTGCTTTTCCTGCGTACGTTTATCATTCGCTTCATAAGATTCCACAAATTCTTTAATAGGCACAACGGTTCCAAGATCGCTGGTTAATTTAGATATACCACTCGGAGAAATAAATTCGGTTATACGGTTAACTTTTACTCCGGCTAGGTACTGAACTTGAAATATCAGTTCATCTTTATTTTTATGAGCCCTATCATGCAGGTAGTCATAACTATCAAATAATTTGTAATATCCTCCATCCAAAACTTCTTTTGCTTTTGCCGCAGCTAACTGGTAATGAGTGTTACCCTTGTTTAATGGGTAGCCAGCCATGGTTAAGTAAACTCCAGACAATAAAGATTTTACAGCACCCAAGGAAGCTTTACCTGTATTGTCAACTTTAGGTAAACCCATTTTTTCTGCTTCCAGTAAATCGCTGACGATTAAGTCATATACTTTTTCTTTAGGGGATCTTTCAGGATATAGATCGGGACTAGAAAAATTAATTGGCTTTGTAATTAATGGAATATCCCCATATAGTTTCACTAAATATGAATAATATAAAGCACGTAAAAAGTACGCTTCACCCAACAGGCTTTTCTTTTTGGCATCATTCATGGTTATACCAGGAATTTTTTCTATGGCTAGGTTAGCATTCGATATCCCGTTATAAAAACCTGACCATACCATTTTATAGACCGGCTCATTGGCAGAGTTAGTATGCTTTATAGATCCATCTTTATATTGTGAACCTCCTAATCCAATATGCCCAACAGGCATTTCTAATAATGACCATACGGCATCACCACGAAACTCGATTTCCTGATTGAAGGTATGTAGCATTGGATATATTCCGGTTATTGCTGCCTGCGCCTGTGAGGCAGTAGTGAAATAATTTTCTTGTGTGATGGCCGATTTATTGGTTTCAGAAAGAAAATCTTTAGTACAGCCTGCACTAAAAATGACAAGCAGGAAGAGGACAGTTATGTTCTTTATTTTCGTGTTCATGATTTAAAAATTTAATGTTAACCCAAACATGTATGTTTTTGGTTTCGGATAATTGGAATAAGTTATTCCCTGTGAAAATGCAGTATTGTAGTTATTCAGTTCAGGATCGTATCCAAAATATTTGGTACTCAAGAAGAAATTCTGAGTCGAAGCAGTTACTCTTAAACTACTTAATCCCATTTTTTCAGATAAGTACTTTGGTAAGGTATAACCTAATGCAAGGTTTTTACCACGGATGAATGAGCCATCAGACATTTTACGGGTATCCATAAAGTAACTATAGCCTGTAGGCCTTACTTGTTCCAGTACAGCACTCTGGTTAGTTGGTGTCCATGAATCTAACACAGTCGCATAATTATTTGCAATGCCAAACCTTCCTTCGCTGGAGTTTCTGGTATTGTTGAAAATGTCGTTTCCTTTAGAATACTGAAATTCAACAATTAAATCAAAGGCTTTATATCTGAATGAATTGGAAAGTGTGCCATAAAAGTCAGGAATACCCTTTCCAATAATGGTACGGTCCTTTGCATTAATAATTCCATCATTATTAAAATCCCGGATTTTAACATCACCTGGAAGTTTACCATAAACTTTGGCCTGCGCCGCTTCATCTGTACTGTAAATACCATCACGCACATACCCGAAGATTGATCCTACAGAATAACCTACCCGGAGGATCTGCCCTTCTTTAAAACCATAAATGATATCCTCATTATTTTCACCTAATGCGGTAACTTTATTTTTCAGGTAGGAAATATTAAACGTTGTTGACCAGGTTAAATTCTTTTTACGGATATTATCGGTGTTGATAGCAAAATCAATACCCCTGTTTTCCATATTGCCGATATTTTTAGTTACCGTGGAATATCCGCTTGTTGAAGGAATCGGAGCATCGAGCAATAAGTCATTGGTTTTCTTATAATAAGCATCTGCAATAAAGTTAATCCGGTTATCAAGAATACCCACTTCCAATCCTAAATCATATTGAGCTGTTTTTTCCCATTGTAAATCAGGATTTGCTAAGCGGTCAATGGCCGATCCGGAAGATCTTATATTTCCAAAAATGTAAGCATTGGTGCTTAAGTTAGCCAATGAACGGTATGAGCCAATTTCAGAATTCCCTGTTAAGCCGTAGCTGGCTCTCAGTTTTAAATTAGAGATCGTACGGTTATTTTTCAGGAAGTCCTCTTCAGATACCCTCCAGGCAGCAGCAGCTGATGGAAAAAAGGCAAACTGATTATTTTTACCGAACCTTGAAGAACCATCAAAACGTCCGGTTACTGTAAATAAGTACTTTTCGTCTAAACTATAATTCAAACGGCTAAAGTAAGACTCCATCTGGTAAGAATTAGTAGCCGAGGAAGGTGCAAGAGGCGTTGAGCCTGCGCCTAGATTAAAATAAGTATAGTAATCATCAGGCATCGAACCTGTAGATGCAGTCCATCCCAGATAATTCAGCTTTTGCTTTTCAGTACCCAAAAGCACATTGATGGTATGCTTTTCATTAAATGTTTTGTTATAGTTGAAACGGTTTGACCACTGCCAGAATTTGGTTTCATTGCTTGAAATACGTGATGAATTTTTCCTTGTTCCTCCCTGTAGTTTGGAACTAGAGAAATTCGGGTTTACATCATTGGTGATATTTGTACCCAATGTGGATGTAAATTCAAGGCCTTTAAGAATTTTAAAATTAGCATAGCTACTTCCATTAAAAGCATTAGAGTTGAAAAGTATATTGTTTTCATAAACCTCCGACAAAGGATTGTCTAACTTTTCAAGACCAGCATAATCACCGCCATAACCATAAGTGCCATCTGAATACTTAAATGGAATAAAAGGTACCATTTCCACAACATTCCGAATCACATTATAGGAGCCATTACTATCATCCACACCGCCTTCATTTTTCCTGACATAACTTAAAGTAACACCTACTTTGAGCCAGTCTTTCATTTGCTGGTCGACTACCGCTCTGACATTATATTTTTTCTGAAAGCTTTCTTTAATAATTCCATTATCATCGGCATAACCCATATAGAATCCATAATTGGTTTTAGGATTTCCACCCGTAAAGGCCAAGTTGTGGTTCTGACTTAATGAGGTTCTAAAAGTCTCTTTACTCCAATCAATATCATAAATAGGCTGAGGTAATCCATTCTGGCCAAGTGTAAAAAGTTCACGGTTGCCTAAGGTATTGCCAACTAAATAAGCTTTTCTTTTCTCAACAGGATTAATGTATTTACCTGCCAGAAAACCTGTAGGATCAAACTTACTTGCATTTTTAAATACTTCTTCTTCCATGAAAAGCCATTCTTTAGAATTAAGCACATCCAGGTTTCTTGAAGCGGGTAATTGATTGATTGCGAAATAATTATCATATCTGACCTGGCTACCATCTTTATCTCCCCTTTTGGTAGTAACAATGATTACTCCATTTGAACCTCTGGTACCATATATGGCAGTGGAAGAAGCATCTTTCAGTACATCTATGGATTCGACATCATTGGGATTTAAGTTAGTGATGCCTTCTGTCCAGATGACTCCATCAACTACATATAGCGGATCATTCGAAGCATTAATAGAACTGAAACCTCTTATAGAAATTGAGGTTCTGCCACCCGGACGACCTGAATTGGTTGAAACATTTACACCTGCTATTTTACCAGCTAAGGATTGCTCCACATTTATCGCAGGTCGCTGCATCAACTCACTACTTTTAATGCTTCCAACGGCGCCTGTTAAATCAGATTTTCGCTGAGTTCCATAACCAATTACAACAACCTCTTCTAAATTGTTGTTGCTTTCTTTCAGTTGAATTGTAAAGGTAGTTTGATCACCTACAATCCTTTCGTTTTTTTCGTATCCAATGAAGAATACTACTATTACAGACGTTCGGGAAGGCACTTCTAAGGTAAAATTTCCATCACCATCTGTTTGGGTCTTGATATCTGTATCTTTCACCAGAACTGTTGCAAAAGGCATTGGCTCATTATTGCTATTTATGACCTTGCCTTTGATTAATATGTTATCTAAAATAACTGTCCCCCTACTTTCCATATAATTAAAAGCCAATACATCCTGAACGGGATTAAAGACTATTAAAAAGGAAAGACTTAGAACACATATTTTTAAAAAAAAATGTAAGTAAAGTTGTTTTTTCATTTGCGATAAATGCGTGATATGTAAAATAAATTATTGAATTTTTTAAGTGGCTTTATTTGCCTGTCGTGGATCTTATAGTTCTATACCTGGCATATCCCTATATCCTGAGTGTTTAATTAGTCGTACATTTTTAAAATTTCATTTAATGGAAGACAGATTAAAAGTTCCTATTTCTCAATGAATTGATATTATCGGAACTTTTGTGAGCTGCTGATGCACAAAGGAACATTTACATAATCAAGCTACCGTGAACAATGCATTAACAAAATGTTACAATTAACATTCTATGTTAATTTAAAATCTAGATCCAGGAAAGTACTTTGCATGGTTAATGATACAAAGTGATGCTAGCGGATAAGTGTAAAAGCCCCCTTAAAGTCACAGTCTAATAAATTTTATTTGTAAGCAACCGCTCTTTCAATCTCCTTTATCCAGAACTGAGGCGCTACAAAATGGACAACTGGAGTCGGTGCTTAGTAATTGCATAAGTGGGGGGGGTAAGTTGTCAAGATTTTTCCTCCCGCCACGATGCATAGGTTATTCGATATAGAGGAAGAGCAAGGTTGGTTTGGAGCTTGCCTGAATGTGAGCTTGGAGCTTATATTGAGAAATGATCGGCCTACCGTTTGGCACTCCTAGTGTAAGCTTCCCCTATTGTTCGTACCAATCAAAATTATAATTTTCAATTTCTGAGCTCTTGATTTAAACTTCCGGAGCTTTATTATTTTAAACCCAATTATACCTAAATCAAGGATTTTAATAGATTAATGCTATATATAAAGGATATAGCAGGTGAATAAGGCGATTAGTAATTTAAGGGACAATTATCTGTAAGGGTAGATACGCCATCTCTCATTTTCATAAAGATCATCTGCCAAACAGACATTTCCGCCATACACATATTTAAATAGACGGACGTATTATCAATTTGAAGAAAGTCAGAGTAAAGAGGAGAAACAAAGTGAAATTTCGAATTTGTTGTACTTATGTTGTACCTATAAAACAAAATACCCCGTAAGCTATTGACTTACAGGGTATTACTTCGAGTGTTTGCGGACCGGACGGGACTCGCAACATATCTATAAATCAATACGTTAAGTGTACCGGTACACACATTTGGTGTACACAAATCATTATTTTTTTCTTGCTTTAAGTTCAGTTGCTCCCCTCATAATATCCTTTGAATTTACCTTAGTACCATACCTGCTAAGAACCGGTGCCAGTTTTTCAGCATACGCTTCAGTCATGTTCAACTTGCCTGATACTATTTGATGAAGCGAACTCCTTGGAATCCCGGCTTCTTTAGCCAGGGCAGAGATAGTCAGTGATGGTCGGAATGACAGGAACTCCAAGAACTCCTTCGAGTTACTGATGTAGTACTTGCTTATCTCTATACCGTCTTCAATCATCTGTGCTACCCTGTCAACCAGTACCTGTTTGTCTTCCGCCCTGGTTAAAAGTCTTGCTCTCTGCTCACCAGTCACCCAAAAGCATAAGTAATAATTGAGGCGTATCTTTTTGCGACCGCGTGTTTCTGTTTTTTCCATGATACTTTCTTAGCTTCAAAAATAAATTTCACCTTAAAAGCTAAATCAAGCTGTTCTTTACATAAAGCACGATAGGCTTCTAATTCCTTAGACTCCTTTACTTGTCCTCGCCAGTTGACGTAATTTTGGTTCCGAATTTTGGCGTTGCCGAGACGTTGTAGATATTTATCTGACCTATCCGACTTCTGTCGTAGGGCATCGCTCTTAGCTGTTCCAAGAAACTTAGTTCTGTCTCCTGCGTCAATGAACCTGAAGTCGATTGCGAATCTTGGTTTTTTTCTATGTCTAATTCCATACTCTCTTCATTTAGATATAAATATACCAAATGTTTTGCGAAGTTGTGATCTCCATCCAATGGGTAGAAGCGATTCGTAAAATTGGGATAGTTGAGCAATTGAAATCAGATGCTGGCTATCAGTCTATCCATTCAAGGTCCTTTATCTTTTCCAAAAAGTCAATCCTCCTGTGAAGATTCAAGTAACTGGAGAGATATCTATATCCTCATTACTCTCTACTTTAAGTATGTCAAGTAATTTTCTTGAATATTAAAGATATATTTTGTTATAAATTATTAATTTTTGCAATTTTTTGTTATATATTTGTTATTTATATTATGCAACAGCATGGCATTCGTATTTATTATAACAATTAATGATTCCAATTTAAATTAATTTTATTTACAACCCTTAACAAATTAAATGACAGTGAAAACAAAAAAAACTTATCTCTCCTACCTAAGAAGAAAGTTGAACCTGTCCCAAGAGGAGATAGCCAAAGAGTTTAACATTCGCCAGAGTTACCTCTCGATGATTGAAAGCGGTAAGAGGTCAATGCCTATTGGCTTGGCTAAGGCTCTATCCAATAAGTATTCTGTTGATATAGGATTATTTTTAGCGGAGAGCAATATTCCATTCAATGAAAGCCAGTTGCCTAATATATCGGGTGTGTTTCAGGTTTCCCTTCCTTTCATTAGTGCAAATATGTCGCAAGGACATTCTTGCAACGGTACTGACGAATTGGCTAAAGAATCAGCCATTGTTGTGAGTCAGAATGGAGAGATATTCGGAAGCGATTGTATATTAATTGAACTTGGTGATAACTCCATGAGAGATACGTATGCAACTGGCACACGATTTATTGGTCGTAAAGTCCCTGAGACTGATTACAGCTATCAAACTGGAGTAGTGGCTGTTTGTTATCCAGGCAATATTATAGTAAGGAGAATTAAGGAGAATACTTTATTATCTGATGGCATACTCACCCTTCATTCTGATAATAAAGAGTCAGGAGGAAGCTTCAGTCTTGCAAAGGAAAATATCGTATGTATCTATAAACTTATTAAAATAGTTTGGGGGGAGGTATTATAATGGTAAAGATAAACAGATTAAAGAAAACACCTGTAATCTCCGATACTGGAGTGAACGAAAGGTTCTGGCAGGTTGCCAAAGAATTGGGTTTAACTACTGTAGGATTATCCAAAGCGATTCCTATCTCATACAGTATGGTGACTAAGATCAAGTCAGGGCATCAGCCAGTGACTGAGCGAATCATCATGCTTATGGAGAAGAACCTGAATGTAGATAGCCAATGGCTTATGCATGGTGTCGGTGAGCACCCGTTCAAAAACAAAGTCCTTCCAGATTTGGCAACACCTGACCATATTAATGCATCTGAAGACATCACGCTCGGAATGGTAATGAATGTGTTAAACAAGACCTTCACTCGCATAGAGCAGTTGGAAGACAGGATTTACAAGACTACTGGAGTTAAGAACCGTTTTCCGAAGGTAGATACCAAGCATAATAAAGTAGCCAATGTGAAAGACCTTGTGGTGCAGTTAAATACCATGCTTTCCCGAATAGAATTTTTAGAACGGAACTGGAGGAGATACAAAAAAAACGACAAAAGAGAATAGTATGAGCACAAACGCTATTTGGCAACATCCCACTAAGATTCTGATATTTAAGAAACTAATTGTTAATAGAATCTTTTCCGGGAAAGTCAATGCGAATTGCAGATGAACTTGTTCTTTCTGAAATCTTCCAGAGTACTGCTATAGCTGTAGCCATGATTTAATACCTCCTGACACAAATATAGTATTTTGGTAACACAGGGTAACACACAAATACTTGTAATTAATACCACTTATTGGGTTTTTGACCTCAAAAAGGCACTTTTTGTTTTTGAGAGGTAACACACTGATTTTGGAGTAAAAACGCCTTAAAAACGAAAGGAGAGACGTTTCTGACTCTCCTTTCGTTTAAATTGCGGACCGGACGGGACTCGAACCCGCGACCTCCGCCGTGACAGGGCGGCATTCTAACCAGCTGAACTACCGGTCCGTTTTATCATTCTATATCTGCCTTGGCAGGCTAATCCTGTTAACACAGGAAAGATACAATTTTATTTGTGCTAAGCACATTTTTTTGTGTTTCCGCTGGGATTCCCCGATTTTCATCTGGGTAAACTTCTCATCCCAGAGAAATTTTTTATTTGTGCTACGCACATTACTATGTGATCCCGCTGGGATTCGAACCCAGGACCACTACATTAAAAGTGTAATGCTCTACCAGCTGAGCTACGGAATCATCCTTTTTAGATTAACATTAACCGTTTTTCTTAAAAGTGAGGCAAATATACGGGATTAACCTATATAGTGCAAATAATAAAAAGCTTAATTTCTATTCTGGACATAACCTGCTTATTTTCAATTATTAACAATGAAAATTAAGTGGAATTTAAGCTCCAAAACCATAAAATTATCAGGCAATTGAGCCTTCTTTCATCTTTTCAGCGTTCTCTGCAAGCTGTAATTGATCAATTATCTCCTGAATATCACCATTCATCACATTCGGAAGATTATAGATCGTTAAGCCAATCCGGTGTTCTGTAACCCTTCCCTGCGGGTAGTTATAGGTACGGATCTTTGCCGAACGGTCGCCGGTTGCAACCATAGTCTTCCGCTTTTTTGAAGTTTCCTCCAGCATCTTTGCATGCTCCAGCTCATATACCCTGCTCCGAAGAACACCAAATGCTTTATCAAAATTCTTTAACTGCGACTTCTGATCCTGACATTGCGCCACGATCCCTGTAGGAAGGTGTGTAAGACGAACTGCAGAGTAAGTGGTATTCACTGATTGACCACCCGGCCCGGATGAACAGAAAAGGTCCTTACGCACATCATTCATGCTGATCTGAACATCAAACTCATCTGCCTCTGGTAAAACCACCACAGACGCTGCTGATGTATGCACACGACCAGCCGTCTCCGTATCAGGAACACGCTGCACGCGGTGAACACCTGATTCGTATTTCAACTGCCCATAGGCATCCTCACCAGTCACATTAAATACAACTTCTTTATATCCCCCGGCAGTTCCTTCAGTCACGTCAACAACCTCCATGCGCCATCCCTTGCGTTCACAATAACGGGTATACATCCGGTAAAGATCGCCTGCAAAAAGCGCTGCTTCATCTCCTCCTGTTCCTCCGCGGATCTCCACAATAGCATTTTTACTATCCTCAGGATCCTGAGGAATAAGCATTACACGGATCTTTTCTTCAAGCTGCTCCTGTTGAGGCAATAATTCATCAAGCTCCATCTTTGCCATTTCCCGCATTTCTTCATCCTTTTCGTTAGAAAGCAGATTCTTATTTGCGTCGATATTGCTGATCACATTGCTGTAAATTTTATACTCCTCAACAATTTTCGTCAGGTCTTTATACTCCTTGTTCAGCTGAGCAAAACGCTTCATATCGCTCATCGTTGCCGGATTACTGAGCTCGCGCTCAACTTCCTGCCAGCGTTCTTTAATATATTCTAGTTTTTGTAACATAGTGTTCGTTGAAATATCCTGTTTTAATGCCTGAAATTACCGGCACAAATTCAAGGCCACAAAAATACGCCTTTTTTGCATAATAATTGAAGATTATACGTAATCGGAAATAGCCAGGCTTTGAATAGATGGGTGAGAATCAGGCAGGAGAGTTTTCAAAATACAGGAGTTCAAGTTTTTCACCATCGAACACCGCGTATGAATTAAAATTGATCCACTCTCCCAGATTGATATATTTACTTTCTCCTAACTGAATATCAAGAGGCAAATGCCTGTGCCCAAAGATCAGGAAATCGAAGTGCTCTTTGAGAAGCAGCTCTTTCGAATAGGTAACGAGCCACTCTTCCGAAATGTCCTTAAACTCCTCTTTTTTATTATTCTGAAGCCTGCTTTTCATGGACCATTTCCGTGCGATACCCACACCCAGATTTGGATGGATCCGGGCAAACAACCATTGGCAAAGATCACTTCTAAAGATCTTTTTCAGGATCTTGTACTTAGCATCCCCGGGACCAAGGCCATCGCCATGATGCAGAAAAAATCTCTTTCCACTTCTATCCAGGATCAGTTCATCTGATATGATCTGTACCCCCATTTCCTTTTCGAAATAATCGAACATCCACATATCGTGATTGCCTTTAAAAAAGAAGATCTTAATACCTGAATCAACCAGCTCAGCAATTTTCCCCTGAAACCTGATAAATCCTCTAGGAATGACAGCACCGTATTCGAACCAAAAATCAAAAATATCTCCAAGCAGGTAGATCTCACTTGCTTCATGGCTGATCTGCTCAAGCCATCTGACCACAAGATCTTCACGCTCTCGACTCGTCTGATAATCAGGCACTCCAAAATGGAAATCGGAGGCGAAAAATATTTTATTGGCTGACATGAACTCAAAAATACATAATTTTTAATTTGAGCCTGCCTATGCAGAAAAATTCTGTCGGAATCATCTCCAACAATTGACTGGCATCTGACCATTTTTATGAATGCTTTATCTATTTTAGCAGATACTTAATTTGAAAATCCAGTGAAAAGATTAAAACAAACAATCTTCGCAATTGCTATGTTGATCATCCCTTTTAATGGAATAGCACAACATACAAGTCCAAGTATTAAACCCATGAACTACCCTGCAACAAGTAAAACTGACGTTTCTGATACCTATTTTGGAACTACCATCAAGGATCCGTACCGCTGGCTGGAGGATGACCGGTCAGCAGAGACCAAAGCCTGGGTAGAGGCAGAAAATAAAGTGACACAGGGATATTTATCAACCATCCCATTCAAAGGCGCTATCAAAAAACGATTAGAAACGCTGTGGAATTACGAAAAATTTACCGCTCCGTTTAAGGAAGGTGATTATACCTATTTCTATAAAAACGATGGCTTACAGAATCAGTATGTCCTGTACAGACAAAAAGATAAAAGCAAACCGGAAGTTTTTCTGGATCCAAATACTTTTTCAAAAGACGCAACCACATCCCTTGCCGGTATTGAATTTACAAAAGACGGCAGCATGGTAGCTTACCAGATCTCAGAAGGAGGTTCCGACTGGAGAAAGGTGATCATCTTAAATACTTCCGACAAGTCTGTTGTAGGTGATACTTTAATTGACGTTAAATTTTCAGGCTTATCCTGGAAAGGAAATGAAGGATTCTATTACAGCAGTTATGATAAGCCAAAGGAAGGTAGCCAGCTTTCAGGACTGACCCAATATCATAAACTATACTTTCATTCAATTGGCACATCTCAGAAAGAGGATAAACTGATCTTTGGCGGTGATCAAACTCCCCGCAGATACATTGGCGGCGGTGTTACTGAAGATCAGCGTTTTTTAGTCATAACTGCAGCTGTATCAACCACAGGAAATGAACTGTATGTTCAGGATCTGTCCAAACCAGGAAGTCCGATAATCAATGTGGTGAATAATTACAAGGGAGATCATTCTGTGATCGATAACCAGGGAGACAAACTGTATATCTTCACCAATCATAATGCACCAAACTACCGAGTGGTTACCGTAGATTCTTCAAATCCGGCACCGGAAAACTGGAAAGATCTGATCAAAGAGACAGAAAACGTTTTGAATGTCAGCACAGCCGGTGGAAAGATCTTTGCCAATTACCTGAAAGACGCTACATCTCTTGTGATGCAGTATGATATGGATGGCAATCTGGAAAGAACAGTTACATTGCCCGGTGTAGGTTCAGCAAGCGGATTCAGCGCTAAAAAGACAGAAAAAGAGTTGTATTATACCTTTACTTCTTATATCTATCCTCCAACGATCTTTAAGTATATTATTGGTTCAGGACAATCTGTTGAATACAAAAAAGCGGGAGTTGAATTTGATCCCTCCAAATTTGTTTCAAAGCAAGTATTCTATACTTCAAAAGACGGAACAAAGATCCCGATGATCATCACCCACAAAAAAGGAATTGAACTCAACGGGAAAAACCCAACCCTTTTATATGGATATGGTGGTTTTAGTGTTAGCCTGACCCCGGCATTCAGCACCTCAAATATCATTCTGCTTGAGCAGGGAGGAATATATGCAGTACCTAACCTTCGAGGAGGAGGTGAGTATGGCGAAAAGTGGCACCTGGCAGGCACCAAAATGCAAAAGCAAAATGTATTTGATGATTTTATTGCCGCAGCAGAATACCTGATCAGCAATAAATATACGTCTAAAGAATACCTGGCAATATCCGGAGGTTCAAATGGAGGTTTACTTGTAGCAGCAGTTATGAGTCAGCGTCCTGAACTTTTTAAAGTAGCATTCCCTGCTGTAGGAGTTTTAGATATGCTCAGATATAACAAATTTACTGCCGGAGCAGGATGGGCCTATGATTATGGAACAGCTGAAGATTCGAAAGAAATGTTTGATTACCTGCTGAAATATTCACCTTACCATGCTTTAAAACCTGGAGTATCCTATCCGGCTACATTGATTACTACTGCTGATCATGATGACCGGGTTGTACCGGCTCATTCCTTTAAATTTGCAGCCAGATTACAGGAGTATCATAAAGGAGCTAGCCCTGCGCTAATCAGAATCGAAACCAATGCGGGTCATGGTGCAGGAAAACCAACCGGCAAGATCATTGAAGAGCAAGCCGATAAATGGGCGTTTATGCTTTATAATATGGGATTGAATTTCAGGTAGTTAGGTTGTCTGTTGTCTGGCTACCGTACCCAATCGGTAAACTGTTAACTGATAACTGTTAACTGTTAACTGATCCTACTTTCCCGTACTTGCAGAAAAATCCTCACCCGGTTTACCAATAGATTTATATGTCCCCTCTCCATTTAGAATTGAGGCCAGAACTGATTTATTTGAGATGACTTTGAGAGATTCACTCAGGTCATGATCGTATTTAAAGTTTTGTTCAAGCCTGCCTTTTTCAAAGTAATATCGTGATACTATCTCAGCCTCCAACACTTTTTTGATCTCCTCCTTATACAAAGTCAGATCGTTTTTCTTGGCATTGGATATCCGGGCATTTAGTGCCTCTAATTCATTACTAACTTCACCCAGTTTGCTTTCTCTCTTTGCCTCATCACGTACTTCGTTGAGCAACTTTTCAATACGGGAATTATAGCTATAATCCCTTTTTGAAAGGAAGCTTACAAAATTTTGAAATTCCGCATCCGTAAGTTTGAAAGTTTTAGCATCGGCAATTGTTGGGTTTTGATTACGATACTGGGTAGCATAGTCAAAAACATGATATTTTGAAGCCAGAGTTTGGGTTATCAGACTATACTTAAGAGGTTTTACAAAAATATCAGGAAAAATACCGCTTCCATCATAAACAGATCTGCCGGTTTTGGTCTTATATTCAGTGATCAGAGAATCAGCCACCTTAACAACCGTTCCATCAGAATCCCGATGAGTATAATCCAATGCCTGTATACATCGCCCGGAAGGGGTATAGTATTTAGCAACAGTAACCTTTACCAGGCTGTTATAGGGCAGATTGAATGTTTGCTGAACCAGGCCTTTTCCGAAGCTTCGCTGACCGATCACTACGGCTCTGTCCAGATCCTGTAATGATCCGGCAACGATCTCTGAGGCAGAAGCTGAACGGTTATTTACAAGAACGACTAATGGAAGATCTGGTTCCTCCGGGTTATTGGATGTAGTATAGGTAATAGATTTATCCCGATTTCTACCCTTTTGAATCACCACGGTCACACCTTTATCAACAAACAGGTTAACAATTTTTACAGCCTCCTGTAATATACCGCCCCCATTAAAACGAAGGTCCAGCACTAAGCCATTCAGGTTATTCTTTTTTAGCTCCGTTAATGCATCTCTTACCTCCTGAGCAGAATTCTCCAGAAATTTATCCAGCTTAATATACCCAACATTATTATCGAGCATACCAAAGTAAGTTACATTATCTTGTCTGATCTCTTCACGAACAAGGTTTATTTCAATAGACTTTGGAGTATTGAGTCTTTGAATTAATAATTTAACGGGAGTGCCTTTTGAACCTTTTAGCATAGAACTAACCTGCTCATTATTTTTTCCTTTTAAAGAAATTCCACCTATTTCAAGCAATTCATCACCGGCACGAATGTCTGCCTTTTGTGCAGGGAAACCTTGATAAGGTTCGGCAACTATAACTTTGCCATCCCTATTGGAAATAGTTGCACCAATACCGCCATATTGAGTACTTACATATTTAAGTTTATAATCTTCGATATCAGACTCAGGAATATATTCGGTATACGGATCAAGGTCTTCCAGCATCGCATCAATTCCGATTTTCATCATTTCTGAGGAATTAACATCGTCTACATAGTTTATACTCAACTGTTTATAAACTGCTGCAAAAATGTCCAGATTCTTGGACACCTGAAACAGGTCTTCAACATATGAAAAAGAGAAAAATGATATTAATACCGCACTGAGAATAAATCCCTTCACCAATTTCAAGAAATTGGGATTTGAACCGGACTGTTTGTTCATATTTTTAAATTATGAATTTAAAAGTACAAAAAACCTGCCTTTTTTAGAACTATTAAGATAAACACCAATAAAGTCAGAAAAACTTTGTTCTATAAACGGTTTGTTTCGAGAAACTCAAGACCCTTTTTCAGGGTAAATACAATATATTCTCTTTTGCGCTTCAGGCGGCCCATCAATCGGACAATTAACTCCTCTTCCTGTCCCTGCTGATAAGAAAGATCTTCATCGCTAAGATGATTGTATTTACGTTTAACTTTTAATTTCAAACGATCCCATTCTGAATTACTTATGCTGATCTCTGCCATAGTACAAATTTGCACAAAATTAAATTTTATCCCGACAAATTTCAAGCTAATTCGAAGAAATGACCAAATACAATAATTTGGAATAAATATTGTTTATTAGTTAGAAAATTCACTTAAATAGGATTGTATGAAAAAGATCATAATGTTCACATGCCTTCTCGGAATAACCGGACTTACGGCAATGGCACAAATACCTAAATTCACCTTCGGAATTAAGGGCGGTGTTAACTATTCTAATCTGAAAACCAAAGATGACCTGACAGATGAAAATAGTATTATGGGATACCAGGCAGGAGTATTCACCAGAGTTGGTGCTGCCGGATTGTATTTTCAACCTGAACTATACCTCGGAACAAAAGGAAATGAATATACAAGCATTGAAACCAGTTCAGGAATGATGGATGTGAAAGGCAAAATAAAATTCACAACCCTTGATCTGCCGCTATTGGTTGGCACCAAGATCGGTACCAATAAACTAAACCTGCGTTTTATGGCCGGCCCGATCGTATCCTTTGTCATTGATGAAGATAATAACCTCGGCACAGCATACAATTCAGTCACTGATTTTGGAAATTATAAAAAACAAACTTTTGGATTCCAGGCAGGTAGCGGTGTTGATTTGGGCAACCTTACATTTGATGTTCGTTATGAGGCAGGATTAAGCAATGTAAGTCAAAGTGAAAAATATAGTCAGCAACAAAATTTATTTCATTTAAGTCTTGGGTTCAAGTTATTATAAAAAAGAATAGCCCTTATCGTATTCAAAAACCATTACTGCTGCAGTAATGGTTTTTGAATTTATAGTACAGCCGGACAAACCCATATTTAATAAAACCATTGTTTATTTTGCAGGTTTTTGCGTATCTTAATGAGATAAATAATTTTAGATTTAAATTAAATTTTCATTAATAAGGATATACAATAAATGAAGGAAATACCTGCGAGCGGGATGTTAAAGAAAGAACGCCATGCTTATATAATCAATCAGATCAATTTACATAATAAGGTTTTATCCTCAGATTTAAGTTTGCTTTTAAAGGTATCTGAAGATACTGTGAGGAGGGATTTGAATGAACTCTCCGAAAAGGGAAAACTCCTTAAAGTACATGGAGGAGCTCTTTCAAAATCATTTCATTTTCCATATGAACAAATTGATATCTATGCTCAGGAATCAAAAAGAGAAATAGCCAAAAAAGCCATCAGTCTGATATCTGAAGGCATGATAGTTTTAACAGGTGGTGGAACGACCATGCTGGAGATGGCCCGACTAATTCCAGATAATCTGAAGGCTACAATTTTCACAATCAGCCCCCTGGTAGCTCTCGAATTAGCAGAGAGAGAATTTTTGACAGTTATTCTTGTAGGTGGCCAGCTTAATAAAAATTCACAGGTCATTATGGGCTCAAAAACGGTCAGAGAATTATCAGAAATACGTGTAGATCTTTGCTTCCTGGGAGCCAATGGAATTGATATAAATGAAGGTATAACAGATTCAGACTGGGAAGTAGTTCAGGTCAAAAAAGCCATGATAAAGTCAGCTGCCAGGACAGTAATCATGTGTATTGGAGAAAAACTTAATTCCGCTCAGAAAATGAAGGTTTGCAGCTTTAATGAGATTGACTTTCTCATAACAGATCTCAAGTCAAGCAACCATAAAGTACAGGAATATAGAGGCCAGGTAAAAGTACTTTGATGGATTGATAAGATTCTTAAAATGAGCCTCAGGTTTGGCCCTGTGGTATAAACTTTATGGTATAATGTAAAATATCTGCCAATGCGATCCTTGCTATTTTAGCAGATATAATTCTTTTTTGACACTTTCATTTCCTGTTCGGTCTACACCCGTAACCATTATCCGCTTTAAAGGAATTGTTGCAGGTTCGGAATTGTTTTTCTGCACTCCCGGCGAAACCGAATTAAGCATGATTTCAAATGAAGTATCCTTACTATTAAGGATCTGGTAATCCCATCTATCCCCATACTGATAATATACGATCCATCGGAAAATGTCGCCTGCAGCAGAAATATTTCTTGTTAGTTTAATCGACCTATCCTGTATTTCGGTACTTACCAAAGGAGGCTCCGGGGCATTATTATCAAGCCATGGACTGGAAGGAACAAGCGCAGGTTTTTTATACGGACCATTAACAATAGCCCTGGTAAGACTGTCATTATTTACAAGCTGCGAAATACTCCAGTGAACAATTCCCTTGCTTTTAGGCAGCATTCCACGAGATATCATGATCTCATTTACAATCTCATCATTGTTCTTTTCACCACCACCTTTATTGACACTGATTCCAGGCCATAAATGACGGTTTTTCAGATTTTCTGCTGCCCACCATCCAAGTAATACCGGGAAACTCTGAGGAATTTTATTGGTTTCCCAATAAAGCTGCGGTGTAAAATAATCTATCCAGCCCTTATTCAACCAAAGCTTTGCATCTGCATAAAGCTGATCATACTGATCGAAACCAGCAATTGACTCCGGATAGCCAGGCCGCCAGATCCCAAATGGACTTAATCCGAATTTGACATATTTCTTTTCAGATTTAATTTCTTTATACAGCCTCTGAATCAGGTCATTCACACTTTCTCTTCTCCAATCTCCGCGGGAAAGATTTCCTCCCTCCTCCTGATAAACTTTCCAGCTTTCATCATCAGGAAAATCTTCATTCAAATTATAGGATGGATAGGGATAGAAATAATCATCGAAATGCACTCCATCGATATCATAACGTTTTACAATATCCATAACAACAGCAACCGTATGGTCCTGCGTTTCTTTTTTTGCCGGATCAAGCCACCAGTAACCTTCCTTCAGGAAAACAGAAAGACCTGGCTTTGTCTTTACAATTGACTTTTCACTTAGCGGACCAGCACTTTTATGGTGTGACCTGTAAGGGTTTAACCATACATGCAATTCAAGTCCCCGTTCATGAGCAGCTTCAGTCCAGAACTCAAGCGGATCATAATAAGGTGAAGGTGCTTTTCCTGTTTCACCAGTCAAATAATATGACCAGGGCTCCAGATCGCTTTTATAAAGCGCATCAGCTTGCGGGCGAACCTGTAAAATAACCGCATTGAAGTTATTAGACTTTAAAAAATCCAGAAGTACAATTGCCTCTTCCTGCTGCTTAGCAGTACTAAGGCCCGGTTTACTGGGCCAATTAATATTAGCAACTGTTGCAACCCAGGCAGCACGAAACTCTGAAGGTGCTTTAGGACCATTCTGTAAGTTTGCTACCGGTTTAACCGGCACCACGGTAACGCAGGCGTTCAACAAAATGGCAAGGCATGTTATAAAGGGTAATAATTTTCTCATCATGATAGGATATTGAATTGATTGTACATTGCTATAATTTTTTGAGCCTTTTTAAAATTAAAAAAAATCTCTCTGAGCCATAGTCATAAATTTTAAAGTCGAACTCAGGTTAATATATCTTAGCCAGACCCATCACCTATTTTGTTTCGGCCATCCACTCTGCCAGAGCAACTTTGATCGCTACACCCATTTTCTTTTGGTTAATCGGGTCTTCGAGAAATTCTTTACTTACAAGATTATCCCCAACCTCAAGAAGTACACGGTATGGAGCTTTATTCACATTTTCATCAAGGCTAAAGAAAGCGAGTTTGCCACTTACCTTACATTTGTAATCATTTCTGCCTGTAGAGCTGTCGAAAAGCACACCCCGGTCTTCGAGCCCCGTTACCGCACTAATGGCTTTTACCAGGCGACGGGCGAGCGCACGATTTTCCGCCTCATGTTGATCTCCTTCATGAATAAAACCCCAGATTGCATGGCGCTTGGTGCCACCGTTATTATGAATGGAAATAAATACTTGCGGCTCCTTTTTATTTGATTTCTGTAATTCCCAGGCATATCCGGATAACTGGCCGTTTATTACAGCAGAAGTTTGCTCGACGATGGTATTGCTGCCAACGTCGGCGTGATGAAGATCTTTTTTACCAAGACTCCAAACCTTGTATTCTTTCATGCGCGGTTCGGCATTCATAGCTGCTTCCACAATACCGTTACAAACTGCAGCTTCACTGAAGTTCACACCGGTATTAGTTTGATGGGATGGCTGCCAGACAATTACAGGCCGTTGTTTAAGGAGAACTGGTGTGGAAACCACGGAATCTGACATCCCCGAATTTACGGGCAGATCGTTATTTGTACTAATGAAAGATGTACACAAATAAAATAGAGGCAGAGATAGTATGAGGTTTTTTTTCATAAGTTATTCACATATTAGTTATAGACTCGACCCAATGCATCATTTACTGATTTTAACAAGGATGTTTTACCGTTTGTGTCAAAATAAAATTCCCAAAGCATAATACCATTTGCCCTTTCTTTGGATAACAACGTCTTATTCCTGATTGTACCAGTGCCATTATAATAGTACATCGCACCTTTATACATAGCAGAATCAATTTCAGAATTAGCACCTGCATTTATGAATTCACGATATCCTGCTGCAACATTCAGACTGTTTCTTCCGTAAGATGCAATACCCAATACTGCCTTTTCTTTAGGCAATCCTTTCAAAACAAGCCAGGTATCCAGGCTGCTTACTGCCATATTATAGGATGAATGTTGTTTAAGATCAGACTTATCCCAGCCCATACCATCATAGCTCATGATATTAAAAAAGTCGATATAATTATAGGTGTCCGAACGGACTCCATCTCTAACCGCACCTGCATAAACTCCGGCGGTAACTGCAGCACTCAGATATTTACTATTATTGTGCAGGGTGTCAGAAAGTTCCTTAATTAAACTATTGTAGGTAAGGTCGCTACCATTGCTCGTTCGCGGATACTCCCAATCCATGTCAACGCCATCCAAATTATACTGCTTTACAAAAGCAAGAACATTCTTTACGAGATTTGTCCTTGAACTTGCGTTAGCTGCAAGTGAAACGAATGTCGCATCCGGGCCCGAAACAGATATTCCAACTTTTACGCCATTGCTTTTTGCAATAGAAATAACCTTTGAAAAACGTGCAGGCTCTGCCAATGTTTTCAAATTTCCGCTTTCATCAGGATTCAAAAAAGCATAATAAAGATGAGTGATCATCTTATACTTACTTGCGTCGATCGAATCCGGGTTTCGGTAGGAAGGGAAGTAGGCAACTATCTTATAGCTTCGGTCAGAAACATACGTAGATTTAGGAGTAATGGGAGCAGGTGTTGGTGCAGACCCTCCGTTTTTCTTACAAGCATTAAGTCCGAGACTTATGACAAGAATAAAAAGTATATATTTTTTCAAATGAGTTCTTTTTAACAATAATTAAGGAATCCTGATCTTTACTTTGTTCGAGGCCAAACTTTCATTTTTCAGGCGGTCAATGGCAGTAATGACGTAGGTATATTTTTTTTTACGTACTGCAGTTTTATCACTAAAAGATGCAGAAGAGTCAAATTGTATTTTCAGAATATTTTCCGGATTATTCAGGTTGATCTTTCTGCCTTTAATAAACCTGTAAATGATATAACCATAATTCATTTCATCATCAGCTGCTTTATCCGGAGCATTCCAGTTCAACAAAATTTGGCCGCTTTGCTTCTGTACATTCAAGCCTGAGGGTTTATTTGGAGGGATGCTATCCAGCCAGCTCATGGCAGGAACGAGAGCCGGATGCTGATATAAATCATTACGTAAGGAGTCTCTGAATCCACCCAAGTTATTGGTTACAGATTTTGAACTAAAATAGATGCTCCCCTGAACATTTGAGTTTTCCCTTTGATACCGAACCTGATTTGACAATTGACTTTTGTCTTTCCATCCCTCGGTTGATCTGTCAGCCAGAAAAGGGGCTTCCCCAATATATACATGCTTTCCATACCCATTAGCTGCCCACCAATCCATCAGTTTTTCAAATGCAGCAACCTTATAATTAAATGGGAAATAAATTTGAGGAACTACATAGTCGAGCCAACCCTGTGCGGTCCATTTCCGGGCATCAGAATATAAAGAATGATACAAAGTAATGTTGCCGCTTGTTTCGGAACCCTCCGGGCTATCAGCCCGGTTTCGCCAAATTGCATAAGGACTAACACCGAACTTAACAAAGCTTTTGGCAGTATGTATACTATCTGATAAGCTCTTTATTAAAATATCTACATTATTGCGCCGCCAGTCATGTATGCTTTTGAAATCCTGTCCATATTGAGCAAATGTGTTCGAATCGGGCAGGCTTTTCCTTTCGGGATAGGGATAGAAATAATCATCAAAATGGATACCATCAACATCATAATTTCTTACAACATTCATTACGATCTGTGTAATATAATTTCTTACTTCAGGCAATCCCGGGTTAAAATAAGCCTGTTTTCCATAGTCAAAAAACCATTCAGGATGTTTCCTTTTTATATGATTTACGCTCGTATTCGTATCGACAAGGTCATTTGTTGCCCGGTATGGATTAAGCCATGCATGCAGCTCCATACCGCGTTTATGAGCTTCAGTGATTGCAAAGTCTAAAGGGTCCCAGTAGGGATCAGGTACAACGCCCTGCTTCCCCGTTAAAAACTGACTCCACAGTTCGCTTCCTCTGCCATAAAAGGCGTCAGCCGAAGGTCTTACCTGCAGGTAGATTGAATTGATACCTGTTTTCTGATGACTATCTAAGATTTCGAGCAGCTCCTTTTGTTGTTCAACAGGATCAGTATTCCCATTAGAAGGCCAGTCAATATTCCGGACCGTTGCGATCCAAACACCCCTTAATTCGCGTTTTGGCTGTAAATTACCAGGTTGAGCCATAAGCGGCATGCAGAAACTAAGGATCAGCAAAAAAATTCCTGAGGATTTAATGAACATGTATCAGGTTAAATAAACATAGGTTGAACAAAAAACCCCGCACGCCTGTCGGCGGGCGGGGTTTAAAAATTGATATTTTGAAATATACTACCAACCCGGATTTTGAGTCAATTCAACTCCCTGGTCTTTGTATAATTTGATCTGATCAGGCCCAACTGGTGAAAGATAAACCCTTGCATTATCAAACAAACGATAACTTGCAGCAGACTGAATAGGAATGATATAACCTTCGGCAGCATTGCCTTCAATCATAACTGTAGTAGCTTTTGGATAGTCAGATCTTTTGATCCATGCACCACGGTTCGCATTTTTGTTTTTAACCTGGTCAACATAATCCAGCTTTTTCCATCTTCTAAGGTCATCATATCTGAACCCTTCCATCATTAGCTCCACACGGCGCTCACGACGGATCTCCCAGATCAATGAAGGAACTGCAGGATCACGGTTGGGATCATTATAAACAACTCCATTCACAGCAGGCAAAATGCCAACAACCTGAAGATTCGGCATTTTAATATCTGCTCTTGCTCTTAGTTTATTAACGGTCTTATCAAGATCTGCCTGAGTCAGAGTTCCAAGTTCGGCTGCTGCCTCCGCATAATTCATTAATACTTCACCGTAACGAATTTCAGGAGCATCCGATGTATTTGTACTTGATAATCCTTCGGCCTTATCTCTTACCGATTCATCTAAAAACTTAACTACAGCATATCCGCTTGTAGAATACGCGTAATCTTTCACATAACCTGTGATCCTCAAAGAATCTGCAAAAGTTTCATTGATACGCGGATCTCTGTTTGCCATTGCAGCAGATTTTTTAACACCACCGGCAGAATAAATAGTTTTATCACCTAAATAAAGAGGAGATAATCCAATTGGTAAACCATCTTTTGCCAAATAAGAATCTACAGCATCCTTTGTATAACCTGTTTGAGCTTCCTTATTTACATAACTTGCAAGACTATGTGTTAACAAGCCTGTTTCGTACCTTCTGTAAAGGATTACTTCAGGATTACTTGCCAAATCAGGAGCACTAAACATTCCCCTGTAATCAGCTGCAACAGTAAATTTTCCACTTACAATTACCTCATTAGCAGCCCATTTTGCAGCTTCAAGGTATTGAGTAGCCTTTGCATTATTTCCAACATGGTATTTCTGCCAGGTGCCTTCAAAAAGAAATACACGTGACATTGTAGCCAAAACTGCATACCTGTTTATAATTGCTTTATCACCATCATTCACACGAACATTCGCTGCTGCATATTGAAAATCTGCAAGAACGCTATCCATTACCAAAGCACGTGGATCACGTGGCTTGTATAATGCCGGATCAGTTTCATCAAGTACTTTATTATACCATGGGAAATCACCAAAGTCATTTACCCTGTTTGAGTATTCCATGGCACGAAAGTACCTTGCAATACCTGTCCAGTGTTTTTTGGCTTCATCAGGCATCGGAACAGTTTTCACCTTTTCAATAAATAGATTGGCACGTCTGATCCATGAAAAAGACCCTGACCAGGTTCCATTGGAAGTTGGCAGATTCTGAGTGAATCTTGAGGTGCTCGCCACATCATCATTCAATGACTCTCCGGTGAAAAATCCACCCCAGGTCAGATCAAAACCAGATGCATATCCCGGAAAATATCGCGGGTAAAAATTCCAGGAAAATGTCCTGACATTTGACTCACTTGTCCAGTAATCTTCATCAGTCAGCCTGTCTAAAGGAAGTTTTTCCAGCAGGTCTTTTTTACATCCTGCTACAAACAGCAGGGGGCAAAGCAAAAATATTAATATATACTTTTTCATATTTATCTGTTTATTAAAGTGTAACCTGTAGTCCGAATGAAAGAGATCTGCGGTAAGGATAAACCCTTCCGAATGTTCTTGGATCATTGGATCCTGTAGAAGTATAATCCATTTCAGGATCTATACTGATCTCTCCTAAATTATCCTTTTCAAACAGGTTTTCACCGCTGAAATACACACGTGCTTTGTTAACCTTAACACGCTCAAGGAGACGGGAAGGTATAGTATAACCAAATGTCAGGTTCTTAGCTCTCAGGTATGACATATCAAGAAGATATTTGGTCTGTCTTAAGAAATTGGTAGTATTAGCAGTTTGGCCAACATTTGACGGACGCGGGTAAAATGCTCCCGGATTTTCAGGTGTCCAGTAATCTAACTGGGAAGCATACCATCCTTCGCCAATTCCAACACCAGGAACGGTAGCTGGTGAGTGTACCCAAAGTTCACGCTTTCCAACACCCTGGAAGAAAATATCAAAATCAAATCCTTTCCAATCTGTTCCTAAACGTAAACCATACTGATAACGAGGGGTAGAGTTACCTATTACACTCTGATCTCCAGGATTGTCAACTGTATTCGTACCCTGTGAAATTACTCCGTCACCATTCAAATCTTTGTACTTAACATCACCAGGACCAAAGAAGAAACTTGAAGTTTCAAACTGTTTTTGATCAGGAATACCCGCTTTTAATACATATCTGCCACTCACTAAAATCAGGTTTCCGCTGGCATCCTGCTGGAAATCATCTTTAGTGAAAAAACGATCAGTTTGATATCCCCAGATCTCTCTAAGATTCCTTCCCTCATAATTACTTGTAACTGTTTTGGTGGAATTAGCGAACCTGGTTAAATTTTCATTGAAATCTGATAATGAACCTGTTGCATTGAAGCGAAATCCATTGTCGAAGGTATGTCTGTAATCTAATGCAAGTTCCCAACCTTTCACCTGCATCTCGCCGTAATTCCTTTGAGGCGCTGATGCACCAAAAGAGTTCGGTAAGGTTACACCTGCACTGATCATATCACTTGTAGTTCTGTTGTACCAGTCAAAGCTAATACCAAAACTTTCGTTAAAAAGACGGGCATCAACTCCAAAGTTCAGATCAGTTACTGTTTCCCAGGTCAATGAAGGTGGCACAATGGTCGGAGTACTTACACCGATCATGTTTTTACCACCAACCAGCCAGTTAGAATTACCGGTAGACATCAGTGATAAAAAAGCATTACCTACATTCTGGTGACCTACCGTTCCCCAGGATCCGCGGAATTTCAAATTTGATAAAACCGGCCTGGCAAAATCCATAAATTTCTCTTCACTGATCACATAACCTGCGGATACTGAAGGAAAGAATGCGTAGCGATCATTTGCTGGGAAACGCGATGAACCATCATACCTTCCGGTAACTTCAAATAGATATTTGTCCTGATAAGTATAATTCAATCGGCCAAAAACCCCATTGGTTGCCCAGTTAGTATGAGATCCGCTCGTAAACTGATCTCCTGAAGTTAAACCAAGTTCTCCCTTGGCAGGATCCATCAAACCTCTTCTCTCAGAATATTGAGAACCGTATTCATAGGTTTCTGCTTCACCACCCATCATCACTTTGAATGCGTGATCTTTTATTGTTTTTTGATAGGTAGCTACAACTCTTCCATTATTTGAAGAAGAATAATCAGAACTATAAATTACCCTGTCGTAAGTAGCAGAAGTATAAGGTCTGTATGTTAAAGCTGCTCCAGTTGACCAAAAGTCAATTGCTGAAGCTACTCCACCTACCTGATTACCTCTGCCAGTATTACCACCATAGGTGTAATCTGCATCAACTGTTAAGCCTGGTATGATTTTGAAGGTTCCTCCAACAGAAACACGAGAAAAATTATTTCTGTCTTCATTCATATTCGATTGTCTGACTTCATCGACTGCATTTCTGAAAGCCTGACCATTATAGGTTCCATATGGAAACTGGGTTGGCCATCTGTACAGGTAATATAAAGGATCGTAAGTAGAACCACCATAAGAATAGGGCTCAGTGGTAAGCGTATTTGAAGTTAACATTCTTCCCCTGGCGCTAAACCAATCAGTTATATCTGAATTTAAATTTAACGTAAGGTTATAACGGCTGAATTCATCAGGGTTTACTTTAAGAACTCCAGTCTGACCAAGATATCCAGCTCCCAGATTATAGCTTATTTTATTGCTACCACCACTGAATGAAAGATCATGTTTTTGCTGAGGCGACCACTTATTCATAAATTCCTTTCCAGGATCCCATTCACGGTATGGAAAGAAGAATCCATCCCTGATCTCGAAATCACGCCCAAGAACCATTTCAGGACCCAGATCCTGTCCGCCATACGTTTGTTTCCATTCACGCATTTTTGTAACAGCTATATCATCAACATACATACCAACAACGCCATATCTTGGGAGAGTCGGATTAGTACGTCTGTAAGCTAATAAAGCCATTTCAGCACCTTCTGCAGCCGGAGCCATTTCTGGTGTTTGAGTTGGAGTAGCCATTGAAACGTTATTTGAATAGTTAACCCTTGTTGGTGCACCTTTCTTTCCTGATTTGGTAGTGATCAAAATCACTCCCCATGCAGCACGGGTACCATAGATAGAAGCAGAAGCAGCATCTTTCAAAACTGAAATAGCTTCAATATCATCGGGGTTAACATTCTGAAGATCCGTAATTTCTACGTTATCAAGCAAAATCAATGGCTGAGCGCCACCGCCATTTAAAGATCCGGATAATCCTCTAAGTCTGATACTAGGATTTGAACCCAATGCTCCACTTGGAGAAGTTATGGTTAATCCAGGAACTGCGCCCTGAAGAGCACGAACAACATCAGTTGTTGGTCTTGACGAAAGTACCTCAGCAACATCCACTGTAGATATCGCACCGGTTAGGGTTGCTTTTTTCTGGGTACCATAACCAACTATAACCACTTCGTTTAGTGATTTGGTATCAGTACGAAGAACAATATTGATCGTATTAGCTGTTCCAACTGTACGCTCCTGAGGAAACGCACCTATAAAGCTGAATTGTAATACAGCTCCCTGATTTGCCCTGATAGAATATTTTCCATCCAAATCTGTGGAAACCCCTGTTGATGTCCCCTTGATCTTTACAGATACACCGGGCAGGGAAATGCCATCATTATCGGTAACACGCCCAGTTACAGTGATCTCCTGTGCTGAGGCATTTATTACCAATAAAAAAACGGCAAAAAACAACATTTGTAATGCTTTTTTCATAGATTAATTTTTTGATTAGTTCATAAATTCAGTTAACATAATGGAATTCTGAGAATCGCATTATGCATCAGTCAAAGTTTAATTAAATTGCACAAATACGCAAGTAATTAGTTCAAAAATTTGATTTATTGAGAAGAATGCAAACAAATAATTTAAAAAAACAAAGTGTATAAAGTACACTGAATTTTTATAAAATATTGCCTGAAATGCATTAAAAACAGATAAATATAATTTTAAGCTATAAAAAAATATCGCTATTCAGAAGCTAAATCACGGAAATAAAACATGCATTAAATTGCAGGTTTAAACATCTATATACAGCTACTGAGGTATTTTTTAGCAAAAAATTATCAAAAAATCTAAATTTTTTCCCTGATTTGTAGAAATCCTGAAGAAACACGCAGGTTTTCATGGTGTGATTCCAATGAAAAAAAGCTTAAAATTTTTCCGGAATCTTAAAATTTCAAGTGCTGATAAAACGATAGAAATGAAGGGTAAGCGCTACAATTAAAATCTAAGTGCTGATAAAAAACCAGTCATATATATTAGGAGTAAATTTAATTTACCAGGTCCATTTAAAACTTGACACAACAGGAAGGTGATCTGAATATTCAACAGCAAGAGTTTCTTGTTTTTTAACCTTGTTCAGATGTGCTTTACTAAGCATAATAAAATCAATCCTGTTTAAGGGTTTAACTGCAGGATAGGTAGGTCCGGATAAATAACTGACATCAGCAAAAAAACCCTCAAGAGCCAAAAGCTCTTTTGTGCCAGGCCGGGCATTAAAATCGCCGGTTAGAATTACAGGGTTTTTATTTCCACTGAACATCTTCACAATCTCTTCTGATTGCTTCAATCTTGACCTCTGGTCGCGATAATCCATATGAACAGTTGCAAAGCTGATCTCTTTTCCTCTTTGAAAAATGCTCGCGCTCAACAATGCCCTTGTTTCAGGCTTTCCTGCTATGGTCACAGAGATCCTATTATTTTTAATAGTATGAAGTGGATATCGTGATAAAACTCCAAGACCATATGAACCTCCGTCAAATGCAAAATGACGGGCATAGGCATAATGCATTCCGGTTTGCTCAGCCAAAAATTTCATCTGATCGATTTTACCTGAACGATTGCATACACTGTCGACTTCCTGAAGACCAATAATATCCGCCTTAGATGCCTTAATAAATTCGGCAATCTCCCTAAGCTTATCCTCATTCTTTGAATTTTGCCCGACATGAATGTTATAAGACATTACCTTTAAGGTTTGTGAATTTAACTGGGAAATCCCGGCGGAAAATATCAGAAAAACGGCAATAATTCTTTTCATGATACAATTTTAGATAAATTTTTACAGCTTTTGGGTGAAATGTTTATCGCTTAAAAGCATTGAAAATTTGATTATCGCGGCTTTAAAAAAAGATAATTTATAAGCAATTCCAAAGGATAAAATTTTTGTAATTATATTTGCATCTCACCTAATATAGTCAGACTCTCAGATGGCCCGATTAAATCTTCTCGAAGAAACCCGATTCGAAAAACTTCCTGTTACCGTTTATGCAAACCAAGATATTGCTTCTAAAAAGGTAGCACGCCGTATTACAGACCTAATTGTTAGCAAACAATTGAAAGGTGAAAATGCAATCCTTGGACTTGCAACCGGAGTTACACCAATAGGAGTTTATCGCGAACTTGTACGTATTCACAAAGAAGAAGGTATTAGCTTTAAAAATGTGATCACATTCAATCTTGATGAATATTTTCCAATGAAACCCACATCGCCACAGAGCTATGTGATATTCATGAAAGAAAATTTGTTCAATCATATTGATATAAATATGGACAATGTTCATATTCCGGATGGAACATTGCCAATTGAAGAAATTCATGATTTCTGCCTTAGTTATGAGCGGAAGATCACAGAATTAGGCGGACTTGATCTCCAGATATTGGGTATCGGTCGTACCGGTCACATTGGTTTTAACGAACCGGGGTCGGCACCAAATTCAGGGACCAGACTGGTAACTCTTGATGATCTTACCCGCAGAGACGCTTCACGCGATTTCGGAGGAAAAGAAAATGTTCCTACCAAGGCAATTACCATGGGTATCGGCACAATTTTTAAAGCCCGCGAAATAATACTTATGGCCTGGAATCAGAAGAAGGCTTCTATCATTAAAAAAGCGGTTGAAGGTGAAATTTCTGCTGAAGTTCCGGCAACCTACCTGCAGCTTTCTGAAAATGTAGAGTTCATAATGGATCAGGACGCTGCTTCAGAACTAACAAGGTTTAATACGCCCTGGCTCGTTAAAGATTGCACATGGGATGTACCAATGATCAAAAAGGCGGTTATCTGGCTTGCCAATACGCTGGGAAAACCAATTCTGAAACTTACTGAAGAAGATTATAACAACCATGGAATGGCACAGCTGGCAACCGAGAAGGGGCCGGTTTATAATATCAATATTCATATTTTCAATAAACTTCAGCATACCATAACCGGATGGCCGGGGGGAAAAGGTAATGCTGATGATACACAAAGGCCTGAAAGGGCGGTCCCTGACAAAAAAAGATCGATCATTTTCTCACCGCATCCTGATGACGATGTAATTTCAATGGGCGGAACTTTTATCAGACTTGTTGATCAGGGTCATGATGTGCATGTTGCTTACCAAACTTCAGGTAATACCGCTGTTTGGGATGACGATGCGCTAAGATTTGTTGAATTCGCAAGAGATTTCAGCAAATCCATAGATCTGGATACTAATAAACTCGATGAACTTTATGTTTCTATGCGTAAGTTCATGGAAAATAAACAACCTAATCAGGCTGATACTGCAGAGATTCAGACATTGAAAGGTTTGATTCGTAAAGGAGAGGCAATAAGTGGGGCCCGTTTTGCCGGACTTAAAGATGACCATATACATTTTATGGCTCTTCCTTTTTATGACAGAGGAAAAACAACACGTAAGCCTGTTGCTGAGGACGATATCCTAATTACGATGGACTTGCTCGATAAAATAAAACCACATCAGATCTTTGCTGCTGGCGATTTTGCTGATCCGCATGGCACCCATAAGGTTTGCTTTGATATCATTATTCAAGCTCTCGAGCGTCTGAAGGATAAAGAATGGGTTAAAGATTGCTGGTTATGGCTATACCGTGGTGCATGGCATGAATTTGAGACCCATGAAATCCAAATGGCTGTGCCTCTCTCACCTCAGGAAGTTGAACGTAAGAGATTAGCCATCTTTAAACATCAATCTCAAAAGGACAGACCTGTATTTCCAGGTGATGATGCCAGAGAATTTTGGGTACGTGCAGAAGACCGCACACGTGAAACTGCTAAATCATATGACAAACTTGGTTTGGCTGAATATGAAGCGATGGAAGCATTTGTCAGATGGAAATTTTAATCGCAGTCTGAAAAAGGGAATATGAGGATCAGATTACTATTTATTCTAAGCATCAGTATACTGTGCCTTAAAACCTTTGCACAGCAATCGTCGAGACCGAATATTATTGTAATCTTAACAGATGATCATGCGGTAAGTACTATTGGAGCATATGGTTCCAAATATGGGGCAACACCAAACCTTGATCGCCTGGCAAAAGAAGGAGCCCTTTTTAACAGGGCATTTGTGGTCAATTCCATTTGCGGTCCCAGCAGGGCAGTACTATTAACAGGCAAGTATAGCCACGTTAATGGGATGAGAGATAACCGCGACAGGTTCGATGCTTCACAGGATGTGTTTCCGGCACGACTGAAACAATCAGGTTTTCAAACTGCCTGGATAGGAAAGTGGCATTTAGTGTCATACCCTCAGGGATTTGATTACTGGAATATATTTCCGGGCCAGGGTCTTTATTATAATCCCGCCATGATCAGCATGAAAGGTGATACTACCAGGCAGAATGGTTATGCTACTGATATCGTAACGGATATGACCATAAACTGGCTCAATAAACGTGATGAGTCAAAACCGTTCTTTGTTGTTGTGGGTGAAAAAGCTCCGCACCGCACCTGGATGCCCGACACTTCCGATCTAGGCAAGTTCGATCATATTAAATTTCCCTTACCAAAGAATTTTTATGATTCCTATGAAAAGCGTATCGCTGCAGAAATGCAGGATATGTCCATTGAAAAAACAATGAAACTGGGTTATGATCTTAAGATGAAAAGCGATCCCGATGCAACTGCAGAAGCTTTTATCAAAAGAATGAGCCCGGAGCAACGTAAAAAATGGAATGCCTATTATGACAGGATCGAGGAGGACTTTCTGAAGAAAAAACTAACAGGAAAGGCTTTATCCGAATGGAAGTACCAACGGTACATGAAGGATTACTACAGTACGACCCTTTCACTTGACCGGAATATTGGTAAGATCCTGGCTTATCTTGATGACAACAACCTGACTAAAAATACCATTGTTGTTTATACGTCAGATCAAGGTTTTTATATGGGAGAACATGGCTGGTTCGACAAACGATTTATGTATGAAGAATCGATGCGAACCCCATTGATCATCAGATATCCAGGCGTAATAAAACCAGGAACCGTCTCAAACCAGATAATATCAAATGTTGACTTTGCTCCCACTTTTTTAGATGCAGCAGGTATTTCCATTCCAAAAGAAATTCAGGGCCGGTCAATGATGCCTTTATTAAGGGATCCAAAAGCGAGCATCAGAAACTCTGCTTATTATCATTTTTATGAATTTCCGGGTGAGCATAGTGTATTAAAGCATTTTGGGATACGTACAAGCCGTTATAAACTGATTCGTTTTTATGATTATAAAAATTTCTGGGAGCTTTATGATCTGCAAAAAGACCCTAATGAGATGAAAAATCTTTATGGCCAGAAAAAGTATGATGCAATTACAGCAGATCTTAAAAAGCAGCTTGAGCAACTTTGTATTGAAAATAAGGATAAGGAAGCATTAAATGCTTTAGCTCAAAACCTGTAATAATTAATTAAAACATAATTGTAAATACTATAAAGCAATACTATCTTTATGGTATGTCTGAACCTTCAATCCTGCAAAAGTCTCCAGCAAGGCTCTTATCCCTCGATGTTTTCAGGGGCTTAACAGTGGCTGCAATGATCCTGGTTAACAATCCCGGGAGCTGGTCAAGTATCTATGCTCCTTTAAAACATGCCGAGTGGAATGGCTGTACTCCCACAGATCTGATATTCCCTTTCTTCCTGTTTATTGTCGGGGTATCAATAAGTTATGCACTCGGAAGTAAAAAAGGTAATACGAGCCAGTCCAAACTTATATTTACAGCTTTCAAAAGAGCATTGATCCTCTTTGGACTGGGTCTATTTTTAAACCTGTTTCCAAAGGTATTTACTGAGCCCATGGAAGCTCTTAGCGCAGTTCGAATTCCCGGTGTTCTTCAAAGAATTGCAATTGTGTTCTTTATTACAGCATTGATCTTTATAAAAACAAGTCAAAAAACACAGCTAAGATTATTCATAGGAATCCTGATCGTTTACTGGGCACTCATGACCCTTGTTCCGGTACCCGGAGTTGGTTATGCCAATCTTGAAAAAGAAACCAATTTAGGAGCATGGCTGGACCGCAGCATACTCACTGAAGCTCACCTTTGGAAATCGGCTAAAACCTGGGATCCGGAAGGAATCCTGAGCACTCTACCAGCTGTTGCAACCGGCTTATTCGGCTTGCTGATCGGTACATGGCTGAGACGTAAGGACAGAGAAGAAAGCGTCAAAATTTCATGGATGTTCTCTATTGGAGTATTGGCCGTCATTCTGGGGCTGATCTGGGATCTTTGTTTCCCAATAAACAAAGCACTCTGGACCAGTTCATTTGTATTATATGCGGGCGGATTAGCTACCATCGGACTAGCCTTATGCTACTGGCTCATTGATGTTCAGGGTTACAAAAAGGGTACAACACCCTTTGTTGTTTATGGCGTGAATGCAATCACAGTCTTTTTTCTTTCTGGCCTGATTCCAAGGATATTAACGATGATCAAAGTAACTATGCCTGATGGGACAATTGTAAATTCAAGAGTATGGATGTATGAAACATTCTTTACCCCTTACTTTTCACCGGTCAACGCATCACTTGCAGGGGCCATTACCTTTATCCTGATATGGCTTGGCATTCTTTGGTGGATGTTCAAAAAGAAGATTATAGTTAAAGTTTAATTTTTTGGCTAAATTGCAGCTCCAATTATTTTAAGAATCATATATGAGAAGTATTAATAAACTCTTTACCTTTTCGGTAGCGATAGTTATTGCTGTGTCCGGAATGGTCACCGCTCAAACAAAAGTCAAGAGCAAAGCGAGTCCTGCATCCGAGATTATCCCACTCGATCCGGCAGTAAGAACGGGTAAACTACCTAACGGATTTACTTATTATATCCGTAAGAATGTTGAGCCTAAGAACAGGGTTACTTTATACCTTGCCAATAAAATAGGCTCCATTATGGAAAATGATGATCAGCTTGGACTGGCGCATTTCATGGAGCATATGGGCTTTAACGGAACAAAGAATTTTCCGAAGAACGACCTTGTTAATTACCTGCAAAAAACAGGCGTGCGTTTTGGTGCCGACCTGAATGCATACACAAGTTTTGATGAAACAGTTTATCAGTTACCTATCCCTTCTGATGATCCTGAGATCCTGAAAACTGGAATTCAGATCATGCGCGACTGGGCACAGGATGCAACATTAGATGATGCAGAGATCAATAAGGAGCGCGGTGTAGTTTTAGAAGAAAAAAGATTAGGAAAAGGTGCCCAGCAGCGTATGCAGGATCAATATCTTCCAATGATCTTCAATAACTCGCGTTACTCAAACCGTTTGCCAATCGGCACAGAGGAGGTACTAAAGAATTTTACTCCGGCCACTCTCCGTCAGTTTTATTCTGATTGGTATCGTCCGGATCTTCAGGCACTTATTGTTGTTGGAGATATCGATGTAGCTGCAATGGAACAAACGATCAAAGCTAAGTTCTCTGATCTTAAAAAACCTGCAAAACCACGTTTACGTACTAAATATTCAATTCCATTGCTCAACAAGAATCAGTTCATTGCTGTTACAGATAAGGAATTCCCTGTAAGCGTTGCTCAGATCATAATCAAGCATCCTGAATCAAAACTGATCACTAAAACTGATTACAGAAATAGTATTGTCAGGTCTTTATTCAACCAGATGCTGGGTGCCAGGTTTGCAGATCTAAGCAAGCAGGCAGATCCCCCGTTCCTTCAGGGAGGGGCTAATATCAGCGCATTTTTAGCTGGTTTGGATAATTACAGCGCATTTGTTGCAGCTAAACCGGGAGAAATGGAAAGAGGTTTTAAAGCTGTGCTAACTGAAACAGAACGTGTACAACGTTTTGGATTCACACAAACAGAATTAGACCGTGCAAAACAATCGTATTTAACCAATATGGAATCTTCTTTCAAGGAGAAAGATAAAACCCCATCGGCAAGTTTTGTGAACGAGTATCTTCGTCATTTTCTTGAGCAGGAGGCTAGTCCTGGTATTGCTTATGAGTTCAATCTGGCTAACACTTTAACAGGAGGAATCACTCTGGCCGACCTGAACGGATATTCCAAAAAGTATATCACTGATGTGAACCGTGATGTGATCATCATGGGACCTGAAAAGGATAAAGCTAATTTACCTGATGAGGCAACTATTGAAAAATGGATCAGCGCAACTAAACAAAGTAATGTTACTGCCTATGTAGATCAGGTATCTGATAAACCACTACTTGCTTCCAAACTCAGCGGAGGGAAGGTTATTTCTGAAGCAAAGACTGCTGAAATTGGTGTTACAGAGCTGAAACTTAGTAATGGCATAAAGGTGATTTTAAAGCCAACAGACTTTAAGAATGATGAGATCAGTTTCACAGCATTCAGTCCGGGTGGTACTTCACTGTACAGTGATGCAGATTTCCAGTCGGCAGCTTATGCAACAACAATTATAAGGACTGGTGGTGTTGGCGAATTTAATTCTGTTCAACTTCCAAAGTTACTTAGCGGTAAACGTGTTTCTGTTAACCCTTATATTGCAGAAAGATCTGAGGGAATCTCAGGATCAACCACACCAAAAGATCTTGAAACAGCACTTCAACTTACCTATCTGTATTTCACAGCGCCACGAAAAGATGCAGAAACCTTTAAAGGATTGATCGCACAACAGAAAGGCGGACTTGCAAACAGAGGAAATGATCCAAACAGTGTATTTGCAGATTCATTATCTGCTGTATTAGGCAATTACAATGTTCGCCGTACCGGACCATCTATAGAAAAACTAGATCAGATAAACCTGGATAGAGCATTTGATATTTATAAGGAGCGATTTGCTGATGCAAGTGATTTCACCTTCGTATTTGTAGGTAGTTTTGACCCGGAAAAGATCAAGCCATTACTTGAGCAGTATTTAGGATCATTACCATCTATTAGCCGCAAGGAAGCTGCAAAAGACCTTGGTATAACTATTCCAGCAGGAAAAATTGATAAAAAGATTTATAAAGGCCAGGAACCAAAAGCAAGTGTTCGTCTTGTTTTCAGTGGTGATTATACTTATAGTGAAAAACACAACAATCAGCTGGATGCTTTAGCTGAAGTCCTTACAATCAAACTGATAGAACGTTTACGTGAAGATGAAGGTGGAGTTTATGGTGTTGGTGCCCGTGCATCTTATACCAAATTTCCGAAAGGCAGATACACCTTCAATATTTCATTTGGATGTGCGCCTGAGAATGTTGAAAAACTGATCAGTTCTACATTGGATGAAATAAATAAGATCAGACAGAACGGTGCTCTGGCATTAGATATTGAGAAATTCATTGCCGAAGAGACACGTTCTACTGAAACCCAGATAAAAAACAATGGTTTTTGGTTAGGTTATCTGACAAATCAATATCAAAATGAGGAAGATCCTAAGCAGATCTTAACTTATCTAGAGTCATTAAAAGAATTGACACCTGAATTCCTAAAGGCTACAGTTCAGTACAGATTGTCAGATAATTTCATCCGCATGGTATTACTTCCAGAGAAATAGTATCAAAAAAAAATAATCAATAAAAAGCCGGTTCAAGATCTTTGAACCGGCTTTTTTTATACAATTAAGCTCAAAACTGAACAGTCGCTGAGACAGCATTGGAATGCTGACTTTCATTTTTAAGGCGATCAATAGCAGTAACCACATAAATATAGCTGTGGTTAGCACTTACTGCATTATCTGTAAAAGTTGTTACAGCTGAACTGAAAGAGATATTCAGGATATGATGAGCCTGTTCAACATCGATCTTTTCGCCGCGATTGAAACGATAAACAACATATCCATAGGCCGTATCTCCATCACTTGCCTCAAGAGGCTCATTCCAGCTTATTTCAACACCTTTTGGAACCAGCTTTGCCCTTAGTTCACGTGGTGCATTTGGATTTACTGCATCAAGCCATGTCATGGCAGGTTGAAGTGCAGGGTAGCGATAGAAGTTTGAACGCAGGGAATCCTGAACACCTGCAAGATTATTGGTTACTGATTTGGAACTAAAGAAAACACTGCCCTGAACATTTTCATTTTTTCTGAGATACCTGATCTGATCAGGTATCTGCCTACGATTACTCCATCCCGGGCGGTTTTCCATTGCCCTGTAAACACCCTGCCCAATATATACATGCTTGCCAAAGGCATTATTACTCCACCAGTCGACCAGTTTATCATAAGGTGCCACCTGGTAACCAAAAGGAAAATAAATCTGAGGATTCAGGTAATCAAGCCAGCCTGACTGGGCCCATTTACGGGCATTTGCATATAATTTTCCATAACCGTCAAAGCCATTACTTTCAGACCCTTCAGGATCCTGGGTTTTATTCCGCCAGATACCGAATGGACTTATCCCAAATTTTACGTACTTTTTTGCTGCATGAATGCTGTCTGAAACCACGTGAATTAAGGTATCCACATTATTACGTCGCCAATCGTCAATATTTTTAAATCCAGCGCCATATTTGTAAAACGTTTCACTATCCCTAAGTGGCTGATTAACTTCAGGATAGGGATAGAAATAATCGTCAAAGTGTACCCCGTCAATATCATAATTTTTAACCACATCCATAATTACGCCGACTATATACTGGCGAACCTCCGGAAGTCCGGGGTTGAATAACTTTTTACCTCCATAAGTAAAGAACCATTCAGGTTTCTGCTTGGTAATATGACTGGCACTGGTATGTGCATCAATAAGGTTAAAAGTTGCACGGTAAGGATTAAACCAGGCATGCAGCTCCATTCCCCTTTTATGGGCTTCTGCTATGGCAAAATCCAATGGGTCATAGTAAGGTACAGGAGCCTGGCCCTGATTTCCGGTTAAAAATCGGCTCCACAATTCACGACCCTTTCCATAAAGTGCATCAGTTGCCGGGCGAATCTGAAGCATAATTGCATTCACGCCGGTCTTTTGATGCTGATCAAGAATCCGAAGAAACTCGGTTTTTTGAATATCCGCACTTAACCCAGGCCTTGAAGGCCAGTCGATATTTGCAACGGTAGCAACCCAAACGCCTCTGAATTCACGCTTTGGATGAATAGTACTTTGAGATTTGGATATCAATGGAACAGCAATAATGAATGCAATAATGAATAATATGTTCTTTAGCATGAAAAGAATAATCTGGTAAGCCGGTAAAGATAATAATCTAATTTATTGCTTTAAGCCAAATTGGATTAGAATTGATTGATATTAAATCAAGTGATAAAAAATAATATATAGGGGAATTAAAAATAAAATCCTAAGTCTTAAACAATATATTTGTTACATCTGAAGTTAAATTATATGATTTTACATGGACATATATAATCTATAACAAATCAATTGCACATGGAAAACCAGGAACAACCCACACGAAAAGACTCAAATAAGATCTATTTTTTAATTGCTGTTATTCTTGCTTTATTAGGAACTAATACCTATTTATTCTTTAAGGATAAAAAAGCTAATGACCGAATTGTGACCATAAGCGACGAAAAAACCAGAATGCAGACTGAAATTGATAAAATTGAAGCTGAACTGGACAATGCCTCCAGCATGAATATCAAGCTTTCTGAGGAAATGAAGACTGAGCAGGAAACTGCAAGGAAACAGATCGAAAAGCTAAGAACAGCTCTTAGACAAGGTCAGCTTACCCAGGGACAACTAGCAAAAGCTCAGGAGGATATTAAACAACTAAAATACTTTGTATCAAAATATAGCTCAGATATTGAAGCATTAAAAAAGCTTAATGCCAATCTAACCACTGAACGTGATGAATTAAAATCAACAGTTGATTCTGTTAGTTTTAAAGCTTCCGATCTTGAAAAACAGAACGAAGAACTCAGTACGAAAGTTAAGGCTGCTGCCGCTTTAAAAACAGGTAATATTTCTATACTTGCACTGAATGTGAAAAGTAGTGGCAAAGAAAATACTGTTACCCGCGCCAATACGACCGATAAATTGAGAATAAATTTTTCAATCGTTAACAACGAACTTGGGGTCAAGGGATTGCACAATATTTATCTGAGAGTGGTGGACCCAAGTGGTAATTTAATTATATCTGCTAATGGAGGGATGTTTAATTCTGATGAAGAAGAGCTCCAATACACCTATAAAACCGCGATAGAATTTGCCAATGATGGCAGAACGTATACAATAGACTGGGCAAATAATGGAAACTTCCAAAAGGGAAATTATACAGTCATTTTATATTCAGATGGTTATTCGATGGGTAAAGGATCTCTTGCTCTGAAATAAATTGCTATTGAACATAACATTTTCAGGAAAATATTCTGCCTGAATTTATGCCCGTTTCATATTTAATGGAATGGAAATAAAGAATGTTGTTCCTATACCTGGTATGGTCTCAAATCTGATGTTCCCATCAATACTCTTAATAGTTTGTTTTACAAATGCAAGTCCTAAACCAGTACCTGAACTTTTTGTTGTGAAGTTAGGTGTAAATATTTTCTGCCCCAGTTCTTCTGATATTCCGCTTCCATTATCCCTGATTTCGATGTGCACCTGCTCATCCTGACAGTATAATAAAATACGAATAATACTCCGGCGCTTTTCAGATCTGGCTTCTATTGCGTTCTTGATAAGATTATTAAAGCATCTTAAAAGTTGATCCTTATCTGCTTTTATTATTACTTCAGACCCACTGGTATCTTCAAGAATAATGGTGGTATGTTCAAATTGCCTGTAAAGTACAATAGATTGTTCGATGACATCCTGAATTTTCACATTCTCTAATACCGTATCAGGCATTTTGGCAAAATTAGAAAACTCTGATGCGATATGGGCCAGACTCTCAATTTGCTCAATAAATGACTTACTGAACCTTTCGAACTTCTCATCAAACTTTGGATCCTTCTCCTTCCATGATCTTTCAAGCAGCTGTACACCCAGTTTAAGAGGAGTAAGCGGGTTCTTTATCTCATGGGCCACCTGCTTAGCCATCTCACGCCAGGCTGTCTCACGTTCAGATCTGGCAAGCTTCAGCGCACTTTCTTCAAGTGCAGCAATCATAGTATTATATTCACTGACAAGGTTCCCTATCTCATCATTCCGCTTCCATAAAATAGGTTCGTTCTTGCGGCCAATCTTAGTTTCACTCAGACTTTTTTGAACAAGTGTCAGAGGACTGGTAATACGATTTGCAACAAACACTGCGAAAAAGCCAATTGCGACAAATACCAGGGCATAAACATTGATCAGAGCATTCAGGAATATCCCAATACGATCCTGATAATCTTTCTCATTGGAAAAATAAGGAAGCCCCAGATAAGCAATTTCATCGTTTTTACTATTTCTTAGAGGAACATAAGCAACGATAAAAGAGAGCTCGCCAATACGTTCTGTGTTTATATATTCTGATTTTTGAAGCCTGTTAAGATATAAATAAGATATGGCGTTCATTTTAGGAGCAATGAGCTCATTCTCATATATCTTTGGTTGAGTAGAAAGAATTAATCTTCCATTCAGGTCAAATAGGTTTAGGTCAACACCATTCATGTCAGCAAAAGCATTAAAAGCTACCTCTGCCTGTTCATCCGGCGCTATAATTCCGTTATTGACCAGCTGTTTATTAATTCCGGCAGAAATTTTGGTTAGCTTATCAAGTACCAGCTCTTCCTGCTGCTCACGATATTGCTGACTAATATTGTAAAATGTGATAATCCCCGTAATCAGCAGGGTGATCACAACTGCAAAAACCATCGATACCTGGATCCTTGTTTTATACAGCATCTTATTTGTCTTAATAAGATAGTTCCATCTAAAATTACGAAAGCTGATATTGTAATGGAGTAAGCCATACCATAGCCATCGAATGACATAAAGAAAACTGGAAAAGAATAGTAAGACAAGAAAGATGAATGAAACCGAAGCAAGCTGATTAAGTACACTATTTCCTTCCTTACTGACAATAATGAGCTTACGCGGATTCGGCTGATAGACCAGATGATTATACTGCAGGCCACTTTCAAATTTATTTACGAATATGAAATCTCTGTTTTTCCCTTTAAAATCATAATTTCTAAGGTTATAGACATATTTTCCATGCTGATTCAACAATCTGCCATCATTATAATAGGCATAAGAATAATCACTAAGCTGGAGATCGTCCTTAATTTTACCGTCAACAAGTAATTCAGGGAAAGCACCTACCTCGTCGAGCCGCTTTGACTTTAGTTCCAAAACCAGGGTACCAACCTTATTGTTTTTATCTTTTATAGGCAATAAGGCGAAGTATTGCTGAAATCCAAACGTATTATTCCTTTGATAAAAATAATCTGAAACTTTAACAGAGCCTTTCAGTACCAGGTTTTTGAAGTTTGATAACTGCTGGCTCCTATCTCCTTTAAAGAACACATCCCACTCATTGTATTCATAAGCTTCAAAATCATATCTGGAAAGATAGCCAGCCATATATAATTTCACCAGCCGATTCTTTAATGCATTATGACTTGAAAGCGGATTTCTGAAGTAATCAATTATAAATTTATCATTCAATATTTCCTTTTCCAGATTCATGAAAAGCAGTACAGCATTTGGATCCGCTGAGGATTCCAATTTCCCTGCCAGCAGCTTACGGCTTTCACGCTCCTTTAAAAACTGGAATTTCGCAAGTTTTAAGGAACCGATCAGGGCAAAGATCAGGAGACAGACAATAAATGTACTTGTATTTATCTTACCCTTATATTTATTGAAGGAAGCGCCGGCAAGCAAGAGAATGACAGCAAAAAGCAAAAAGTATACTGAAAATTCGGAAAAGAAGGTTCGATAAATAAGAGCTAGAAACAATCCTCCGGCAAAAATCAACAGGCGCTCTCTGTTGTTTAGTGTTAAGGTAGAGGTAAATGCCAGGGCAGACATAATGATCAGAAACAGATTCAGGATTGCAAAACAAAAGATCACAACACCAAACCAGTTTAACCATGTTGAATTTAATATGTTCCCAACATCAAAATTAATATTGGAATTGGTGATGAGTCCAAAGAACAACTCATTGGTTCCATAGCCAATAGCGCAGATCACTAAAGCTGATATGATAAATATCAAATAACTTATAGTTTTACTATAAGGAACTTTTGGTGCTAAAATCTTATACCGGTAGGCATATACAAAAGAAAGTACCCAGGTAAATGCGAGGATATTTAATAAAAATTCTCCGATTGATGGAAAGAAATAACTCGAAGCATAATATTTGGGGTTAAAAATCTCAATCTCAAAATTTCTGCTGAAATATCTGTAATGAAGGTCAATAAGCCTTAAAGTAATAATTGAACTAAATAAAAGAAAGATAGCCCACTTAACATACCCCTTTTCAGCGATCGAAACACAGAGACTAGTCAAAAATATTAGCCCGAACAGGACTGATAATAGCCACATGAACAGCTCAATAGCCACATAGAATGAAGGGGAAGCATTTGACTTTAATTTAACTGAAAACAAATACTTACCTTCCAGATTACGGACATTATACTCCTCCTTATCATCTAAGCTTGCTATTTCAAGGCTATTGGAAGCCAAAAGATCCTTCGCGAAGTTATTTCGGAGATATTCATTCTGGTAAGGGTAGTCGGCCTTGACCGGTATAAAACAAACAACTGAAAAACCTCCCCAGGATCTTTTTATGGCTTCAAAGTAGCCATTCCCTCTATGAATATAATTGCTGCCTTCCTTTAAGAGGCTGTCTGATTCAAGCGCAATTTGGATCCCACTCCAGAAAACAATGTGACCACTTTCATAGGTATTAATAAAGATGTTCTTCTTCTGACTGAATTCCGAAATCAGATACTGCGCCCATGCTTCATTATTCTGAACATTTTTAAGAGAATCACGAAATGCGGTATTTCTTAAAATAGTATTGATCAATTCCTCTTTCTTCTGAAGGCGTCGTTCAACTTTTCCAGCTTCCAGATTAAGAATCTCCTGCTTCTGAATGGTATATTTAATAGTCAAAGCAGTGCAAGCAAAGCCAATTGCTAGCATAAGCAGAAGAAACCGAACTTTAAAATTTCCGCTCAAGAATGATTGAATTAGTAAAAATCTGACAAAAGTATACCTGCTCAATAATCAGGCCTGATATCGGAAGATCTTGAATAATTCTTCTACAAGGCGGCACTGAAAGTTGGGATAGTACGATCAACTTTCTTTACAAGGCCCTGTAATACATTTCCGGGTCCTACTTCAGTAAAAGAACTTGCTCCATCATGGAGCATTTTTTCTATCGTTTGTGTCCAGCGAACTGCTCCGGTCAATTGTGCGATCAAATTATGTTTAATACTTGCCACATCATTGTATGGTTTAGCATCAATATTCTGATAGATCGGGCAAACAGGTTCGTTAATTTCTGTATTCTCAATAGCTGATTGAAGTTCAACACGTGCAAGCTCCATTAAAGGAGAATGAAATGCTCCTCCAACATTTAGCTTTAATGCTCTCTTTGCTCCTGCAGCAAGCAATAACTCGCAAGCTTTATCGATACCTTCTATGGTTCCGGAAATAACCAGTTGCCCAGGACAATTATAATTGGCAGGAACAACGATATCGCTAACCCGCTGACAAATATCTTCAACAGTGAAATCATCCAGCCCAAGTATTGCTGCCATTGTAGATGGCCTTACCTCGCAAGCCTTTTGCATGGCATTAGCCCTTGCACTAACCAAACGCAATCCGTCTTCAAAAGATAAAGCATTTGCTGCCACCAGTGCAGAAAACTCGCCAAGAGAATGTCCGGCCACCATATCTGGATTAAATTCATTTTTTAGCTCTTTTGCCAGAATAACAGAATGCAGAAAGATGGCAGGCTGCGTGACATTGGTCTGCTTCAGATCTTCATCTGTTCCATTGAACATAATGTCGGTAATCCTGAAACCCAAAATTTGATTGGCACCTTCAAATAGATCTCTGGCTGTGGATGAATGATCATAAAGATCTTTTCCCATCCCTGCAAATTGGGCACCCTGACCCGGAAATATGTATGATTTCATATTAAATCAATCCAATAAATGTAAATTAATAAAAATAGTTGTCGGTTTTAACTTAAGCTTGCGGTTATTAAGCGCAAAAATTCTGAGCGTGTTGTTTCATTTACGAAAGCTCCTGTAAATGCAGAGGTAGTGGTCACAGAATTCTGCTTTTGAATTCCTCGCATTGACATACATAAGTGTTTGCACTCAATGACAACAGCAACTCCAGCGGCATCAAGCGTATTTTGGATACAATCACGTATTTCATTTGTTAAACGCTCCTGAACCTGTAAACGCCGGGCAAAAGAGTCAACCACTCTGGGGATTTTACTCAAACCAACAATATAACCATTAGGTATATAGGCAACATGCGCCTTCCCAAAGAAGGGCAGCATATGATGTTCACACATAGAGAATACTTCGATGTCTTTTACAACAACCATTTGGCTATAATCTTCCTTAAACATGGCACTACGAAGAATATCTTCCGGTTTAGTGTCGTATCCATGAGTCAGAAATTGCAAAGCCTTAGCCACGCGGATAGGTGTTTGAATAAGACCTTCACGAGATGGATCTTCACCCAACTCAGCTAAAATTGCCTTGTAATGAGATGCTATACGCTCGATCTTAGCGGGGTCGTAATGGTCGATCTTAGTATACCCATCTATTTTTTCTTCTGCAGAGTTGTTTTTTACGTCCATTATCAGATGCTTGAGTTGAAATTAGATCAGCCGAAATATTCTACAAAATTATTTTCAGTTTCGAAAAGTTTCACAGAATGCAATATAGCACCCTGACCATCGATATGCGGTTTAAGAACATCAAAGATTGTAACTGCCAGCACCTCGGTTGAAGCCATCTTCCCTTTCATAAAGTTCACGTCAAGATTGATGTTCTTATGATCCAGAACATCCGTTACGTAAACTGTGATGATCCTTTTCAAATCTTTCAGATCAATCACAAATCCTGTTTCCGGATTGATCTCTCCTTTTACTGTGATGAACAGTTCGTAATTATGGCCATGCCAGTTTGGGTTGGAGCATTTTCCGAATATTTCAAGATTTTGTTCATCGCTCCATTCTTCGCGGTATAGCTTATGGGCAGCATTAAATCTTTCCCTACGGGTAATATATATCATTTTCAAAAAATTAAAATACAAATATACTCAAACTAAATAGCATGGTAATAATTGAATCAATAATCAAATTGGCTATCGCTGAGAGGGTTTATTGACATAATCACTTAATGTTTTAGGGCAGGAAGAAATATGGCTTAAATAAATCGAAAATAATTTAACACAATTATGACAATCTTTTGTTTCAGTTAATATGTGTATTCAGGTTTTGATTCCAATTATATAAGAATGAGAAATTTATGAATTTGAAAATAGAATAATAATTTATAAAAATGATCCCAGAGTCAGCTATTAAAGTGATAAGAGTCACTTATTCGGACCCTATTAATATCGAATTTTGTCAGATAAAAGTAAAAAAACAAACAATTATGAAAAAATTAAGCCTAAAATATGTTGCGGCAATGAGTTCAGTTATCCTGGTTGTAGGGTATTTGGGCAGCTGTACAAAAGGAGACCAGATCCTGGATATCCCACAGACCATCAATAACAACACCGATTTGGTGTCTGTCAAAGTAACCACCCCACCGGTAATAGATGGTACTATCGACGCGATATGGAGTAATAGTCCAAAATTGCAATTCAGCACCGCTGTTCCGGAAGTAACGGGCGATGTTTTTAGAAGCTATACCGGAAATGTAATTTCTAATGTTACATTACGATCAGCTTATGATCAAACAAATATTTATTTCCTTCTTGAATGGCTTGATCCAACTCAATCTTTATCCCGTCAGCCATGGTATTATGATCCCGCTACTAAAAGGTGGGCACAGGAAATTGGTGCTCCAACATTCAGCGCTACCGGTGCCATTATAAGACCGGCCTTTTATGAAGACAAAGTTGGTTTCCTTTGGAATATCAATAACTCTGTGGCAGGATGGAGTACAGCAACCTGCTACAAATCCTGCCATACAGGATTGCCGGCAACAGATGGCTCAAGCCGTCACTTTACCAATTCTGCCACTGAAAAAATTGATATGTGGCATTGGAAATCTGTGAGAGGCGGAGTAAACGGAGGTTTTCAATTTGAAGATCAAAACCAGATCAACAAATATCCAAACGGCAGACAAGGTGATCCGGGAAATGATGTATATGCTAATAATGTCCAAAGTCTCTTTATCACAGGTTCTGCTCCTGCCCTGGCAGTTTCTGTCCCTAAATATGTAATTCCGGCAAAATCAAATTATGGCTGGATATTAGGAACTGAAATTACTGCCGGCACCGCTAAATTAGTTACTGCAGTTTCTGCAACAGGAGAACTTACTTTAAGTGATGGTACCACAATTGACCCGAATACAGGTACAGATTATCAAAGAATCGGACTAGGCCTCGGTGCAAAAGCAATTCCAGGTCTTACTATTAATTCTTATACAGGTAGCCGCGGTGATATTAGCTGCAAGGCTATCTATACCGGTAGTGGTTGGATACTTGAATTTACAAGGGCTCTAAAAACTGCTGATAATATCTATGATGTTGATTTTTCAGACTTAGCAGATCAGTATTTTGGAATAGGAATATTTGAGAATGCACAGATCGCTCACTCTATAAAACCTAACCTGATACTGAAGTTTAAAAAGTAATTGTCAGTACCAATCAGGAAAACCTAAAATCTAGATCATGATATACAATAAAAAAATATACGGGTTTTTAGTTGGCATTACCATGTTAGTACTCATGGGTTGTTACAAAGACAAAACCGTGCTGTTTGATACGGGTGAGGAAATAACCAGAGCGGTAAGTTTTTCCGCAGATATTGTACCTGTTTTAAATAAAAGCTGCAATACCAGTGGTTGTCATAGCCCTGGCGGTAAATCACCGGATCTGTCAGCTGTAAATGCCTATGCCTCTTTATCAAATGGTGGTTTTGTAAGCCCCGGTGAGCCGCAATCCAGTGTTGTATATCTGTGGATGACCGGTAAAAAAGGAACTCCCATGCCGGTAAGCGGAATCAATAAGGAATACAATGCACTAGTCCTTGCCTGGTTAAAACAAGGCGCTCAAAACAACTAATCAATATGAAAAAATATATAAATTCTCAATTTCCGTTCCTGAAACGGAGTTGTCTGGCTCTTGCCTTATTATCAGGATTAAATCCTGGTAGTATACTCGCACAAGACACAACAGCGGTAGCAAGTACCGCTGACAGTACCGAGGTATCCACAAATAAAGGATCAAAACCTGTTAAAAATACATTTGGCAGTGTTTGGCTAATGGATAACCAAACTGTAATGGTTCCGATAAAAGGAACTTTGGAGATGGATATTCAACACCGCTTTGGAACCATAGAGAATGGCAGGAAAGATGTTTTTGGACTGTTCGCACCCTCAAACATCAGAATGGGATTGACCTATTCACCGCTAAACAAATTGTTTGTTGGTGCAGGTCTTACAAAAGAAAGAATGCAGGCAGATCTGAATGCCAAAATTGGTTTGTTACTTCAAACCATTGATGGTAAAATGCCCGTAAGTGTCACCTACTTTGGAAACATGGTTATTGATGCCCGCGACAAAAGTTTTTTCAGATATGCCGTACACCGTTTTTCTTATTTCAACCAACTTCTAATTGCTAGAAAGATAACAGAAAAGCTATCATTACAGGTAGCACCAAGTTTTTCCTGGTTCAACAATATAGAAGGTTATGTTGACAGTCAGGGGAACGTACAAAACAAAATGGAAAACGGACATTTGGCAATTTCAGCCCTGGGCAGATACAAAGTGACCGATCAATCTGCAGTAACAGTAGGATATGATCAGCCGCTTACTCAACATCCAACCAATAACCCGCATCCTAATATCGCTTTCGGTTTTGAAACAACTACCAGCGCCCATGCATTCCAAGTATTTATGGGTACTTATTACGGTATTGTACCTCAGAGCAATAATATGTTCAACCAAAATGATTACCGGAACGGGCAATTTGTAATTGGATTCAATATTAGCCGCTTATGGAATTTTTAAAAACATAAAATTTTAACATTAAACAGGCTGGTCCGGATATAAACCAGACCGGCCTGCTTAAATTATAAAAAAACCGCATCACCTCTAATTAATAAAAATCAAAAAGGCAACTGCCGATGAAAAACGTTTTCATTAATGAGAAAGAATAGCCAAAATTGACAATAATCACCATTTTAAACAGCATTAGTATCAAATATGATCAGATGACATTTAAATTACAAAAGGTGACCAGCATCACCTAAACAACTGACATCAGACACGATATAGACATAACGGAATATATACCTTTATAAAACAAGGAAATAAATATTAAATATAAACGTCTAATTTTTAATTAATTAGAAAAATACTTAAGCCTTGAATTGCAATAATTAAATTAAAGTTAAAATATAAAAATAAACAGATGAAAAAGATCATTTTAATACTTGCCATTACCATGGGCTTTACAGGATTCAGTTTTACTTTAATGGAAAACAATCAGAATAAGCCATGGCCTGTTCCTGATAACTTCAAAAAAATGAAGAACCCTGTAGCTTCCAATGCAGCCTCAATAGCTGAAGGAAAAGCACTATGGAGCACCCATTGTAAATCTTGTCATGGAGCGAAAGGATTAGGTGACGGGTCAAAAGCTGCTAAGCTTGAAACAGATCCTGGCAATTTTTCAAAAGCCGATTTTCAGGCTCAATCTGATGGTTCTTTATTTTACAAAATAAGAGAAGGCCGTGATGATATGCCTAATTTCAAAAAGAAATTACCAGATGCAGACGAAAGCTGGGCTATGGTAAATTTCATCAGAACTCTTAAATAATATTTCGCACAGGAGGAAATTGCAAGACCAGTCTCGGAATTTGAAGACTGGTCTTTTTTATTTCCATAAGCCTGAATATTTTTTCGCAATTCATCAGAATTGCACATAACGTACCTTATTGAAACCCTGACAAACAATTTTATGGAAAATCCACAAAAAACTCCTACCCGAAAAAAGTTTCTGATTTGGGGTGCTGCAGTTCTCTCTTCCCTTACGTTCATGAAAATATTTGCTGACAAGCAGGAGGAAAAAACCGAGACAATAAAAATGCTGACCCAGGATGGCAAACTGGTAGAAATTGATAAAAAATTATTGACTTCTTCTGCAAAAAAGATCAGTGATGAAGAGCTGAAAAAATGGGTTAAAAAATAAATCAGATAATTAGATAAACCTGACATGGAAAACAATACCTCAAGAAGGGACTTCCTCGTAAATGGTCTGCTGGCAACTGCTGCTGCAACAGCCACAGGATGCGGAAATAATCCTTTTGCACCAGAAGAAACAGTCGCGCTAAGCGGAGAGAAAGTAAAACTACTTTCTGTCGATGGTGAAATAATCGAAATAGATAAGGCCTTTTTAAAGCCTGTTCCTCATATGCCACCCCTCACAAACAGTGAAGAAAGAAAAGGTATTGAAGGCAAAAAATTTGTGATGGTCATAGATCTTGCACGTTGTAAAAACTTAAAAAAATGCCAGGAAGCATGTAACCATGCACACTCCTTAAATCCGGGACAAAACTGGATAAAAGTACTTTCCATGCAGGAAGCAGAAGAAAGTGCTCCTTTCTGGCAACCTACTACCTGTATGCATTGTGATGAACCACCCTGCGTTAAGGTTTGTCCGGTGGATGCAACCTTCAAACGTCAGGATGGATTAGTATTAATCGACAGTGACCGCTGTATCGGATGCCGTTTTTGTATGGCTGCATGCCCCTATTCTACCCGTGTATTTAATTGGGAGGAGCCAATTCTTGAGGAAGCCGTAGCCGCTCAACCATACTCATGCGAAACCAGCATGCCACAAAAGATCGGAACGGTTAGTAAATGTGATTTCTGTCCGGATATGGCCAGAATGGGAGAATTACCACATTGTGTAACCTCCTGTCCGAATGGTGTTTTCATGTTTGGTGATATGAATGAAGATTCTGTTACCAATGGAGCAGAAACATTCCGGTTCAGCGAATTAATTAAAGATAAAGCCGGTTACCGATTAATGGAAGACCTGGGAACTAAACCAAGTGTTTATTATCTGCCTCCGGTTAGCCGTAATTTCCCTTATGAATCAGGGTTAGAGAATCTAAGCCCTGCTGATAAACAAAGTCATTAAAATTAGTCAAGTGGAAAATTCACCATCTTTAACAAAAGACCAGATCATCCAGGACCTTCTTCCCCAAAAATTTGGGAAGCTGGGCATGATCTGGACCTACTCACTCATCTTCATCTGCTTAATTGGCGCTTTTGCCTATTACCGACAGCTCTCAAAGGGACTTGTGGTAACCAACATGGGCGACTATGTATCCTGGGGCATCTATATTTCCAATTTTGTGTTCTTTGTAGCCATTAGCTTGGTGGGATCCCTCATCACCGCTATCTTTCGTCTCTCGAACATGAAATGGGCCACACCGTTGACCAGAATTGCAGAGATCATCGCTGTATCAGCTATCGTATTTGCTTCTCTGATCATCATTATTGATATGGGGCGACCCGACAGAATGCTGAACCTGTTTTTACATGGCCGCATCCAATCACCTATCATGTGGGATGTAATTGTAATCAGTACCTATTTTGTAATCAGTTTACTTTTGCTATACCTGCCATTGCTTCCTGATCTTAAAATAATGATCAAATTCAAAGAAAGGTCAAGTAATATCCTGAATAAATTATACCTGTTCCAGGGCTCATTCTGGAGAGGAACAGCAGAACAGTTTAAAATAAGTGAGCGGGCGATAACCATACTTTGTATCACTATTATCCCTGTGGCATTTAGTATTCACACCGTTACTTCCTGGTTGTTTGCAACCACCTACAGGCCGGGCTGGGACAGCACGAACTTTGGCGCCTACTTTATCTCAGGGGCATTCCTTGTTGGAGCAGGTGGCGTTGTAGTTGCAATGTTTGTTTTCCGCAAGTTTTATAAACTGGAAAAGTATATCACTGAAATGCATTTTGAAAAAATGGGAAGAATAGTGGTCATGCTATCTCTGCTTTACCTGTATTTCAACATCAATGAATACCTGGTTCCTGCCTTTAAAATGAAGAGTGGAGAAGAAGCGCATTTGAAAGGTTTGTTCTCCGGTGAATTTGCACTTATTTTTTGGTTTGCCATCCTGATCGGGATGATCATTCCGATCCTGATACTGGTATTCAAAAAAGGCAGAAAGCCACTACCAATGTTTATTGCAGGTATCATGATCGTGATCGGTGCATGGTTCAAACGATATCTGATCGTTACACCCACTTTACTGCATCCATTCTTACCTATGCAGGATGCACCGGCAGAGTTTCATCATTATTTCCCCAGCTGGGAAGAATGGGCCATAGCAATGGGAACTCTTGCAGGCACTTTACTGGTGATCACCTTCTTTGCCAGAATTTATCCGATCATTCCAATCCAGGAAACTATAACTGAACAAGATGAAACCTGCATGAGCTTACCGCCCACAAAACGACATGAATAAGCTCATGTAAGATTCATAGCCTTTAAAAAACAATTATATTCTCATGAAAAAGCTGAAAATAAATAAATACATTTTCCTTCTACTGCCATTCCTGTTTATAGCATTAACAAACAGGGTTTCGGCTCAGGAAAAAGAAGAAGCTGTGGAGCTGGTAAAACTGAATTATTTCACAGTAAATAATGGAGTACAATACCTGATACTTGAAAACTCGCTTAAGAAAGGAAGAAATACAGAGCCACTTAAGAATAAGGTGTTTCACTTCTATCTGAACAGTAATACACCTGAAAATTTGATTGGCAAAGTAAGTACCGATAAAAATGGCAGGGCTAAAAGTTTTCTTCCACCCTCATTAAAAGCAGCATGGGCTGAAAGTTCAAACCCTACTTTTATTGCGGTAGCTGTTGGTAAGGAAGATGAAATTGCTGCAGAACTTGCCGTTTCAAAATCCAAAATTCAACTGGATACCCTTACCACAGATGGGATCAGGAGCATAAGCGTTAAGGTGATGCAACTGACTGATTCAGTATGGGTTCCAGCAGCTGATGTGGAGATGAAAGTAGGTGTTCAAAGACTGGGCGGAATTCTTTCTGCCGGCGATGAAGAAACCTATACTACGGACTCCAGTGGTACTGCTACCATGGAATTTACTAAAGATAGTTTACCGGGCGACCAAAAAGGAAATTTCGTATTGGTTGCCAAAATTCAGGAGAACGATCTTTATGGAAACCTTCTCATCGAAAAAACTGTACCATGGGGAATTGCTGTAAAAACAGACAATAGTTTCTTTGAACAGAGAACACTATGGACCACCCGATTCAGAACGCCAATATGGTTATTGATCATGGCCTATTCCATTTTCATAGGAGTATGGGGTACCATCATTTATCTGATCACACAAATTGTTAAAATAAAGAAATTGGGGGTAGCTGTTCCTGAGGAGGAAATTTAAAATATTAGCTCCAAAAGAACATGAAAGTCAAATTATAGAGAAATTTTCCCTATTAATAATATGGGGAAGATTCATCTCATAGCGCTTAAAATAAAGAATCATTTCCTCCTGTTTTAACCAATGGGAGGAAATTTAAATTTCAAAAGCGCTCATCAACTTACAGGAATAAAAATCAGCAATTTTAAAATTATTAAACATAATGGATAATAGTTTTTTTGCATACATACAAGAACTTGAACTGATTGCTTTTTTTTCAGGTTTCCCATTAATCTATGCCACAATTCTTGTTGTTGCCGGAAGTTCAAACTTAAAGCAGGGTTTTAAAAGCAAACTAGTCCAGCTTTTGCCATACGGATATGCATTAGCCGGCACCTTATACCTGGGGCTGATATTAAAAAACCTATACCCGAATTATTCGCTTGAAAACATACAACATCCTTATTTAACTATTTGGGGACTCCTGGCTATCCTTTTCTGGATACCAGCAATAAGCAAAAAAACAAGTATTAGTCTGATGCATAGCTTAGTCATTTTTATTGTTCTGATTAAAAATTTATTGACGCAGTTAACATCATCCTCTGCTGATATAAATATGGTCAGAAACGACATGAAAATTTATACCGCCAGCCTTATCTTGAATCTTGGCACTTTTGCATGTTTACTTCTATTATCTTTTGTGTTAAACCATTTTAGAAAAAAGATAATCACCTGAAAAAATCAGATATTCTTTCAGGGAAAAAACATCTTCGAAATCAATCAACAAATACGATTTCCCGGAGCAATCCATAGTCTCACTTATGCCATAATATTTTATTGATTTTCAATTACTTACGAAAGCAATAGCAATACAATTATACAGGCCAATTTAGTGATAACAGTCACTTAATACCTTAATATGAATCACTTTAGTTGCGGCTTGTTAATGAGAACTTAGAGCTATAAATACTTAACCAATTGTTCATTTTTTAAACCTATAAATATGAAAACATTTAACAACAAAACACTGATGATGTTCCTGCTCATTATCAGCGGAACTGGTTACATTGCCAGTTGCACAAATGAGAACGAGGCCATTCCTCTTGCCGCCACTACTGGTCCGGTTATCACCCGGGGTTCTAATGTTCATATCCCCGGAAATATGACAGTGGGAAATACGAGTGAGTGGAAACTTGACAAATCACACTCAAACGTGATGTGGTCAACAAATTATGTTGGAGCCGCCGGCTTACTTACCGGTCGTTTCAACCAGTTTGGCACACATGAAGTTACGGATGCAGAAATGACGACTTACACAACAACTGGTCAGCCATTAAAAGATAATTCATGGGCATTTTATGAAAGTGATCCTACAAAAACATTTATCAATGGATATGTACAGATCAATACATCCAATACAGGAGAACCCGGACGTGATGCAGGTTGTAATATTTCTGCTTTAGGAACAACCGCTATTATAGCAGGAACTCAGAACCTGTCAATGACTAACCTGGCAAAGATCAAATCAACAGAAGTGAAATTTGATCCATTGAGTAATGACTACATCGTTACTTTAACACTAACCTGGAAGGGTACCTTAAGTGCTCCTATAACAAAATCAGTTGTCGGAAAATTAAAATATATAAAAAGAGCAACTGTAGGAACTACTGCAGCTCCATATGATGTATTTGGATTACAGTTAAAGTTTCAGTTTAACTGCAGAGATTTTGGGATTGCAAGTACCAGTATATCCGATAAAATTGACATCGAGTGTAATATGAACTTCAACAACAAGTAATTAATAAAGAATTACTATGAAAAAGATACTAATATTTGCCGGTTTCATTTTAACAATGGTGATCGGTATGAGCGGGTGTTACAAGGATACTATCATCCCGGAAGGGGCAATTGATCCGGATGGACCACCGCAATCGGTAAGTTTCAGTAAGGATCTGGCACCGATATTTAATACCAAATGTGCTTTATCGGGATGTCATGTTTCAGGTGCTCATAAACCCTATCTGGCAACAGCAATTGCTTATCAGGAAGTTGTCAATGGCGGATTTGTCAACACGATAGTGCCTAAAGAGAGCAAATTATACAAAATGATCAATGGAGAAATGAAGGAATATATCCCTTCTGCTTCAGACAGACAAAAAGTATATGACTGGATAAGAAATGGTGCTCCGAACAATTAACTGACCTAAACCTAAGAAAGTGAAACCTATAATATATTTACCTACCCGCCTGTTCGTTCTAACCGGATTTCTGGTCGCTTGCCTTTTTATAAATCAGGCAAGCCTATACGCACAGGATAGTACAGCAGTGGCTGATACTTCAGTCATGCCTGCTAAGGTCAAGCCAGTCAAAAATACCTTTGAAAGTGTCTGGATCATTGACAATCAAACTGTTATGGTTCCCGTTAAAGGAACGTTCGAAATGGATATCATGCACAGATTTGGAACTGTAGAAAAGGGCTATGATGATTTCTGGGGATTTTTTGCACCCTCTAATATCAGACTCGGTGTAAACTACGCTCCAATTACAAATCTGTACATCGGCTTTGGTATTGCCAAAGATCATATGTTATGGGACGGTAATGCCAAATACTCCATCATTAAACAAACTAAAGGAAAATATCCTGTCAGTGTAACCTATTATGGAAATTTAGCCTATGATACCAGAAAAGATGAGGACAACAGTATTTTCAAATTCCAATCTGAGCGTATTTCTTCATTTAACCAGATCATTGTTGCAAGAAAAGTAACTGAAAAGTTTTCAATTCAAGTAGCTCCCAGCATGTCTCATCAGAACTCAGTAAATGGATTCTATACAAAAAATGATAGTACTGGACAAGAGATCTTCAGGGAAATGAAGTTTGATCATTTTGCTTTGGCAGTATCAGGAAGATACAAAGTAACTGCTGTTACATCAGTAATAGTTAATTATGATCAGCCACTTACAAAACACAATACTAAAAACCCAAATCCAAATGTATCATTCGGACTGGAATTCAATACCAGCAACCACTCATTCCAATTGTTTATGGGCAACTATTCCACTCTGAATCAACAAAGAAATAACCTTTACAATAACAATAGCCCTTTTAACTATACTGCAGCAGATGGCACAAAAGTAAAAGGTGGTAAATTCCTGATCGGATTTAATATAACCAGGTTATGGAACTACTAAGTTTTCAATAAATAGTAAATTTTTATCACTGAAAAACCAACCGGTCCAATACAAAGGGCGGTTGGTTTTTCAATTAAGTATGATGCGGGAAATAAAATATTATCTGGGATGCTCTTTTCAAATGATTTAATTTAGAGCATAATTTTTAGGACATGGAGATTAAACAGGTTATAACAAATCCAATAAATTACCTGCTGGCAGTATTGGTCATGATATTTTCAAACTCCTGCACCAATAATGTACAAAATAAAGAAGTACTGCCCTCTAAAACTGATTCGGTCAGGACCATTGAGGGAAAGCCCTCCAGTAGCTTTAAAGACACTATCAAAATAGGTTTTCCTGCTGCTGTTTTTTTCAATACCGACAAACTTCAATCTGAGAAATATATTGAAACTAATGGCAAACAAGTATTTGAAAGTATACAACACGACTGCTTTTACCAGATGAAATACTCAAGGGGCATTTTGAAAAAATATTATCCTGAAATCAAGGTTACCGAGCTTATCAATGCAAGATATCTAAGGTTTAATACAGCTAATTCAGGATATATTATTATTGATCTGAATAAATATGATCTATGCGGAATGTTCATTTCTGATGGTCAAAAGGCTCCAATCGTTGTAGATATGACAAATGTGGAAACACAGTTAGGGTTTTATTTTTCAAAAAAATAAGAACTTCAAAAACGGATTATAAGAGTGCCAATACTACCTATGTATCGCTTAACCTATTAACCGATAGTTTTAGTTTCAGCTTAACATCGAAAGGCGAATCCCAAAAAATTCCTTAAGTACAAATGAAGCGAATTGCGTAAATTGCACAATGAAAATACTACTTGTTGCCGCTACCAGGGCCGAGATAGAACCCTTTCTGACGCATTTCTCCTTCAGTGATGTGCCTCCATATGAAAAAACCATCCGGAATTACCAGATAAAAGTCCTGATAACTGGCGCCGGCATGGTACCTACTGCATTTGCACTTGGTAAAGCCCTCTCTGAAGAACATTTCGAACTGGCCATAAACGCAGGCATTGCAGGGAGTTTTAATCCCAATCTGAAACCCGGAGATATTTGCCTGGTTAGAGAAGATATTTTTGTTGAGTTTGGAGCAGAAGACGGAGATAATTTTTTATCTATTGAAATACTCGGACTTGGCAAGAGCACCTATTTACCAAAGCCCAATCCATCTTTTACAAAACATAGAAACCTGCAGGAAGTCAGAGCAATTACTGTCAATAAAGTCCATGGGAATGACCTTTCCATCTTAAAAACCATCGCCCATTTCAATCCGGAAATTGAAAGCATGGAAGGAGCTGCCTTTTTTTATTCCTGCGAACAAAGCAATACACCCTGCATTCAGATCCGGGCAATTTCAAATTTTGTAGAGCGGCGCAACCGGGAGAACTGGAAAATTGAGCTAGCGGTAAATACATTAAATGATACACTGATACAGCTTTTTGATTCATGAAATTAAGCCTCGGATTTTCTCCCTGCCCTAACGATACCTTTATTTTCGATGCCATGATCCATCAGAAGATCGACACCGAAGGGCTGAGCTTTGATGTAGTATTTGATGATGTTGAAACGCTTAATCAAAAAGCTTTCAGGGCAGACCTCGACATCACCAAACTGAGTTATCATGCCTATGCCTACCTCACTGAAAAATACGTGTTGCTTCATGCCGGAAGTGCATTAGGTTTCGGGGTTGGCCCATTACTCATTTGCGAAAATGAAGATTATATTTCAACTGATGGTTTGCAAAATCTCAGACCTCACCCGATAGCTATCGGGTCTTCAGACCTCAGAATTGGCATTCCCGGCAAATACACCACTGCAAATTTTCTACTTAGCCTGGCATTCCCGGAAGCGAAAAATAAGATTGAGATGAAATTTTTTGAAATTGAATCAGCCTTATTGAATCATCAGATCGATATGGGTGTGATCATCCATGAAAATCGATTCACTTATCAGGAAAAAGGTCTGAAAAAGATCATCGATCTGGGTGAATTTTGGGAAGATCTGACCAAGGGCCCTATTCCGTTGGGTGGTATCATGATTAAAAGAGAGCTTCCTGAGGACATAAAACAAAAGGTGAACCGCATCATTCAACGAAGTGTTCAATACGCATTTGATCATCCGGAATCCGGAATGGATTTTATCTGCTCACTTTCGCAGGAAATGAGTAAAGAGGTAATCAACAAACACATTGAACTGTACGTCAATAAATTTTCCATTGATCTGGGTGAGGTGGGAAGAAAAGCGGTTCATACATTCTTTGAGGAGGCCCATAAAGTCGGTATCATCCCCGAAACGAAACAAAACTTATTCTTATAATTGTACAAAAGACTTAATCATTTAGCATGATCATTATTACAGGCGCAGCAGGATTTATTGGAAGTTGTTTGGTTCAAAAATTAAACGATGAAGGTTTTTATGACCTGGTGCTGGTGGATGATTTTTCTAATGAAAACAAGAATAAAAATTTTGAAGGTAAACGCTATTCCAAACAGGTAAACCGGGATGTTTTCGCGGAATGGCTGCGCGAAAACCATTTGCATGTGCAGTTCGTGTTTCATATTGGAGCCCGCACTGATACTACCGAAATGGATGTTAAACTTTTCAATCAGTTGAACCTTGATTATACCAAGACCATTTGGAATATTTGTACTGAATTTGGACTTCCTCTAGTTTATGCATCCTCTGCTGCCACCTATGGTTTGGGAGAGCTCGGATATGATGATGATGAATCCAGGATTCCAATGCTCAAACCCCTTAATCCTTATGGTGACTCGAAAAATGATTTTGATATCTGGGCTCTGAAACAGGAAAAGAAACCATATTTCTGGGCTGGATTAAAGTTTTTCAATGTGTATGGCCCTAATGAATATCATAAGGGAAGAATGGCATCCGTGATATTTCATACCTTCAATCAGATCCGGGAAACAGGATCCATGAAATTATTTCAATCGCATAATCCCGATTTTAAGGATGGGGAACAGATGCGTGATTTTGTTTACATCAAAGACGTGGTGAACGTCTTGTATTTTCTGATGCATCACCGTAAAGACTCCGGTATTTACAATCTTGGAACCGGCAAGGCAAGAACCTTCCTTGACCTGGCAAAAGGCACCTTTAAAGCTTTAGACAAAGAGCCCTCTATTTCTTTTGTACCTACTCCGGAAGATATTCGCGAAAAATACCAGTACTTCACTGAAGCCAATATGGCAAAACTTCGCTCCATTGGATATAGTCAGGATTTTTACAACCTTGAAGATGGTATTGAGGATTACGTGAAAAATTATCTGGTGCCGGGGAAGTTTTTATAATCTACAAATCCTCCCTCAAATTCATAGAATTCTTTACACTCAATCTGGAAGAGATCGCAGAAGCGATCACAGAAACCAGCAATACGGTTCCAAATACAAGAATAAAATCAGTCAGCTTGATCCCAACAGGATAGGAATCGATCATCAGATTCGCGCCCGACATCGCAATAAAACCAAATTGCTGCTGCAGGAGGATAAAGATCAATCCGGCAGCCATACCGAAAACACATCCAAGCATGGAGATCATCATCCCCTCAATAAAGAAAATACCCCTGATCAAGCCTTTATTAGCCCCCAGGCTGCTTAAAATGGCAATATCTTTACGTTTATCAATAACCAGCATCGTTAATGATCCGATAATATTAAAGATCGCGATGATCAAAACAAAGGTCAGGATCAGAAATATGGCCCACTTTTCGGAATTCAGGATCTTATAAAGTAATTCATTCTGCTGACTGCGGTTCTTGACCAAAAATTCCTTCCCTAAAGATTCTTCAATATCCTTTTGAAGATCCTCAATCACAACATCTCTAGCGGCATTTATTTCGATGTAGGATACCAGTTTATTCTCCCCAAGCAATTCTCTTGCAAAACGAATAGGAACAATCATGGTATTATCAAATTCCTGCTGAACAGCAAAAACACCGGATGGATAAATGGAGCGTACATTGAATTCATCCGCAGGGTTCAATGAATTTAAAGCACCTTTTCTGGGCGAATATACATCGAGACTTTGAAATTCATTATTCAGGTTAATGGACAGATAGGTCTGCAAGGCAGAACCTATCACAGCCATATCCTGACCCTTAGACCAAAGCGTGAAGCTTCCACTGGAAATTACTGAATCCAGTCCGGTTTTATTTTTCAGAAAACCTTCACTAACACCCTTTACGAGGGCAATCGACTGACTTTCGCCATATCTTACCAGAGCCTTTTCCTGTAATACTTCGGTATAATTAATGATGCGTTTATCGTTCTTCAAGGTCAGGAAATGAGTGTTTCCAGGGTCAAAGGTCTTACCTTTCAGGGCTTCGATGCGGAGTTCCGGACTAAAGGTATTATACATAGAAAGTACAATATTTTCAAAACCATTGAATACCGAAAGAATAATAATGAGTGCGGCACTACCTACAAAAACGCCGAGCATGGAGATGCCTGATATGAAATTGATCGCATTGACCGATTTCTTTGAAAACAGATACCTTTTGGCGATATAATAGGAGGTGTTCAAATTATCGGTCTAAATATTGTTTGTATCAGCTAAGGAAAGGATTATACTGCTTCTCAAATCCGATACTGGTGGATGGTCCATGGCCCGGATAAACACGGCAATCATCAGGAAGGACAAATAATTTCTCACGGATATTAGTGATCAGCAGATCATGATTCCCACCCGGAAGGTCTGTTCTGCCTATACTTCGGTAAAACAATACATCACCGCCAATCAAAAAGCAATCTTTCACACTATAAAAACATAAATGAGCCGGCGAATGGCCCGGTGAAAATATAAGTTCAAGCTCAGATTCCCCGAATTTAACAGTGCCACTTTCTGGCAAAAAAACTTCAGGCAAGGGGGAAACTTCATAGCGAATTCCCATTTGCGGGGCATAAGAAACGACTGAATTCAGGACAATCTCTTCACCCTTATGGAATTGAGGTAATAATCCATAGGTATCAAAAACGAATTTATTTCCCAAAACATGATCTATATGGCAATGCGTATTCAGAAGTAAAACCGGCTTCAGTTTATTGTCGGAAATAAATTTCAAAAATTCGTTTTGCTCATCGCCCGTATACATTCCGGGATCAATGATCACGCATTCCGATGTTTCGTCGGAAAGAATATAGGTGTTCTCCTGATAAGGATTAAATGCGAGTGACTTAATTTGGATCATAATTACAAAAGTACCTAATTCCGTCCATTCCGATACAGAATATTGCTTCAGACAATTTCAGCCAAGAGAAATTGATCGCAATTGAATTTTTAAGGTCAGTTTAGTGATGGATTTGCACGACTTAATCTGTAGATCATTAAGGCTGCTCTCTGAACGAGGATTGGCAGCTCCTTTAAGTTGATCACTTCACCGGGCTTATGTGCTCCACCTCCTGAAGCGCCCATTCCATCCAGGCAATCCACATATTTGGCAATATCAGAAATATCCCCTGCTCCGCGTGCTCCGGGATCACCTGCCAGTGTTGCACCGATACCCATATCGCGGGTGATCTTATCCAGATATTTCACCAGCCTGTAGTTCCCTTCTGTTGGCTCCATTGCCGGAAGTCCGTCGGTAAAAGTTATGGTAGAACTGGTTCCATTCAGGCTCTGGGCAGTAATAGTTTTCATTTTCTCTCTTGCCTTATCACGCTGCACTTCTGAAATGAAGCGAAGATCTCCGGCAACATAAGCGGCAGGAGAAATAATATTGGTTTTCCCGATCGCCTCAACCCTTGCATTAGCTTTATCAACTCTGATCTCGGAACCAGCGCTCATCAAACCCGGATTAAAAGTCAGATACTTTTCATCTTTTAACTGGGTGCGAAATTCAGTGATAATCCTGGCAGCTTCATAAATAGCGCCATAACCTGCACTCTGACTGAAAATTCCTGCAGAATGGCCTGTCTTAGCATTCACATTAAGTACCCAGCCACCAATTCCACGGCGGGCAACAGCAACAGTATTCAGGCCCTGTGCACCTTCAAAACCCAATGCGATCTCGGTAGTACGGGCACGTTCAATAAAATCTTTCCTGGCCACAGCATGAGGCGAACCAGAGCTTTCCTCGTCACCGGTGAAGTACGCAATGATCTGGGTATTATCTAAAAGTCCGAGGGAATTAAGGGCTTTTAATGCGGAGATCATTACCATGTTACCACCCTTCATATCATTCACACCCTGGCCGGTTGCAGTAGAATCATTGAGCTTTGTGTAAGGACTGAAAGCCATATCCAGCTCAAAAACAGTATCCAAGTGCCCGATCAGAAAGAGGCGTTTACCCTGTGAACCCTTTCGGGTGGCTACCAAATGCCCTGCACGGCGCAATGAATCAGGCAGATCAACCCACTCGGTGGTAAAACCCAGTTTATCAAGTTCTCTGCGATAAATAGTACCTACCTTTTTTACACCTTCTGTATTCAAAGTACCGCTGTTAATATTAACAGACTCGATCAGCAATTCTTCCGACTCGCCAAAATTTGCTTTGATATATTCAATGATTTTTTTTTCATCCTGGCTAAGCTGGGCCTGAGTACTTGAATGGATGAATAAGAGGATTAAGAGGGTGTAAATTACTTTCATGAATTTTTTCAGTTTAATGTAAACTCAAATCTTTATCAATAGCTTATAAATTTCGGGAAATACGATTTGAATATAAGCAAACATACCCTCAAAAGGATTGCATAGTGACTAATAAAGTTTAAACTCAATCAGAAAACATGCTGAAACCTGCCCTCCAGCAGGTGAGGCAAATCGTCAACAGGCACAAATTTGGATTTAAGTTAATATGAGAACACGCGACACGCGTGCACCAGCATTATGTTCTAACGGTATATCTGCTATTTCCATTTAAACGTTTTGATCATATGATCAATATCCTTTTTAATAAAATCCAGAACTGGCTGAATTGAATCAAGACGAGGTTGTTCATTGAAATATAAGGCACCACGCAAATAGTTTTTGGTACTATCTGTTAAAAAAAACTGCACAGAGGATGCGGTATTTCCATCAATTGAATAATAGATGCCATAAACCTTCTTTTCAGGGTAGGAGATCATGGCTTCATCAATTGCGGTGGCTTTCACGGTATGTTTAAATGCAAATGTCCGGGCATCCTCAACCAATTGATCGAACTGCTCTCTTGAAGAAAATGATTGATAGCTTAAATGTATCCGACCATTGAACTGAGGATAATGCACATCGATCCAGCATGGCTTAGCCTCTCTGTCTTTATCAGGCAGGATCTGTGCGTAAACAGGGAAATCAAAACTATAGGGGCAATCACTTGTGTATAGCTGGTATTTTTTTTCAGGAAGATCAATTTTAAAATAAGAACGGGGTTTAGGAGAGTAATCGCCAGCACAGGAGTAAAGAAGTATGAGGATGCTGAAAAGACCAAATAGAAAATTCCTGACCATCAGCTATTCCATATTTCCCAGGATTTTTCAGCCTGCAGATGAAGCATTTCCAAACCGTTCTTTATGCTGGCTCCTTTTGCCTTTCCGCGTTTGAGGAACTCGGTTTCTGCCGGATTGTAAACCAGGTCGTACAATAAATGCTTGCTTGTTAGAAATTCATAGGGAATATCCGGACATTCTTCAATATTTGGAGCTGTACCTACCGGACTTGTATTGATAATTAACAGATAGTCATTCAGAATTTCCTCTGTTAGTTTTTTATACGATAACTGTTTACCAACAGCACGCCTGGACACTTTTTTGAATGAAATACCCAGTTTTTTAAGCACATAAGCAACAGCTCTGGAAGCACCGCCGGTACCGAGAATCAATGCCTTGTGATGATGTTTTTTCAATAAAGGCTTTAAGGATTTTTCAAAAGCATAAGCATCCGTATTATATCCTTCAAGCCTGACCTGCATGGAAGATAGTTCGCCACTGAAAAAAGCCTCCACAGGCTGATGATTAACGATCTTTATACAATTTACCGCATCTATTTCTTTGGCAGCGGGATCCACTTTATCGAGGTAATACATCACTCCGATCTTATGTGGTACAGTAACATTCAAGCCGCAAAGATCTGGAATACTATTGATCAGCTCAGGCAGGTCACTTAGATTGGGCAGTGGAAAAAGCTCATACTGATAACTATCCAGCCCTTCCCTTAAGAACTTCTCTGTAAAGTACTTTTTGGAAAAAGAATGAGTTAGAGGATATCCGATCAGGCCGTACTTCTTCATAATAATTCTTTACACTTATGGCTTCTGAAATAATAAAGGAAGATGTTTAGGATGCTTCCATATCAAGAAAATGATCGAAAGTATCGCTTCTTAGTCCCAGACGCAAAGTTTCAACTGGAATCACATCAGCCGGAGCTATATTTCCAAGATTTATATTTGAACCGATCAATTTAATGAACCATACCTGCTGTGCCTTTTGAGGTGCTTCCCAAATAATGGTTTCAGCAGGTATCTGAGTTAAGATCTCATCAACCAAACCCTGTCTTACCTCTCCTGAATCTCTGTAAAGACCAACATTTCCGCTTTCTCGTGCTTCAGCGATAACTTTCCATGATCCTGCTTCAATCTCAGCTTTCATTAAACTGATCCATTTGTAGGGAGCAAAGATCTTGGCAGCATCCTTAGATCCTACTTCAGATATAACAGTTACCTGATCGCTTAGTTTTCGGATGTACTCACATTTTTCATCATGAGGAATGGTAATCGAACCATCAGATACTTCAGCGAACTTCATATCATATTTATCCAGGATCTTACGGTAGTCATCAAATTGATTCCTGATGATAAAGGCTTCAAACAAGGTTCCTCCGAAATACACAGGGATCTGCGCGTCACGATATATTTTTAATTTATTCTCAAGATTAGGGGTAACATAAGAAGTTGACCAGCCTAATTTAACAATATCCGTATGCGGACCGGCAACTTCCAGAAAATCTTCAATCTGACGAATGCTAAGACCCTTGTCCATAACCATCGTAAGACCATTAACACGAGGTTTTTGTGTACGATCGGGGATGCTTTTTAAAGTATAATTCATCTGCTATTATATTGCTTTTGTATAATTGGTTGAGCCTTGGTATAATCGTTTATTTTGAAAAGAAGGCCGGGTTAATTTTTTGCAAATTTCCTAAAAAAAATCAATACCTGAGGCCTCAAAAAATTTATTAGCCCTTTAACGGGTATAACGGTTGATTATATCAACAATAACCTTGTTTTCATGCAGCTGAGGCAGATATTCAAAAAGAATATGGTGTTTCTCCGGATCAGAATTAAGTGCTGTTTCCAGGTAGATCAGTGCTTCACCAAACTGATGAGCGGCAAAAAGGTAGGCAACCATCCTGTAATAGAGCTCGGCAGAGTCAGGGTTATTTTTAATTCCTTCAGAAATAATCTCTATTGCAGCAGTAAGTTTATCCTGCTCAAATAATATGGATGAATAGTCAAGCCAGGCTTCGATATCCACCGGATTGAGCTCCAGAACTTTTTCATATGCCTTTTCAGATTCGTCAAGCTGTTTAAGTTTATACTGAGCATCTGCAATGGCGAACCAGTAGTCTGCATTTTTATCATCCAGATCGAGTGCCTTTTTATAAAAATAAAGAGATTCGAAATATCTTTCTTCAAAATCAAGAGTTACTCCGATACCAAACCAGGCATCAGATTGTGAAGGATCAAGCTTAACTGCTTTTTTATAATAGGAGCGCGCTTCATCCATCCGTTCCAGCTTTTCATAGCACTCCCCAATAGCGGTATAGGTGTCCCCGCTTGGCGGTTCATATTCAAAAGTATGCTTATAAACCTCTATTGCCTCGGTATAACGATCCAGATGGACCAGGGCATTTCCTTTATTAAAGTAAGCGGAAGCAAAATTATCTTTGATAAGAATAGCATAATCATAAGCATCGATCGACTTTTCATATAGGTCCATCTTGTTGAATGCATTTCCTAAATTATACCAGGCAGCATAAGAATAAGGCTCATTATCAATGTATTGCTCATAAAACTTGATGCTTTCTTCCTGTTTATCCAGAACATCATAACAAAATGCAAGCTCATATAGCGCATCCTGATTTTCCATATTCTGCTCCAGGCATTGCTTTAAATAGCCAACTGCATTTTCATAATCACCCATGCTTTGATATACATAAGCTATATGAAGTAATATCTCGTCGGTGCTTTCTGCAAGCCCCAATGCCTTTTCATAATTATCCAGCGCATCCTGATTACGCTCCAATCCTTCGTAAATATTACCCCTGATGGTGTAAATATCAGCATCCGAAGGTTCCAGTGTCTCGGCCTTATTCAATGACTCAAATGCCCGGTCGAACTGGTTGGTTGCTAAATACAGCTGCGCCTGTTTAATAGAAAATACGGCAGCAAAAGGATGCTGATTAATGGCATATTCTGCAACCTGCAATGCCTTGATCGGATCATTCTTTTCAACGTAGTATTCAATAATACTTTCAAATGCCTGAGCATCAAAAAAGTACTGATCCTGATTGCGGATCATCTCTTCATATCTTTCTACCGAAAATCTGGGATCTTCGGAAAAATCAAACTCAAAATCTTCTTCCATCCTAAAATAATACCATTAAGAATGTTCCCCCTGCATATTGTTTAAAGAACAATATATCCTATTGCAATCAATTTAAGGCAAATAGCTTATTATTCAGCTTTTATTTTTCCACATCCTGACACTCTTAAAGCTAACAGGCTGAAAATAACTAATTAACTATTGCTGTTTCAGGAAATGTTTAGTTTTTATCCGTGTGTCCTGCCCTTGGGGGAAATGCTTAACTTTGACAAAAATACGAAATTTTATGCAAATAGACATATTTCCGATATTACAGAACCTTGGAATACAACATATTAATCAATCCTGCAGCACAGGAAAACATTGGAACAGCAGCAATGCACAAGAGGGCACTGTTATAATTTCACCTGTAGATGGAAAAGAGATCGCCAGTGTAAATTTTGCGAATGCCGAAGATTTTCAAAATACAGTTGTCACAGCTGAAGCGGCATTTAAAGTTTGGAGAACCTGGCCTGCTCCGAAAAGAGGCGATATCATCCGGCAGCTTGGTGATGCCCTTCGCCAGAATAAAGAAGATCTTGGGAAACTTGTAAGTTACGAGATGGGAAAAAGCCTGCAGGAAGGCTATGGTGAGGTGCAGGAGATGATCGATATCTGCGATTTTGCAGTTGGACTATCACGTCAGTTATATGGTTTAACCATGCATTCTGAACGGCCGGCGCACCGCATGTATGAGCAATGGCACCCGATGGGTGTGGTAGGAATTATTTCAGCGTTTAACTTTCCGGTGGCGGTTTGGGCATGGAATGCCAGTCTTGCTCTTGTTTGCGGCAATGTGTGTATATGGAAACCCTCTGAAAAAACTCCCCTAACGGCCATTGCCTGTCAGCATATAATCCAAAAAGTATTTGAAGCCAATGATGTTCCTGAAGGTACTTCATGCCTGCTGATCGGCGACCGTAATATTGGTGAACTGATGAGTCATGATAAACGAATCGGACTGCTATCCGCAACCGGATCAACCCGTATGGGAAAAGCCGTGGGTGCAGCGGTGGGAGCCCGTTTGGGACGTAGTTTACTGGAACTTGGCGGAAACAATGCCATCATCATATCCAAAGATGCTGATCTGGAAATGTCGCTGGTTGGGGCAGTTTTCGGTGCGGTTGGAACTGCCGGACAAAGATGTACTTCCACTCGCAGGCTGATCATTCAAGAAAGTGTTTATGATGCCTTCAGCGATAAACTTGTCAAGGCTTACGGACAATTAAAAATTGGAAATCCACTGGATGAAAACATTCATGTTGGTCCGCTTATCGATAAAGAGGCAGTAAAAAGCTACCTCGGCTCGATTGAAAAATGCAAGGAAGAAGGTGGCAATTTTGTTGTTGAAGGCGGGGTGCTTGAAGGTGAAGGTTATGAATCAGGATGCTATGTAAAACCATGTATCGCAGAAGCTAAAAACGACTATCAGATCGTACAGCACGAAACTTTCGCACCCATTCTCTACCTTATGAAATACAAAACCCTGGATGAAGCTATCGCTATGCAGAATGATGTTCCTCAGGGACTTTCTTCTGCAATCATGACGCTGAACCTGCGTGAAGCAGAACAGTTCTTGTCGTATGCCGGTTCAGATTGCGGTATTGCCAATGTGAATATCGGGACTTCCGGAGCAGAAATTGGCGGAGCCTTTGGCGGTGAGAAAGAAACAGGAGGCGGACGTGAATCAGGATCTGATGCATGGAAGGCCTATATGCGTCGTCAAACCAATACGATCAATTATTCAGATAAATTGCCACTGGCGCAGGGGATCAAATTTGATCTTTAAGCCCGGCAAATAGCAGAATTTTTGAATCCTTACTTTATTCTTATAAGGGCATAGCCATTGGCTGATATCAATTTCTTTTGATCGTTATAGTTCAGGTGATTCCAGAGAATTTCCAGGGCTATGCCCTCTAATTCCAGGTTCTGAGTAAGCAATTTCCTTGAGACAGGCAATGTCTGTCCCTCAGGAAGCTCCTGCTTTTTCAGTTCCGCATCAAGCTTGTTTATCAGAGTATCCATTTGTAAATATTTGACCTCTGATCCGTATACAACCTTAAATCTGTTTTGATTTTGAACCTGTGAGATAAGCAACCTGGAACTATTGATCAGGCTCCTTGCCGAATCAGGGTATTGACTAACAGCTAACATAAAATCTGCCTTACTCAATGGAAGAAGCTCTATATTTTCAGCCTCAAACATATTATTCCCTAAATTTAGTTTTGAACCTGTTCGATCATCTGTTTTGAGGTTGAGATGCTTATACAGCCAATTCTTTTGATTACTTCTTAATTCCCAGGTATCGGTCCTTGAATTTTTTTTCTTTGATCTGGTCAATAAAAGTAATGAATCTTCAACACTCTGAAGATCCTGATCAAGTACTGGGTTGAAACTTTTTAAACCATGATTATCCACCAGATAATCCACAATGTTCACCATCCTGAGCATATCTTCCTTTTCAGGAACATGCTTTAAAGTTTTGATCTTTCCTCCTTCAACAGATTTGTATTTTTCAAACAGGAGACTAAGCTCATTAAGCTGTGAACGTCTGGATGTTTCAAAGGCTCCCTGCGGCCCATAGACTGATAAAATAGTCAGGATACAAAGGCTCAAAGGAATGATGGTGATATCATGGCTTTTTGAAATCAGGAAATAGGCGGTAATAAAGATTAACCATCCTGCCAGGATCATTAAAAAATAACGCTCCTCTGTAATGCCATAATCTATTATTCTGGCCAGAATGGCCCAGATCAATAATGAAATTAAGGGTATGAGAATATAATAAAAGCTCTGGCTGAATTTTTTCAGCCATTTATTCTCATCCAGATTCCTTACCGGGTAGATCAGTAGCAGGGACAATATCCCGAACACAGCATATCCCAATACCAGATTTGCAACAAGGCCCTTGGGAAGTTCCCATTCAATGAGGATCTTAGCCTCATAAGCGAGTAAAATTAAGGCATAAACTGTAGCAAGCGGAATAAGGACATATTGCGTAAATACCTTTAAACCTTTAGGATAACTCTTGTCCTCCTCCAGTAAATAAAGGTTTTCCGGAACGCCTGAAAGAAAAAATACTGTTTGAAACATTCCTACGATCCAGATCCACAGAATTGCGAATGTGTCCCAGTCAAATTTGAAATTGAACAGAAAGTTCATTGAGCCAATAGCCGCTGCAAGTCCCAGGAAAAGCACGGCACTGTACAGGCCCCCTGTTAAAAACCGCAGGAAAATTGTTTTATTAAACACCCAAAAAGCGTGGATATACCCGGAACCGGCGAAAGCAGAAAATGAAACAAGAAGATGAAATGAAAGGGCCAGCAATAAGAATTTCAGAATATCAGACTCCTGCTTGAGTGGGTCGAGGAGGAAAAATAAACCAATACATATAATTATTACCGCTGATCTTAATAAGTATTTTAGAGAATTTTTTATTGCCCTGCTTTCAGAAAACAAGGTTGCAGACAGGGATAATGACAGGCCCAAAACTGAAATAAGGATCAACCTTATAAAATAGCGTTCTGCTTCAAGTTTGAGATCAGCAATTTCAACTAAGATTGTGGCAGAAAGTGTACCTGTCAGGGCAAACAGGATTTCGAGCGGAAAACGTGTAAGAGCTTTTTTAGATGACTGGACAAGAGCCACTAAAGATGGGAATTTCATAAGCAGTCTTTTACCGAATATACAGAAATCAGATCAATTTTAGCTAACCAGAAGCTTATATCCTTTTCCATGCACATTGATTATTTCTACCTTCGGATCCTCTTTTAAATACTTGCGCAATTTGCTCAGAAATACATCCATACTCCGGCCGTTGAAGTAATTATCATCATGCCAGATAGATAATAATGCCTCTTCCCTGGTTAAAACCTCGTTTTTCTTCAGGCACAATAAGCGCAGGAGTTCAGCCTCTTTGGTCGAAACCTTTTGCTGAGAATCACCATTGGTTATCAACTGAGCGGTATAATCGAACTTATAATTTCCGATCTCGAATTTTGAAGGCAGGTCTGAAGCTTCTGTCTTTGCCGGTTCACTTACTCTTTTCAGCAGAGCATTAATTCGCAAAAGAAGTTCCTCGATCCTGAATGGCTTGGTAATATAGTCGTCACCTCCCAGATTATAAGCTTCGGCTTTATCCTCTATCATGGCCTTTGCAGTTGCAAAAATGATCGGAATGCCGGGATTTATGCGTCGTATTTCTTTGCCCAGCGTAAATCCATCCTTTTTGGGCATCATCACATCAAATATGCAGATATCAAAATGCTCTTTGGTGAAAACCCTGAAAGCCTCTTCTCCATCATGACAAAGGACCACCTCAAATTTTCCCTTCAACTGAAGGTAATCCTGTAAAAGCATACCCAGATTCGGGTCATCTTCGGCTAATAAAATTCTTTTCATATGGAGGTCCCGGAAAGGGAAAACTATTTTGTTAAAAAAGGCAATTGCAGCAATATTATGCTACTGATTTCAGGGGAAGACTGATCTCAAACTCAGAACCCACATCTTTTTCACTTTTTACTTTGATCGTTCCATTCAGATTTTTAATTATATTATTCACATAACTCAAGCCCAGGCCAAATCCCTTTACATCATGCAGATTACCTGTCGGGATGCGATAAAACTGGTCAAATATTTTTGATAGTTGATCCTTGCTCATTCCTATCCCCCTATCAGCCACCCTGATAATCAGATTTCTGCCTGAGCTAAATGTACTGATCTTTATCTGAGGATTCTCCGGACTGTATTTATTGGCATTATCCAATAAGTTGAAAATCACATTTGATAAATGCAGCTCATCACCCATTACAATAGCCCGGCTTGCACTCAGATCAAGTTCAATGCTTGCATTACGTTTTTGAAGCTGTAAAGACATGCTGTCAACTATTGCAGCAAGAAGATCATTCATCTCAACTTCTTTATGCTCAAGTTTCAGATCACCCTTTTCAATTTTAGCGATGTTCAATACCCGTTCGATATGGCTTCCCAAACGAACATTCTCATCATAAATAATATTGGCAAGGCGGTCAATACTTCTTTTATCAGAGGCAAGTTCGGGATCCTTCAATGCCTCACTTGCGATCATAATTGTTGCCACCGGAGTTTTAAACTCATGTGTCATATTATTGATGAAATCCGTTTTCATTTCAGAGATCTTTTTCTGCATCAGGATAGAATGGATGGTATAACCGAAGCTAAAGATCAGTATCAGTAATAAGCCGCCCGAAAGGCCCATCATCGCTGTCAGGTTGGAAAGAATAATATTGTTTTTATCAGGAAAGGTGATGGTCAGCATCCCTGAATCGCGAATCATATCTTTAGGAAAAAGAGGGGTCTCATAACTATTGGAAGGCAAAAATTCTGCGCGGTTGGAAGCACGGGTAAAAATGACAGAATCCCGCTTCGCAGATGTTACTTTATACTCATATTCACTGAAAATTGAAAGATTTCTTAATTCAGAACGTAGCATAGAATCGAGTGTTTGAGGATGTACCCGTTTATTCAGGGGAACATTTACTTCACGGTACTCCTGATAAAGATCCTTGAATACCTCTTCCTTATTATCTTTACCCTCTGCAAAATATTGCTTCACCTTCTGAACGGTATTGTCTTTTTCAGTCTCAGCTTCATGACGTACTAAATTTTTCATTCTTGGCCTGGGGATAGTCCGTAAAAAAGTGCCCTCCACAGGGTCAAAAACAATATATTGAGTAACAGAATCAGGCAAAACAGTATTCCCGCCCAGTACATTCCCATTTAATGCTCTTGTTATAGTTCGCCTGGTTTGTTCATGGATCTGTCCGAAAGCATCTTCCACCTGATATACATCAACCTGGAAATTGTATTTAAGATCCTTTAACTCAGACTGGCTCACTACATCATTGAATGATAGCACATTAGGATAGCGCGCCCGGAGCATACTGTCTCTTAACCTGAAAATACTGTCGGCCTTTCTTTGTTCTGTTAACAAATAATTGGCATCTGAAAGCCTTGGCCTTCTTCTTTGTATTTTTCGGGGCCTTTCAGGTGCCGATACAAGTTTTGGTGAAATTTCAGCTCTTACAGGGGGTGGAAGTGCAATAAAAGCAGCTTTTTTTTCCAAAAAACTGTTCGCATCCCTTTTGGCCAATCGATCTACTACATTATTGAGCGCCTCATGTACAGACTGATCGAACAAGCGCGACTGTAACTGGTATGATTGTCTGAAAAAATACCATTGCATGCCCATTACTCCAAGCAATGCAATTGTCATTAATCCAATAATTAAACTGATACTTTTTCTTTTCATACCATCACAAAAATACGCAACATGCTCTATGTCAATTTACTTTTAACATATTTTAACAAAGCATTAACAAAATCATTGTATTCAGGCATATATTTTTGTCTAAAGAAATAATTTAAACCGATTTAATCTTCCTTTGATATAGTCAAACTAAATTCATCCATATTATAAAACCAAAATAATCATGAAAAAGTATATTCTTAATCCCCACTTGCTTCTGATGGGTTTTTTCGTCCTGATCATCATCAGTTCAGGATCATCTGTTAAAGCTCAGGTTGATAAAAAGATGACCAGAAGCATCATTATCAGTAATGGGGATACCATTGTGAATGGTAAAAAGATGAGTGAAGCTGATAAGAAAGAGCGTATCCGACTCAGAGAAGAATTTAATGAGATGGAGGGTAAAGCTAAAGGACCTGGCGGACAAAACGAAGAACGGGTAATAATCAGAAGAAGAAATAGTGGAGAAGAGCCACCCGTTTTAAACTGGAACGATGGAAAACAGCAGGAATTTGAATTCAGATTTGATAATAAAATGCCGGGGGGTGTACATGTTTTCAAGTTCGATGGCAATGAGATCAATGTTGATACACTTATGAAAGGGTTTAATTTCAAAATGGATGGTTTGGATAGTAATTTAAGGAAGCGGATCATTACCATGCACAGAAACTTCGATACAACAAAAGAACCCAGGATGAGTGGAAGAATTGCTCCGCCAATGGTTTTTGAAAGACGCATGATGCCCGGAACAGAGGAAAGAAATAATGTATCTTCCTTTAACTACAATCATATTGATAAGGATGGCATTCCAAGCCGTATGAACATCCGCATAAGCGATGCTGAGAAAGAGCAGTTAAAGAAGATAACGGGAAGTGAAAGCCTGACGACTGTATTGGAGGTAGAAGACCTCACACTTTTCCCTAATTTCTCTAACGGTAAACTTGGGCTTTCATTCAATATGGAGAGTCGCGGTGCTGTTAAAATAAAGATCTTAGACAGCCAGCTTAATCAGATTTATGCCGATGAAGCCGCAAACTTTACAGGAAATTATATGAAGCAGATCGATTTGCCTAAAAATGGCATTTACTATATCAGCATCAAACAGAATACCGGGTGGTTTGTGAGAAAACTGATTAAAAACTAATTGTTTATGTGAGAATCAGAAAGCCCCGTCCCTTTATTGGGAACGGGGCTTCTGAATTTAAATATCATCCTAATTAGAAAGGCAGATCATCATCATCACCAGGAGCTGCACTGATATCAACCGGAGTTGCATATTCAGGAGCTGCAGATGCACCATCAGCTGCGCCAAGCGGTGTTAATCTCCAAACAGAAAGGGTATTAAAATAAGAGGTCTTACCTGTTTTATCTGTCCAGGGACGTCCGCGAAGATTAAAAAACAATTCAACATTGTCGCCAACTTTAATATTGTCAAACAGGTTAACCTTATCCTGCACTGCTTCAAACTTCACATATTCCGGATAGGTAGGATTCTCTGCGTATTCCAGTATAAGCTCACGTTTTTTGAACTTTTCACTCACTGTAATTACCTGTGAGATTTCATGTACTTTTCCTTTAACTTCCATTGTATTTATCTATTTATGAACGAACTCTATTCTTTATTTCCTGAAGCTGATCAGGAAAGTATGCAACACAAAACTATCGTCGGATACAATTTGTAAAAGTATAAAATTCAGGCAATTTTTAATTGTTAACTTCGCAAATTATTATGCAAGTTTTCCACACAAAAAGTAAGATCATCATTACCTGCAACAATCGCTTATCAGCGTATCTGCAGCAGGAGGTTGAAGCCCTTGGTTATAAAATTACCAGGACATTCTCCACCGGCCTTGAACTGGAAGGTACCTTAAATGATTGTATTCCATTAAATCTTAACCTGCGCTGCGCAAGTCAGGTTTTATATTCAATAAAGACCTTCACGGCAGAAAATCCTGCCCGGCTTTACAAAGAACTGCTTGAAATAGCATGGGAAGAGCTGATCGATTTTACAGGTTATTTTTCTGTCACTTCTACAGTAGATAATGAAACGATCACTACTCCTCTTTTTGCAAACCTGAAAGTGAAGGATGCAATTGTTGACCGCATCAAAGAGAAAAAGGAGATCAGGCCCAATACCGGCCCCGAAGCAAACAAAGCGGTGATCCACCTGTACTGGAAAGAGAATGATGCGGAGATATTTATTGATACCTCGGGCGAAACGCTTGCCAAACATGGTTACCGAAAAATTCCTGGAAAAGCACCAATGCTTGAAGCATTGGCAGCGGGAACGATCATGGCAACGGGATGGGATAAGAAAAGCCCCTTTGTTGTACCTATGTGCGGATCAGGTACCTTAGCGATAGAAGCAGCACTGCTTGCCTGCGATAAAACTCCGGGCTTGTTCCGTATGAATTATGGCTTTATGCATATCCTGGGATATGAAGAAGAAGTGTTCTTCGCAGAAAGACGTAAACTAAAGGATCAGGCTAAACGGGAAATTGATTTCAGGATCGTGGCAACGGATATTTCTGAAGATGCCGTTGATATTTCCATTAAAAATGCACGTACTGCAGGGGTTGATCATTTGATTGATTTTTCTGTTTGTGATTTTGCAGATACTGTTGTTCCGGAAGGCCCTGGAGTCGTTATGTTCAATCCGGAATATGGTGAAAGACTGGGTGTTCATTCGAAGCTGGAAGCAACCTATAAACGTATCGGTGATTTTATGAAGCAGAAATGCAAGGGATATCGCGGTTATATTTTTACTGGAAATCCTGATCTGGCAAAAAAGATCGGACTCCGGGCTGATCGAAGGATCGAGTTCTATAATGGTAAACTGGACTGCAGATTATTGGAATACGAGTTATATGAAGGTAGTAAAAGAGAGCCCAAAGCTGCCGAATAGGGAACTTATTAGTCAGACTGTACAGTTTGTTAAGCAAACCCTGCAAGGTGCAGAAAGCGGACATGACTGGTGGCATATTCAGCGGGTATGGAACAATGCGATCCTGATCTCAAATACTGAACAGGCAGATACCTTTATAATTGAACTTGCCGCCCTGCTTCATGATATTGCAGATAGTAAGTTCCATGACGGGGATGAAGAGATCGGTCCGCAGAAAGCAGGCGAATTTCTAAAATCTATAGGAATAGAAGATTCCATTATCATACATATTCAACGGATCATTCGGAATATGTCATTCAAGGCAAGTCTTGGCCAGATAGATTTCCATTCCAAAGAGATGGAAGTAGTACAGGATGCAGACCGGCTTGATGCTATTGGTGCTATAGGAATAGCGAGGGCATTCACCTACGGCGGATTCAAAAACAGAGAATTATACAATCCGGAAATACCTCCTGCTTTGAACATGAACAAGGAGGAATACAAGAAATCTGAAGCCCCAACGATCAATCACTTTTACGAAAAGCTTCTTTTGTTAAAAGATAAAATGAATACAGAAACAGGCCTGAGAATCGCAGAAGAGCGACATCAGTTTATGCTTACTTACCTTGAACAGTTTTATAATGAGTGGAATGGAGAACAATAACAGCTTTAATTATTTTGCTTATGCCAGCAACTTGAAAAAAAGTATTCTGGAGCAAAGAACAGGAAGTAAAATTCAAAACTATCTTCAGGGCAGACTTCTGGATTATGGCTTTCGCTTTAATGTTAAAAATGCTGATGGAACTGCAAGAGCAAATATTATTGTTTCTGAATCTGAAGATGTATTTGGAGCTATTTACGAGATTGATAATAAGTATAAAGAGACACTTCTCTCTACTGAACCAGGCTATCGACTGATCAATGTTACCATAGAAACTGAAACAGGTAATGTTCCGGCTTTTACATTTATATCTGATAATGACGATGAGAATATTTATCCATCAAAAGACTATTTAAAAAGTATTACCGAAGGAGCTAAAGAACATAAACTACCTCAGGAATACCTTGAGTTTGTAGTTTCCATGTCTAAATAATATTCAATAAGCCAAAATAGATCAGCATCGAGATACTGCTCAGGAGTGTCATTCGCGACATGTTCTTAAAATTTGCATAGGATGGGTCGCTGTAAACCGCAGAAAACCAATTGGCAAACAGGATAAAAACCGGTGAAGCAATGATAAGAAACAACCAGAAGTAATTGATCATTTCTAATCTATCCCAATAAAAATAAAGCAGAATAGCAGAAAGCAGGAATAGAACTGCAGAGAAATAAAAAGAACCCCGGATCCCTAAGACAATACTCAGGGTTATATCTCCTCTTTTTGAATCTTCTTCATGCTGATAAACCTGCGTAAGCGGATAAGTAGCTCCGATGAGGCAGGAACAGATCAATCCGGCAAGCGTAAAATTTAAATTCCATCCCGCCAGTGTATCAAGCCCTGATATCGAAACGTAGGTGCTACAGTATACAAAAGCTCCCTGAAAAATAAATACGATCAAAAAGCTTATGACAGGATATTTTTTAAACCTGAATGCGGGATGGCTGTACATCTTAGAAATCACTCCGTAGATAAGCACTGCAAGAAATAAGATCCACCCAACAAATAATGAGAGTATTAAGGCTAAAAGATCAAGAAAAAGGGAGAAATAATAAAGGCTTTTATCAACTTTTGGTGGCTTTTCTATAAGCGCAATACTTCCTTCATCCTTATCAAAATAACTGTTGTAACCATTGCTGGCAGGATAAACCAATAAATGCCAAATGATGAATGTCAAAATTGTATCCTGCAAATTGATCTGCGGCACCTGAGAGAGTGCAAACAGAAAGACGGGCATCAGAAAGACAGAAAACAAAATGCGCAAATGCACTAAAGCAGATGCACTTGGAAAAATATTCCTGATAAAATTCATTCACTAAAATAACATTTAATAAGCCAATTGGTTAAACTATAATATGGATCATTATAATTGCTTATCAATTAATGATTAAATCCAGAAAGAGAAAAATTTAGTATTTTACTGAATTATGAGCAGTTGCATAAGCGCGATTGGTACCGCCAACCCAAAATACCGGATCCCACAGAATGATATCTTTAGATTCATGGTAAAAGCATTTGGTTTGAATGCTACCAATGCTTCCAGGTTGAAGCAGATTTATGATCATTCGGGAATTGAGCACCGGTATTCAGTGATCCCCGATTTTGGCGAAACAGAAAGCCATAAGAACACCTTCTTTAGCAATACCGAAGGTTTTGAACCTTTCCCGGGAACACGCGACCGATTGCGGTTATATCAGGATACAGCATCAGAATTGGCATCGGAAGCTGTTAAAGATTGTTTTACTGATCATGGCGAAGACCTGACTTCAAAGATCACACACCTAATTACTGTAAGCTGCACGGGTATGCATGCACCAGGCATAGACATTGAGCTGGTCGAAAAATTAGGGTTAAACCGCAACATTGAGCGAACCTGTATTAATTTCATGGGTTGTTACGGCTCATTAAATGCTCTTAAAGTTGCCGATTATATCTGCCGTGCTGATCAATCTGCAAAAGTTCTGATCGTTTCTGTCGAGCTATGCACACTGCACTTTCAAAAAGAAAATACTCTCGATAACTGGGTGGCAAATTCATTGTTTTCGGACGGAGCAGCTGCGGTTATTGTAGAAAATAGTTCAGAAAGAACCAATCAAAAAAACTGCCTTACTCTCGATACATTTTATTCCGAATTTCTAAATGAAGCTAAAAATGAAATGGGCTGGTATGTCGGTGATGCCGGTTTTGAAATGAAATTAACATCGAAGGTATCCAAGCTGATTTTAAAACATATTCAATCCATTTCCAATCAGCTGCTCAAAAAAGCGGGACTCGAATTCAAAGATATCAGCAGGTTTGCCGTTCATCCGGGAGGAAGAAAAATTCTGGAATCCGCAGAAAACGCTTTAGGTTTTTCAACTTTGGCCAATCGCTTTGGATATGATGTATTGAGGGATTACGGCAATATGTCATCTGCAACAATATTATTTGTCTTGAAAAAAATAATGATGGATCCTGAGGGAATTGATGGTGAAAATATTCTGGGTTTTGCCTTCGGACCGGGATTAACTGTTGAATCTATGATCCTGAAAAGAAATGGAAATGCCTGACTTTAAACACCGAAGCTCAGAAGAGGAAATGATGGACGATTTTTCTCTTGGCCATGAGATCATCGACCCGATCATGGATGAGCTTGAAGTAGTGAACAAACTACTTGGAGGCTACGATGTATTTTTTAATGCCTTCAAAAAGATTGGAATAAAGGATGGTATGCGCATCAGCGACTGGGGTTGCGGCGGCGGTGATTCTTTGAGAGTTATTGCCAAATGGGCTCGCAAGCGCAATCTGAAGATCAGTCTGGTAGGAGTTGATGCCACAGAATCAGCAATAGAATATGCAAGGGAAAGATCAAAAGATTTCCCGGAGATCTCATACATTTTAGCCGATGTAATGAGTGACCAACTACTTCCTGATCAATTTGATATCGTTATTTCCAGTCTTTTTACCCATCATTTTACCGATCCAAACTGGATCAGACTAATTCAAAAAATGGCCGGTTGTGCCAGCACCTATGTTGTTATCAATGACCTCCATAGACATTGGTTTGCTTACCATTCCATAGGAATTATCACTTATGTATTTTCAAGGTCTGAGATGGTTAAGCATGATTCAAAACTTTCGGTACTTCGAAGTTTTAAACGGTCTGAAATTGATCAAATGCTCAAAGCAGGAGGATTTAAAAATTATTCGATCAAATGGATGTGGGCTTTCAGATGGCAGGTATGCATTGAAAGCGGGAAAAAGTTAGGGACGGGAAATAAAAATCCATATAAGCAAAGATGAGCGATGTGCTGATCATCGGAGGCGGACTCGCAGGTTTGACCAGCGCAATTCTTTTACAGAAAAACGGTTATCAGGTACGCTTAATAGAGAAAAAGAAATATCCATTTCACAGGGTTTGCGGTGAGTATATTTCAAATGAGGTTTTACCTTTTTTTGAGTCACTGGATATTGGGATCTCTGAACTCGGGCCTTCCCGGATAAACCGATTAGAAGTAACATCTGTTTCAGGAAAGATCTTGCAGGCCGATCTGCCCATGGGAGGCTTTGGTATAAGTCGTTTCAAACTTGATCATATGCTTTACCGGCATGCAGAAAGCCTGGGTGTAGAATTTATCTTCGAAAAGGTGGATGATATCAGGTTCAGTGAAGAGAAATTCAGGATTTCAACACCTGGCAATAAAGTTTATGAATCAGCCATTGCCATAGCAGCTTACGGTAAACGATCCAATCTGGATCAAAAATTAAATCGCAGTTTTTTTTATAGACGCAGTCCCTATCTGGGAGTAAAATACCATGTTAAAACAGACCTTCCGGGGAATCTGATTCGTCTTGATAATTTTGAGGGCGGCTATTGCGGGGTAAGTAAGATCGAAGATGATAAACACTGTTTATGCTACCTTTCTGAAACGGCTAATCTCAAAAAGTATTCAGGCATTCCTGAAATGGAGGAGCAGGTGCTTTATAAAAATCCACATTTGCGAAACCTGTTTAAAAATTCAGAATTTCTTTTTGAAAAGCCTGAGGTGATCAATGAAATATCTTTTGAGCGAAAAACTCTAACAGAAAACCATTTGCTTTTTTGCGGCGACTCAGCCGGAATGATCACTCCGCTTTGCGGTAATGGTATGGCAATCGCCATTCATTCAGGCAAAATACTTGCTGAAAGTATCATGCGTTTTGCAAAAAAAGGCTCTGACATCAACAGGATAGCATTGGAGCAGGATTATACGCTTAGATGGGAAAAACAATTTGCTCTCAGACTGAAAAGCGGAAGGATGATACAAGGATTGTTTGGTAATACAATGGTTTCAGACCTGGCAGTTTATACGCTTGACAAATTCCCAGGGCTAACGCAAATGTTAGTCAAAAAAACACATGGTAAAGTTTTTATATAGGTTAAGAAGAATAGATTTTTTCAAAAAAATACTCCTGAAATAACATCTTTTATTCATTCATGAAGAATTCTAAGTTATCAAGCTAAGGATTGAAGTCCCGATGGCAATCGGGATTGGGCCTCTATCCAAATTGAGATATTCAAAACCATCATTTTTAATCAGCTGATTTTAAATCAACCTGATATAAAATCAGAGTAAATAATTGCATTAATAATATATGTAGTAATTTGCAGTATGAAACTATGGGTACTCGTCTTCATCAATGCATTAGCAGTTGCATTATCATTATCGATTATCAACTTCTATTTTCAAGGAATAATAATAGATTCGGTGATCACTTTTTCTGTTTCACTGGTAACCAGTTATCTCGTTTTCTACTATCTGATCGAGCGTTTCGTTTACAGTAAGATCAAGCTGATCTACAAGCTGATCCATAACCTGAAGCTTGGAAAAGATCTCAAAGATGCTTTGGGTGAATATGTAAGTGCTGATCCGATCAATGATGTGGAGCAGGAAGTAAAAGAATGGGCAAGAGATAAAAAAACAGAGATCGATCAGTTAAAACAACAGGAAAAATTCAGAAGGGAATTCCTTTCAAATATCTCGCACGAATTAAAAACACCACTCTTTGCTATCCAGGGATATATTGAAGTTCTACAGGATGGAGATATTGAAGATCCTGAACTATCAAAACGTTTTCTTGAAAAGGCTTCTAACAATGTCGACAGGCTTGCCTCTTTCATTAAAGATCTGGATGCAATCTCGAAATTAGAGAGCGGTGAAATACCAGTTCAATATGAAAAATTTGATCTGGTTGAATTAATCAATGAGGTGAATGATTCGCTCGAGTTAAAGTCAAAAAAATACAATATCACCCTTCATTTTAAAGACAAGTATAGAACACCAACCTGGGTAAATGCCGATCGTGAAAAAATCAGACAGGTTCTGGTCAACCTTTTGGGCAATTCGTTTAAATACGGTAAAAATCCGGGCAATACCTATATCAAAACCTTCCAGCTGCATGATCAGATATTAGTTGAAATAACCGATGATGGAATTGGAATTGAGGAGAAATATCTCCCAAGACTATTTGAACGCTTCTATCGTACCGATAAAAGTCGCTCCAGAGACATTGGTGGATCAGGCCTGGGACTTGCTATTGTTAAACATATTATTGAAGCCCATGAACAGACCATTACCGTACGAAGTACAGAAAATATAGGATCAACCTTTGGTTTTACGCTCGCCAGAGCCTGATTAATGAACCAATAAGTTAACATTAACTTAACATTGGTATTGTAGCTTTGCATCATCTTTAAAATCATAGATATGTCACTGAACAGTATTTTTCAATATTTTATTCCTAAGGACAAGAAATTCTTCCCTCTTTTTGAACAAGATAGTGCCAACCTGATAAAATTGGGTGAAAAGCTTGTAGAAGCAGTTAACACTGAAGATCTTGCAAGGCGTAAAGAGCTTTTTAAGGACATATCAGATCTGGAGCATACAGGAGATGAGATCACTCACCAAATACACCTGGAGCTTAGTAAAAATTTCATCACCCCATTTGACAGGGAGGATATTCACAGATTAGCAAGTGCAATAGATGACATTGCCGATTATATCCATGGATCAGCCAGCCGCATGGACCTTTACAATTTAACTATCATTACTCCTCCCATCAAGGAACTTTCCAACCTTATCTTACAAGCTTGTCAGGACCTTCATAAAGCAATACATGAGCTTCGCAATCTGAAAAATATTCGTCTGATTGCAGATTCATGTGTTCGTATCAACAGCATTGAGAATCAGGCTGATTATGTTTTTGATAAAGCAGTTGGTGATCTTTTTGATAATGAGAAAGATGCCGTCAATCTGATCAAATATAAAGAAGTGCTTTCCGCATTGGAAACTGCTACTGATATGTGTGAAGATGCAGCCAATGTGCTTGAATCCATTCTTGTAAAGAACGCTTAAGAACCTCAAAACGATAGCACATCTGCCTTATGGGATTTACACTTTTAATTGTAATCATTGTTTTAGCATTAGTTTTTGATTATATCAATGGATTTCATGATGCAGCCAATTCCATCGCTACGGTTGTTTCTACCAAAGTATTAACTCCTTTTCAGGCAGTAATTTGGGCAGCTTTTTTTAATTTTCTTGCCTACTGGATATTCAGTTTAAATGTTGCAGATACTGTTGCCAAAACTGCTGACACCATGAATATCAATCTCGTGGTTATACTAGCTGGAGTGATAGCAGCTATTTGCTGGAACTTGTTTACCTGGTGGTTTGGAATCCCATCCAGTTCATCACATACCCTTATCGGAGGCTTTGCAGGAGCTGCAGTTGCACACGGAGGATTGGATGTGATCAATTTAGGCGTTATCGGTAAGGTTGCTGCATTTATTGTTCTGGCACCAATTATCGGTATGATCATGGCATACTTTATTACTGTTATCATCGTGAACATCTGTCGTTATGCAAATCCATCACGTGCAGAATGGTGGTTTAAAAAGCTGCAGTTAGTATCGTCCGCATTATTTAGTCTTGGACACGGTGGAAATGATGCTCAGAAAGTAATGGGAATCATCGCTGCTGCGATCATTGTATATCTTAAAGATGATCATCTTGCTATGAGTTCAATGGCTCATTGGCTTCAGGTTGGTTATACTGTTGTTGAAGGAAAAGTAAAGATCAACCATATTCCGGAATGGATCCCTATTGCATGTTATACAGCAATTGCAGCAGGAACTATGAGCGGCGGATGGAAGATCGTAAAGACAATGGGTACCAAGATCACTAAAGTAACTCCATTAGAGGGGGTAGCCGCAGAAACAGCCGGTGCCATCACATTATTCATGACAGAACACTTTAAAATACCGGTTTCAACTACTCATACCATCACAGGTGCGATAATTGGTGTAGGATTAAGTAAACGTGTATCAGCGGTTAGATGGGGCATTACCATCAGCCTGATGTGGGCATGGGTTTTAACGATCCCCGTTTCAGCCGCATTGGCAGCAAGCTTATATTTTATCCTGAGCCTGTTCCTTTAAGCAAACCCATTTTCTTCAACCACTGAATATTAAGAGTTTTCCGGTGAGATACTTATTTTTCAGGTTCGGTCAGAACCATGTCTAATAATTCGATCCTGGATAATTCCCTAAGCCTTCCGGCATCATACAAACTGTCGTATTTTAATACAGTTGTGATAGAGTCATCCACTGGCATTTGATAGTTTATATAGTCCTGAAAGATCACACCGCCAGCATTCTGGGTTCTTAGCACTTCTCTGAACCTGTTACCCCCGGAGCTATAAGCAAAATGATCCATGCTATAATCTTCTGCATCGAACCAGTAATAAAATATATCATTATGGTCTGCTCCTCCCTTACTCTGATCGAATGAGATCTCTAGTTTGTGATAGGTCTTTCCCTTGATTCTGATTTCCCCAAGATATTTCTTAACAACCGAAGGGTCATTCAGCTTAAGCGGAAGGTAAAGAAAATAGATCACCGCATTTAATGATTGTGAATACTTGGCCCGGTCAATACTATCCAGACTAAGCTCATTGCCATTCAATATCCGTTTAAATCCTTCATTAGAAAGGATATCGTGAACATTACCTGTTGAATCTGAAAAAGTGCGCTCATACTTAAAATGACCGTCCTTTTGCATTGCCTTGAACCTGGCGTTTCTGAAACCAAATTCCAATGTGGCATTCTTAAGCTTATCCATATGATAATAAGCAATGCTCTTGTCAATTATCTTATCAGGATCGCGAGTATCAGAACAGGCAGAAAAAAGATAAAGCAGAGTGATCAGGCTTAGGTAGTGTTTCATTTCAATAATTCGTCTATAGAGTTATATGCAACAGAATGATAATTAGGGCGGGCATTAATATAGATCTTTTTTGCCCATTCCTTTCCTTCAGGAGTTTTAACTAATTCCTTATAAAGCGGCATTAAAAACTTTCGTCGGCCGACTGTGGTCAGGAAAGCTTCTATATTTTTATTAGCCGGCTGGTATCTTTTTCTGATAGCAAGAGCATACCAGGCAGCCTGAATTTCTGCATTTCCTGAGGGTGTAAATTTAAAGACCTGATCGAGTACTTTCAATTGATCAATACTGGTATTTTCAGGCAAATGACTGATCAGGTACAAAGATTCGTTTGATGAAAGCTTTACAGAGTTAAAAACATCCGCATTCGATGAACTTTTCCATTTTGTTATCAGGCTATCAAGCACCTTAAATTTAACTGAACCAACAGCAGGAGAATTACCCGGAAGACCTGGCTGATAAACCCAGAGATCAGGATTTATTTTATCTTTCAGACCTTTATCCCCCTTCAGCAGTTTACCTTCAAGGTCAGCAAGAAACTCTTCACTGGTGACCGATTTAAATGCATGAGAACTAAAATATTCATTCAGGAAAATATCGAACTTTTCGCGACCAACCGCATCTTCAATAGTCCTTAAAAAGGAATAACCCTTTTCATAAGCAATTTCACTTACACCCTCATCCGGATCGCGGCCTTCATAATTGCCCTTCAATTTTGTATCCGGATTTGTTTCTCCCATCTCTTTAACGAGATCCTTTAAAACACCATAGCCCAGGAGTTCCTGCATTCCGGCTTCATCCTTTCCAAAAACATCTTCTACGATACGGCGTTCAAAATAAGTTGTAAATCCTTCATTCAGCCAAAAATCATCCCAGGTTGAATTCGTTACCAGATTTCCGCTCCAGCTATGTGCAAGTTCATGTGCAATAACGCTAACTAATGACTGGTCGCCTGCAATCAGAGTCGGAGTTACAAATGTTAGCATGGGATTTTCCATCCCTCCAAAAGGAAAGCTGGGAGGCAGCACGATCACATCATAACGGCCCCATTTATAAGGGCCATAAATTTTCTCAGCTGAATTAACCATTTTCCCCATATCAGCAAATTCATAAACTGCTTTGCTTATGGTAGCAGGCTCTGCATAAACACCGGTACGGCCATCAATAGATTTAAATTCAAGGTCGCCAATAGCCAGTGCCATCAAATAAGAAGGAATAGGATTAGGCTGCTTAAAGCTGTATATACCTTCAGTATTTTTTGCCTGTGGATTCTCCGCACTCATTACAGCGAGCAGATCTTTCGGAACTGTAACCTTTGCATTATAAGTGAACCGAATACCGGGACTATCCTGGCAGGGTATCCAGGTTCGGGCAAGGATGGCCTGGCTTTGAGTAAATAGAAAAGGATATTTTTTACCTGCTGTTTGCTGCGGATTGAGCCATTGCACGGCCGCTGCATCTTTAGAGGCAGAGTAGTAAATAGTAACTTTTGTTGTGGACGGATCAATTTTAACACGTAATGGCTGGCCAAGGTACTTTATCTCATCTCCCAGAGAAAAAGTTGTTTCCTTCTCATCGGCATCCAATGTTACCTTTTGGATCTGAAGTTGTCGGCTATCAAATACTATTTCAGTCCCGCCGGAAGTATTTTCTATGGTCCATATAGCTTTACCCGAAATAATTTGCGTTGAAAAATCTACATTAAGATCCAGATCAAGGTGCTTTACAATAGCCTTTTCTGGTTCTGCAAATGAATGAACATCTCTCACTATGGCTGAAACAGCACCTTCATCTGTAGATTTTTGCTGACAGGACAGGACAAATAATACCGGAATTAGTAGGAGTAACTTCCTCATATGTAAGATTTAAATTCAAATTTACACAAATTAAGATGCTGATAAGTCCCGGAAAGCTGAATTAAAATTTAAAAATAACCTCAACCCTGCCTGTTCTGATCGTTGAGCCTGCTGCTGATTTCCAGTCAGGACCTTCCCTTACAAGCCGGATAGCTTCGGCATCATAGGAGCCAGAAAGCGACTTCAAAATGTTAAAATTTAAAGGCCTGCCCTCCGCATTGATCTCAAATGAAAGGTATACACTCCCGCTTAATTTGGGTTCATTAACAGGTCTCCTGATATTTTCTTCCAGGTATTTTCTATAAATATCCCAGCCAGTAACAGGCTGTACAACAGACTCCTGAATAGCTTGTCCGGAAGAAGAAACGCGGCTGCTGGAGGAAGGTGTGACTTTAGAATCTAAACTTATATTTCTGGCTGATAGTTTTGTATCTGATGAGGGCGGAGCATCTGACCGTGCATCCGGGACTGCGCTTATTACCGGAAGAGAAGGTGCAGAAGCAATATTGATGGTCTTTTCTTTGTTTATTCGGGTTTGATCATTTACTGATCCCTTGCCCAAAGATGCTGGAGCCTTCCCCGGCACTTCAGCAGATTTAATTACGGCTCCTACAGAATCAGAATCCATTAAAGTAACATCTACCTGTTTTGGCGACGAGGCAAGCTTTTTAGCAGTTTGACTAGTGTTCATCCAAAATAAAATGCCAGCAGAAATAAATAAAACTGCTGCTGCAGCAGCTATGCTTAGACGCTGCCAGGTAAGATCAAATACTTTCTTGTTCTCCTGCAAATGAACTATACGTTCATGTAACTGCCTTTGCAAAATACTCAGGTCGGCACCCGGATCTGAGGTATAGGAATACCCTTCCAATGCATCCCATAAAAATTGATCATCCAAAGCTTGTTTCTCAAGCTGGTGCATCATTTCAGGATCCAGCTTTCCTTCAAGGTATTGCTGGATCAAAAGACTGTCCGGATAATTATTACTCACTGTTCTTTTCTATACAAATTTTCAGATTTCGTTTCCCATTTTGAATATAGCTTTTAACCTTATTGAGATCAAAACCTGTGATTTCAGAAACCTCTTTATAACATTTTTGTTCCAGATAGAAAAGATTGATCACTTCCCTTTGCCCGGAAGGCAAACTTTCGATACACTTCTCCATTATTTTCAGCCTTTCTTCAGGAACATCATCCATATTAAGATGCATTGATGCACCTGTTTCCATAAAGTTCTCGTCAATAGAAATGATATCATGCTTTGAAGAAGTCCTTATTTCCATCAGGCAATAATTTCTTGCAACAGAATATAGCCAGCTTTTAAAATTGCTGACCTCATGTACCCTTAATTTTTTAACCAGATCTTCAAATATCTGCATAACTGCATCCTTGCTTTTCTCCTCATCTTTAAGGTATTTCAGACAAAGACCAAAAACCAGGGGCATATACTGCTCATATAATTTACCCAAAAGCTCGATGTTCCCTGTTTTACGATAGTCCGTAAGTAGCCCATGTTCGTCAATATGCTTACTACCGGGTCTATTTTGCTGAAATTTCAATTGCACTAAATTAACTATTAAGTTATTGAAAATAATTCGTGTATTTATGGCAGAGCATTTGTATAGTAGATACAGGAACCAAGATAAAAGAGCCAGGATATTAAGAATTTAAATCCGGTAATGTGTCTGAAATATATGTTTCCCGGCATTCAACAAATTATATAAAAAATGAGAACTATAAAAATAATCCTCTTATCAACATCCCTGTTTATGTTTTCAGCTTGTGAGACTTTAAATCAGGCAGGACAGATCCTGACAGAAGCTGGCCTGGGAAACCCTAGTGCTATGGAGATCTCCTCGGGCCTCAAGCAAGCACTGGAGTTTGGAACGTCTGCTGGATCAGACAGGCTTTCTGCGGCTGACGGATTTTTTACCAATGCGGCCGTTAAAATTCTTTTTCCAGAAGAGGCCCTCAAAGTGGAAAGAACTCTTCGAAGTGTCGGTTTAAATAAACTGGCAGATAATGTAATACTGAGCTTGAACAGAGCGGCAGAAGCAGCAGCAATTGAAGCTAAACCTATATTTATTTCTGCTATTAAGGGTATGACCTTTTCTGACGCATCCAATATTTTATTATCGGGACAACAGGATGCTGCCACCATTTATTTCAGAAGAGTTACGAATGAACAGTTACAACAAAAATTTAACCCTATCATACAAAATAGCCTGAACAAGGTTGGAGCCACACGTTACTGGACAGATGCAATAACTGCATATAATAATATTCCATTTGTATCAAAGGTAAACCCTGACCTTAGTGCCTATGTTACGCAGAAAGCCATTGATGGGATCTTCCATGAAATTGCACAGGAAGAGTTAAAGGTACGTACCCGGATCTCTGCCAGAAGTACGCCTTTGCTTCAAAAGGTATTTGCATATGCCGACAGAAATAAAGGGTAGAAATATACTATATTGATCGGCAAATCGTTTTTAGTGTCAAATAAAAAAATGAAAATAATCCTCATTATACCGATCATATTATTGTTATTCATACAAAGTTCAAACGCCCAGTTTAAGGTTCCTCAGGTAATTAAGGATGCTGCAAATTCGGCAAAGCCAGGAAAACCAAGTCAGTCTGAAATAGGATCGGCTTTAAAGGAAGCTCTGGAAATAGGCGTTTCTGCGGGTACAAACCGCTTATCACTTGAAAATGGTTTTTTAAGGAATGAGGCTGTAAAACTCCTTTTTCCACCTGAGGCAAAGAAGGTAGAAAAAACATTAAGAAGCATAGGCATGAACAAGGCCTGTGATGATTTTATCCACAGCCTGAACCGCGCAGCTGAATTAGCTGCCAAAGAAGCTAAACCAATCTTTATTTCTGCCCTGAAGGAAATGAGCATTCAGGATGCAAGTGCTATTCTGTTGAGTGAACAGAAAAATGCTGCTACCACTTACTTTCAGCGTGTTACTGGAGCTGCACTCCGATCGAAATTTCAACCCATCATACAGGCTTCACTGGCAAAAACAGAAGCCACACGATACTGGACTGACCTCAGCACAAAATACAATCAGGTTCCTTTGGCAAGCAAGGTAAATACAGACCTTAGTGATTATGCAACCCAAAAGGCCATGGAAGGTTTATTTCATGAAATTGAGCAGGAAGAATTAAAGATCCGTCAAAATTCAGGTTTTAGAAGCAGCCCGCTTTTAAAGAAGGTATTTGGGTATCCGGATCAAGTCCGGAATGACTAAATCCGGATCAAGTCCGGAATGACTAGAGACCGGATGAGGTCAGGAATGACTAAAGACCGTATCAGGCCCGGAATGACTAGGTTTGAATCAGGTCCGGAATGATAAGGTCATTAACATTATGACCTGTTTGTCATTCCGGACTTGATCCGGAATTAAACTAGCAGTCTTACAGGCTCCTCAAGCAAGGCTTTCAATGTTTGCAAAAAGGCAGAGCCGGTAGCACCGTCAACAACACGGTGATCACAGCTTAATGTAACCTTCATCACATTACCCGGAACAACAGCACCATTTTTAACTACCGGAACCTGTTGGATTCCACCAACTGCCAGAATACAAGCATCAGGCGGATTGATAATAGCGGTAAACTCATCTATACCAAACATTCCCAGATTTGAAATAGTGAATGTTGAACCTTCCCAGTCTGAAGGCTGCAGTTTCTTAGTTTTCGCACGCTGTGCAAAATCTTTTACTTCTGCCGAAATTTGAGATAGTGATTTCCCATCTGCAAAGCGTACTACAGGAACCAGTAAACCATCTTCTACTGCTACCGCAACGCCGATATTGACATGTTCATTATAGCGTATCTTATCTCCCAACCAGGATGAATTAACATTTGGATGTTGTTTTAGAGCAACAGCAACAGCTTTTAGAACGATATCATTAAATGAGATCTTTACTGAAGCAAATTCATTGATCTTTGCACGGGCCTGCATCGCACTATCCATATCAATAGACATGGTCAGATAGAAATGAGGAGCAGTAAACAAGCTTTCTGAAAGACGTTTGGCAATGACCTTACGCATTTGAGAAACCGGCTTCTCGGTATATTTTTCTTCCCCGGTAAATTGTGGAACCGGTGCAGCAACAACTGCAGCTGATTTTGCTTCGGCAGGAGCAGCAACAACTGCCTTTTCTGCTGAAGGTGTAAATCCTTCAATATCTTTTTTAACGATCCTTCCACCTTCTGCACTTCCCTTCACCTGGGCCAGGTCAATACCTTTATCTTTAGCGATCTTACGTGCCAGAGGGGATGCTTTCAGACGTGAAGATGAATCAGAATCAGAATGAACCTCTTGCTTTGACTCAACAGCTGCTGCACCTGGCTTTTCTTCTGCCGCAACAACAGCAGTAACAGCTTTTGGTTTTGAGCCCGACTTTAGCAAAGCAGAAACATCTGTACCTTCTTTACCAACAATGGCAATTATATCATTTACTTTTGCCGCCTGTCCTTTTTCAACACCAACATAAAGAAGAGTTCCATCAGCATAGCCGATCACTTCCATAGTAGCCTTATCTGTTTCTACGTCAGCAAGGGCATCGTCACTTTTTACTTTATCACCTACTTTTTTGTGCCATTCTGCAATAACACCTTCAGTCATTGTATCACTTAACAAAGGCATACGAATGATGGTAGCACCCATTGCTTCTGCATCTGCGTCACTGTTGCCTGAAACTTCTTCAGCTGCCACAGAAACTTCAGCAGGCTTCTTTTCGGCTTCCTCAACAACTTCGGATGGTTTAATTTCAGCGGCTTTAACTTCAGGAGCACTTTCCTGAGTACTTGCTCCGCTTAAAAGTGCCTGAAAATCTTCTCCTGGCTCACCTAAGATGGCAATAACAGAATCAACCGGGCAAGCCTCACCTTCTTTAGCTCCTATATATAATAACGTTCCTTCCTGGAAAGACTCAAAGTCCATTGTAGCTTTGTCTGTTTCGATTTCAGCAACCAGATCACCTGAACCAATTTTATCACCAACTTTTTTATGCCACTTTGCGATAACTCCCTCCGTCATCGTATCGCTCATCTTAGGCATTCTAACTACTTCAGCCATTATTATTTACAGATTAGTATTTTATAAAAAGTTTAGATTAGTCGCGGATATATGGGTAGTCTGATTGAACATACACATCATTGTATAATTCAGATGGATCAGGCCATGGTGACTCTTCAGAGAACTTAACCGATTCATCAACAATTGCCTTGATTTTATCACTGATCTGCTCAAACCAGGCTTCATCTGCGTATTTCTTCTCCTCAATTGCAGCTTTTACAACTTCAATAGGATCTTTTGCTTTATAAACCTCAACTTCTTCTTTAGTCCGGTATTTGGCAGGATCAGACATTGAATGCCCTTTATAACGATAGGTTCTGGCTTCTAAAAATGTAGGTCCATCACCTCTTCTGGCTCTTTGAACTGCCTCATCCATCGCATTATGAACAGCAACTGGATCCATTCCATCAACCGGAGCACATGGCATATCAAAGCCAAGTCCGATTTTGTAAATATCAACCATATTAGTGGTACGTGCCACAGATGTTCCCATTGCATAACCATTGTTTTCACAAACAAAAATTACAGGCAACTTCCACAACATTGCCATGTTGAAGGTTTCATTCAGTGCTCCCTGACGAACAGCACCATCACCCATATAACAAACACAAACATTATCTGTCCCATTATATTGCTCTGCAAAGGCAATACCGGCGCCCAAAGGAATCTGTCCGCCTACTATACCATGCCCACCGAAAAATTTCTTTTCCTTGCTGAACATGTGCATCGAACCGCCTTTACCTTTTGAACATCCGGTAGCTTTTCCATATAATTCTGCCATCACTTCATTAGCGCCCATACCTTTAGCAAGTGCATGTGCGTGATCGCGATAAGCAGTGATCATAGAATCTTCAGGTCTTAGAACTGACATTGCACCAGCCATTACTGCTTCCTGTCCGATATACAAGTGGCAAAATCCTCTGATCTTTTGCTGACCGTAAAGTTGTCCTGCTTTCTCTTCAAACTTGCGCATCAAAAGCATTGATTCGTACCACTGAAGATAGGTTTCTTTCGTAATTTCTATTGAACTCATTCGTAATCGTATGTGTAAATCTCGTTTAGTCCTTTCAAGGGACGACAAATCTAACCATATCTTCCTAAAAAAAGAATAGCCACGTGTTTTGTTTACACTCTTTATCCTTATTTCTATATCTTAATACCCTTTAAACTATGTCATTAAAATGCCAGTTGAGCATTTCGACTTGTTTCTAAAGAGAAAATGTCTTATTATTGTAACATTCTGGAAATATAAAGAGTATAAATGCGTTCATAGTTTTGTTATTTAAACTATAAACCAAGACCAATTAAAAATGGGGAAAAAAGTAATTGTAGCCTTGCTACTTATGATTTCTTTTGTGTCTGTTCAGGCACAAACCGCTATTAAGGATCAAAAAGCTACAGAAAAGATTGAGGATCCTGATAATCTGGCAACTGAATACTTCTCTCAAATTATGGGTGTCGCACTTTCTGCCACCTCAAACTTAAAACTTTATCAGTTCGTTTATGACTGGATAGGAACTCCCTATCGATTAGGAGGCGGAACAAAAAAAGGAATTGATTGTTCTGGCTTCGCATTTGAATTATATAATAAAGTATTCAGCACTCTTATCGGAAATAATTCGAGAAATATATTCAGCATGGTTAACCCGATCAGCAAAGATGAGCTGAAAGAGGGTGATTTGGTTTTCTTTAAAATAGGAAGCCGTTCAATTACTCATATGGGCGTTTACATGGGCAATAACAAATTCGCTCATGCTTCAAGCAGCAAAGGAGTAATGATCAGTGACCTGGACGAAGCCTATTGGAGAAGATATTATTATAAAGGAGGCAGATTACTTGCTTCATTTAGAGACTAAACCAATAATTACAATATAAAAGCACCGTACTAAAAAGAGTACGGTGCTTTTTTTATTTAGACTGATCCGTAGTAGTTCTTACCAATCCTATACCAGTAATAAAAAACAATATTCCTAATACAGCAAATACGATCAGTGATTTATATCCCTCTGAGCTTTGTATAAAGCCAACAGCAGCGTAGATCAGGCCAATTATTCCCAATACAGTTAATATTGTCCCAAAAATTCTTTTTAAGTTCATTTCCTTTTAGTTTAATACAAGTGTGCAAATAGGGAGCCAACAAAATATTGGGATGTTTTGTTCAATTATCCTTGCCAGTCTTTTCAATTAACAAAATTCATGATTGCGAAAATTCTTTACTATCTTCAATGAATTTCATCCAATAAATTTAAAACTATGTATACAAGCTATATTATATTATTCATAGCAGTTGTCATTCTGTTCAGCTCCTTTGTAACAGTCAGGCAGGGCACCATTGGGGTAATAACCATTTTTGGGAAATACAGAAGGCTTCTGAAACCAGGATTGAGTTTGAAAATTCCCCTGATCGAAGTTATTCACTCACGCGTATCCATTCAGAACCGCGCAGTTGAGCTGGAATTCCAGGCAGTGACCATTGACCAGGCTAATGTTTATTTCAAAGCCATGGTGCTATATTCAGTAAACAACCCTGATGAAGAGACGATAAAAAATGTTGCCTTTAAATTTATTAATGAGCAAAACCTGATGCAGGCACTTATTCGCACCATTGAAGGAACGATCCGTGCGTTTGTGGCAAGCAAGAAACAAGCAGAAGTATTAAGCCTCAGAAAGGATATTGTTGATCACGTAAAAGATCAGTTAGATACTGTTCTTGAATCATGGGGTTATCACTTACAGGATCTTCAGGTAAACGATATTACATTTGATGAAGTGATCCTGACTTCTATGAGCCGGGTTGTTGCATCCAATAACCTGAAGGCAGCAGCAGAAAATGAAGGCCAGGCACTTTTAATCACTAAAACCAAGGCTGCTGAAGCTGATGGTAATGCGATTAAGATTGCTGCAAATGCAGAACGTGAAGCAGCACAGTTACGCGGGCAGGGTATTGCTCTATTCCGTGAGGAGGTAGCAAAAGGTATGACCCATGCAGCAAAAGAAATGCAGACTGCGGATCTCGACACATCTGTTATATTATTTACTATGTGGACAGAGGCGATCAAGCATTTTGCTGAAAATGGAAAAGGCAATGTGATCTTCCTTGATGGTTCTTCAGATGGTATGAAACGTACCATGGAGCAAATGATGAGTATTAACATTATGGATACCCAGGAAAAGAAAAAGTCTTAAGACTTTTGATACTTCAGGGTCATTTTTGCAACTCTTTCTTCCAGTGTTTCGGTAATTAACTTTTCCCTGCTCAATCCATCAACAAGGATTGGGAAGGCGAAAGGCGTTGGTTGTTCACTCCGGGTAATAACAATTTTAAGTTTCTGAAGACGCTGCAAAGCTTCTCTTAACCGGAACTCCTCGAGCTGGAACTGCAGTGCTTCCTGGTAAGCCTGTTTAACCAGAACGTTGTCGCTTTCATATTCACTGAACACATCAAAAAGCAGTGATGTTGAGGCCTGAAGGTGCCTGCTTTTCATTCCCTTTCCAGGGAAACCAGTGAATACGAGTCCGGCGATATGTGCAATGTCCCTGAATTTTCGTCTGGCCATTTCAGTTGCATTTAAACTCTGCTGAATATCATCCAAAAGATTTTCGGTTGAAAACAGGTCCATTTCTAGAGCCTGCTCCAGCAGGATCTCCTCATCTGTTAATAATTCAAATCCATAATCATTCATCGCTAAAGAGAAGTTTACACGTTTCAGCTTTGAAATTCTGTAAGCAAATAAAGAAGCCATCCCTTCATGTACCAATCGCCCTTCAAATGGATAAAAGAACAAATGGAAACCATCACGGGATCTGAATTTTTCGATGAGGAATTCAGTTTTCCGGGGGAGGTGTGACAATCTGGACTGAAGTTCAAACAAAGGTTTCAATGCCCTTACTTCAATATCCTGGTGCTGCTCAGGAGATTGATGATCCATCATGACTGCTACTTCATCCAGCTTATCCCTTAATTTGGAAGAAAGTTGAGATGAAAGAGGCATCCTTCCTCCCATCCAACTGGGAATAATTCCCTTCTTTCCGGTAGATTTACGAACAAATGCCGTCATATCCTTAAACTTCAGAAGCTCAAGATTGCGCCCGGCAAACCAGAATGTATCCCCAATTTTTAGTTTAGAAATAAAGTATTCCTCAATTGTTCCGAGACTACCTCCTGATAAGAAACGGACCCGGATATTCACATCACTAACTATGGTTCCCATACTCAGCCTGTGATGCATAGCTACCCTGCGGCTATTTACTTTGTAAAGTCCATCTGCAATTTCAACCTTTAGGAATTCATCGTATTGCGAAAGTGTTTTTCCGCCGCTAGTGATGAAATCCAGAATCTGATGAAACTCTTTCCATTCAAGATCTGCATAAGCAAAGCTTGTTTTGATCTCCCGGAAAACTTCAGCAGGATAAAAACCATCCGATACTGCCAGGGTCACCAAATATTGCATCAAAACATCCATCGCAAGCACAATGGGGTCACGGCTTTCGAAAAGCTCATCAGCAATGGCCTGTTTTAAGGCTGCACCTTCCAATAACTCCAGTGAATGTGTTGGAACAAACCAGGCTTTGGAAGTTGCCCCCGGATGATGCCCACTTCGCCCAGCACGCTGCATAAACCGTGCTACGCCTTTCGGACTACCGATCTGAACAACTGAATCAACTGGTCTGAAATCAACACCCAGATCAAGACTTGAGGTACAAACAACCAGGCGAAGCATCTCATTATGGAGAGCTTCTTCCACCCAGTTCCGCAAATCATTATCAAGTGAGCCATGGTGCATAGCCATCACACCCGCATATTCAGGATACTTATCAAGAATGCCCATATACCAGATCTCAGACTGAGAGCGGGTATTGGTGAAAATCAATGTCGTGCGACTTTTGGAAACTATTTCCATTACCTGGGGCAAAAGTTTGATCCCAAGATGCCCTGCCCACGAAAACTCCTCAATATTTTCTGGAATGACCGATTCGATCACAATTTTCTTATCCAGCTTTGCACGAATAATACAGATCCGCTCAGCAGGAATATCGTTGCCGAGCAATACTTCGGCTGCTTCTTCAAGGTTACCAATGGTTGCAGAAATTCCCCATACCTTCAGAGTGGTATCTCTCTTAAGATATTTTAGTCGCGATAAACCAAGCTCCAGCTGAACGCCCCTCTTTGTTCCAAGCAGTTCATGCCATTCATCCACAACCAGCGCCTGAAGTCCGGCAAACATTTTAGGATATTCCTTTTGAGCCAGCATCAGGTGCAGACTTTCAGGAGTGGTGAGTAATACTTCGGGCTGCTTTTTCTTTAATTCCTGTTTTTCCTTTGCGGAAGTATCGCCGGTACGACTAGCAACTTTCCATGGCAGGCCAAGATCCTCAACCACAGTTTGCATTGCCTTACGGATATCATTTGTGAGAGCCCTGAGGGGTGTTATCCAGAGCAGCTGAAGGCCATTATCTTTCCTGATCAGATAGTCATCAGGGTGGGCATCAATATACGCGGCGATGAAAGGAAGAAACATGGCAAAAGTTTTGCCGCTACCGGTGGGTGCATTCAACAATCCGGAATAACCATCAAGAAAGGCGATTTCCATTTCCTTCTGGAAAGAAAATTGTTGCCATCCCTTTTTAGCATACCATTCGGAAATTATTTTCTGACCCCGGGTCATTTGATCAAGCTGTCTGTTTTAAAAACAATATCTCATAAAAAACCCCGGCTGAACCGGGGCTTTCACTATTTTATCTGGATAAAATCTGCGATGATCTGCAGACCTTCATCACGAATAAAGTCGATATCTTCTTTGGGTTTAGTCTCACCCTTTTTAAGAGGTGCCAATCCTTTAGCAGCACGTTTCTCGTTCTCGCGTAGCAAGGATTTTGCTTCCTGCTCATCACGTTCCTTTTTCAGTTGCGCCTCATTCAGAGTAATTGATGTTTCTGCTTCACGTTTCGCAAATTCAGCGATACCTTCCTGAAGATCTTTAAAACCAACTGAAGTTTTCATACGCTCCTGATGTAAAGCAATAAGCTTACGTTTAACTTCATCAAGGCTGGCAACAGGATTGAACTGGCTTGGAGAAATGGTATCCCATGGCAGTGCTCTTGGCTCAGAACTTTCGCCATATTTATCCTTAGGGAATACCGTTGGGAATTCAATATCAGGTACAACTCCCTTGTGCTGGGTGCTGCTGCCATTCACACGATAGAACTTCGCCATTGTCAGGTTGATCTGACCAAATTCAGGCGCATTGGTTCTGGTTGGATTGGCTCTTTTAGCATCAGACTGTGATCCTTTAGTATTTACAGTTTGTGCTCCTTTAAGCATTAATTTATCAGTAGTGCTGATAACCCTTGACATGTCTATTCCCTGTTGAACAGTACCTTTTCCATAAGATTGATTACCAATAACTATACCTCTTCCGTAATCCTGAATAGCGCCTGCAAATATTTCGGATGCCGATGCGCTGAATCTATCCAGAAATACACCCAGAGGACCCGTCCATGCAATGGATTCATCCTCATCTTCACTAACCTCGATCTTATTTCTTCTATCACGCACCTGTACTACCGGACCGGATTTAATAAACAATCCCGTAAGACTGATCGCTTCCGGAAGAGAACCTCCACCATTGCTTCTCAGATCGAGAACAACTGCATCAACCTTCTCCTGTTTTAAGGTATCCAATAAAAGTTTTACATCACGTGTGGTACTCTTATAGTTGGGATCTCCCGCCTGCATTGCTTTAAAATCAGCATAAAATGCCGGTAACTGAATGATTCCAATCTTATAGGATTTGCCTCCGGAATTAACGGTCTTGATAATTTTCTTTGCTGACTGATCTTCAAGAACGACCTTATCCCTAACAAGTTCCACAATTTTTGGGGTGGATGATAATTCCTGTCCTGCAGGAATAACCTTTAAACGAACTATTGTTCCTTTGGGGCCTTTAATTTTTGTGACTGTTACATCTAGTCTCCAGCCGATCACATCAACAAATTCCCCATCCTTACCCTGAGCAACTGCAATGATACGATCATTAGCATGTATTGCTTTTGATTTAAACGCTGGTCCGCCGGGAATGATCGCTGCGATCTTTACAACCTCATTATCCAGTTGTAAACTAGCACCAATACCCTCGAAAGTCCGGGCCAGGTCTTCATTGAATTCCTGTGCCCTGTTAGGAACAAAATAGCTTGTATGCGGATCAACAGTTCCGGTAAAGGAATTCATGAAGATCTGGAAAACATCCTGCTGATTGAACTTGGTAGATTGTGAAATCAGGTTTTCGTAGCGATTTTTTAGTGTTTCTTTGATCTTTGCTTCTTCTGTACCTGTGATCCTGAGATTAAGCATCTCATATTTGATCCGTTTTGACCAGAGGCTGTTTGACTCAGATTCTGATTTCAGCCATGGTAATTTTTCACGATCATAGGTATAGGTATCATTGCTGGTAAAATTGAATTTCTTTTCAATCTCCTTCAAAGCAAAATTGACCCGGTCATTATAGCGCTTTTGATATACATTGAATATATAAAAGGGCACACTCAGGTCTCCACTGCGGACATCATCATCCATTGTAAGGCGGAATTTCTCGAAATCGGCAATATCACTTTGTAAAAAGTAACTTTTACCACCATCAAGTGCCTTTAAATATTCATCAAATACAATCGATGAAAAAGCATCATCTACCACAACTTTCTGATAGTGAAAATTTTCAATCAGCTCCACCAGTGATTTAGCCACAACTGATTGCTGCATATCAGGCTTCAGGTCATTGACTGATACCACTATATTTACCCGCGGGTCGGCCTGGCAGGATAAAGCTGCAACAATAAAAACGGCCAGACATAATCTCTTTAACATTTCTTTAACTGATTTTAACTTCATTGTAGATTATATGGTATCTAAATTGGTACCAAATTTAAAACATATGTACGGCAAATATCAAAATGACATTCAAACCATGTAACATGTTTGTGTAAGTTTTTTATTTGAGCTCAATATATCGAAAATACATAAAGTGACGCATATAAACTAAGCACCTTAATTTATAATGCTTTCCTTAATAAGGCGTCTTTTAATACAGAAAACTCCGAAAAAGCAGAATTTGCCGCAACTGGATCGCCCAGTTTAGTATATAACTCAGCCAGATCGCTCTTTATTTCAATTAATTTGTAATTGTATTTGTGTTTTACAGACAATTGCTCTGCTTCCCTTATGTCTCTTAAAGCTAAAAGATGATCTCCAATTGACATTTTGACATGTGCAAGATTGACAAGCGAATTGACGATCCCAGATGGATCGTTTACTTTTCTGGCAAGCATATTCGACTGAATATAGAACCATTTTGCCTCTGAAAACCGCTTCTGCTGCTGATAGATCAAGGCCAGTTGATCATAACATTTCATAGTCCCGGATTTATCTTTTAGCTTATAAAAATAGAGCGGCAATGCCTTCCTCAAGACCATTGTTTCCGCCTCCTGAAAATTTTTCTGGACAGTCCATAAATTAGCGAGGCTCATATACCCTTCAGCAAGTGAGGAATTACTGCGGGTAGATGTTGAGATATCCACCAATGCGTGACTATATTTTATTGCTTCCGTGAAATTCCCGTTGAAACTATTTACCCGGGCAAGGTTTAGATAATTTTTTACAATTGCAGAGGTATTATTGAGTTCCAGATTTATGATCAGGGCTTCATTAAATAAAATAAGAGCATGATCCATATCCCCTTTAAGGGCATTGATGATACCATATGAATGCAATACTCCGGCTTCCGCATTCCGGTCGCCAAGATTCCTGGAAAGAAATATAAGCTGGTTAAAGGCACTTAATGAATCACTCTGCAGAGAACCATTATAAACACCAGCAGATGTAGGGAAGATAAGCGGAGGGTTATCCGAAGCTTTAAGCTGCTCGCGGAACTGCAGGGCATTCAGGTATTCTTTGACGTCATTAATACCGGTAAGAGACGCCTTCTTTTTGATACTAACTTTCAGTGAATCAAAACCGGTAGGGACTTGAACAATACTCCAATAAGCCGGGATTGATTTAACAGGTATAGATTCTGCTAAACAGATACCTGAAGTAGAACCTATTATAAGAATTAAATAAAAAATTGGTTTAAAGTTCATTTAAAATGAATGATACTAGTTTTGAGAGATATTCTTATTAATATACGAATTTAATATCTCCTTAGATGTCGATCTCAAACGTCCAATGATCCTAAAAATTATACAATCTCAAAAAGATCAGGGGAATACAGAAAGCTCCTGATCAAATGAAGCCCAAACCATGTAGGGATGGGAATCAAGGTGAAAAATCTCTCCTGAAGCAGAAATTCCGATTATTCCGGCAAAACCATCGATCACTTTCAGCTCTTCAAATGATTTAAGTGTGGCCTCTTTAAGGCTCATGCCATCAATAACACGGGTTACTATTTTAACTGAAAGTCCCGCAGTTACAATATCTTCACCAACGCCAGTACAGGATATTCCGGCAAACTGGTTTGCGTAATTGCCAGCAACAGTTGCTGAATCACTCACTCTGCCAGGTATTTCAAAGCCCTTACCTCCTGTTGAGGTTGCAGCGGCAATACGTCCCTTTTTGTCTAAGGCCACACATCCTACAGTACCTAGTCCCGCGGAAGCATTTAATTTCTTTTCATATTCTTCCCTGCGCTGTTTTGTTTCGGGATTAAAATATTCAAAACCCTTCTTTCTTGCAAAATCAAGTGCACCGCTTCCGCTTAGTACCCTGTCATCATATGAAATTAACTTTTCGGCAATTTGGATCGGGTTCTTCACATCCTGAATATTGATCACACCGGAGAACTTGCCGCTGCTTCCATCCATTAAACCGGCGCTAAGACGTATCTTGCCATCGCTTTGAATTTGTGAGCCAATTCCGGCATTAAATAATTCACAATCTTCAAGAAGTGAAACTGCATACACCGAAGTATCAAGTGCAGAATGGGATTCTAAATAAGAATAGGATTTTTTTACAATTTCAGTAAGGGCCTCTTGTTTTGCCAGTTTGATCTCCGAATTTGTTCCGGACTCACTGAAAAAACCTCCATGGATTATTATTTTAGGACCCATTAATATCCTTTTCTTTAAGGTTTATACCCTTTTCTGCTTTTACCACCTTTTTAATGATAAGTTCATGCTTATCAAGATCATACTTGTCAAATAAAGACATTACATGCACTCTCAAACCATCTATTGATACAGGAGATCCCATTTCAACCTCATAAATACTGGTTTCCCTGATATGTCGTCCATCAACTAAAATAGTTAAACCGGAGCCTATTGCTTCCATGCAATAGCCTTCGGTTATTAATAAACCAGCATCCTCACCAAGACCAATCCCCAGCATCCCTGGATTACTGGCTACTGCATAAAACAAACGGCCGATTCTGCCACGCTGAACAAAATGAGTATCCACAATTACAGAGTCAATAAAGCCTAAACCTGCAGTCATCTGAACATGGCCTTTGATCAGCGCCTCACTGCTGCTACCCCGATAGATCATGTTAGATGAGGCTGCAGCCGCTCCTGCAGAAGTCCCCGCAATTAAAAAATCATCCTCATGGTAGCGTTTCTTTAATAATCTTAAAAAAGCTGTACCACCGAATATTGAACTCAATCGTAATTGATCGCCACCAGTGAACATGATCACATCTGCCTGGCTTAATCGCTCCAGGTATTCTTTGGTATCGACATCAGTTCTTGATCTGATATCCATTACCCTGACATTATTAACCTGCAGCTGATTGAATGATTTGATATACTCTTCACTAACAAGATCTGCAACCTGAGAGGCAGTAGTTATAACTTCAACAACGGAGTTTTCGGCCTTGGCAGATTCCAGAATAATCCTCTTGAGTATCCCCTGCTCAAAGAATTTAATATAATTAGGATGGCTAATATCTTCATTAAAGTTCAGAGAACTTCCCAGATCAACCGCACCTCCTATTATAATAAGTTTACCCTTTGGAATCATAGTAATTAATATCTTTACAACACTTGAAAACCAAATATATATTACCTCAATAATAAGTTTAGACTTAACTTACTAAACTTATCCACATATTGAAGATTGAAAGGGCTTTATCAAATTTGTATTATCTTCCATATCACATTATTATATGGTATAAAAATTTAATAAATTGATAAACTTTCCATGTGGAACATGTTTTGATAAGCGTTTAGAATAGATGGTCGATCTAATTAAATAAGTTATCAATTCTGAATTAAGATAAACAGTTTACATTGAAGGTATATAAAAGTATTTTTCCTCTAATATTCATAGTTTTCATTAAAAGAAATTTATGATAGCTTGAAGAAATAGTACAGCCCTCAAGATATAATATTCGGAATTGCATGCATTGCCTGTTCATTCAGGTTCGTAACCAACAAAAAACATTAACAATGAAACTAGCATTAGCCTAATGCTCAAGCAAGATTCATTACTATAAAATCAAAAAATAATCAAATGAAAATATTAGGCATACAGGTATTAAAGGGACCAAATATCTGGTCGACCAGAAGGAAAAAACTGATTCAGATGCGTCTCGATCTGGAAGATCTGGAGCAACGCCCAACAAATAAAATTGAAGGATTCAGAGAAAGAATAGAGAAGCTGATGCCCTCACTATTTACCCATAGATGTTCACCGGGCTATGAAGGAGGCTTCTTTGAGCGTGTGGAAGAAGGCACCTGGATGGGACATGTTATTGAGCATATTGCCCTGGAGCTTCAATCGCTTGCCGGAATGGAAACAGGTTTTGGACGTACCCGCGAGACCAAGACCCCTGGAACTTATAATGTAGTTTTCAATTATATCGAAGAAACTGTAGGTGTTTATGCTGCCGAAGCATCGGTCCGGATAGCAGAAGCAATAATTTCAGGCGATGAGTATGATATTGAAAATGATATCATGACGATGAAAAAAATGCGCGAACGTGAGCGTTTTGGTCCGAGTACAGCCTCCATTGTTGATGAAGCTGTAGCCCGCAAGATCCCTTTTATCAGACTGAACAGAAGTTCTCTGGTTCAGCTTGGCTATGGTGTGAATCAGGTTAGGTTTAGAGCCACCATGACAGATAAGACCAGCAGCATTGCAGTTGATATAGCTGGTAATAAAGATGAAACAAAACGCATCCTGCAGGAGCAGGCTATTCCAGTGGCCAAAGGAATGACCATCTCGTCTGATGAAGATCTTGAAATTGCACTGACCCAAATTGGGTTCCCGCTGGTATTCAAACCCCTGAACGGCAATCACGGGAAAGGCGCAACGATCAACGTAAAAACACGTGAAGAGGCAATTGAAGCATTTGCCTATGCTCAGAAATATTCACACAGAGTGATTCTGGAGCGATTCATCACAGGGCATGATTTCAGAATATTGGTGATCGATAACCGTATGGTTGCTGCCGCTCAGCGTGTTCCTGCCAATGTTGTTGGCGATGGTTCCAATAGCATTCAGAAATTAATAGACATTGAGAATAGTGATCCGCGCCGTGGTTATGGACATGAAAATGTATTGACAGAAATCACGGTGGACAGAGATACCCTCGATCTGTTAGATAAAAAAGGGTATACTTTGGAAACAGTTCCGCCTAAATCAGAGATCGTTTACCTGAAATCGACTGCTAATCTGAGTACCGGCGGAACATCAATTGATGTGACTGACATGGTTCATCCGCAGAACGTATTTATGTGCGAGCGTATTGCAAGGGTCATAGGACTTGATATTTGCGGAATTGACATCATGGCAAAGAATTTAACAGAACTCCTTACAGAGAATGGCGGGGTTGTTCTGGAAGTAAATGCTGCTCCGGGTTTCAGGATGCACCTTGCACCAAGCGAAGGTCTCCCGAGAAACGTAGCTGCTCCGGTTATTGACATGCTTTACCCTCCGGGCAAGTCTGCAAGGATACCGATCATTGCCGTTACAGGCACCAATGGGAAAACAACTACAACCCGACTAATTGCTCATATTGTAAAAAACAATGGATTCAGGGTTGGCTTTACCACTTCAGATGGTGTTTATATCCAGAATTCCATGCTCCTAAAAGGAGATACCACCGGACCAATAAGCGCAGAATTTGTCCTGAAGGATCCAACAGTTGAATTTGCTGTTCTGGAAACTGCACGTGGAGGTATTCTCAGATCCGGCCTCGGCTTTGGACTTTGCGACATTGCGGTAATAACTAACATACAGGAAGATCATTTAGGTATTTCAGATATCCATACACTTGAAGATCTTGCTAGGGTAAAACAGGTGGTGGTTAACTCGGTAAAAAATGATGGCTGGGCAATTTTAAATGCTGATAATAAACATTGCGTTAAGATCGGCAAAGATGTGCATTGCAATGTAGCTTACTTTACTATGGATGAAAAAAATCCGGTAGTAAAAGAACACTGTCGCAAAGGAGGTATAGCGGCAGTCTATGAAAATGGGTTTGTAACGATCAAAAAAGGCGACTGGAAGATCAGAATTGAAAAAGTGACCCATATTCCGATTACTTTTAATGGTACAGTAGGCTTTATGACCCAGAATGTGCTTGCAGCAAGTCTTGCAACCTTTGTTTGGGGCTTTAAGATTGAAGATATCCGTTTATCGCTTGAAACTTTCATTCCCTCCGCGGCACAAACCCCGGGCAGGATGAATATTTTTGAACTTAAAGAATGCAAGATCATGGTTGATTTTGCTCATAACCCTGATGGGCTGAGAGGAATTAAAGATTTTCTTTCCACTCTTGATATCAAGCGAAGTACAGGAATTATCTCAGGTACAGGTGACCGGAGAGATGAGGACTTGCGTGAGATAGGCCGAATCTCTGCTGAAATGTTCGACAATGTGATCATCTGTCAGGAAAAATACCTCCGTGGCCGTGATAGAGATGAGATTGTAAAACTCATCATTGAAGGACTAAAAGAAGTAAAACCTGAAATTGATATCCAAATAATTAACAAAGGTAAGGATGCATTTAATCATGCAGTCAAACATATTATACCAGGTTCATTTGTAACTATTATTGGTGATTCTGTTTCAAATGCAGTAGAATTAGTTCAGGATTATCAGGATAAAGAGATAGGCATTTAATTTAAGCGGAATGAAGCATGATCTGTCTGATTGATCATGCTTCATCAGCCTAAACAGTAAAAAGAATTAAATGGCAACAATACCCCCATTGGCAGAACGGATGCGTCCGCAGACGCTTGACGACTATGTCGGACAAAAGCATCTTGTTGGCAAGGACGCTATATTACGCATCGCTATCGAAAATGGAAGACTTCCGTCCTTAATTCTTTGGGGACCTCCCGGTGTAGGAAAAACTACATTGGCATTTATCATTTCCAGACAGTTAAACCGCCCGTTCTTCAGTCTGAGCGCTATCAATTCGGGTGTAAAGGATATTCGCGAGGTAATCGAAAAATCCGCTTTACTAAAGCAGGAAAATGAAAATCTTCCGATCTTATTCATCGACGAGATTCACCGCTTTTCAAAATCACAGCAGGATTCCCTCCTGGGTGCGGTAGAACGCGGCTTGGTTACCCTGATCGGTGCAACTACAGAAAACCCTTCTTTTGAGGTGATATCGGCATTACTTTCAAGAAGCCAGGTATATATTCTTCAAAATCTATCGGAAGATGACCTGCTTGAATTATTGCATAAGGCAATAGCCCAGGATAGTTATTTACGGGAAAAGAAGATCACCATTAAAGAGCATGAAGCCCTGCTGCGTCTTTCGGGAGGTGATGCAAGAAAACTGCTGAATGTACTTGAACTAGTTGTAAATGCGGTGAATAAGGCTGAAGTGATCATCAGCAATGAATTGGTTCTGAAGCATGTGCAGCAGAATATGGCGATCTATGATAAAGCAGGAGAGCAGCATTACGATATTATCTCGGCATTTATCAAATCTATCAGGGGTAGCGACCCCAATGCCGCAGTATACTGGCTTGCGCGCATGATAGCAGGTGGGGAAGACCCATTATTCATCGCAAGAAGATTACTGATTTTAGCTTCAGAGGATATCGGCAACGCAAATCCGAATGCCCTGCTTTTAGCTAATAACTGTTTTCAGGCAGTCAATGTTATCGGATGGCCGGAATCCAGAATTATATTATCCCAGGCTGTGACCTATCTGGCCTCCTCTGCAAAAAGCAATGCAAGCTATGAAGCAATTGCTAAAGCTCAGGAGCTGGTTGCCAGAACAGGCGATCAATCTGTTCCGCTTCATTTACGAAATGCCCCAACCAAACTGATGAAAAACATCGGGTATGGCAAGGAATATGAGTATTCACATATGCATGAAAATAATTTTTCGGAGCAGGAATATCTCCCTGAAAACCTAAGCGGAACCCTTTTATATGATCCGGGGAAAAACCCTGCAGAAGAAAAAATTCGGGAACGCTTAAAATTTCTGTGGAAGGGAAAATATAAATATTGACCTCTGAGAAATCATACATTAATCACCAGTTAAATAAATTTCATTTTTAAATATGACTTTAACATTCCTGATACATCAGTCTAAAGCCTTCTGGCGGTCGAAAAATACAGGTAAAAGCATCGCCATGCGTATAGTCATGGGAATCCTGATCCTATACCTTCTGTTAAATGTATTAGTGGTCGCGTTCTTCATGGACAGGATACTTGAAAAGACTTATCCGAATCAGGAGATCATCCAGTCATTCAATAGTCTGCTGCTCTATTATTTTTTAATTGACCTACTGATGCGTTTCCAAATGCAGGAATTACCAACCCTTGCTGTAAGGCCATATCTGCACCTTCGCATCAATAAAAATCAGCTGATCAATTACCTTTCACTAACATCACTTGGAACAGCATTTAACCTCACCCCACTACTCTTAACCTTGCCATTCCTGATCAAGATCATACTTCCTGAACATGGTCCTGCAGGGATCTCGGCTTATATTATAGCCATTATCGGACTGACCCTTACGAATCATTTTTTCAGCCTCTGGCTAAAGCGTAAGGTTAATCTTAATGCTGTGTGGATGCTGATATTCTTTGGAACACTAATCCTTTTTGTTTCTCTGGATTTTTATTTCAACCTCTTTTCAATTTCTGCACTATCCGCACGGATCTTCAATTCACTGATAGCTGCACCCCTATATTGTATTATTTTCCTTTTGGCTGCAGGTATCATTTACCTGATCAATTACAGATATTTGAAGAGTAATTTGTACCTGGAAGAACTGCATTCTGCGGATGTTTCGCATAAGTCAAGCACAGAGATTCCATTTTTAGGAAGATTCGGCATGGCTGGTGATCTGGCTGCGAATGAGCTGAAACTGATCCTTCGAAATAAACGACCACGCTCGGTGATCACGATGAGTTTGTTTTTTATGTTTTACGGACTGATTTTCTATAACAGGCCTGATTTTTCGGCCTATCCGATCATATTTTGCGGCATGTTTATGACCGGAATTTTCATTATAAATTATGGTCAGTTCATGTTTAGCTGGCAAAGCGCACATTTTGATGGTATCCTGGTTAGCAAAGTAAGAGCAAAAGATTTTTTCAAAGCCAAGTTTTTGCTGTTCACTATGTTCTCAACATTAAGCTTTCTGCTGACTATCCCCTATGTTTATTTTGGCTGGAGGGTCCTGGTCATACATTTCATTATGTTCACCTGGAACCTTGGTGTAAATACGCTTCTCGTTTTATTTTTTGCGAACCGGAATTACCGAAGAATTGATCTCAGTAAAGGGGCAGCATTTAACTGGGAAGGGGTTGGTGCATCTCAATGGATATTATCTATTCCATTATTATTAGGGCCTTTCATTATTTACCTGCCATTTAATCTGCTGGATTATCCAGAAGCAGGGCTTGCAACAATAGGCCTCATAGGATTGCTATTTATCCTAAGCAGAGAGTTTTGGATGAACAAACTAATTTTACAATTTCAGGAAAAACGTTACACGATTGCTGAAGGATTTAGAAATGAATAATATGATTGAGATAAAAAATTTAAAAAAAGGATATAATGGGGTAACGGTTGTGAACATCCCTCAGCTGAATATTAAAAAAGGCGAATCAATTGGTCTGGTGGGAAATAACGGTGCCGGAAAAACAACACTCTTTCGCATGATGCTCGACCTGATCAGACCGGATGCAGGTGAGGTATTGTCTAAAGAGAAAAACGTTGCTGATAATGAAGAATGGAAAGATTATACTGCCTCCTATCTGGATGAAGGTTTTTTGATCGACTATCTTACCCCTGAAGAATATTTTCATTTTATAGGTGGACTCCACAATAAAAACAAGGCACAGATCGATTCAGAACTAGTGCAGTTTACTGAATTTTTCAATGGGGAGATCTTAAAAAAAGGAAAATACATCCGTGACCTATCCAAGGGAAATCAAACAAAAGTTGGTGTTGCTGCAAGCCTGATACAGAATCCGCAAGTTTTGATGCTGGATGAGCCTTTCGCCAATATTGACCCAAGCACACAGATCCGTCTAAAAAACATAGTGAAGGAATTAAGCAGAGAAAAACAGATCACTACCATTGTTTCCAGCCATGACCTGAACCATGTCACTGAAGTGTGCGATCGCATACTATTGATGGAAAAGGGAAAGATAATCAAGGACATTGCTACAAATTCAAATACACTTCAGGAGCTGGAACAATACTTTTCTGTATTATCTTAGCATTTAATTGAAGCATTTTAACAATGAATTTAGATCTGACAGGAAAAAGAGCACTGGTTTGCGGAAGTACTCAGGGAATTGGAAAAGCCACAGCAATTGAACTTGCTCTATTGGGAGCAAATGTCACCCTGCTTGCACGAAATGAAGAAAAACTTCGGCTAGTTTTAGAAGAACTGCCTATTCAGAAAGGTCAGGAACATGATCTATTAATTGCTGATTTTACAGATCCCACGCTGCTTAAAAGTATCATCGAAAATTATACAACAAAAAATAGTGTCGACATTCTGATCAATAACACTGGCGGACCAGCAGGCGGCCAAGCTATAGATGCCGCTACGGAAGAATTTATCAATGCATTTAACATGCATTTGATCTGCAATCAGATACTTGTTCAGGCAATTGTCCCAGGAATGAAGAAAAATCAATTTGGGAGGATCATTAATATCATATCGACCTCTGTAAAAACTCCATTAAAAGGACTGGGTGTATCCAATACTATCCGTGGGGCGGTTGCAAGCTGGGCAAAGACCCTGGCACTGGAACTAGGCCCATTTGGAATTACTGTCAACAATGTTTTACCGGGATTTACCATGACCGGGAGACTGGAATTCCTGATCAATTCCATCGCAGAAAAGGAAGGCAAAAGTACTGAGGCAGTAAAAAATGAAATGGTAAGCACTATCCCTGCTGGAAGAATTGCAGATGCCACAGAGGTTGCAGCAGCAATAGCTTTTCTTGCCAGCCCTGCAGCATCTTATATTAATGGAATCAATGTTCCTGTAGATGGCGGAAAAACTCCTTCATTGTAAATCTTAATTCATTAACCATGAATACACTTAAAATAATCCAGTTAAGCATTTTGATTCCAATTTCGGCCTGTTTTACTTTAGCAGGGGTATCTCCATTACATTTAAATTCACCTCCAAGGTATCAGGATACTGAAACTAAAATAATTGCTGAAAACGCAAAACTAAAGCTAATTTCAAACCAGTTCAAGTTTACCGAAGGACCTGCGGTTGATAAAAAAGGCAATGTATTTTTTACCGATCAGCCGAATGATAAAATTTGGAAATACAGTACCGATGGACAATTAACTGTCTTTCTTGACAAAACCGGTCGTTCCAACGGAATGTATTTCGACAAGAAAGGCAATCTTATTACTGCTGCAGATGAGAAAAACGAACTCTGGTCGATCAGTGCTGATAAAAAAACAACAGTTCTTTTAGATAACTATCAGGGAAAGCTTTTCAATGGGCCCAATGATCTGTGGATCGACTCCAAAGGAGGTATCTATTTTACAGATCCCTATTATCAGCGGCCCTATTGGGAAAGAAAGAAAACTGAATTAGATGGACAGTATGTTTATTATTTAGCAAAAGGCAAAAAAATTCCTGTCATTGTTGATAGTAACCTGGTAAAACCGAACGGCATTGTAGGGTCAGCAGATGGAAAAAGCTTATTTGTTGCCGATATAGGCGACAAGAAAACCTATAAATACGGTATCGCTAAAAACGGAACATTAATAAACAGAACATTGTTTGCAGAAATGGGCTCTGACGGACTTACACTTGATAACAAGGGTAACTTGTATCTAACCGGCCGGGGTGTAACTGTTTTTAATTCTTCAGGTAAACAAATTGAGCATATAGATATTCCGGGATGGACAGCCAATGTCTGTTTCAGCGGAAAGAACAGAGATGTACTGTTCATGACTTCAAGCACATCTGTGTACACATTACAAATGAGGGTAAAGGGTATTTAAAAAAGCTCATCCACAAAAAAGCCCTTCAAGATTAACTCAAAGGGCTTTTTTTAATACTTTTAGATCTATTTATTCAGCAGGAGCTGCAACCACTTCACCTTTGATGTAAATTACTTTAATCGGTGTTTTTGCATTTGACCTGATGGTTAAGCCCTTACTGAAAGGAGCAAGTGCAGCAGCGTTATAGGTAACTGTAATAGTACCAGACTGACCTTTTAACACAGGTGTATTCGTGTATTTTGGAACAGTACAACCACAAACGCTTTCTATATTACTTATTATCAATGGCTCATCTCCAGTGTTTGTAAACTTAAACTCAACACTTACTGGTTTACCCTGTGGGATCTTTCCAAAATCATGAGTTTCCTTTTCAAACTTGAATTCAGCTTTTTCTTCAACTTTAAATGCTGTTACAGACGCAAATAAAAATACTACGCTGCAAAGAATGATTAACTTTTTCATAATAATTTAATTGTTTTTTAAGGGTAATGAAGCTTGCATTAGCTTTTATATCTAATTCGTTATACGAGCAATAAGCTCATGCAGGTTTCATAATTATTAAACGGTTTTGGTTTTACGTTTTCCCTAATCCGAATACTATTCGAATCAGATTAAAAGAAAGCGGGGTTAGCTAATATCAACAAAATTAATAATTTAGGTGATTAGAAATCAAATAAACAACAATTGTTATTCAAATGTTACCTGAGACATTGCCAAAGCACAAAGAATTTATCATGCTCTACAGCAAGATATCATTAAAATCAGGTGGTAATAAAACAATTCCAGATATTTCTTTTAAATATCAGCCATAACCTTTACCCCCTTTTCAGAGGTAAAGGATATTAAAAAATGAAGTTTTAGAAACGTCGTTCCGGTTTTTTATCTTCAGAAACCCGCACACCAATTTTCCGGCCATATAATTCGGTTCCGTCAAGTGCTTCAATGGCTTGCTGTCCGGCTGCTTCATCATCCATTTCGACAAAGCCAAAGCCTTTACTTCGGCCACTTTGTTTATCGATGATCAGCTTCACAGAAGTAGGTTCACCGTATTTTTCAAAAATTTCTCTTAACTCCCTTTCATCTACTTTAAATGGAAGGCCTCCAACGAAAATATTCATATGTTTATTAATTGTTTAGTTTCTATTTATTGATTTACCATCCCCTGGTAATATGGGTGTTTGTCGATCCTGGTAATTTCAGGACCACCTATAGCTGTTAATACACGTCGGGCACCAACCAGCGTTCTGGATTGAAAATCATCATAATTCTTTGATCCGCTGATCATGCTATTGATTCTGACTAGTCCTGCGGCCTGAATAAATTCACCATTACCAATATATAGTGCAGTATGGGTTACTCTCATATTCCGCTTATCACCGGCGAAGAACAAATGGTCACCAGGCTTCAAATTCTTCAATGCCTTTGAAATACTTAGCGTATCATTATCATGAATATCTACTTTATCACCAACTAAGGCCTGCTGTGAAGCATCTCTAGGAAGCACTATCCCATTGAGCAGGTAGCTGGTTTTGGTGAACCCACTACAATCCATTCCTTTAACAGATGTCCCTCCCCATAAATAAGGAATGCCAAGAAAATTACGTGCTGTTTTCAATATTTGCTCGGCAGTAGGATCAGGGCGGTTTTTCCACTGATCAAAAGATTGAGCCTTTTTAATAGAAATATAGGCGATACGTTTATCGGGAAAAGAAACTTTGTAAAATCCGTTTGCTTCAGATAAGACCTGTAAAATATTGCCCGCTACAAGATCAGAAACCGGCAGGGATGATTCAGAAGCCTCCGAATATGCGAATCCAAATAAATCAGTATAAACTACTTTCTCTGCAGCCTGCCAGTTTTCAAAATCTGCCTTATTCATAGGAGTAACTCCCCCTGTTTCAGTCCAGGATAAATAATTATCAGGAGTACGAACAAAAAAATGACCTTTTTCCTTTTTTAAAATTTTAACCGGGGTTCCTAAGGTGGCCTGAGTAGCCATCTCTGCCGCATGATTTGGTGCGTATCGGGTATTAATCACTGAAAGGTTGGCAACACCATAGATCTTTTCCGCCAGATTCTTAGCAGGTAAAATCTCATCATTGATGATCACCGATATGTTTTCTGCTTTTAATAGAGCTTTAAATTCCTGAATTGCTTCCGGCTTACTCACCTGTAAATTGAATGCTAAAGGTTCTGATGTTTCAAGTTTGAGCTGAAAAAATTCTGTTCTTTTATCAGGAGCATATTTTTTTTGAATCTGAGCTGATAACTCGTTAACTCTCCTGATAAGGGTTGAATCAGGCAGGGCCGCTTCTATAGACGAACTGATAAATAGGATCAGCGCAATTAAAAAAAGTTTCTTCATATAACAAATAAGTCGAAAATTGGATGTTGTTCAATCTGAACGATACATATCCCAATTTCATATAATTCATAAATTTAAACAAAGAATATGAAATAAGTATTAAAAATACGGGGTTGTTACCTTTTTGTAAACCTGAATTTTAAGCATTTGAATTACAGGATCTAAAAGTTCAAAGATTGAGAAAGAGCAGCACTGGAGACTAAATTTTCCTAAGCCAATCCATTAAGGATGGATATTTATAGGTAAAATTCAATTCTCTATTAGTTCTTTCACTGGAAATGAGTTTCCACCTGAGTTTTTCGGAGATGAAAGTTGGAGGGTTCAATTGCTCTGAACTTGCAGCAAGGGTATAAAACTCTTCCTTACTGGGATGAGATGGAGAACAACCAATATATACCCCTTCTGCGGTTTCAAAATCTATCAGGCAATTGATCAGACTTATTACATCATCCTGATGGATCATGTTTACAGGCGCCAAGCCGTTTGGAATATTTGTTTTCCCCGCAAAAAACCTCCCTGGCATTCTCTTTGGGCCGATCAATCCGGATAATCTTAGCAGGATTACCTTCATGTTTAAGCTTGATAATAAGGCCTCTGTTTCTGCTAAAACAATTCCGGATTCAGTTTCCGGATCTATAGATGAAAATTCTGTGAGTATAGAATTGGAATCGGGATAAACTGATGTGGAACTTATGAAGATCAGTCTGGATACTCTGCTATTAACTAATTGATCTTTAATAGTTTCAGCCATTTTCCGATAATTAGCCATGCCATCAATGCTTCCTCGTCCTGGTGGAACAGAAACGATTAGTATATCTGCATCCAGGAAGTCATGCAGATCAGGATTATTGCTTACTGTATCAAATTGTACTAAATATGGGTCAATACCAGACTCCTTAAAGATCGCTAGTTTATCCGGACTTGTGGTGCTTCCTTTAACCTTAAACCCCCTTGAAATAAGGTTGAGAGCCAGCGGAAAACCTAGCCATCCGCATCCCAATAGACTTATTGTTCCTTTATTTTCCATTTATTTTCATGTCAAATGTACATCGATTAATCCTTAATCTGCTTTTGGCATTAGGTTTGAAACAATTCTGGTAGAAATAAACAGATCATCATGAAAAGAACAAATTTAAGAATAGCAACATTCGGATTAGCCATCGCTACATCAACATTGCTGTTTCAAGGCTGTGCAACTGCCACAAAAACACAAAAAGGTGCAGTAATTGGTGCAGCAACAGGTGGTACACTTGGTGCCATAATTGGTAAGAAAGCTGGTAATACAGCTGTTGGAGCAATCATCGGTGGTGCAATCGGTGGTACAGCGGGTGCATTAATAGGTCGTAAAATGGATCGCCAGGCTGAAGAAATTAAACAATCAATTCCAAATGCAGAAGTTATCCGTGAAGGTGAAGGTATTATTGTAAAATTTGACTCAGGTATATTATTTGATGTAAACCAAAATACCCTGAAAACAAATGCACGTTCTAATATCGAGAGTCTTGCAACGTCACTTAAAAACAATCCGGAAACAACAATTTTAATTGTTGGACATACCGATGCTACTGGTACAGATGCATACAACCTGAAACTTTCAGAACGTCGTGCAGCAGCAGTTAGATCTTATACTATTGCTCAGGGAATCACTGCATCACGTTTAACAACTGAAGGAAGAGGTGAAAGTGAAGCAATCGCAGATAACACAACTGAAGAGGGCAGAGCTTTAAACCGTCGTGTTGAGATCGTGATCGTTGCTAATGAAACAATGAAACAAGAAGCAAAATCAAGTGTTCAATAAATAATAATTTTTTTAAAAAAGCCGCATTGGATTACTCCAATGCGGCTTTTTTATTTACCAGGCTCTGTACTTCTTCGTCTCTGTTATATGTGCAAGATGATGCTCTCCATGCCAGACATACATACTTAGCACTTCGGCCAGAGAATAATTTCTACCCCGTTCAGGGTGATAATAAGTTTTGGCGAAATCCTGAGGTTTGAATGTTCTTATAAAAGAAACCCACCTTCTGTGAAGGCTATCCAGAAGGTCAAGAGAATCTTCAACCGGACTGTACTTAGCCTCCTCACATTCAGCCCAGCGTTCTTCATGATACAATCTGATCGTAGGATTGTCTTCAGTGAATGCTAATTTGAAACGTATATAAGCATTTGCATGACTGTCGGGAAGATGATGTAAAACCTGCCTGAGGGTCCAGCCTCCTTCTCTGTATGGAGTATCCAGCTGCACATCATCCAGATTGGAAACTGCCAGGCGGATTTTAGACGGCAATTCAGCGAGTCTGTCAATCAGGATCGCATACTCATCATCTTCAAGCTCCCTGTAGGTAAACTTGCCAATAGGGTATTTTAGTTTTTCAAGATCTGTACTCATATTAATTATTTTTAAACCATGAATGACCGCATTAATAGTGCATGGCGACCTAAGTCCTGATCACCTGTTACCTGCCAATACTGGCCGGCCTCATAAATGTCAATTCCTTTAGAGAATAACATCCATGCTATATTCTGATCAATATAAACATGCGCATCTGACGGCCCTTCTGTAAGAGTAAATTCCCATTTATTATCCCGCCTGATTATTGTCCATACCCCACCGGCATCACCAACGATCTCCACAGAAATTATCGTGTTGACAACAGGATGGAGGTCTCTGAAGTGATGGGGCAAAGCCTTCATACATATCTCCAAAAATGGGTTATAGAGGTGTCGGTCCAGCAATAAGCGGGCACCCACAGCCTGCCTGATCTGCTGTTGATGTAACCACCTTTCAGTAAATTCTCTGGCAATGTCAAAACGATTATCAGAAATTTCATCACCTGCCCAGGAGACCGGAAATATCGCATTATCGTCAGGATCCAAACCTTTCAGATAAAGGTATAATTCCTCCTGAATTATTTTTAATTGAGCAACTAGGATCATGGGGCTAACTCTTTCAAAAGCACTAACCCATCCGGCGTTTAAATTATTAAGGTAATCAAGTAATTCGGCCTGGTTATTTATCTCAGCAACAGTCATCTTATAGCCATCACGGCCGATGGATAATCTTCTTATTGCCCCATCAAGTAAATGTGCCACTATATCTTTCACTCTCCATTTCTTACAAATGGTATCATTATTCCATTGCTGCGGACTTAAGCCAGACAGAACCTCAATCAGTGAAGAATCAAGTTGGGGAAAGAGTGGTAAGACATCAATCATATGATCAGAGGATCTTTTTAAACCATTTTAACAATCCGCCTTTATTTCCATATGGAGGATATGCGAATTTACTGAAATCCATGGTTGACTGAAACATTACCCCTCGTTCATGAGAAAAAGCCTTAAATCCATAGAAACCATGACAGCTGCCATTCCCGCTGTTGCCAATGCCGCCAAAGGGGAGGTTGGGATTAGAAATATGCAAAACCACATCATTTACACAAGTTCCGCCGGCAGAAGTTTGCCTGATCGTATCCTGAACTATTGAATCTGAACCTGAAAAAATATATAAGGCCAATGGTTTTGCTCTTTGGTTGACCAGATCGATCGCTTCCTGAATAGAGGAATAGGTAATTACCGGTAATAATGGACCGAATATCTCTTCCTGCATAATTGCCGATGAAAGAGATACCCTGTTTAAAATAGTTGGTTCAAGAGTTTGATCTTCATCGCTATCTGTACCCCCTTTCACAATGACTGCACCCTCCTCAATAGCCTTATTCCTAAGATCCTTTAACCGATTGTAATGCCCTGAGCTAATGATCTTTCCATAACTTGATCGATCAAGCATATTGTTTTTACGGTATAACTGATCGATCTTCTCTGATGCAAGCCTGAGAAACTCCTGCTCCTGTTCTGTTTTAACTAAAACATAATCAGGGGCAATACAGGTCTGCCCGGAGTTCATAAACTTACCCCAAACTATCTTTTCTGCTGCTTTCTCCAGGTTCGCATCTTCGGCAATAATTGCCGGTGATTTTCCTCCTAACTCCAGCGTTACCGAGCTCAAATGCTTAGCCGCAGCTTCCATTATAACCTTACCGATCTTCGGACTTCCGGTAAAAAAGATATGGTCGAATGGTAATTTTAAAAGCGCTTCAGATAAAGTGGCATCACCTTCAAAACAGGCAGCTTCCCTGCTTTCAAAATGATCATTGATCAATTTTGTGGCAAGGGCAGCGGTCGCGCTACTTAGTTCGGAGGGTTTGAGCATAGCTGTATTCCCGGCAGCAATTGCAGAAACCAGGGGGGCTATGAGAAGCTGAAAGGGATAATTCCATGGGGCAATGATCAAAGAAACGCCCTTAGGCTCATAGTATATTCGATTTTTTGTGAACAAACTACTCATACTTGCAGAAACCCTTCTGGGCTTCATCCAGGAGGAAAGATTCTTTATTGCAAAATCGATTTCAGCGTAAACAAAGTAAACCTCTGTTAATGCAGCTTCAAATTCACACTTGCGCAAATCTTTCTCCAGTGCATCAAAGATCAGCCTTTCATTCTCCTGAATCAGAAATTTTAGCTTTTTGAGCTTTTCCTTCCTTTCATAAGCAGTGGTATTTCTTAAAATTAAGCTATGAGCCCTTTGCAGCTCAAATATTTGGTTGAGATTTTCTTGCATAATGGAGAATAAATCCAGCTTTTAAGCAGGTGTACTGATTTCTAAAAATTCATTGCCGGATGTTTCTGATTAAAGTTTGTTGCCTTTTGATAGGCCTGTGCGATTTTCAATAATTTACCCTCGCCAAACAACTGTCCGGTAAAGGTAATGCTTGCAGGCAAGCCATTTCTGAAACCATTGGGTAAAACTACACAGGGATGACCACTTAAATTTGTAGCCAGCAAATTTTGCCCAAATGCAGGTGCAATAAAAACATCGATACCCTTCATTTTTTTATTCAGCTGCTCAATTAGCATCGTTCTTGCCCTGTTGGCCTGAATATAATCTATAGCTGGTATAAAATGAGCAGACCTGAAACCACTTGGCCAGGCATTTTTATCCTGTTTCACCATCAGGTCGTCACGATTCGACAAAGTCAGCTCCTCAAAAGCAGCTCCTGACTCAGCGGAAAGAACGATCAGCATATCTCTGTAAGGCAATTCAGGAAGTTCCAGCGAAACCATCTCAGCCCCCATTTCTTTTAATTTTAGGATACTTAAACTGTCATTTGCTGAATTTGCATACTTTCTGCTGAATTCGGACTTGATATACCCGATCCGAATTCCCTTCAGACTTGATCCAATGGGTGAACTATAGTTGAAAGGCGCTGAAATCAGGCTCAGGTCTTTATCATCTGCCCCTTGAATAGCGTTGAATACGATGGCACAATCTTCCACACTTCTGGTTATAGGGCCAAGCTTATCCATACTCCAGCTTAAGGCCATTGCACCATATTTACTGATCCTGCCAAAGCTCGGACGGAGTCCGGTTGTGCCACATTCTGAGGAAGGTGAAACAATAGATCCAAGAGTTTCAGATCCGATAGCAAAGGGCATACATCCGGCAGCCACCGCTGATGCAGATCCTGCTGAAGAGCCGCTGGAGCCTCGGTTAAGATCCCATGGATTTTTAGTTTTGCCACCAAACCACACATCACCCATAGCTAATTCGCCTAAAGTCATTTTTGCGATCAGTATAGCACCGGCACTCTCCAATTTGGTAATAACGGTTGCATCCACATCAATATTCTGATCCTTATAAGGAACTGATCCCCAGGTAGTTTTGTATTCCTTTACTGCCAGAAGGTCTTTTGCTCCAAAAGGAATTCCATGTAATAATCCCCTGTATTTACCGGAAGCGATCTCGGCATCAGCCTTTTTTGCATTCCTCATGGCACGCTCTTCAGTAATTGTTATTGCAAATAGTAATTTCGGATCATATTTTTTGATCCGGTCAATAAAAAAGCGGGTCAATTCAACAGAAGATATTTGTCTGGTACGGATCAGTTCAGCTAATTGTCTGACAGTAAAAAAGGCAAGATCATCTTTTGTTGCAGGCATTTTCAAATTCAGCTCGGATGATGCTTTAAAATAGTTTGCCTTGTCCGGGAACTGGTACGCTACCGGAAGCGGATTGAAATTCAAGGCCGGCGAAACAGAATTAGGAATATTTAATTTGCGTATTGCTACCAAGCTTTTTCGCTGTCCTTCCAGATCTGTAAGCATAGAGTCAGCCTCAACATCCGTAAAATCAAGTCCCATGATTTTTTGAGCTTGTTTAACCAGAGAAATGCTGATCTTTTCTTCTTCTGCCTTTTGGGTGATAAAACCACCAAGCGTAAAACTTAAAAGGCAAAGCATAGCAATGATACTATTTCGGCGGGTAATGAGTTTCATAGGATGTTATTTATGGTTGAGCATAAATTTAATGAAAGAAACAGTAAATTAAGCCCTCAGATAATATTTATATGACACGTCGACTTTCCATCTTATTTATACTAATGGGTACCTGTATTTCCTTGCAGGCACAAACCACAAAAACTGGTGTTTTGGTAATCGGTAATACACCCACAGCAGTTGCGGCATCTATACAATCTGCCCGATCAGGTGCAAAGACCATGTATCTGACTCAATCCTTATCCCTTAATGCAATATTTTCTGAAGAGGATCTGCCTTTTATAAAGAATATTAGAAATCATTATTCTCTGAAAGAAAGAAGGAGATCAAAAGCCACAGACTCGATCATTGCCTTACCTGTTATTCTTAAACAGGCCTCTAATCTGATTAAAAGCATCAGTGATTCTGTTAAAAACCTGACTATTAATAATAACAATGCAGTTGATGATATCAAAAAAGACGGGAAAGGCTGGGAAATAAGATTAAAAGGCGGTCAGAAGATAAAGGCTGATGTGGTAGTTGATGCAACCGAAAATCTTTCTATTGCGTCTATGCTTAAGATAGATGTGAAAAAAACTATGGTCATCACCGGCAACAGTACTAATCCTTTTGAAAATAAACTTTACAGAAGTTCGGTAGCCCTTGGATACCTGGAGGATAGTTCCCCTTTTACGATTCCTATGGGTTCATTGATCCCTCAGGCAGTAGAAAATTTCATCATCATTCCTAAACAGACCGGCAAAATAAAGCTATCAAAAATGTCTGCGGGACAAGCTGCAGGCACCATTGCATCCTATTGTGCTTTCTTCAATACAAGCACAAAAAACATAAATGTGCGGGTAGTACAGGGCGAGTTACTGGCATTTGATGCAATACTTATCCCTTATTCGGATATTGAGCTGAAAGACCCTAATTTTCTCACTTTTCAGCGCCTGGGTCTTAGCGGACTTATAAAATCAGGTTTAACAAATGGCAAGATACATTTTGACACTGCCGGGTTTGTAAAAGCTGAAGACCTACGAAGCTCCATGAGAGAATTCTACACAAGAAGTCAGCTTTGGTTTGCGGATAATAAAAAAGATACTTTAACTATTGATGATGCGATCAGTCTGTTCAAATTCATTGCTAACCGCGGGAATGAGCTCAATAAGGAGATAGAAGAAGGCTGGAAGGTAAGCTTTAAACTGAACAGTGTCTATGATCCCAAAAGAAATATTAGCAGAAAAGAATTTGGTATTCTGGCCGATAAATATCTTCAACCCTATAACATACGAGTGGATATATCCGGGAATTTATTACGCTGATCTATTAAAAATTCAAAGAAGAAATTATGAAAAGCTTAAAAACACTTTTATTTTTCTTTGGGATACTGCTTATCAGTAACTCTCTGATTGCACAGGGCCTTAACAATGAGGTCGTTAAAGCGAACATGATCATTGACTGGGAAAGAGCAAAAGCCTATACCAAAGAATATCTTGATGCCATGCCAGAGGATGGTATTAATTTTAAACCTATGGCAGATATCCGCAGTTTCGCAGAGCAAATGCTCCATATGTCGCAGGGAACAATTGGTATAATCTCTATCGGAACCGGGGCTGAGCCTATCTTCCAGGGGAAAGTCCTTGAAAAAATGGATGAGTATAAAAATAAAACAGCTTTGACCAGGGTTGTTCTTGAATGCTATGATTATGCCATTGAATCTATAAAGAATATGGATGCATCAAAAATGGACAATTTGGTAAAAAGGGGGAATTATGAGACAGACCAGTTTGGATGGTTGAATAAAGCCTTTGAACATCAAACCCACCACCGTGCACAAACAACGATCTATCTTAGATTAAAAGGTATCAAGCCACCCAATGAAAAATTATTCTGATAATAGGAATACATTGCCTTATTAAATTTTTTCTGTTCGAATAATCTTATCAGATGATTAGTTCAACTCTTGCAGCTGAGATATATATCACCTGTTTCGTGTAAGATTTTTATTTCCAGAATTTAAAATTTTCAAGGGGCTAACCTTCCTCATCCGGTAACAATTCATAGCAGTTTCACCGAGTTTGTTGATCAGTTTATAGTTGACGATGGCACCAACTGCTGCTCCGATAACAGGTATAAGCTGAGCCATTTTTGCCAGATCAATATAATCCCTGTATTCCTGCTGAAAGGTACGCCAGTCGAAATGCTCCACATCCTCCGGGAGCGACTTAACATAGGAATCCCAGTCTGACATCCGCTTAAACACCTGATTCCTGCCCTGCTGACTTGAGAAGGCGAGCTGGAAAATATGCAGAATGTACAAACGTTCCTTATAATCCTTCACATCGTAACCATATAAGGCTGCAATGTCAAATAAGAGTTTCATTTTTATGCCGATCAGAATTGGAAATTCAGCAAGACCAAGCAAAAAACCACCTGCACCTGTCACAGCTCCTTCGGCTGAGGCTGTTTTTCTGTAAAACTCAATCCTTTCCTTCACAAAAGCTTCTCTAAGCTGTAATGAACTATCTTCCCTTGCCTCTTTAGTGATATATTTTGCACCAAAAAGAACTGCTTTGACCATCTTTTCAATCGCAATAGTAATTGCATTATGAACTTTCTCCGGGATCAGATTATTAAGACGGCTTTGCATACCCTTGGCGAGCTTATCCAGAATTGAAGGCTTTTTTTGAATCTTCAGTTTCCAGTGTTCGAGTTCCTTATAGGCTTTGATTTCGTAAGGTAGCATCTGCTTATATATTCAAGATTAGGCCAATTCAAGCAATTTACTGAAATTATCTGTCAGAATATTCAATCTATAAAATTTGAATCTGCCATTTTTCTTTGAATGAAATACCAAAATCAATGGCTTTCAATTGATGCAGAACTTACTAACTTGCATTAACCAAACCAATGAACATGCGTAAACTTTCTTTTCTGCTCATCAGTCTGTTTCTGATAAGCAATTTATTTGCTCAGGTATCTCCAAAAGAACATTTCGGTTTTACTATCGGCGATGATTATCAGCTTGCCAATTTTACTCAAACCGAAGAGTATTTTAAAAAACTGGCTGCAAGCTCAGACCGTGTAAAACTACTCGGTATAGGAAAGACAGAAGAAGGACGCACTCATCCCATGATGATCATTTCATCACCTGAGAATTTAAAAAAACTCGACTATTACAAAGAAATATCACAAAAACTGGCACGTGTTGAGGGACTTTCTGAACAGGAAGCCAGGGATTTAGCAGAAAAAGGAAAAGCAATAGTCTGGATTGACGGAGGCTTACATTCAACTGAAACTCTGGGGATCCACCAACTCATTGAAACTGCCTGGAATCTTGCCAGCCGCAAAGATCCCGAGACTTTGCGCATCCTTGAAAATACCATCATCCTGATGACGCATGCAAATCCCGATGGACATGAGCTGGTTAGTGACTGGTATATGCGCGAAAAAACACCTGAAAAGCGTTCACTACAACATCTGCCGCGTTTATATGAGAAGTATGCGGGGCATGATAACAATCGTGATTTCTTCATGATGAACCTGAAGGAGACACAAAATATCAGCAATCAATTATTTATTGAGTGGTTACCGCAGATCATGTATAATCACCATCAGAGAGGCCCTGAAGGCTCAGTTGTGGCAGGTGCACCTTACCGTGATCCTTTCAACTATGTTTTCGATCCTATTCTGATGACCAGCCTTGATGCGGTTGGAGCAGCGATGAACAGCAGGCTAAATACTGAAAATAAACCCGGTTATACCCAAAAGAACGGATCAGTATTCTCTACCTGGTATAATGGAGGCTTAAGAACGATCACCTATTTTCATAATATGGTAGGATTGCTGACTGAAACTATAGGAGGACCCACTCCATCAGAGATCACGCTGGTTCCTGAAAGGTTAATTCCGAATGCGGGAACAACCTTTCCGGTGACACCTCAAAAATGGCATTTTAGGCAGTCAATAGATTATTCCATTTCCATGAATTATGCGGTTTTAAACTATGCCCAGAGACACCGCGATGAATTGCTTTATAATATTTACCTGATGGGAAAGAATTCTATCGAAAAAGGCAGTAAAGATACCTGGGGGCTGTCACCAAATAAGATTGAAGCCATTAAAGATGCTCATCAAAAAGATCTTGGAGGGACCAGAACATCCGGAAAACAGACTATCCCAACAAAATATTTTGACCAGGTAATGCATGACCCTGCAAAAAGAGATGCAAGAGGTTATATCATACCGGCAGGACAGGCCGATTTTCAAACTGCCACTAAGTTTGTCAACGCCTTGATCCGTTCAGGTATTCTTGTACATAAAGCAAGCGAAGATTTTATCCTGAATGATAAAAAATACCCTAAAGGCTCTTTTATTGTAAAAACGAATCAGGCATTCAGGCCACATGTTCTGGACATGTTTGAACCACAAGACCACCCAAATGATTTTCAATATGAAGGTGGCCCTCCAATTGCTCCATATGATGCAGCCGGATGGACATTGGCGTATTTGATGAATGTTGAGTTCGATCGCTTCCAGGAAGATTTTAACGGACCCTTCCAGCGTATTCCTTATGGCGAACTTCAAAGTACTGAAGAAAGAGCGATTGCTTCAGAAAAAGGCTATCTGATCAATGCAGAAGCAAACAACGCATTTACAGCAGTCAACGAACTTTTACAGGCTAAAGAAAATATATTCAGGATCAGTGAAGGCGAAAATAAAGGTGACTTTTTCATTCCGGGTAGTACAAAAGCAAGAAAAATTCTTCAGGATATGGTTTCAAATCCGGGGCTGGAGGTTAGAGGCACTTCACAGATACCTAAGAATACTATCAAACTTTCAGAATTACGAATAGCATTATGGGATACCTATGGAGGCTCTATGTCTTCGGGCTGGGTAAGGTTATTAATGGAACAATATCGGTTTAAAGCAAAGCTTATCTATCCACAGGATATTGATGCTGGTAACCTTCATTCGAAATATGATGTGATCATATTCGTTCCGGGTGCAATACCGGCCATTTCTACCCGTACTCCTTCTGCTGGAATGTCAGACCCTAAACCTGAAACAATACCAGCGGAATTCAGAGCTCAGTTAGGCCGGATCAGTCAGGACAAATCTATTCCTGAACTAAAGAAATTCATGGAACAGGGCGGGAAGATCGTTACGATTGGAAGCAGTACAAATCTGGCTTATCATCTGGATCTACCGGTCAGAAATGCGATCGTTGAGATGGGAAAAGACGGTCAGGAACGCAGGTTACCAGCTGAAAAATACTATGTACCAGGAAGTGTTTTGAGTGTGAGCGTTGATAACGATCTGGCATCAGCATGGGGAATGCCGAAAAAAGCGGATGTCTATTTTAATAATAGTCCGGTGTTCAGAATCTCCACTGATGATATTTTAAAAGGAGATATCAAACCAATATTATGGTTTTCTACCTCTGCACCATTGCGCAGTGGATGGGCATGGGGACAGGCTTACCTGAGAGATGGAATAACTGCCTTTGAAGCCAAAGTTGGTAAAGGTAAACTGTATGCCTTCGGACCGGAAATTACCTTCAGAGCACAAACACATGGCACATTTAAGCTGCTTTTTAACCAGTTATACTCAGGTGCGGAAAAATAATGCTGAACATACTGTGTAAGGTTATAGACAGGAAATCTGAATAGATCAAAGGAATTAAATTATTTATGTAATTTAATCGGCTGAAACTAACCGATCAATTTCATGAATAATATTTCCAAAACCATTGTTTTGCTGATGGGTATTTTTCTCTTTTACGGAGAAACAAATGCCCAGGATTACAGCAATTATGCACAAGTATCCCAGCGGATAAACGCACTTTCTAAATCTTACCCCGGACTGGTCAGGGTAAAATCACTGACCAAAACATTTGGCGGTAAAGATATCTGGATGCTCACTATCGGCAGCGGGCAGACTGACCAAAAGCCTGCAATTGCCATTGTTGGAGGTGTTGAGGGATCCCACCTTTTGGGTACAGAGCTTGCTCTTGGATTTGCTGAAAAACTATTAAATGCTTCATCCCAGGATAGCATCAAGGCTCTTTTAGCAAAAAATACATTTTATGTTTTCCCTAATATGAGCCCTGATGCCACTGAACAATATTTTTCACAGGTTCGCTATGCACGAAGCTCCAATGCCCGCCCTACAGATGATGATCGCGATGGGAAAATAAACGAAGACCCTTTTGAAGATCTCAATAAAGACGGGAAAATTAACTGGATCCGTGTTGAGGATGCAACAGGAAAATACAGATCCAATCCTGAAGATCCACGTTCCATGATCCTGGCAGATCCATCCAAAGGAGAAATCGGTAAATATCTTCTCTTTTCTGAAGGTTTAGACAATGATAAAGACGGAAATTTCAACGAAGACGGTGAGGGTGGCGTTCATTTTAACAAGAATATGAGCTATGCCTATCCTAATTTTGTTCCCGGATCAGGAGAACATATGGTATCAGAAAATGAGAACAGAGCCTTGTTGGATAACCTGTTTGAAATGTTCAATATCCACTCCGTAATTACTTTCGGGCCCTATAACAACCTTTCTGTGCCGGTTACATTCAATGCCCCGGCTGTTGCAAAAAGAGTAATTAGCGGGTACTATGAAGCAGATTCAAAGACCAATGCACAGGTTTCTGAGCTCTATAATAAAGTAACAGGTTTAAAAGATGCTCCTAAAAGCAGTGCCACTGGCGGCGATTTCGCAAATTGGGCCTATTTCCATTATGGAAGAAACAGCTTCAGTACGCCGGGCTGGTGGGTTCCAAAAGCTAAAGCAGATACTGCCAGAAAGGAAAAGGATCTTAAAATTGAAGACCAGGTCTCCAATTATTTGCGATGGGCAAAAAGCGAAAAGATCGAAGGCAGCTTTGCAGAATGGAAAAAGATCGATCATCCGGATTTCCCCGGACAAAATGTTGAGCTGGGTGGAATTGATCCATTCGTATTAATAAATCCTCCATATAAACTGGTTGAAGGACTGGTAAAAAAACATCATGATTTTATTCTTGAATTAAGTAAAAATGCACCCTCAATCGACCTGATTAATATTAAAAAAGAAAAATTGGGAGATGGGCTTACAAGGGTAACTGCAACACTAATAAATAATGGAGCCCTGGCCACGCAGACCAAAGTCGGGGAGCGCAGTTATTGGGTAAAAAAGATCAGTGTTAAGTTAATTCCTTCAGCAAATCAAAGTATTATCAGTGGGCGAAAGAACCAGATGATAGATGCAATTGAAGGACAGGGTAATAAAACACTGACCTGGCTGATCAAAGGATCAGGAAAGCTAAGCATTGATGCGGGCAGCCCAACAAGTGGCTCAAAAAGCATTGAATTAGCTTTGTAATATTCCACTTGATCTTTCACAATTAATAAAGAGAAAACATGAAACTTATCATAAAAAAAATATTTTTTACCCTTCCCCTGCTGTCATTGGCCATTGCCTTATTTGCACAGCAGCCTGAACAGATCTTGAAGGCATCGGGAAGTCCGGCGAATCCAAAAGTACCAATGAGCTGGAACCGCTACAATGATTATGCAGCCATCACTGAAGTCTGTAAGAAATTAGCAAAGGCCTACCCTGATCTCGTTAAAGTGGAATCGATGGGTAAGTCTTTTATGGGAAAAGAGATGTGGGTAATGACCATTTCCGACTTTAAAACCGGCGACCCTTCAAAAAAGCCTGCCATGTATATTGACGGAAATATCCACTCGAATGAAATTCAGGGCAGTGAGTTTGCCCTGTACACTGCCTGGTACCTTGCCGAATCATTTGCAGACACAAAGCACATTCAGGAACTTCTGGCTGATAAAACCTTTTACATAGCTCCAACCATTAATCCGGATGCACGTGATAACTTCATCCATGCTGCAAACAATGCAAACTCACCACGCTCGGGCATGATCCCGGTTGATAATGACAGGGATGGTTCTATAAATGAGGACGGATACGATGACCTTGATGGCGATGGACATATCGTTTTCATGCGCCGAAAAAATCCGAATGGTCGTTTCATAGCTGACCAGGATGATCCGAGAAGAATGATCAGTGTAGGCGTTGATCAGCAGGGAGAATATGAATTATTGGGCTATGAAGGCATTGATAACGATGGAGATGGAGATGTAAATGAAGATGGTGAAGGATTTTATGATCCTAATCGTGATTGGGCATGGAACTGGCAGCCAAACTATATCCAGAGCGGAGCCTATAAATATCCATTTTCATTGCCTGAAAACCGGTCCATCGCTGATTTCGTAATGAAGCATCCCAATATTGCTGCAGGTCAGTCATACCATAATAATGGTGGAATGATCTTGCGCGGACCTGGTGCTCTCGAAGATCTTGACACCTACAATGCACAGGATGTTCAGGTTTACGATGCTTTGGGAAATAAAGGAGAAGAACTGATCCCCGGCTATAAATATTTAGTGGTTTACAAGGATCTGTACTCTGTATTCGGCGGCGAACTTGATTGGTTCTACGGAGGCCGTGGTATTTATACATTTTCCAATGAACTCTGGACCAACTTTCTGATGTATAATAAAGCGGGAGATAGCAATTCACAGGCAACTCAATATTCCTTTGACCGCAACCTGTTATTTAATGATGCATTTGTGAACTGGAAAGCATTTAAGCACCACCAATATGGAGATATTGAAATTGGTGGATTTAAAAAATCCTTTGGCCGTTTACATCCGGGATTTCTTCTGGAGAGTGATGCGCACCGAAATATGTCATTCACTTTATACCATGCCTACCATACTCCAAAGCTTTCGGTAGAAGAGATCTCTGAAAAGGATCTTGGCGGAGGCTTAAAAGAGGTAACTGCGGTGATTGCAAATAAGCGGTTAATGCCAACTCATTCCAGTCAGGATCTGAAATATAAGATCGAAGTGCCTGATATGATCAGCCTGACCGGTCCGAAAGTGATCGCAGGTATGATCGTCAATAACCGGGATCTTAATATCACCTCTGAACAAAAGAATGATGCGGAAAATATCAGAGTTCCGAATATTCCGGGAAACAGCACGGTTACCGTTCGCTGGATCATTCAGAATGCCGGTAAATATTCTGTTAAGGTTGACAGCAAAAAAGGCGGAATTGCCAGCAGATCTAACTAGAAAAAGATATGAGAGCTATAAGCATCACCACCGTTTTACTATTGATCAGTAGTCTGATATTCGCACAAGCTGATAAAGCCTTTTTTAAAGATTTGGAAGCATTGAAAGGTAAAACTTTTTATGGCAAGGCTATATATATGCCCGATACCATAAAAGCGAATGATTTTTGGGGTAAAAAATTAAGCTTCAAAGTAAATCAGCATAAAAGATCTGAGCTGCGCATGCCCTTTCAAGTTGGTGAAAATAAATCTCGCACCTGGATTCTCACAAAAACCAAAAATGGAATACAGCTGAAGCACGACCATCGCCATGATGATGGAAGTCCGGATAGTATCACTAATTATGGCGGAGATTCTGACATAAAGATAAGCACAGCACTGGCGCAGTATTTTCCGGCAGATGAATTTACTGCAAAACTTCTTCCTGCAGCAGCAACAAACCGCTGGATCATGGAATTTAGCCCCGATAAAAAGAAATTTTACTATATCCTTGAACGCAATAATATACTTCGGTTCAAGGCTGAATTTAATTTAGAAAACTAAAAAGCTTATATAACAAAATATGAAACCTGCATGAGCTTACCGCTCACAAACCGGAATGAATAAGCTCATGCAAGCTTCATAACCATTAAAAAACAAATTATATTCTGATGAAAAAACTATTAATCTTCTTATTGATCGCCAGCTATCTATCTGCAAATGCACAGGATCTGGGCACCCTTAGTGTGGAAAAGATCATGCGTGATCCTAAATGGATGGGTGTTTCTCCATCAAATATTCAATGGGATAACAACAGCCGTACTGTTTATTTTAACTGGAATCCGGAAAGCGTAAAAGAGGATCCGTTATACCAGATCTCTATCGATAGCCGCAAACCACAAAAAACATCGGATGATTTTAAGAGATCCTTAAACAAAGGATCCATAAGCTACTCAAAAGACAGATCAAAAGTGCTTTTTGAACGAAACGGAGATATTTTTATCCGTAATGTGAGCTCGGGACAGGAAAACACCCTCACCAGCACTTTGGAACGGGAAAATAATCCGGTATTTAATGCAGATGAAAGCAAAGTATTATTCCAGCGTGGCGACAACCTGTTCAGTATGGCAGTAAATGGTGGCACACTTGTTCAGCTGAGCAACTTTACCCGTACAAGGAAACGTCCGGAAAGTGCTTTGAGCAAACAGGATCAGTGGCTAAGACAAGACCAGATCAATGAGTTCGAGATCATCAAAAAAAGAGAGGAAGATCGTAAGAACAGGGAAGAAAAAAACAAGGCCGATGCAGTAAAGGGTCCAAAAGAATTCTATCTGGATGAGCGTAGTTTTCTAATGAGCGTTCGCCTGAGTCCGGATGAAAAATATATCGCCTTCCGTTTAATGAAACGTGCCGAAGGAAACAAGAATACAATAGTTCCGAATTATATCACCGAAAGCGGATATACCGAAGATATCAACGGTCGCACCAAGGTTGGTAATGCATTGGCAGTTAACGAAAGTTATGTGTACGATATAAAAAGAGATACTATTTATCCGATCATAACGAAGGACATCCCTGGGATTAAGGACCTGCCTGATTATTTAAAAGACTATCCCAAACAACTCGAAGAACGAACCAAGAAGAATGAGGACCGTAAAGTTTCGATCAATGGCCCCTTCTGGAATGCGGACGGATCACATGCTGTAGTGGTTGTTTCGTCATTGGACAATAAGGATCGCTGGATCATGAAACTGGATCAGCAAAGCGGAAAACTATCTCTGTTAGACCGTCAGCGTGATGAAGCATGGATTGGTGGTCCGGGTATTGGCGGATTTTTTGGCGGTGCCAATCTGGGATGGCTTGACAGCAATACCATTTATTTCCAGAGCGAAGCAACAGGATATTCACATATCTATACTTTGAATGTGAATACTGGAGATAAAAAACAGATCACATCCGGGAAATATGAAGTACAGAGCCTCCAGTTATCAAATGATAAGAAGAGCTTTTACTTAAGTGCGAACATGGAGCATCCGGGTATCACCCACTTTTACAGGATCCCGGTACAAGGCGGAACATCTGTTAAACTGACTTCCATGAAGGGCGGCAATGAGGTTAGCCTTTCTCCCGATGAAAAATGGCTGGCAATCAGACATTCCTCTTCTAATAAACCATGGGAGCTTTTTATCCAGGAAAATAAAGCCGGGGCAAAACCTGAGCAGATCACAAATTCACCAAGTGAAGAGTTTAAATCTTATGCCTGGAGAGAGCCGGAAATGGTAAAATTCACCAACCGTTATGGCTCAGATGTCTATGCACGTGTTTACAAGCCTGAAAAACCGGCCCCATCTAAGCCGGCTGTGGTATTTGTTCATGGTGCCGGGTACCTGCAGAATGTACATTATTGGTGGAGCCAATACTTCAGGGAGTATATGTTCAACAACTTATTAGCCGATAACGGCTATACAGTGATCGATATTGACTATACAGCCAGTTCAGGCTATGGTCGTGATCACCGTACAGGGATCTATCGTCATATGGGAGGAAAAGACCTCACTGATAATGTTGACGGAGTAAAAATGCTGGTTGAAAAATATGGTGTTAATCCGGAGAATGTTGGAATTTATGGAGGATCATACGGTGGTTTTATGACCCTGATGGGCTTATTTACTACCCCGGAAGTTTTTAAATCCGGTGGTGCTTTACGTTCAGTTACCGACTGGGCTCATTACAATCATGGTTATACTGCAAACATTCTCAATGAACCAGCAAATGACGAACTGGCATACAAAAGAAGTTCGCCGATCTATTTCGCAGAAGGACTGAAAGGAAACCTGCTGATGGCTCACGGAATGGTGGATGTGAATGTCCACTTTCAGGACATTATCCGTTTATCCCAGCGCCTGATAGAACTTAAAAAGGATAATTGGGAACTTGCTGTTTACCCGGTTGAAGATCATGGATTTGTTGAACCTTCGAGCTGGACCGATGAATATAAACGCATCTTTAAATTATTTGAGAATACATTAAAAAAATAGGTGAAATTGCTTAAAAAGCACATTTAAGGCGGCTAGACAAGCGATAAATGAAAATAAAAATGTGGAAAACTTATTTGAGAAAAATAATGAAAAGTTGTAATTTTATAAAATAAAGGTTAATCAAACTTAAGGCCATTTGTTCAACGAATAGTTAAACGCCTTTCAGTCATGCAGAGATTGTACTCTGAGAGACGGATAAAAGCTTTAAGGTATACAAGTTTTTAATTGTAATTTTTGGGGGAAGCGGTCAGATAGTTAATATCTGACCGCTTTTTTCATTTAAGAGTAATTGAAACTCTCCGGACAGGTAGGATTTTTAGTCCAAATCGCTTGTGCACGCGTATCGCGTGTTCACTTATTAAATATGTTATAACCAGAAATATTATCTACCCCCTGTTAAGTAAATTTTTTGTGTCATCCTGATTAAGCATTCTTTTTTGGTTATTTTCGAAATTCACTCTTCGTAAATTATGAATTTTCGCCAATTAGGATTTAGTATATTTCTCCTCATTCCCTTAATTGTTTCCGGGCAAACCTCAGCGCAGTATAACTCTGCAGAGATCAAACTCGGACTAAAAAAGTTGAATGTACTGGGTTCCGCATTATATATTGCGGCGCATCCTGATGATGAAAACACAAGACTGCTGGCATTTCTGGCAAAAGAAAAAAAATATAGAACCGGCTATCTTTCTCTTACCAGAGGAGATGGGGGCCAAAATCTGATCGGAAATGAGCAATCTGAATTACTGGGACTGATTCGCACCCAGGAATTACTTGCAGCCAGGCGAACTGATGGTGCTGAACAGTTCTTCTCCCGGGCAATTGATTTTGGATTCTCCAAAAATTCGGAAGAGACCTTTCGTATCTGGGATAAAGAACAAATTCTGGCAGATGCCGTTTGGGTAATCCGAAAATTCCGGCCTGATGTTATTATTACACGCTTTCCTGAAGATGCACGTGCAGGTCATGGACAGCATGCCGCATCAGCCATCATCGCCCGTGAGGCATTTTTAGCAGCAGCCGATCCAAAACGTTTTCCTGAACAACTGAAATTTGTTCAGGTCTGGTCGGCAAAGCGCATCGTTTGGAACACTTATAATTTTGGCGGATTAAACACCACTTCCGATGATCAGCTAAAGTTGGATGTTGGAGCATTTAACCCATTACTTGGAAAAGGGTATGGCGAAATTGCAGCTGAAAGTCGTACAAACCATAAAAGTCAGGGTTTTGGAAGCGCAAAACAACGCGGACAGTCATTTGAATATTTTTCTCATACAAAAGGCATATCTGCAAAAGCAGATCTTTTCGAAAATATTAATTCAAACTGGAACCGGATTCCGGGAGGCGAAGAAATTGGAAAGATGATCGGTCTTGCCGATAAGAATTTCAATGCAGACAATCCTTCAGCCTCGGTTCCGGCCATGATCAGTATTCTGAAATCATTGGAAAAATTGCCTGACGGTTATTGGAAAGAGCTGAAATCAAAAGAGCTGAAGGATCTGATCGCAGGCGCTGCCGGTCTTTGGTTTGAAACCTATGCTACCCAGCCTGTACATTCATTGGGTGATAGTATAAAACTTCGGTCTGAGGTTCTTATCCAGTCAGGATTGCCTGTCAGATTCCTTTCTGTTGGAGGGAAATACCAATCTGCAGATCTTAAGAACGGTTTTTCAAAAAGTATTGAAGGAAGCATAATTGCAGAATCAATAACAGAACCCTATTGGTTAAAAGAGAAGCATCCCAATGGGATGTTCATGATCAGTGACCAGAACTTGGTTGGTCACCCCGAGAACCCTGCTCCGGTTCTGATAAATTTCAGTTTCAATATCGCTGGAAAAGAGATCTCCTACCAGCGTCCTGCAGTTTTTAAATATACCGATCAGGTTCGTGGAGAGGTATATCAGCCACTGATCATTGCTCCTCCGGTAACGGCAAGTATTGCAGACAAGGCCTATGTTTTTACAGGAAATACTGCTAAATTAATACAGATTCAGCTAAAAAGTTATCGCGATAAAAATACAGGAACCGTCATTCCCAACATACCGGCAGGATGGAAAGTTGAGCCTGAAAAAATTGAGTTCAACTTTGCAAAAAAGGGTGAGGAAAAAGCAGTTCAATTTAAAATAACCCCAAGTGATGGCTCTATTTCGGGGGTATTTGCTCTTAATATCCAAACATCACAGGGAAACTTTAACCGCGGCAACAGAGTAATTAATTATGAGCATATCCCACTTCAAACATTATTCCCATTAGCTGAAGCCAGAATTGAACGGGTTGACTTATTAACAGGAGGAAAAAAAATCGGATATCTTACAGGTGCCGGCGATCTGATTCCAGAATCCTTGCAGCAGATTGGCTATCAGGTCAGTATTCTAACAGAAGCAGAGATCATGAACACCGATCTGGCACAGTATGATGCTATTATTAGCGGTTTAAGAGCATATAACGTCAATGAACGGTTAAATCTGATGCAGCCAAAACTCATGGATTATGTGAACAATGGTGGCACATACCTGGTGCAGTATAATGTGAATAACCCTCTTTTAGTACAAAATATCGGACCCTACCCTTTCAAAATCTCCCGCGACAGGGTGACAGAAGAAAATGCAGCTGTTACATTTCTAGAAAAAGACCATCCGGTGCTGAACTATCCGAATAAAATCAGTCAAAAAGATTTTGATGGCTGGATTCAGGAAAGAGGTTTATATTTCACTACAGACGCTGATGCTAAATACAGTCGTATTTTAAGTATGAACGACCCTGGAGAACCGGCAAAAGATGGCTCATTACTGGTAGCGGATTATGGCAAGGGGAGATTTGTTTATACCTCCCTTGTATTTTTCAGGGAATTACCCGCAGGAATACCCGGTGCATACAGATTATTTGTAAATTTGATCACTAAAAAAAGATAAAAAAAATGAAAACCGAAAACACTTCAACAAGCAATAGTATCTATTACATTATTCCGGCTGTATTATGTGGTGTTTTAACTGCATGCGTGGTATCGGGATCCATAGGCCATATCATTTTAGGAGCGGTATTTGGACTTCTCTCTGCCGGTTTCTGGATCAATGTTGTTCAGCATAATGAAGAAGCCTGATCAGGAACATATTCCTTTTGTTAAGACATGGAACCAGTTTTATTATCTTCTGATAATATGGCTGGTACTATTGATCGTATCTTTTTATCTGTTCACTAAAACTTTTGAATGAGCGGTATAGACTGGATAGTGCTTTTTGCTACCCTTTTTATAATTGTCGCTTATGGCATTTATAAGAGCCGGGGGACAGAGAATATCGATGGTTACCTGCTTGGGAATAAATCATTTCCATGGTATAGTGTCACCCTTTCTGTGATGGCTACTCAGGCCAGCGCAATTACATTTCTTTCTGCTCCGGGACTTGCATTTTCATCCGGGATGGCATTCGTACAATTTTATTTCGGACTGCCTTTGGCTATGATCGTGCTTTGTATTACGTTCGTGCCCATTTTTCATAAACTAAAGGTTTATACTGCCTACGAATTTCTGGAAAAACGCTTTGACCTAAAAACAAGGGCTCTGACCGCATTCCTGTTTCTTGTTCAACGCGGCCTTTCGACTGGAATTACCATTTACGCCCCCTCCATCATTCTATCAACCATTCTGGATATTGATACCACTTATACCACACTTTTCATCGGCGGACTTGTAATTAGTTATACCGTTTACGGGGGGACAAAAGCGGTTTCCTATACTCAAATGCTCCAGATGACCGTCATATTTTCGGGCTTGTTAATTGCTGGAATTTTAGTCGTTAAGCTGCTTCCTGAGAGTGTTGGATTTGGAAAAGCACTTCAGATAGCGGGTAAAATGGGACGCACCAATGCCATTGATTTTTCCTTCGACTGGAATAATCAATATACGGTATGGAGTGGCCTGATCGGCGGTTTTTTCCTGCAGTTATCTTATTTCGGAACAGACCAAAGTCAGGTGGGTCGTTATCTCACTGGCTCATCTATAGGTCAGAGCCGTTTGGGATTATTGATGAATGGATTGGTAAAGATCCCTATGCAGTTCCTGATCCTGCTTATTGGAGTGCTTGTTTTTACATTCTATCAGTACCACCAGCCACCAGTTTTCTTCAATAGCTATGAATTAGGAAAATTAGAAAAAAGCGCTTACGGAAAAGATCTTGAGAAGATCAAAACAGATTATTCTAATGCCTTTGTTGAGAAACAGGCTGAGATAAACCGGCTCGAACTTGCACTTGATGCTGAGGATGAGACGGCCATTAATACCCAAAGGACCATTCTGGAAGCAGCGGATAAAAAAACAAAAGCGATCCGGCAGCAGGCAGTTGATTTGATGAAAAAGAACGACCCTGAAGCCGAAACAAATGATAATAATTATGTTTTTCTAAGTTTTGTAACACGCTATCTACCACAGGGACTCATTGGATTACTTATTGCGATCATCTTCCTGGCATCTATGGGTTCAACTGCCAGTGCTTTAAATTCGCTGGCCTCAACAACTGTTGTGGACATTTACAAACGACTGATCAATCAAAACGCTTCAGATGAAAAGTATCTTTCAGTATCCAGATGGGTCACCATTATCTGGGGATTCTTAAGCATCCTGATGGCATTATATGCGAGTAAAATGGGTAATCTCCTCGAAGCGGTTAATATTTTAGGCTCCTTATTCTATGGTACGATACTCGGAATTTTTGTGGTTGCTTTTTACCTGAAAAAGATTGGAGGCTCTGCCACATTCATTGCAGCCATCATCACTGAAGTGATCGTATTCAGTTGCTGGATGATGGACATCATGGCTTTCCTATGGCTGAATGTGGTAGGATGTGTTCTAGTTGTTCTGATAGCCATGATACTACAGGGATTCCAAAAAAAGGCATTAGAAAAACCCGCGTTTTAAGAGTCCGATCAATCAATCCATTGAACGATTATGTTCCGGAGAATCAACCGGCAAGTAATAGAATCGTTAGCCCTATTACAACCAGGCCATGTAATATCATAAGAGCCTTCTGGTAAAGTGGCATTCCATTAGAAAAATTACTAAGATTAAAGGGAACGAATCCCATCGCTAAAGCAAGAAAAATAATTGCTACTGTCAGATCTTTATTAATCAGATTAATAATTCCAAGCATCAGGAAAATAATATAGATTAATCTATTATGTTTCCTTGTTTCCGGTTTTATTGAATTTGGAGTTTGTATCATCTCTTCTGTTTGTACTGTACTTGTTTGTTAAAATATGACCCGAATTAAAATTCTTCAGATTCCAGATCTGCAATGTTTTTTTGTAGTAGTATGAGATGCTTACCAAAGCTATGTTTTACCAATATTTTAGCCAGATAATGGCAAGCAGGTATAAAAACAACTAATAAAACAATTAGGATCAGTAGCATGTAAGGTCTGGCCATAAAAGCCTCAATTGATTTTGAGGAACCAAGTGCTCCTCCAAGTATGAAACTGCCGGTAATACTAAATGGATAAATAAGTAAACCCATCCTTAGGTGTGTTTTAGTCCAGAGTTTAACAGAGTTGTGCTGAGCTTTTAACACTTCCAAAACTGACTGATCAGCAGAGATCGAGAGATTAATACTTTTATACTGCTTGAAAGCACTTAGGATTCCCCAGATGTGTACGATCAATAGAATAATAATTCCTGCCTTAATTTGCCAGAAATCAATAATAAAAAATAATACCAGATACAGACAGTTAAAAAAAGTAGCCCACATCATATTGTAGAAAAAGCTTCTTCTGATCATTTTCAAGGGATTATTTGAATGCACCCCGCCTATTGCAGGAATATTGAGCAAGGAGGAAAGATCATTATCCTGCAAATAATTCATTTGCTTCCAGTTTTGTTCTGCGTTCATTTTTATCGTTTTAATAGGTTTGAAATTTGTTCTTTACAACGATGAAGTTTTACCGAAACATGATTATTGGATATCCCCATAAATTCTGCTATTTCATTGTTTTCATATCCATCCAGGTGCATAGAAACAATCGCCCTATTCGTTTCAGACAATAATCTGATTGCCTGCCGTAGCCGCATTGAATCATCATTATATGTCGAATTAGTATCCGTTAGCGGGGAGATGTCATTCAATGAATCTATGTAATCGATCCGGCTTGGCTTCCTTCTTAATGTCAGCAGTGTATTCAGTGAAATCCGGTAAAGCCAGGTACTGAATTTAGAATCGCCACGAAATGCAGGCCAGCCCTTCCATGCATTTAAGAGTATCTCCTGGTACATATCCTTTTTTTCATCTGCATCATTGGCGTAAATACTAACCAGCTTATAAATGATACCCTGATTTTCCTTTATTAGAGTTAAAAATCTATTTTCACTCACAGTATAATTTTTTAATTCAAGATTAAATTTAAATAGATGGAATTAAATACGAATGCCAACTATACAATAAGTAACAGAAATGCAGAGGAAATTACAAAGGATCGTAAATAATTTCAAAAGCCTGCTAACCCAATGAAAGTTCCATCAGGACAGCAGGCTTAAAAAATTTATTTTTGTGTAACTATTGCTTTAATGGTTAGCCTTCGAATTCGGGCGCTTACTTAAAAATCCATCAAAAAGATATAAGACAATAATTATATCTGTGAAAAAGAAGATATTTATTGTGGTGCTGTTAACATAGTTGGACGTGTCAAATTCAGGCAATTTATATTCAGGCATATCCAATCCACTTTGCTGAGTCCAGTCGGTCTGATAAAATAAAACACCAAGCAAAGCAGTGATCGTGATCAGAAAAAATGCTGTAATTCCATAAATGACCCTTTTATCGATCAGAGACTTGACCGAGCCCGGAACAGGCTCCAACTGGATCTTATCCATTACATTTCTACTGAAACTCATAGATGGCTCATCCAGATCCAATGAAGAAACACTTAAATGTATTGACCTTAATTCTTCATACAAGGCCCGGAATTCAGAATCCGATCCGATCAATTGTTTGGTAAATTCTCTTTCCTGATCTGTTCCTGTTCCATCCAGATAGTCCCAGATCCTCTGTTCAAGATTGTTCATATTAATTCCCTCACTTCCTGATGTAATATATTTTCAATTTTTTCTTTCAAACGATGTCTCGCTCTGTGCAGTTTCACTTTTACCGTATTAGCTTCCATTCCCAATGTCTGTCCAATCTCTTCCAGTGATTGTTCACCCTGGTAAAAAAGAGTTATGATCGCGGCATCATCCGGCAAAAGACGGGAGATCGCTAAATTCACAAAAACCATTTTCGATTTATGTTCCACCTCATTTGATGACAGATCAGAAACCTGGCTTTCCAGTTGAAGAAGGCTTGATTCATCGTCAATAGATTGAGTATCGAGCCTCTTTTTCCTAAGGAATGTCATGGAGGTGGTATAAACAATACTATAAAGCCAGGTACTGAATTTGGAGGTCTGCTTAAAGGTATGTAAAGCGCGATAAGCTTTAATAAAGCAATCCTGTGCAATTTCCTCAGCATCTTCACGGCTTTTTGAAAACCTCAGGGCAAGTGTGAATACAAATCGCTGATGACGCTTGATAAGTTGGGCATAAGCCTGCTTATCACCTTCCAGCACTTTGCTAATTAACTCTATATCTGATTTATTCTCCTGCATCGATCATCATCTCTGACGCTAGTTTAATGGTAGAGGTTACATCATCTTTTATGAATATAAAATTAATTTTTCAGGCAAACGTGTAACCTGATCAGAAAAGTGGTTGTCATAGTTTTCAGATTCAACGATCTGCAAAGAAATTTTTTAATTTTTAACCGTATAAACTTAATGTCATGGAATTTTTAATACCAATTTTACTGGGCCTTGGCCTATTCGCTGCCCTATTCGGAATCCGTTATCTGCAGAACAAAGAAAACATGCTGATGATCCAGAATGGGATGGATCCCAGTGTGCGCAGGCCAAAAGGTCAGTCATTTACCACATTGAAGGCGGGCTTATTAATGATAGGTTCAGGACTTGGCCTGTTTCTGGCATTTGTGCTTGATAACACAGTTTTGAACTTTAATCATGGAGATTTAGGCAATAATGATGAAAATGCTGCTATTTATTTTTCACTGATCGCCATATTCGGTGGATTGGGCCTGTTCATCTCACATCTGATCGAGAAAAAAGCAAACGAAGAAAAATAGAATTGTAATGAGCATAACAAGTCATTCACCCTGGATTTGATTCCGGTTGAGTGGCTTGTAATCTTATGTTTTAGGGATTATAGCCACAGTAAGCCTGCTGATACAATTCATTTTACCCCGGTCGTCATACAGTTTAATATCCCAGACATGGGTTTTACCACCGATATGAATGGGTGTACAAATACCTGTTACAAAGCCTGATTTTACCGGCCGGAGGTGATTTGCATTTACCTCCAGACCCACTCCAATATATTTATCAGAATTGATGACCATATTTGAAGCCACACTACCTAATGATTCGGCCAGAACTACCGAAGCGCCTCCATGCAGGATGCCATAGGGCTGATGGGTCTTTTCATTGACAGGCATACGGGCTGAAACAGAATCAGGACCAATCTCTGTAAATTCAATTCCTAAAAGATCTCCAATATGGCCTTTGGGGCGCCCGTTGAGTTCTTCTACCGTATATTCTCTTGACCAGATCATAAATATCTTTGCTTCAGAATAGCAGAGTGATGGTTTACGTGTCCGGCCATAATGAAGATCAAAGCTCTCACACTGATGGGCTTTTCATTTGAAACTCCGGAGCGATCGGTCTCAGCCTCATTAAAGGATCTGATCAGATACATATTTGCCTTTCGCAAAGCTGCAAACTCATCTGCAAGGCTTTCCAAACTCCTGTCTTCAAAGTGAGCATTTGATACATAATTATTCTCATCAAATCCCGGCAAGGGAGTAGTATCATTACGGGCAATGCGTAAGGCACGATAAGACATTATTCGCTCAGTGTCAATCACATGGCCTGCCAGTTCCTTTATCGTCCACTTACCTTCAGCATAGGCAAATGAAGCCTTTTCCTGAGGGATATTCTTTAACAGAGCAGTAAATGAATCGATTTGATGTTCGAGTTCTGACAAAACATCATCGCTTACAGTATCGACATATCCTTTATAAAAAAGGGGAAATTCTTCAGCTTGTGGTCGCTTCATAGGTCATATTACTTTTTAAAACTATCCGGAAGGTTGTACCCTTCCCTATTTCGGAATCCTTAACAAAAACACTGCCCTGATGGTAATTTTCTACAATTCTCTTGGTCAGGGAAAGGCCAAGTCCCCAACCCCGTTTTCTGGTAGTATATCCGGGCTGGAAAACAGTATCAAATTTAAGCCGGGGAATACCCGCACCTGTATCTGTGATATCAATGAAAACCTGCTCCTTAACGAGGTTTTCTTTAATCTCAATTTTAATGCTTCCCTGACCCTCAATGGCATTTACAGCATTTTTTAGAATATTTTCGATAACCCAGTCAAACAGGGGAACATTGATCAGTGCCTCAACATGCTTATCGCCGGAAAGAATAAACTCAATCTTATCACTCACTCTCACCCTGAAATAATTGACAAATTCTTCAACTACTTCATATACCACATGATTATGCAGAATTGGCTTTGAGCCGATCTTGGAAAATCTATCCGCGACCATTTCAAGTCGCTTGACATCATTCTCCATTTCGATGATCAGAGGATCATCAGGGGCATTAAATTTTGATTTAAGAAGCTCTACCCAGGCCATTAATGATGAGATCGGGGTTCCTAACTGATGAGCTGTTTCCTTCGCCAGACCTACCCAAACCTGATCCTGTTCCGATTTTCTGGAGGAATTAAAAACCCCATATGCAACCAGCAGAAAGATAGCGATTACCGACAACTGTACATAAGGAAAGGCCCTTAACTGGGTTAATAAGGTAGAATCCTTATAGTAGACGTACCATTTTTCATTATTCCGATTGTTTAATTCGAGAACAATAGGCTGAGGATGCTGGGATTTCATCGCTTTCAGCTGAGATTTAAAATATTTGGGATCGTACTTTTTCTTAGAATCAGCTTCCAGATCAAAATTTGTTTTTGTACTGTCAAGCCCGCGCCAGGTGATGATATTTTCAGCAGAATCCACCACAATTGCAGGAACTGCCAAACTATCCCGCATACTGTAGATAAAGGTTATATACTCATCATTCACATCGGGCATTGCGATAATATTACGGGTACTTTTTGCCCATAATTCAGCTCTGGTACGCTCCGCGGTTGATATATTCCTTACCAGATAATCGGTGTACCAAAGCGATGCCCCAACAATTATTGTTGCAAATGCCAGTAAAATAAACTTCCAGCGGCGTTTCCTTTCGTATGGATTCATATATTTCAGCAAATTACAAAAGGAAATGCAATTGTAATACCATAGCAGACGAAAATAATGGTATTTGAAATGTACTGTGTCTAAACTGTCGGATTTGAAATCCCACTAATTTACTCCGAACTGACAACACATAACCAACAACTGATAACATTCTTTTATCTTTGCCTCATGCCTGATATCACTAAAAAAGTAAGAGTACGATTTGCCCCAAGCCCTACCGGTGGATTACACCTGGGAGGAGTTAGAACTGTGTTATTTAATTATTTATTTGCCCGTAAACATGGCGGCGACTTTATCCTGAGAATTGAAGATACTGACCAAAACCGTTATGTTGAAGGTGCAGAACAATATATTTTAGATTGTCTTGCATGGTGCGGATTAAATCCGGATGAAGGCCCGAAAAATGGTGGTCCCTTTGCCCCTTACCGCCAAAGCGAGCGCAAGGCAAATTACAGGATCTATGCAGAACAACTAGTCAGAGATGGCTATGCCTATTATGCATTTGATACCACAGAGGAGCTGGATGAACAGAGGCAAAAAACACCAAACTTTCGCTATGGGCATGAAAACCGCAGTTTTATGCGGAATTCATTGAACCTTTCTGCAGAAGAAACCAAGGAATTACTTGATCAGGGAGTTCCTCATGTGATCCGCATCAAAGTTCCTGCAGATGAAACGCTGCATTTTGTGGATATGATCCGAGGAGATGTCAGCTTTGACACGAATCTGGTTGATGATAAAGTATTATTAAAAGCCGATGGTATGCCAACTTACCATCTGGCGGTGGTTGTTGATGACTATCTTATGAAGATCAGCCATGCCTTCAGAGGTGAAGAATGGCTTCCTTCAGCACCAGTACATATCCTTCTCTGGGAATATCTAGGATGGAAAGCAGATATGCCGGAATGGGTACACCTTCCGCTGATACTTAAACCCGATGGCAATGGTAAACTGAGCAAGCGCGATGGCGACAGACTTGGATTCCCGGTTTATGCCATGAACTGGACAGATCCAAAAACAGGAGAAACAACCCGCGGTTTCCGTGAAATGGGCTACCTTCCTGAAGCATTCGTGAATATGCTTGCTCTTTTGGGATGGAATGACGGAACGGAGCAGGAGATCTTCAGTATGGATGAACTGATTGAAAAATTCAGCATCGAAAGGGTCAGTAAGGCAGGTGCGAAATTCGATTTTGAAAAGGCAAAATGGTTTAACCATGAATATATTAAGAGATCTGAAGTAGCAGATATCAGGGATCTGGTTTTCAATATTCTTAAAGAGAAAGGCATTCAAATATCTGATAATGAATACTTTGAAAAAGTGCTTTCGGCTGTAAAAGAGCGGATGATCTTTCTTCAGGATTTCTGGGAGCAGGCATCTTTCTTCTTTGAACAGCCCGCAACCTACGATCTGAATGCCGTAAAGCCTAAATGGACCGAAGCTAAAACCGAATTCTTTAATGAGCTGATCAAAACCTATGAGGCAATCTCGGGTTCCGAAGAGTGGGAAACTGTGAATCTGGAGACTGTTTTCAAAGCATTAGCTGAAGAAAAAGGTATCAAACCGGGAGAATTGATGCTACCATTCAGGGTCATGCTTGTTGGCGGCAAATTCGGTCCGGGGGTATTTGATATTGCTGTGCTTATTGGAAAAGATGAAACGATCAGGAGGATTCAGAAAGCACTGATTGCTTTTACTGAAGAATAAAAAGAGGAAAGGAGGATTTTCGTTCGGCTAATGCTGGTGCATGCGTATCGCGTGTGCTTTTACTAAAAGAAAGAACCACCCCCTTTAATTCCAGCGGTGGATACTGGACGGCCAGGGAAATTTGTATCGTCCTAAAAAAAGTTTACAGGTTTTATTTAATCCTGAAATATGTTTACAGGTTTTTTGTTGTCCTGAATTGGGTTTACTATTTAATTATCCGGATAACAGTGGTTATATTTAGATAACCTAATCCTTCAAAGTGGACACTATCTTTCTAATCATATCTGCCAGACTCAGAACAGTATCCTGCTTGTTTCTGCTTGCCCTATTCCTATTTATTACCGGTTGTAAAAGTACAGAAACCGCCACCATGGGCATTATCAATGCCCGTATCTGGACAGGTGATTCTGAGCAGCCGTGGGCCAAAGCAATGGCCATTAGTGGTGATAAGATCTTCTATGTAGGTTCTTCTGCTGAGGTTGAAAAACTGATGTCGAAATCTTCTCTTCTGATCGATGCGAAGAACCAAATGGTTGTTCCGGGATTCAATGATTCGCATGTGCATTTTATGGATGGCGGATTCGGGCTTTCATCCGTTTCATTACGGGATGCCAAAACAAAACAGGAATTCATTAACAGAATAGCGGCATTTGCCAAAACTGTACCTCCAGGCACCTGGATCCTCAATGGCGATTGGGATCATACCAACTGGGGTGGAGAGCTTCCTGAAGCCAGATGGATCGACTCAGTTACCGCTGAACATCCTGTTTTTGTTCAGCGACTTGACGGGCATATGGGGCTGGCAAATTCTGCTGCCATGAAGCTATCAAAGATCAGCAAGGCAACAGCAGATGTGGAAGGTGGTACTGTGATCAGGGACGAAAATGGAATACCAGCTGGTATTTTTAAAGATAATGCGATGGGTCTGATCTTTAAAAACGTTTCAGATCCTTCCGATGAATTAAAGGATCGGGCTTTGAAAGCCTCCATGAAATATGTTGCTGAAAATGGAGTCACTTCCGTGCAAAGTATGGGTACCTGGGATGATCTGGAAGTGTACAGAAGGGCCGCAAAAAAAGATAGTCTGCAGACAAGGATATACGCCGTTGTACCGCTCGATTCCTGGAAAAAATTAAGCGAAGAGGTTAAAAGATCAGGTCGGGGAGATAACTATTTGAAGATCGGCGGATTAAAAGGATTTGTTGATGGCTCACTTGGCTCACATACCGCAGCGTTTATGAAGCCCTTTAGCGATACCCCTGCCGACAGTGGTTTTATGGTGTCTTCAGTAGAAGATCTCTATCAGGCAGTTTCTGCAGCGGATAAAGCAGAATTACAGGTAATGGTTCATGCCATTGGCGACAAGGCCATTCATGAACAGCTCAATATTTTTGAACGTGTTCAGAAAGAAAATGGAACACGCGATCGCCGTTTCCGGATCGAGCATGCACAACATATTGCCCCGGAAGATCTGACCCGGTTTAACTCCTTATCTGTCATCGCCAGCATGCAGCCTTACCATGCAATTGATGATGGCCGCTGGGCTGAGAAAGTAATCGGACCAGAACGAATAAAAACCACCTATGCCTTTAAAAGTCTGCTGGATAATAAGGCTGTTCTGGCTTTCGGCAGCGATTGGTTTGTGGCTCCTCCAACACCACTGGAAGGAATTTATGCTGCTGTTACGCGACGGACACTTGATGAAAAAAATTCAGAAGGTTGGGTTCCGGAGCAAAAGATCAGTGTTGAGCAGGCACTAAAAGCCTATACCTTCGGATCGGCATTTTCGGCTTTTGATGAGGCTCAAAAAGGAGTCCTTAAAAAAGGATTTTTAGCAGATTTTGTTATTCTTGATCAGGATATTACGGCTATTCCAGCAGAAAAAATAAGGAATGTCAAAGTGATGAAAACAATAGTAGGTGGTAAGATCGTTTTTGAAAATGACAAAAAATAGAGCTTTGCTATCCCTTCAATATATTTTATTTCCAGGTTTAGCCAAACATTGGTCTAATCATTGTTGTTATCCTGAAAACAAAAACAATCCGGAATTATGAAATGGTTAGGCAGACGCGGAAGCGGAAATATTGATGACAGACGCGGCATGAGCGGCGGCATGGTTGTTGGCGGAGGAAGTATAATTGTTATTATTCTTGGATTGCTTTTCGGTGAGGATGCTACAAACTTGTTAAGTCAGCTACCTATAAATGATGCAGCACAAACCGAAGGAAGGATTGGCTCTCCTACAGACGATGCAGGAAAATTTGCAGATGTTGTACTAGGTGATACTGATGAGATGTGGACCAAAATATTCAATGAAAATGGGGAAACTTACCAGGAGCCAACCATGGTACTTTTTGACAATTCTGTTTCTTCGGCATGTGGTTCAGCAAGCTCCGCTACGGGGCCATTTTATTGTCCTTCGGATCAAAAGATCTATATAGACCTTACATTTCAGGAAGAACTTAAAAACAGGTTCGGTGCAGGCGGTGATTTCCCTATGGCTTATGTTATCGCCCATGAAGTAGGGCATCATGTCCAAAATCAATTGGGTGTTTCTGAGAAAGTTCAGCGAATGCGAAGCAGCCTGGGTGAAACAGAATATAACCGCTTATCGGTCCAGCTTGAACTGCAGGCCGATTTTTATGCCGGTATCTATGCCAATTACATTCAAAAACTTCAACATGATGGTAAAAGTGTGCTGGAGGATGGCGATATTGAAGAAGCATTGATGGCAGCAAGCGCCATTGGTGATGACCGCATACAAAAGCAAACACAGGGGCAGATCGTTCCGGATTCATTTACTCATGGTACTTCTGCGCAACGTATGAAATGGTTTAAAAAGGGTTATCAAACCGGGGATATCAGTCAGGGGGATACTTTTAATGCGAGAGATCTGTAGTTATTGATAAATTACTGGTAATCAATATATTTATCGCCAAACTTCCTACGAAATAACTGGCATTCAAACTTCGTCATTTCGATGAGCGAACCAAAAAATTGAAATAAAACAAAATTATAGCGAAGAGAAATCTGTTGATCAGGAAGAGTGATTTTGATCATGAGATTTCTCATCGTTCCTCTTTCGAAATGACGGAAAATTTGAACAACCCAATCATATCTCACATCTCAACACCCCCTACACATCACTCCTCAATACCTCCAAAGGTGGCCGGTTCAATATTCCGCGGCTATTGAAAAGTCCGATCAGGACAGTTAAGGAGGTTATTATTAAAAATAATAATGCTACAGGTAAAATATCCGGCGTGAAGCTAGTTTCAAAGGTAAATCTTGCTAAAGACCAACTCGCAAGGAGCGATAAAATGATTCCGGCACCAGCAGCCAAAGCCCCCAGGAAAAAATATTCAAGTGCAGTGATCACCAGAATCTGTTTACGGCTTGCTCCTATGGTTCTCAATAAAACACTCTCTCTTATCCGCTGATACTTACTGATCAATACCGATGAGATCAGTACAATTAAACCAGTAATAATGCTGAAAGCGGCCATAAACCGGATCACAAAACCCATTTTATCAAGGATCTCATCAAGAACACTCAATACTAATCCCAGATCGATCATTGAGATATTCGGGAATGTACGAACGACAGCCTGCTGATATTTTGCAGAAATCTCATTGGATGGAACCTGAGTTAATAATACGTGGAACTGCGGTGCATCTTCAAGCACGCCAGCCGGAAATATCAGTATAAAGTTTGTCTGAATACGATTCCAATCCACTTTTCTGGTACTTCCAACCAGAGCTTTAAGTGGAGCTCCCTGTACATTAAATTTCAGTTCATCTCCAACTTTCACACCAATACGACGGGCATAACCATCTTCAATAGAAACATATACTGGTTTGCCCGGCTCGGCCTTTCCGATCCATTTGCCATCAATTATCTCTTCCGAATCACTCAGACTATCCCGGTAGGTTACCCTGTATTCGCGCTCCAACCCGCGCATCGCTCCCCAGGCAACACTATCCTTTTTATAATCAGCAGCTGTTCGGCCTTTGATCTCGGTCATTCTCATATTCACGATCGGCACTTCCTGAAGAACAGGAAGGTTCATGCTTTTTGTCAGGTTTGAAACCGCTACCTTCTGATCCGACTGAATATCAAAAAGTACCATATTCGGCTGATTCTTACTCGATGAAAGTGTCACCCGGTTGATCAGGATATCCTGCACAAAGAAAAGCGTGCAGATAAAGGCTGTCCCAAGTCCGATGGACACCACAAGGATCAATGTTTGATTATTAGGCCTGAACAAATTCGCGAAACCCTGTCGCCATAAATAACTCCAGGAGGATGGGAAATACCTTCGCGCCAGCCACATCATCGCATAGGCCAATGCCGCTAAAACTAAAAATCCTGCCAGAACACCTGCAGTAAAGAAAACGGTTTTCTTAAGCGAGCCCATCTGCAAATAGGTAAAACCAAATACAAACGAAACGATGATGAAATAAACCAGCCATTTTACCGGATCCTTAAATAAGGAAGTCTCCTGAAAAGAAAGCCTCAGCGTATTCAGCGGAGAAATATTCCTGACCGAAACAAGCGGCAGCAATGCAAATAAAATAGAAATGATGAGTCCCAGTAGTATTCCCTGAGCGATTGCAGCCCATGAAATAGCAACAGTGATCTTAACTGGTAAAAAGTCAGCCAGCACCATTGGCAAAAACTGCTGGATCAGTGTTCCCAGCAATGCACCGATCATGGAACCGATCAAACCGATGCCGACTATTTGTATGAGATAGATGATGAAAGCCTGTCTTGAGCTGGCACCCAGGCAGCGCAGGATAGCGATCGTGTTGATCTTTTCGCGGATATAAATATGGATAGCACTTGCTACACCTATGCAGCCTAATAAAAGTGCGATGAAGCCAACAAGCGCCAGAAATTCTGTGAGATCTTCAAATGATCGGCCTGTATTTTCCTTTCGGGATTCAATGGTTTCATAATCAAGTTCCGACTTTTCAAGCTGTGGCTCCAGTTTTTTAGCAAGCTTCTGAACATCCACCTCTTCTCCGAACTTATAATAAAAATTATAGGTGATACGGCTTCCTTTTTGTGAGAGTCCCGTTTCTTCCAGATAGGCAAGCGGAATATAAACGATCGGGGCTACGGAAGAGTTAAAGCCCGTCTGCCCGGGAGCTTTATTTAATACTCCGGCAATTTCAAATGTTAGTTCGCCAACCTTGATTGAATCACCAGGCTTGGCATCAAACTGCAGCATCAGTGTTTTATCTACCAGGGCCCTCTTTTCGAGGCGAAAGGTGCGGCTGGCAGTCGCGGGACTAGTCTCAATATCTCCGTAATATGGGTATTCACCGGATAATGCTCTCACATTGACCAATCGCGTGCCTTCACTCTTCGGGAAATAGATCATGGAAGCAAAAGCACGTTCTTCTGAGCGTTTATCTCCCAGTTTCATGAGCATCGGCATGGCATCTTCGCTGACAGTCTTATTGGTCTCGATTACCAGATCAGCACCCAGTAAGCTTTTCGCCTGTGAGTCAATATCCTTTTTGAGGTTATATTCGAAAGAATATATGGCCACCAGGGCTGCTATTCCAAGGATGATGGAAGAAATGAACAGAAATAAACGGGACCTGTTTCGTCTGCTGTCACGCCAGGCCATGAGTATGAGCCAGCTGAAGTTCAGCGGACTTTTATGCTGAACTTCCGGAATATCATTAAGCTCCGGCATGATTCAGATTTTGGGTGTTTGTTAATTCATCGGAAATTAAAGATCCACCCTTGATGCGGATTATTCTTTGCGTTTTGGAAGCTAGTTCAAGGTCATGCGTGACCAGAACCAGCGTAGTTCCCGCTTCCCTGTTCAGGTCGAATAATAATTTAACCACCTTTTCACTGGTTTCCGCATCCAGATTTCCGGTTGGCTCATCAGCAAATAATATTTTGGGAGAATTTGAAAAAGCACGTGCAAGGGATACCCGCTGCTGTTCTCCACCCGATAACTGACTCGGATAATGATGCCCGCGATCAGCTAAACCCACTTTTTCAAGTAATGCTTCTGCACGGGGACGAATATGTTTCTCGCCTCTCAGCTCCAGTGGAACCATCACATTTTCAAGAGCAGTTAAAGTGGGCAAAAGCTGAAAATTCTGGAAAATAAATCCTACATGCTGATTTCGAACATGAGCACGCTGATCTTCATTCAGATTATCCAGACGGATGTGATTTAGTTCAACAATGCCTGAAGACGAGCGATCTAAGCCTGCACATAAACCCAAAAGTGTAGTTTTACCACTACCTGAAGGACCAACAATTGCCATTGTTGAACCTGCTTCAATGGCAAAATTAATATCATCCAGAACAGTGAGTGTGTTACCCCCGCTTTGATAGGTTTTGCTTAGATTTTGAATATTCAGGATAATGTCCACTAGTTCAGGTTTTAATTTCAGTATTGATCGATCTTTCACGCAAAATAAACAAATTGAAGGTGTTATAATGTAAAATTCATCTCATATTATTGGATGGTAAATGGTAGGGGATGTTACACTTTCCGATTCAGATTCTGGTGGGGACAGGCAGTTGAATAGGTTGGTTTTTAGGAACTGTATCGTGCTACTTAATTTTGTCTGTAACTATCAATATATGAAATGCAATAGGTTGTAAAAAAACAGGTAAATTATTTTTTTAAATAAATGAAAATCAAATGAGTAAGCGGTAGTTTTATTTGTATTAACGGTTAGTATAGGTTAGATTTATTAATCTAAGGTACTCTCACTTGAAAAATATTATGCTACGGTATATCGGGGGTCTGGTCCTGTTTGCTGTTTTTATTCTCTCTGTAAATTCCCTGATTGCTGATCCAGCCAGTGGATATAAAGTATTTCCAAATGATCTTTATAAAGTACAGGAGACGGTTGTTTATGTAACTAACACTGGAACCAAATATCATAAATCTTCCTGCAGGTATTTGAATCAGAGTAAGATTAAGACTACCTTGAAGAAGGCAATGGCGGCAGGGAATGGGGCATGTAAGGTTTGTAAGCCGTAGATTTTTCTATTAAAAATTGTACTGTTACCGTGTAATCATTACCATTATGTTCTATTCTATCTAAAAAAATTTTTGTTCTTAATGTAGCTATTATTAATTTTCAATTCGGCTATCACTCAATTTAACTATAGCTATACCTTTTAATATCTACCCACAATATTCATTTTACACCCTATCCCCTTTTGCACTTGCAATTAACATGGACACTTTTATTCCAAAAACTTCATAAAGGTTTTTACTATTCATAGCCCCAATTACCTTCTTAGTCGTCAGTTCATTCCTCGAACTCTCCAAAAGAAAATCACAAATCTGTTCGATGTTTTCATCTGCGAACTGAAATTTTTTGGCGAATTTTCTGAGGAGCATATATTTATCATCAGATACGTTCTGATCTGCCTGGATAATAACAGCCAGATCATACAGATATTCAATTCTTTCATCCAAAGTTTCCAGAATGCTGAGCCCAAATACAGTATCAATCAATATCCTCTGTAATTGCTGAGTATCAATCCCCCTATGTGCTGCGAATTCATAAAGCTGTTTCAATTCCAGCATATCAAAGTTTTCATCAGAGCAGGCAATTTGAAATAGTCTTAAAAAGTGATTTTTAAGTTCATTGGATATTGTATGCATATTGATTCTTGTAGATTATATTTTCCGCAATTCAATTTTCAGCTAAATGTTAATCGGTTTTCCCCTTCACCCAATCAGCCACCGACCCACAACTATTAAAAATGCCAGTCCACCGATCGCGATAAATATTTGAAGCATTATAAAGGCACATCGAATTCCCGTTCCAATTGCCCGGTTAACAGCATCCTCATTTTTTCCAATTTTTAAATCATCCATGATACCTCCAATTACCGCCATAAAAATTACTACGGTCCAGATCCAATTAAAAAAATTAGATCAACAATTGATTTTGACCCGTATATTTTATTAAAAAAAACCCTTTACCAAAGTTGTTTTTATAAACAGTGTTTTCCTTACGGGAAACCGTAAGCGATAGATATTTCAATAAATTTATTGGGAAGTTTTAGAAAACCGGTTTAAGATCAGCTTAGCGTACTAGTGTCATTTCACAAATAATTTGACGAAAACCTCTGAATGCTAAGAAGGCTAAAATAATGGCAGTTTAATGTGACGATACCAGGATAAAACTATTGAAACTCTATTCGTCAATTAATTCGTGAGATGACACTGGATGATGGGTAACTGAAATGATTGAATAAAAAATACTGAGCCTTGGGATAGCCATATCGCTCAATAGCCCGGTGCTTTAGCTCCGGTTTTCAGCCCGGGCTTCAGCCCAAAACCTAAGCGACCGGAACAGAACAAATACTGGTGCTTCAGCGCCGAAATACCGATAACTAATCCAAATCTGCCATTCCCTAACCCGAATTTTTAGTATTCCAAAATTTTCAAATAGTGCAGTCTAAATACCTGCTATGTCATTTATAATATCTATCGGGCTAAAGCCCAATATATTTTTCCTCACATGTTACAGAATATTCGGCTGAAGCCCGAAAACGAACAAACTCGTTAACTCCAGCTAAAGCTGGAGCCTATTTAGCGGCCTTACTGGTGTCATGTCATTAATACTTTGACGAACACATCGAAATACTAAGGAGACTAAAATAAAATGGCGGCATACCTGTGACGATGAGAGGATGAAATTATTAAAATTTTATCCGTCAATTGATGAGTGACATAACACTAGTAAGATTTGCAGGAAGTGCTTATCCGGATTAACCACCCCCTTTAATTCCCCGCTCCAATGGAGTCCGTCGGACCAGCGGTGGACAAGGATGGCTAAGAAACATTTGCTATAATCTTGAATACAAATTTTGAGTGCAATTTTTTATCCGTCATGCTATCCAAAGATAGCTGGGGGTTTATATCAGATCACTCCAATATCCTTGCAGAATGCAATCAATTGCTCATTTTTAGTGAAGTTCAATGCTTCTTTGATATAATTCAAGCGCTTCTCTACGCTGCTTAAGCCATATGGTTTGATTTGCTTTTTCTCAAGATATCCAGGGATATCCTTTTGAAGCATGCCCTTTGATAGTGAGGTGATGAGAACTATATCGTACTCCTTGAATTCATAGGTGTTACTAAGCTGGATTGAACGCCTTAATTCAGTGCTCAGATATGTTTTTTTGTTGAAAATAGCTTCTAAAGCTAACTTTAGTTCTGTAACATCGCGCCGGGCTTTTCTTACAAAAGCGTCAATAGACAGCTCTTTAAATAAATTGTCTATAGTTGCTGGTTTGCTCTCGGCTGAAAACACGAGTATTTTTATATCGGGCTGAAACTCTTTTACAGCTTTGATCAGCTCAGTGCCAGAACTAATTTTTTGGGGAGTATCATCCTCATCAAAAGACAGGTCTGTGATCAGGAGATCGTATGGCTTACCACTCCTGATTGCATGCGAGATACGGGTGAGTGCATCATCGCAATAGTAAACATAGTCATTGCTCAATACCCCGAAATCCTCTAAAGCCTTCCTGATGGAAATATTAGAACTTTCGTGATCTTCAGCGATGAGTACCTTATTGAACATAATTTTTAAATCTTGACAGGGATTTGTAATTGAATATTAAGTCCCCCTGTTGTGCCGGTACCAAAATTAATGTTGCCACCAATACTATTTATACGGTTTCCCGTATTTGTTAAACCGTTCTTAAAAAGTATACCTTCGGATATCCCAATTCCGTTGTCTGTATAATAAATCCTTATTTCATTAGCTTTCCGCTCAAACCTTATGGCTACTGAACTGGCCTGACTATGTTTTCTCATGTTAACCATCAGTTCCTGTAGCACCTGCTTCAGCTCATATTTCTCTTGCTCAGGCAAGTTTTCCCATACTTCATCGGTATTTCCAACAATAAGCACCTTAGTTTCTACCGAAGCAAACGAAACTAATAATTGTCTTATAATTTCCTGAAAATTTCTTTTCTTCTCTTCTTTTATCACATCATCGTATGAGATATCGCGTGAGCGTTCATACAAGATTTCCATTTCATCCAATATCTTCTCATGCTCTATCTCTTTGTTATTCTCAATTTCAGCCATGATCCGATAAATGCCATTAGCTACGACATCATGAACCTTTTTTGAGGTTTTCAGCTGTCCTTCCTGAATTGCATTTTTGGCGCTAAGTTCTAAACGTTTTTTTCGTCTTTTATACCAGAAAACAGAAAAAACACCCCCTGCTACAAGCAAAATGGTCAGTGAAATTATCCATAAATTTCTTACGGTTCGTTGGGCTTTTAGTATAAGATTATCCGCTTTATGCTTTTCTGTTTCATACCGGATCAGTGCAAATTGATTTTTAGCATTGTTCCGGGCGTTCTGAATACTGTCCTCCAATATCCGATATTGATCGAAGTATATCCTGGCATCCTGCACATCACTCAATGGTATCAACTTTTGTATGGCTTCCATGCGATCGTCAGCGCTGTTGAGATTGCTGGCAATCTGGTACATTTTCTTTGCATGAAATAATGCGCTATCGGGACGTTTCTTCTTATAATAATCGGCGAGGTGTGCATAGCTTGCGTTTTGCCCCCATAGATCTTTTTGTTCTACCCGTATGTTTAATGCTTCATTAAGTTCTTTGGCGGAATTATGATTCGGATTCTCAAGCCATTTCGTAAAAGCGTAGTTGGAAAGTACCCTGGCGTAGTTTACCGGGTTTTTCTCCTGAATTAATATGGTCTTGTAGATTGCAAGGGCAGTGCTAAAATCCTCATTTTTGCGATGTGCGTTGGCAATATTATTTTTAACAATAAGCATGTATGAGCTGTCGGCAATGAACTCAAGGCTCTTATTATAGAACTCTATAGCTTTTGAATATTGCTTTAGATTAGAACTGGCGATACCCAGATTGTTATAATTAGATAAAATATAAGGATGTTGTTCCGGATTTTTCTCATCGAAATATGAAACGGCGTTTAGGGATAGTTCCTGACCGCCAAAAAGATCACCCTGATCGGTAGCGATGATAGCCATATTGACCATACAGCCAGCTGCTTTCAGACTATCCTTTTCCTGAATAAACTGGTCCCTTGCTTTACTAAAATACAGGAAGGCAGAATCTTTTCTCCCCTCATCCCGATGCTTGTAAGCACTTTTGTAGTAAGGATTATTATTCTTTTCCGGTGAGGGTTTATTTGAGCAGGCACAGCAAAATACTATGAAAAAAAGGGGAATACTACTAAGCTTCATCAGGAAAGATTTTCACCTAATTTATACAAATAGGTTCAACATGTTTACCAGATGCAGATTTTAAATTTTTCCGGTCTAAATATTTTTTTTAAGCTTGAAATAGTAGAATTAAATAAGGGCGCCCTTAGATTTCTGTTCTAAGGACACCCTGCATATCTATGGCTGCGGAGGAGGAGGAATTTGCCCGTTTTCCCCACCGGTTTCACCAATTATGCCATCATCCAGTGTACTGTATTCTGTATTATTCCCGGAAGGTAAATCTTCATTACCAATTGTGTTGCCTGTATTACATGCCAATCCCAATAAGATTGCAATCAAAAATTCAATCATTTCTTAAAAATTAATAGGTGAATAATCTTGCAGGGCCAACCGAATCCGATCGGAAGGATTACTGCATTGAATTCAAGAGGCGCCTCTTAAAATTTGGGGAAGAAATGAGATTTGATTAGCGGGTATGCTATTTTTGCTTCCCTGGTCATTAACAGATAACCGCCTTTCTCTTCTCTTTGGAAACCCTGATTTGCATGAGCTGTTAGCGGCTTCCAGGAGTAAAATTGCGGTGAAGGGATTAAGCCATAGAATTCGATTCCGAAGATTCCGGAAATGCTGAAGGGAATTCCGGAAAAGCCTGAAAAATTCTTAAATTCAGGCTGTTTTATATTTAGAATTCCGGAAAAATGTTCTCAGATTATAAAGTTGAGGTAGTAGAATGCTATAAAAAAATGAGGGATAAGGGTAGTTTATCTCTCAATTTAATGAGTCCTACGCCGGCAAAACTGAAAAACGAATGCCTTATCGTTTTTCAATCAGGAAGAACAAAATCCGATATCGCAATCCTCCGTCAATTTTTTGGGCATAGAGAAGATGAAACAGATTATGCAAGAGCTATAAAGACTATCGAGACAGATAAGCTCAGGCCATTGGTTAATTTCCTGAAAGAACAGACCAGCGATACGGATGACAAGAATATTGAATTACTTTCCTGGCTTATTGATTTTTCTCCCCGTCCTTATAGATATGGGGTAGAAGATGCAAAGGATACTCTGGCTATTGATAAAAAGGAGGAGCAGGTTTTTGCCGAAATTTCCGACTTAAATAAACATGAAAAAAATACGATCGGGGGAGGATCAAGGTTTAGCTACCAAAAAGAGTCAATTTTGGGACCTCCAATAATTAGTTCTAATACTGATTCGCCTGTTACACATTGGTATCAGAAAAAAAGGAATGTACTTTCTGGTCTTGCTTTGGTTGTTTTTGCATTGTTACTATCTTTCAATAACTATCTTAAACCAAAAACTTTATTTGGGACTAAAGGAAAGGAAAGTTCCTGCATGTACTGGGCATCCGACCATTATGTGAGTGCAAACTGCGATGAGAAAGTGCCGAACGTTAACATCATTGCATTAGACAGCTCTGAACTCAATCATTTTAAAAAGATAACCCGGCCAGATACCTTAATTCTGGCCGATATCAATAAGGTCTGGTATTCTAAAATCAATAAGGTAGTCGAGTTCTATACTGCTCCCGGCCACCATCCTGAGCATCCTGATAAGCAATTAAAACCATTGTCGAAATACATGTTTTTGAAATATGTGGTAAAGGCAAGAGATGGGGCAAAATAGAGGATTGTACAGTTTAATCAGATATTACCTGTATCATGTGATTAGGGACCTTAAAAAGAGAGATGGATATGTTCCCCTTGGTTAGTAGTAGAATCCTGAGGCCCGTTCCGTTTTTAACGCAGTGTTCTGTAGATTATTCAATTCAAAAGGGTTTTCAGGTTAGTTTACAATACAAGCTCATCATAGCTTAAATGTTTTATCTAAATATTCACCTTATACTTCGTACTGCGGCCACCTCCTTCACCAGATGGTATTATAGCTCCCATAGCCAATAGATCCTGCAGATCCCGGGTAGCTGTTGCTTTTGAAACTTTGGTTAAAGAACTATATTTACCAGCATTTATTCCGCCTTCGAATCCTTCTGGTCCTTCTTCAAGCATTCTCCTGATCACTTTGATCTGCCGTTCAGAAAGCTGATCCCGGTAATGGTCAAAAAACTTAGCCTTTTTCAATACAAAATCAATCTGTCGTTCCGCGTCTGTTTGCGCGGTGATAACTATGTCAAGAAACCAGGTGATCCACTCCGTTATCTCATTTGAACGCTGGGCGGTTTGCAGCGTCTCATAGTAGGCAGCCTTGTTTGCTTCAATCGCTTTAGATAGCGCGAGTAAAACAGGTCTGCCAATGCCCTGGGAGATTGCCTTTTCTGCAAGCGCCCGGCCGATCCTGCCATTCCCATCTTCAAAGGGGTGGATTGTTTCAAAGTACAGGTGAGCAATAGCTGAACGTATGGGGGCCTGAATGATCGGTGCTTTTCCTCCGGGGGCTGTTTCATTGAACCAGGTGATAAACCTTTCCATCTCTTTCGGTACACGGTCAGAAGGTGGGGCTTCGAAATGAATTTTTTCCTTTCCGTAAGTTCCTGAAACAACCTGCATAGGCTCAGGAGAATTTCTCCATTGACCCGTCTTAATCCTGCTGTCAGAACCCAATAGCATATGGTGCCATGAAAATAATGTTCCCTGGTTCAGAGGGGACAAAAATGTATTACGGACATCTACCATTAATTGTCCGATACCATTTGCCCTTCTATCCGGCACCGGATCAGGATTTTCATTTAAGCCTAAGCCATTTCTGATCGAAGACATCACATCCTTCCGACTCAGATACTCCCCTTCAATCTCCGAGGTTTTGATGGCTTCGGCAAGCATCGTGTCAATAATTGCAGATAACTGAGTGTCATCCGGAAGTGCCTTTAAAGCACCACTCACGGCCCCGATCTTTTCCGAAAACAGGTACATGCTCTCTTCTATTTTTGTAAGATCGTATCTGAAATCAGGCCAGTTTTCTTGTTGCCAGTTATAGGTCATGAGCCGATTATTAATTTATTCGGCTCAAATATAATGAAAATATGAGCCGATTACACTATTTATTCGGCTCATACAAAATATGATAGCTTCGGAACAAGTGATTTAGGTAATTATTAACGTAAAAAAATTATAGCGCCATAATTCAATAAAGAGCAAATTACTATAAAGTTCTTCGGGAACCCATATTGAGAAATTGATATTAACAAATACATTTGCTTAGTATTGCAATAAAAAACCCATGAAATCCTCGCTGATCCTGATCGTATTTTTATTCATTAGCAATGTCATTTGTGCGCAAATAATTGCTGAAGGAATGGTAAAGGAATCAGGTTCCGGGAAAGCCATCTCTTATGCTAATATTGGAGTGATCGGGAAAAATATTGGTACGGTAACGAATGATGCAGGAAAATTCAAACTCACGATTCCTAAAGCCAATGCACGAGATACTGTACGGGTTTCTATGTTGGGCTATTCTCCGCAACTTTTTTCGGTTTCCGACTTTATTAAAGAGATTGCTGATAAAGAGATTGTGATGCAAGCATCTTCATTCCTTTTACCAGATGTGATTGTCTCAAACAGAGCACTTAAGGAAAATGTTTTAGGAAATACCACCGAATCGCAAAGTATAACTGCCGGTTTTACCACAAATAAGCTGGGCAATGAAGTTGGAATTATTATCAAAATTAAAAGGGCACCCACATTCATAAAATCATTTACTGCATCTGTGGTTTCAAATGATAATAAACCGGTTAAACTAAGGCTGAATTTTTATAGCCTAAAAGATGGGCTTCCCGACAAGCTTATTCAGGATAAGAACATCATCGTAAATGCCCCGGTGCAGAATGGAAAGTTATTTGTCGATTTGAGGTCCTATAATATCGTTGCTGAGGACGACTTTTTTGTAAGTCTTGAATGGATTGAAAGTGCATCAGGTACTACAATATTTTCCGGAAGCTTCATCAAAGGATCACTCATTGCTCGTCAAACAAGTCAGGGCTCCTGGGAAAAAGTTGGGATGTTCGGTATCGGCTTCACGGTAAAAGCTGCCTACTAAAAAAAATTATCCTGTATCTCCCCTAATAAAATCATTAGTCTATATGCCTGAGTCAAAATCCTGCCGGGGTGTGAAAGTGGACGTTTTGGAGGTCGATATGGGTCAGCAAATCGGATTTCGCGTCTTTCTTTTGTTTTGCAAATACATTCACAGATCAACAAATGCTTGCAAAAAGAAAAAATGGACTGGCTGAGGCACGATATGTTTGCTTCTCCACCCGGACTGATTACTGATTACTGAATACTTCCTCTTTCTCAGCCCGAACTACTATCTTAGCCCCAAAATATCTACTATGAAATTTCTAATTATCTGTATTGCCGTCTTAACCCTCAGCTGTTCTGCTACTAAGCCACGAACCAGCTCGCTGGCGAATTCTGCAAATCCCATTAAAACCGGTGCTGAACTTACAGAAGAATATGTGCCTTACCTGAAGGGGAAGCGTGTGGCTATTCTTGCCAACCCGACCTCTATAATCGGTAAAACTCATTTGGTCGACAGCCTAAAGAGTTTGGGTATCAATATAGTTAAAGTGTTTGGCCCGGAGCATGGTTTCCGCGGTAACGCAAGTGCAGGAGTACATGTAGCGGATGAGATTGATGCTAAATCCGGCATCCCTGTTATTTCCTTATACGGTAAAAAGAATAAGCCTTCGAAAGAGGACATGGCTGATGTCGACGTAATGGTATATGACCTGCAGGATGTAGGCGTACGTTTTTATACTAATATCAACGCGCTGAGCCGTTTAATGGAGGCCTGTCATGAAAATGGCAAGGAACTCCTTATCCTGGACCGACCCAATCCTAATGGCTACCTGGTGGATGGCGCTGTGCTTGACATGAAGTATAAATCAGGTATCGGCATGTTCCCTATACCTATGTCGCATGGCTTAACAGTAGCTGAATTCGCACAAATGGCGAATGGCCAGGGATGGTTAAAAGGTGGAGTAAAATGTAAGCTCAGAATCGTCAAAGTTGCCAATTACAACCATGATATGCCTTACACCTTGCCTGTCAGTCCTTCGCCTAATTTGAATACCCAGCAGGCGGTAATGCTGTATCCTTCTACATGTATGTTTGAAGGAACTTACATTAATCTCGGCCGCGGTACTTATTTCCCGTTTACCGTACTCGGCAGCCCGGAGCTAAAGGGCAAGTATGAGTTCAACTTTACACCAACTGGTATAAAAGGCATGGCAGAAACGCCGCTTTTCATGAACCAGGTTAGCTACGGACTCGACCTGCGCAACTACGATGTTGAGCAATTGAGAAAGAAGAAGCAGATAAACCTCCAATGGATAATGGAATTGTATAAGGCACATCCTTATAAAGAAAAATTCTTTGACTCCAAACTGAGCAAACAGATGAATAATATTGAAATACAGATCGGCTCCGGCCTTTTCAGGCAGCAGATCATAGATGGTAAATCTGAAGCGGAAATTCGCGCAAGCTGGGAGCCGGGGCTGTCTCAATATAAAGAGATGAGAAAGAAATATTTGCTATATAATTAGGATTGGTACGTTTGCATTTCAGCCCAGGCTGATAGCCGATAACTGATTACCGATCTACCGTAAAGGCACCTATTTGTTATAAGCATTTAAGCAAACGATCCTCAGCCATATCCTCTTAGCGATAAGATTTCGCTATAATCAATTCGGGCTCTTCAAACTCCAATAGAGAATTTAACTAAAACAAAAGTGTCTTATCAATTTTAGCAGAATTTTGTAAGAAGTATATCAGAAAAGCCAACATACAAAGGTGTACTATTAAATATATATTCCCATAAACTTCCGAAATCCCTTTTGGAAACAATTCCCTAAAACAGTATTTTCGGGTTGTCTTAGTCAAGTCTTATGTTCAAAATAAAATTATACTGCACAATATTCCTTTTATCCATTCTCTGCGCTTGCGGAAGCGGAGAAAACAAAAAAGCAGAAGGTGAATCTGCCGATAGCTTGAAGGTTAAGAATTTAACTTCAAAGAAAAATATTCTCATCTTTGGTGATAGCCTGACCGCCGGACTTGGAGTTGAACCCGAGGAGGCATTCCCGGCGATCATTGGGAACAAGATCGATTCCCTGAAACTTCCTTATCAGGTAATCAATGCAGGGCTGAGTGGTGAGACTTCTGCTGCCGGAAAAGCCCGCATCGACTGGCTTTTAAAGGAAAAGGTCGACATTTTTGTTCTTGAATTGGGAGCCAATGATGGTTTAAGAGGTATCCCGGTCAGCGAAACAAGAAAAAACCTTCAAAGTATCATCGATCAGGTGAAAGCAAAATATCCGGAAGCGAAACTTGTTATGACCGGTATGGAGGTTCCTCCGAATATGGGAAGTAAATATGCCTCTGAATTTCGTGTTATATTCCCGGAGCTTGCAAAGAAAAACAATATGACTCTGGTTCCTTTCTTGCTTGATAAGGTTGGAGGGGTACCTGAACTTAATCAGCAGGATGGAATTCACCCTACACCGGAAGGACATAAAATAGTTGCAGAAAATGTATGGCAGGTATTAAAAGACATAATTTAAGAAAGCCTTAAAAAGGAAAAACCCGGATCTCTCCGGGCCTTTAACCAATCAACTTTACTTTTAGGCCCTGTACAAACTCCTCATAAATGTTCAGGGCATTACCTCAATTAACCAATTCAATAATAAGACGTCAAACTTTAGCTTTGGTTACAGAAAAAGAAAAATTTGATCATAAATTTTCTGGATCTCATTTTGAGGATAATTGGACAGCAGGATGAATTGAAAGACCCGAATCTCTTCGGGCCCTAAAAAGAAAATCTTTAATTCTTAATCCGACTTTGTTCGTCTTCCAGGCCAGTTGAACGGCGACGCTCCGGTTTAATTTCACTCTTCCCAAATCGATAGGAAAAACTAATCCGGCCAATCCGGGTTTCATTTTTCTGAAAAAGATTGTATTTTAATCCCGTATAGGCACTTGTTATGGTTTGATCCCGGGTATCAAATACATCACTCAGGGCAAGTTTTATATTAGCCCGCTTTTTAAGCAACGACTTACTGATGCCCAGATCAATTCCGTATTGTGAACTCAGTTTTAAAGTTCCATATTCAAAGGGCGACCTGTAATCTGCAATTAGTTCAGCACTTAAAGTACTGGTTATTATGAATTTATGCTGCGAATTAAGCTGCAGAGCCACTTTTCCGCTGTTCAGCTCCTGCCCTCTGAGGTTCGGTGATCTAAATCCAAGATAATATAACTGAATATTATTGCTGCTGCTCCACCACTTGCTTAATGTAACAGGTGCAGTTAGATTTACCCCATAATGGATCTGCTTATCAAGGTTCTCATTGGTCTGAAACAATGCTTTTTTAGCAGTATCGGGAAGCAGAACCTCGGTGATCACATCTCTGGTCAAACTGTAATTGAGCGTTAAATTATAGGTCTTTTTATAGTTATAACTCAATTCATAGTTATTGGTGTACTGTGGATTTAGAAATGGATTACCCTGATTATAGGTGTACTGATCCAGAAAATAAATGAATGGGTTTAGCGCATCGTAACTCGGGCGATCGATACGCCGGCTGTAGGATAATCCCATATCATGGTTCTTTGAAAGTGTCTGATTAATAAAGACACTCGGAAAAATATCTATATAAGAACGTTCTACCAGTTTTGAGGTAGTTATTGAATTCCCCTTTGAATTTGTTTGCTCTGCCCTCAAACCAAGCTGAACAGTGGTTGACTTGAATTGCTTATTCAGATTGGTATAGGCTGCGTTCACGTTTTCATCATAAACGAACTGATTACTTCTCCGGACATCATTTTCCCAGTTATTGGTTTTGAACTCTTCAAATCTGAAATCATTATCCGTTTTAACAATACTGCTCTTCAAGCCGGCTTCAAATTTCATTGTCTTATTTAAGGGCATAGAATAATCAATTTTGAGTGCCTTAATATTGATCAGAGCCGGAGTACTGTTCTTTATTAATGACGGAGCTCTGTCAGGTCCAATATAATTGACAAAATGATTATCATACAAGGTTCTTTCATTCGCATTGAAGCGAGAATAGTCAAGGTCAACTGAAAGCTCCTTACCGGAAGTATCCAGAACTGATTTATAATTCAGATTATAAGCCATATTTCTATACTGGCTTCTACCATCATTGATAGCGATTACGGATGAATCGGCCTGGCTGAATGATCGCCCGATAAATGTGGTATTATTGTACAACTCAGTTCCTGAATTACTGTATCCATTCATCAAAAATCCAAGGGTGTTGCTCTTATTCAGGAAAATGTCCAGCCCTGCTTTAAAATTATTGCTATCGTTCTTCCTGAAAGAATTTCCCTGCTGCCCGAAATATGTTTTGGTAATTGAATTGCTAACCTCCCTGTTGATGATCATATTCTGAGCACGATCTGTGCTGGAGAAATTATAGTTCCCAAAAAGATTGATATCCTTATTTCTGTGATTCAATGTCAGGCCAGCATTCGAACGATAATTATCACCATAGCCGGCACCTGCGGTCAATGTTCCATTTGTACCAACACTATTGCTCTTCTTCGTTTTGATATTGATGATTCCCGAATTACCTGCCGCATCATATTTTGCAGATGGATTGGTGATCAGCTCAATGGTTTCGATCTGGGAGCTTGGCATATTTCTAAGCAGATTAGCTACATCTGCATTGCTCATATAGGTTTGCTTCCCATCGATCATGACCAAAACACCCTGCTTACCCTGCATGGCGATGTTGTCATTCTGGTCGACAGTTACACCCGGAGCTCTCTGAAGCACCTCCAATGCGGTAGAACCTGCTGACACACTGCTATTCTCAACATTCACAACCAGCCTGTCAACTTTACGTTCTATAAAAGGCTTTACGGCTCTTACTGTTACTTCGCCAAGCATTTTATTATCCTTTTTTAATATAAAATCTGGAAAATTCATCACCGGACTGGACTCATTCAGGCTAAATATTTTGGTCCCGGTTTTCTGAAAACCGACCATACTTGCAAAAAGGATATAATCTCCTGCCGGAAGTTCCTGAAGGATAAATTTTCCATCCAGTCCGCTAACAGCAGTGCGGATCAGGGAGGAATCCCGAGCATTCAACAGACTGATCGTAGCAAAATCAAGGATCTTCTTTTCCTCATCCAGGATTGTACCACTGACTTTTGACCCGGGAAGTTTAACCTGCGCCTGAATGATGCTCGTTAGAAGAAAAAAACATAAAAAAGTAACTGTTAGAGCTGTGTATCGTATTTTCATTTATCTCATTTTTTATAAACCGGGCAAAACATTCCATTGAGCCATAAACATAGCCCTTGCTTCAAAGCAGGAAATTCATTGCTTATTTATTTTGTTTGTAACCTGTATTCGCAAATAAGACGATAGCCAAATAAATTGGTTACACAAAACTGAAAAAAAGTGAGTTTCGCACATTAAGCATGCAATGGGTTGTTTAGGAAAATAAACACCAGGAATGTGTTTGCGAGCCTGCCTGCCGTTATACAGAAAGTCACGACGATTAATCTAATTCCTGAAAACACTACCCTGATTAACAGATTTCTCCACGCGCCAAAGTATATTTAAGCTGGATAATATCCATCGCGTGTTCAAAATGACGGTGTTATAAGCGGTTGGTGAATAACCCCAAGCATAGGAAAATTCATTAAGATCTTATCAGTTCTGCAGGAAAGGAAATCGTAAATGTTGTTCCTTGTGAGATATCAGAATCCACCGAAATACTGATATGATGATAATCAGCAATACTTTTTACTATAGAAAGCCCAAGGCCGTATCCGGCACCGTCTTCCGACTTATTGGCTTTCTTGAAACGGTTGAAAATTGTGCCGATATCTTCCTCAGGGATACCTATGCCGCTATCGATCAGATCAACATCATAGGAACCATCAGGATTAATACGATCAGCAATATGAATAAATCCCGACGGTTTATTATACCTGATCGCATTGTTCACTAGGTTGTATATCATCTGAAAAAGAAGATCACGGTTAATATTTTCAAGGATCACTTCACTTGAGATATCGATCTTCAGGCTAATATCTCTTTCGTTAAACCTGTGGCTGATCTCATCCATCACATCAGCAAATAACTCAGCTGCAGATACTGATTCTTTTTTACTGAACTGTTCATTTTCAATTCTGGAGATCAATAACAATGAATGGACGATGCGTTTCAGGCGGTTCAGGGTTTTTTGCATCCCGATCAGGCGTTCCTGTACAAAGTCAGAAACTTCAGGTTCACCCATCAGGTTTTCGATCTTATTTTGTAAGATCCCGATTGGAGTCATCAACTCATGAGAAGCATTGGCTGTAAACTCTCTTTCTTTCTCAAATGCCTCATGGATCTGCTCCATCAGGCTGATCAATGAATCATCCAGAAACCTGAAATCAGTAGTTGTGGTTTTGATAGGAACGGAATTCTCATTAAAAGGGAATCTCTTGTTGCTTATTTTGGTCCGGATGATCCGGTCCAGAGGTCTGAGCAGGAAACGGGTATAGAACAAGTCTATGATCAGGGTTAGGAGAATTAATCCAAGTAGAACATAGGTTGCAATACGCTGCAGCGGACGTTTATACTGATCGATTGTTTCAATAGTTTTCCCAACCTCCATCAGGTAGGTACCATTCTCTGTTATAAATGAATGAGTTAAAACCCTGTAATTAAGCGTGTCCTGCTCTATTATTCGCTCATCGGTATAGATGGTATCCAGAACAAAACCCTTTTCTACAGGCTCAAGTGAGATATATTCCTCCTTAAGCATGGTATAACTACCATAACTTTCTTCCCCCTGCAGATAAGTTTCAACGCCATTACGGGCTACTACCTCCAGAACTTTTTTCTGCTGCTGCTGAAGATAATAATCAGTATAGTTTCGGGCAATTCCCTCTATCAGATAGGGTAAGGTAAGTACAAACAGCAAAACTATAGCAAGCTTCGATAAGGTTATGAATAAAGTAAGCTTGCTGATTAATTTCAAACTATTTCCTGATTTTATATCCTACACCTCTTACCGTTTCAAGCCATTCTACCTGTCCGAAGGCACCAAGCTTTTTACGGATATTCTTAATATGAACATCGATATAATTCGAGTCGTAATCATCATCAGCAAATGTTCCCCATATATGCTCACTTAACTGCATCCTGGTCAGTACCCTGTTCTTATGTAAAAGCAGATAGCTAAGTAAGTCAAATTCCTTTCTCGTCAGGTCAATCTCGTTCGACTGATGGCTAACAACCCTTTTTTGAAGATCAATAATGAATTCTCCCAATGGAATTTCCTGGGTATTTAAATTAAATTTTCTTCTGGAGATCGCCTGCATCCTCGACTGAAGTTCAAGCAATGAAAATGGTTTGGGGAGATAATCATCGGCACCAAGATCTAGTCCGACGATACGGTCTTCAATATTTCCACGGGCAGTCAGAATGATATAAGCCGCATCAGGATTTAGTTTTTTAGCCTCCTGAAGCACTTTTAATCCATCCAGATCAGGTAATCCCAGGTCAAGTAAAACAAAATCATAAGGGTTTACTCCAAGCATTTCGAGTCCCTTACGTGCTGTATGAGCCATATCGCATATATAAAATGCCTTTTTCAGGAACGCCTCAACTTCATAAGCCAGCGTTTTCTCATCTTCGATCAGGAGTACTTTCAAATCAAAATTGGTAATAGAAACTTAAATTAAAAAATGAACGTGGTTTTTGCTTTGTTTCAGAAACATTTCTACCTAAAGTTGAAACTTGCCAGCCAGTTTCGATCAGGTAATTGCTACGGTTATACCCCAGCAGAAAATTCATGTTGTATGAGATCATATCGAAGCTGCTTGCATTTCTGGTTATGGTATAGTTTTGTTCCCTGTTTATAGGGTACGGATCAATGGGCATTGGATATCCAAATCTGTCGCGCCTGACAATATATTCCTCCAGATAATGCAGCGTACCACCAACAAGCTCAAGTCCTGGTTCGAAAGAGATAAAATCCTTATCAGAAAACAAGCTTCCAAGATTTAGGGCTTTTGATGCACTGAATGACATGAATAAATCACGCTGAGTACCGAAAGCATAATAGGTGCTTAAACCGGTCTTTAAAAAATTCAGATCGTAGGCAAGTGAAGCGCTTAGTGTATTTTCATTTGCGGCACCCAAAAGGGGAGAATTCTTCGCAAAAATAGAACGGCTGTATCCAACAGAACCACTGAAATTTTTAGTCAAGTCTGCTTCAAATCCGACCGAAAGATCAAGTTCAGAAATAGCAGAACCTCCTGCATTGATCAATTTATAAGAGCCTGCTGAAAAATAAAAACCGTTTTTTAACCTTAAAGCAGCATTTGTAAGAATATAGGGAAGTTTTTGCTCTGCCGTTTGACCATAGTAGTTGGCATTATTGCCATATATTCCTGCAAGGGTAAGTGTTGTTCTTTTAGCTTCGGCATCTATAGAATCACGCTGGGCAAAAGCATTACCTGCTAAAAGCAAACCAGTCGCCAGTAAAATACACCCTCTTTTCATATAAAATCAATAAGGCCTTTAAAAATGAATTCCTCCAAATCCCTTCTTGGGAATTCTCATTGGTGGTCTTCTTATTGGTATGCGGTCAGTTACTGCCTGTGGCTTCAATTTGGGTATTGAGCGTGGTACTTGTTTAATTCCTGATTTTTGACGAATCCGTTGATTTTCGCCATTTATTTCCTGTACGCGTCTGATATCATCCGGCCTGTTTTCTCCGGGTCTGTTCTCCCCTTGCCTGATATCACCAACAGGACGATCCTGTTCTTTCTTGTCTCCTCCTCTTCTTACTGGAATAGAATCCATAAAAACCGATGAGATCTCCTCTAAACTTATCTTTATGAGGGGTTTATCATAAATTTCCTTATCCCCGGCATATAGCATAGCCGGAAGTATGCCAAGAATGGCAAACAGGAAGATTGTACGACAAACACTTATTAATTTCATTTTGTGTAAAAATAATGAAAGTTTGCCTCTTTTGAGACAAACGATCATTCTTATATATAAAGGTAATATATGATAGAAGCCTTACAAATTCCGGGCACCGATATTTATACGGTTATTGATCCCGATATTCGGACGGCTGAGTTTCGAACCTGCACCTGAATTAGGTCTGACGCCGGTTCTTACACCACCGCCCATCCCTGCTCCACGTGTTTTTCCAGAAGTACTGCATCCTTCTTTTCCTTTCATACGATCAGTTTTTCCTCCCCTGGATTTTACAGGAGCCTGAGAACCATCGGTAGCAACAGTACTTACAGCAGTACCATTAGATTCTGTTCCGGTTCTGGCCATGGTTCTAACTTTAGTACCATGTTCAGGGCTAATTTGTGAGTAAGCAGAAACTGTGAATAATAAAGCTGCGGCTAATAAAAGTTGTTTTTTCATGTCCCATATTTTAGGTAAATGCGATAATCTATATTCAAAGATTGCCATCGAACATGAAGCGCAGATGAATTTTTGAAATTATTTTTAATAAAAAAGCCCGGCCACCTTTTTTAGTCAGGAGTAACCGGGCTGGATTGGATAAAACAAATTTTATCTGAGAGAATTGATATAAGCAGCTATTTTCAAGCCGTCTTCTTTTTTAACCTGAGGCATAGGCGGCATAGGTGTTGGATACTCCGGCCAGTTTTCAGGCTGTGGGTTATGGATCAGCTGAAGAATTTTTTCCGGACTATATTTTCGTTTTGCAATATCCTTAAATGCTGGTCCAACCAACTTTCTATCAGGGTTATGACATGATAAACAGGTATAAGATGCTAACATCCCTTTTACATCGTTATAAGTAGGTGCCTTTTCTGCTTGCGCAGGCACTTGAGCTACCTGCTTTGCAGGTGCTGCAACCGCTGCCTTCTTTATACCGCCAACTGCTGCGGGAGCCTGTGCTATCACAATAGCAGAGTTTTTAGTACTTACTTCTGTCATTGATAGTTTAGCTCCTTCGGGAATATTATTCAGCGTATAATAGGCTGTAGAATGTACCAATGAATAGAAATTATCCCGTTCACGGATACCATCAAGCTTAATAGTATGGATATAATATCTGCGAAGATTATCTACAATGATCCTAGCTTTAAGTCCATCTGCAGATAGTTTAACTCCCTTGATAGTAAGATTTTCGTTATTAACCGGCGGACTACCATAAACAGGATGATATTTATAGATATAACTTTCCACTGCATAAGATGCCAGATCTTCAGCAGATTTCGGATCAACAGGCTGAGTAAATTCAATTTCAAATCCATCAGGCATTGCTCTGACAGCTTTCATCTCAAAAGGTGTTTTATTATTCCAAACCAAGCGTTGCAGGCCTTCATTTGCCTCTCCGGCAGAACCCCATCCCCGGTTTGTTTCGCCAATAAATAGTGAACTGTCGCGCGCCCATGACATTCTCAGAACTCCTGAACGGAATCCTGACCGGAACATAAAGGATGCTCCCTGATATTCCCCATTGACCTTCTCCATGAATACCCTTGACAGGATGCTCATTCCCTGATCACCTACCAGAGTTTGACCTTCAAAGGGACCGAAATAACCTTTAGGGATAGTAATTGGCTCTGAATTAGATATACCTAAAATTCCATAGGGCAGCCAAACAGCAGGTAGTCGCAATTCAGGAAACTCTTTTTTCATGTCAAAAAGTGTTTTGAAATTCTCATTCACCACATTTTCAGGTTTAATATACCGGCCCTTATCATTCTTCACCTTCCGCGGATCAATCTTCGAATTAAACTGGGCTTCTGTTAATTTAACCGGAGAGTTTGGCATTCCGCTCCAGGCCAAACCTGCAGGATGTCCCATAAAATCGCCTTTTTCTATCTTCCACAAAGCACCGGAACCCATCCAATCGCCCTGATTATCCGTATAGAACAATTCATTATTTAAAAATCCAAGTCCGGCGGGAGAACGCATTCCTGTTGCCCAAGGCTCCATTTTTCCATCCTCAGTAATACGCATGGCCCAGCCTCTCCATGGCACACGACTTTCACCGCGCCACCATTCCTCATTACCAAAAGCAACATTACCGGTTACAAAAAATGAGCCGTCAGGGGCGATCTTCGGTCCGAAACTATATTCATGATAATGACCTGAAAGCGGCCATGAGTAGATCGTTTCATACACATCGGCCTTTCCATCCATATTGGTATCCACCAGTTTGGTCAGCTCACCACGCTGTGCGCAATAAAAAGCACCATCTTTATAGGCTAATCCGAGAATTTCATGCAAACCGGATGCGAATTTTCTAAAATAAGGCCTGCTGCTTGTCGGATTCTCAACAATAAAAACATCTCCCCGACGGGTAGAGATTCCGAGATCACCATTAGGCAGATTTACCAGACCACCTACTTCAAGTATGATTCCTTCAGGAGTGGCAACCTTCATGATCTTAAAGAAATCTTCTTCCTTAGGCGTTTCCTGTGCAAAAGCAGAAATACCGCTAAACACAAATGCGGCTAAAAGGACTGTTTTATATAGTTTATTGATATTTTTCATGTCCTGAATTAGAATAAAATTGAATAGCTTATTGACTTAACGATAGGAATGATCAGTTCCTTTCGACCATTCTGATCACGTATAATGGGCTTTGCGCCACCTGCATCATCCAGACGAAGATAATAGGATTGATTATCGATCAGATACATTCCATCCGCAGTTTGAATGATACTTTCAGCCTCAGCCAAGCGGAAATACAGATCATTCACATGGTCAGTGATTGTAATTTTACGACTAATTCCCCTTCCCAAATCCAATACCTTTACCTGATCGTTTACAGATGTTCCATAGGTTAAATAACGGAATGAAGGAATCCCTTTTTCGTCTACCACATATCCCTTTGGTCTGTATCCTGTTCCGGCTGTATCACTGATCCAGACAGACTGTACGTTAGAAAGACGGGCTATTGCCTGCAAAGGTTTACCCAGGCGCTGAACCATACCCAAAGGCCTTGATGAACCATCTCCCCGATCATGCCACATTGGTGTAGCATTCAAAAAGCCTCCCCTCCATAACTGAACAAGCATAGCATTATCCATATCATAGGTATAATGAACCTTTTCCGGGCTTCCCACAGAAACGGCATGCACTACACGCGGCGAACCTGGAAGATCCATAAAACTTCTAAGTATAATATTATCAGAAGCATCGATCAGAATCGGGTCAACTGCATTGCCATTTGTTGTAGATCTTTCAACTGGCCGCGGACTATCATATTTGGTGATCTTAATATTCCTGAAGGCTACGGCTCCATGGTCTCCCTGCAAACGAAGCGGGCCTGTTGCCGCTTCAGTATTACTAACTGATCCTCGTGTTGGTCCCGAAAGTTCAACGTTATCATGTATGATCACACTGTTCAGTTCGATCCTTAACATGACCGCATTGGCGATCTTTCTGCCGGATCCATCAAAACGGGGGGCCTTAAAGGAAATTTTCAATTTCTGCCATAAACCCGGTGCCCGGCTGGCATTTTGCCTTGGCGCATAACCTGAATAACCTTTCTGGCCATCGGGCTTACTGTCGTCCCAGCGTTCATAAATTCCGCCGTTATTTCCTGATCTTGGATTGGGTGAACCCCAGGTATCTTCCAGTTGTATTTCATAACGTCCCTGAAGATATATACCTGAATTAGATCCTGAAGCCATCAGATATTCAAGCTCCAGATCAATATCGCCATACTCGGCAAGGGTATAAAGATCCTCCCCTTTGTTCCTTTTATCAGGAAAATTAACAAGGATTCCAGAACCATTTGCAAGGGTAAAGATATTGGTTTTGCTAATATCTGCCTGAACTGAACCGGCTATCTGCCAGCTTTTTGAAGGAGCTTTGAATGCTGAAAAATCATTCAGGGGCACCTGAGATACGATTTGCGCATACCCTGATCCTGCAGTACAGATTATCAGGAATGCATAAATGGATTTAAAAATTGTAGATGAAACTTTAAAGGTTGATTTCATTTTCTTCTGCTAATTAACCTGTGAAGATAATAATGAAATCTTAATATCAAATGTTATTAGCAGATTGTTGAATTTGAAAACCTTTTCTGAGACTGATCACTTTCTTTGAGGCTTTGCCAGATTTTCCTTCACTCTGAATTTTACTATTCTGATAATCAGATCATAAGGCAATTCCTCATCGATAGGGAATCTTATCGTTCCTTTGGATAATTCATAAGCTGATAACTCATCATAAAATGTCAATATTCCGGATGGTCCCGGATAAAAGCCAATATGATTTTTATAAGCTGCAAAATGGACCAAATTGCCATTGAGCCTGAATGTTGGCATCTGATAATTGATCATCTCAATGGAATCGGGAGCAGCTGAATTGATCACCGTTCTCAGTTTTTGGAGAGTCTTTTGAACGTTCGATGGAAATAGAGCAATATATTCATCAATGTCTTTCGGTATCAATGTTTTTGCTTTCATAAGGACTTATTTTAAGACCAATTCCTGATGCTTAATTATAGATCTATACCTGGTCCGGGATCAATTCTGATCTCCTGTGTTTCTATTGCAAATGCCTTTTTCACAGGACGGATTGGTTCATCATGAGTATCACTCAAAACTTTTACAAAACAACCCCCGTAGTAAAAGATCATAGCCGAATAGAATACAAATAGCATGATCAACACCATTGAACCGGAGGCACCATAAATAGTACTGATATTACTTCTGATTAAGAGATAGCCCAGTATCCACTTTCCAAGTGTAAACAGAATTGCTGTAAAGAAACCGCCACCCAGGCAAATATTCCATCTAGGTCTTCCTGCTGTTAGAAAACGGAATAAAAAAGCTAACCAGATAGTGACCGCAACAACAAATACGATCTCATTGATCAGGCGATTAAAAAACCAGCCACCACCGCCCCAAACCTCATCAATATAATCACCCATGATGGCCTGAAAACTCTCAATGACAAGACCGGCCAGGAATAGAAAACCGGCCAGGAAAATTACGATCAATGACCTTAAACGGTATTTAAGCCGGAAGCCGATACCGGGTTTAGGCATTATTCTGATATCCCAGATCTGACCCAATGAATTTTTGATCACATCAAAGAGTGTTGTTGCAACAAACATAAGAAAGATGAATCCCAGAACGGTAACATACCAGCTATGACTAAGTCCGCTTACAGCCTCCAGCACACCCTCAACCTGACGAGCGCTGTTGGTACCTAAAATATGCCCCAAACGATCGATAAGGTCAGAACTGAGTTCGTTAGGATCTACCGCAAACCGAAAGAACTGGGTAAAAATGATCAGAATTGGCGGTAAGGCAAAGGTGGCAAAAAAGGCAGTGGCTGCTCCCATTCTCAGAGGATCATTCAGTTTTAACAAGGTAAATGAACTTCTCATCATTGAAAACAATGCACTGAGTCGATAAACCAGATTATTAGACTTTTCTATCTTTTGTAGCAAGGGCAAAAATTTTGTGTTTTTATATGTATTGTCAATGAGTTGAACTTAGTACTCCCTGACATTTATTTTTGTATCATCTTCAAAAGTAACTCAGGTTCATTTGTAGTAATGAAATCAATTTTCTGATCAAGAAATGATTGCAGCAATGCGGGATTGTTAACCGTCCATGCATTGATGGTTAAACCTTTTTGTTTTGCTTGCGCGATCCAATCAGGATTTTTCTGATAAACACTCTGGTTATAATCCAGTCCCCACAATTTATCTGCTGCCAGCACTTCGGGCGATTTATCACCATTCAGATAAGCAACCCTTGCATGCGGGTCCAGGCGCATGAGCTCCATACAGATAGTATAGTCAAAACTGATATAGTCTATCCATGCCTGTGCCTTCAAATTTTTAACCGTAGCCATCACCTTTTTAGTAAGCTGAAGAGCACGTTCCTTGTTTATCGTTGGTTTGATCTCAAGAATAAGTTTTGTGTTATTTTGTGTCATACCTGCTCTCAGATAGGATTCCAGGGAAGGCATATTTTCTCCGCTTGGCAGTTTTAATGCCAGTAATTTTGCTGAAGGGCTTGTATGAATAGTTTGACCCTGTATCGTAGGATCATGATTAATAACCAATACCGAATCAGCAGTCATATGGACATCAAACTCAGAACCCTGGCATCCCAAACGGATGGCATGCTGTAATGCGGCAATAGAATTTTCAGTTGCTCCAGTGTTTTTCCATGCTCCGCGATGTGCAACTACCCTGTTCCTGATAAACTCATCTTTCACCAGTCGGAATGTTTGTTCAAAACTCCCCGACTTAGTTTTAGCCGTGATGGTCAGGTCATACCATTTAACATCCGACTTAATGCTTCCTTTACGGATCGATAACTTATTTGCTTTCAGTCTGAACAAACCTGAATTCTCACCACTAAGTTTAAATTTAGCTTCCGCTCCAGGTAAACTAAGTATCCCGATCTGATTGTTTTCCTGGGAAAAAGTATGATTACTTAAGACAGGCTGAGCAATTGTGGTGTAAGATAACATACTAAGGAGTATGAACATTGAGCAGAATTTAATGGAATTTGACATAGGGGCCTTTAAGGGGGGGGTTAGTTTATACGCTATTGGGCTGAAGATATAAAAATGACAGTATCATCTTTTTAATTTTTTAAACTAAAATAGCTTTTATTAAATAAGATCTGTTCAAACGATTCTTCAAATCTATTTATACTGACAGATATTCCAAAGATAATTCAGCTGTCAGGGGTAAATTAGAATCATATTTGATCCAAATTCAGGATTTATTGTGAAAAAGGTATAATTTGGCATGAAATCAGCGTTAAGCTATTCATGAAAAAATATATTCTAATTTGCAGTCTTGCCCTACTAGCTTCAAGCTGCGGAATATCCCGAAAAATAGATGTACTGGAAAAATGCAATTACAGCATAAAATCTGCGGATAGTGTGTATCTGGCAGGAAAAGACATCAGCAAGCTCGTTAAGAACAAAACGTTTGAGTTGAGTAGTGTACCCGGACTAGCTTTGGCCTTGTTCAGAAAAAATATTCCATTAAGTGCCAATGTGAAACTAAGCATCAATAACCCCACATCTAAAACTGCTGCAATCAATCAGTTTGACTATATCATACTTATAAAGGGCCAGGAACTTGCTGCAGGATCTGTGGATAGAAAAATCAGTGTAGAGTCTGGTGCCACAACCATTGTTCCGGTACAGATCAATTCCAATATCTATTCATTTTTATCGAATGGAAAAACTATGGAGGAACTAGTGGCATTTATGGGTGGTGCAGAAAGCGGACCCGGAGAGAAGAAAGGTTTGGTAACTATTAAGATCCGACCAAGCTTTATGGTTGGTAATAAATTGATAAAATACCCCGGTTACATCAGCATTGACAAAGAACTAAGCAGTAAAATACTTTTTTAATGATGATTCGGGGTTTCCAATAGGAATACCTGTAGCAGATAAACTGCACAGAAACAACAATCTGGCATCCGGGACTAAGATTAATTCTGTCTGTCATAAACCTTAATTTTCTTATCTTTCGACCCAGAATCAGAAATCTAATTATAGAATGAAATTTTTTAAAGTCCTTATAGTACTGCTTTTTATCAGCCATTTAAGTTTTGCTCAAAGCGTGGTAAGCCTTATGAACCGTGCAGACCAGTTTTTCGAAACAATGAACCAGGGTAAATTTGATGAAGCGCATGGTTTTTTTGATGAAAGTGTAAAAGCCCAGATCTCTGTGGATGAACTCAAACTTTTCTGGCTAAGGCTGGAAAATAGTCTGGGAACCTACGAATCTGTGGATGGAGCAAAAAGTTCTGTTCAGGGAGAATATTATCAGGTGATACTTACCTGCGGTTTCACAAAAGGTTCTCAACCATTCACCTTTATGTTTAATAAGGCTGAAAAATTGGTAGGATTTTTCATATCTCCTAAAGCTACTGAAGCCGAATATGCATTACCTGCTTATGCAGATACAACCCTCTACACTGAAAAGGAAATAAAAATTAAGTTCGCTGAAGGAGAGATGGCGGGGATTTTTACAAGTCCTAAGAAAGTTTCAAACTTTCCGGTTGTTATAATGGTGCATGGATCAGGACCATCTGATATGGATGAAACTGTTGGTTCAAATAAACCATTTAAAGATCTGGCTGCTGGATTAGCAGCAAAAGGAATAGGTAGTATCCGTTATGTAAAACGGACGATGGTATATCCGAATTCTTTCAATAAGGCATTTACTGTTAAGGAGGAGGTATTAGATGACGCTCTTGCAGCGATCACACTCGCAAGTACACTTCCGGGGGTAAACAAAAGCCAGATCTATCTTTTCGGACACAGCCTTGGTGGAATGCTGGCACCGAGAATCGCAAGTCTTGCAGCCAGCCTGAATGGTATTATCCTGGCTGCTGCTCCGGCAAGGAAATTTGCAGATCTTATCACAGAACAAAATGAATACCTGTATAAGGCATCAGGCGATACAACAAGGGCTGGAAAACAACAGTTCGTTGAATCTTCTATTGACATTGATAAATCCAGATTATTAAAACTGGGCGCTATTGCACCTGATTCAATCATCCTTGGAGCTCCGGCATCCTACTGGATAGATCTCAACAACCATGACCAGGTAGGCACAGCAAAAAAGATCAAAAACCGCATTCTTATAGTACAGGGAGCTAAGGATTTCCAGGTTTCCGTACAGGATTTCAATATCTGGAGAACCGCATTGGCTTCAAACACGAATGCCTCATTTAAATTATATCCTGATCTTAATCACCTCTTATCCCCCCAAAAAGAAAAAGGTAATGGTACTCAATATCGCTTACCGGCAAATGTTGATATTAACCTGATCAATGATCTTGCGATTTGGATAAAAGGGAAATAAAGCGGTATTCCTTAAATAACAAAAGCTCCGGCAATATTTGACGGAGCTTTTGTTTTAAAAACGAATCTATAAAATTAACTATTCCATGGGCCGGTGATCGCCAGTGTTAGTCCCGGCGACTGAATATTGACAAATAGAGTCTTGCCTGAAGGTGAGAAGACCGGACCTGCAAATTCTGATTTTGGATACCCGACATTTTTTGCGATCACATAAGTCTTCCCCTCGGGAGTAATTCCAATAATTCTTGCATCCGATTTATCCTCACAGATGATTACATCGCCCCATGGAGCTATGGTGAGGTTATCGCAACTTTGAAATGTGTCTATATCATTGGATTCAAGGAACAATTCCAATTTTCCGGGTGATTCGCGTTCACGTTCCTGGCCTTCATATTTACTTGGAATGTATTTGAAAATTTGTCCGTAACTTTTGTGTCCTCCGTTTGTACATGCAAAAAACAGCTCATTCTTTCCATACCAGATTCCCTCTCCCCGTGCAAAACGGGCAGCACCATTTTTATAGCCTCTTAATCGCAGATCATCATCCGGTGCTTCTACATTATCAAGATCAATCCAATGAACATCAAAGCTTTTCTTCTGCGGAAATTTATCAGTATCCAATTTCTCCCAATTCCTGGTATCTGCACTTGCCCATTCAGTAATGACCATACATTGTAATTTGCCCCCTTTATGAAGATCGGCGAACTTATTCGGCAGGTAACGATAAAAAAGACTATCGCCACTATCCTCAGTTTGGTAAACTATTCCTTCAGTCGGATGAACAGCAACAGCTTCATGGACAAAACGGCCCATGGGTTTGATTGGAATAGGTGCGGTTAAGCCAACCTTATCCGAAGCAAAGATTTCGAAATTATAGCCATGATCCTGTTCAAGGTTACCCTTTTCTCCACCTTTCACCAGCGTGCTTTCCTCGCAGGTAATCCAGGAATTCCATGTAGTTATACCTCCTGCACAATTTCTAACTGTTCCGATAAGACTTAAATATTCGAGCTCTACTTTCTGCAATTTTTCATCATATACCATGGTGCTTGTCCCGCCATAACACAAACTCTCAGTATTACCGAAGTCATAAATATTTTTTCTATCGACTTTATTCAGCAGTTCATTATTTTTTCCGAATGGCCCGTTTGCAATTGCCCCGGGTGAGAGTTCATGATTTCTGATTAGAATGGTTTTATTATTTTTCCACTTAAATACACCCATCCCGTCAAATGCTCCAGGGACAGAAAATCCATCGTTCATTAGATCCCCCTTCCGGGATATCACTTTTGCAGTAAAACCATTGGGCAAGCTCAAAATATCGTCCTGCCGGTGTGTCAACGGCCCATAATTGCGCAGAAAATTGCCTTCTTCAATAAACCCTAATGCTGCCGCATTGGCAGCAAACTGGCTCAAACCCAGAAAGCCAAGGCTTACCAAGCCTGAATTTCTGATAAAATCTCTTCTGTTATTATTCATTTAAATAAATTTAAACTTAATTTCTAATATAATAGTGTATATAAATTCGAATGTAATCAGTAAAATAGAACTTGATGTTAGGGGTATATTATTTAATAAAGAATCCACGCTCCATGGCCACCTTTTATAGGCGGTAAGTCTATCAAAAAGAATAATAAGGAACGTTTAAATACATATTTCACGGGATTTTCATTAAACCCTAAGCGAATTAAAAAAACTATTATCAGTTGCTAATCAGTAGATTGCCTAGAATTACTTGTAGAATACAATTGATTAAAAATACTTGTTTTGAGAGCAAATAGAATAAAAGAATATTTAATCAAGATTATAGGTCCAAAAGAGGATTTTCCCCTTGAGGCTCGTATTTTTCATACGATATGTGTCATTTCATTTCTCATTCTGACAGTAAGTATGCCGCTTAATATCTCGTATGGTTTGAATGAACTCGCTATTTTGATGGGCATTCTGCAAGCGGTGGTTATGTTGTTATATTATCTTTCCCGTGTACTTAAAAGGTTAAAGCTCAGCATTATACTTTTCGGATTGGCTGCAAATGGACTTTTCGTGACAAATTTTTATTATAACTCCGGTATCAATGGCCCGGGTTTAATGTTATTCCTGCTCTGTATTTTCCTGATAACTATAATAGTTCCGAAAAATCAATACCCTTTTTGGCTGCTGCTAAACATTTCGGAAGTGATGATTCTGTTGTTCTTATCATACCATAACCCCTCCCTGATCGATAATCGATATCCAAATCTTTTACTGCAGTATGCCGATATCGGATCGACCTATATTCTTTCCGCTTTACTCATTTTTGCGGCTACAAATTACATTCGAAAAAGCTATAACTGGGAGAAGATTGTCGCAGAAGAAAAAGCAGAGGAGCTGAAAATATCCAATGAAACCAAGAACAAGCTCTTATCAATTCTTGCCCACGACCTGAGAGCTCCGCTCGGATCAATTCAAAATTACCTGGAGTTCCTTTCGGAGTTAGATCTGGATGAGAAGCAAAAACAAAGTATCACCTCCAGCCTATTGAGTGAAACAAAGAACACTCAGCAAATGCTCAGTAACCTTCTGTCATGGAGCAAATCTCAGATGGAAGGAGTTACAGTGAACCTGCAGGAAATTAACCTGAAAGAGGCGCTGATGCCTGCGATTCGCGCACAGCAAACAAGGGCAGAAGAAAAATCTATTCATCTTGAGTAGGCACATTTTAAAAAATCAAAATATAGGAATGACATTTTGTGCATGTGTTTTATCTTGCATTAAGAAGCAGACTAACTACATAACCTGG